>JBCDAZ010000025.1:0-55299 GCA_039184655.1 Pseudomonadota bacterium | reverse complement strand
CCGTGTGCCGCGTCCGCGATTGCCTTGTGGCTTCGGTTCCAAGCCTCCGGTCTCGCGCTTGAACCGCACCATGTCGTTGACGAACTTGATCGAAACGCACAAACGCCGGGCCGTCTCCCTGTGCGTCTTTCCCTGTTCCAAAAGCGCGACGGCCCGTTCTCGAAGCTCAACAAGATGCGGCTTGCCCATCTCTGACCCCTATATCTACCCCAAGGGTAAGGAATCAAAGACTGGCCCGTGCAAGCCGCGCAATTGGGGACTGGGTCCCGTTCTAAAACCAACGGCGGCGGCACCCGGCGTCCGGTATCCGGAAAGACGCGGCGGTCGAACGAGCGACCCAACCGGAAAAGGATCTGCTGGCTCGATGGTTCTGTTCGGCACGCCTTCCACATAGTGCATCCCCGGCTGCACGGGCCGCCAGCGGCGCGACAAGATGCGCTGCGGCGCCGCGCAAGGGCAGCGGACGGGGATGGCAGACGGGGGCGGCGGACGGGGGCAGCGGACGGGGGCGGGTGGGGCTTTTCCCCATCCCAAACCCTGACCGCCATGGGCCGAGGCGAGCGTCACCGTTGCCGCCGCGGTCTTTCATTTGAGCCCGAGAGAACCCCAGCCCTGACCCTAGCTCTGACCCCTGGCACGACCCCACGAACGGTCCTTTGCGCGATCCCATGGCGCGACCATAAGCGGGGCCATCGCCGGAGCTTCGTTCAGGCGCGGGCCGCACGTATCATATCGGCCCCTTTTTCGGCGACCATATAGGTCGGCGCATTCGTGTTCCCGGTCGGCACGACGGGCATGATCGAAGCATCGACCACCCGGAGACCCGCGACGCCGTGGACGCGCAGTTCATGATCCACGACCGCCCACTCGTCATTGCCCATTTTGCAGGTACCGACCTGGTGATGATAGGATTGCAAGGAGTTTCGCGCGTAATCGGCAAGCGCCTCGTCGGACTGCACATCCGGCCCGGGATAGATCTCACGGGTGGTGATCTCGGCCAGTGCCGGCTGTTTGGCGATCTCGCGCATCATCTTGATGTTCTCCACAATGGTGCGCACGTCATACGCGGTCTCCAGGAGGTTCGGGTCGAGCTCAAGCGGATCCTCCGGGCTCGGTCCGGTCAGGCGCAGCGCGCCCCGGCTGGTTGGGCTGACGCCGCCCGCGCATAGCGTGTAGGCCGACGGGGTGACCGGCTCTTGCGTATCGGCGGTGTAGAGCGGCACATGAAAGAAAAGCGGCTGCATGTCGGGTGCCGGCAGGCGCGGATCCGAGCGCATGAAAGCCTGGGCATGCAGCGGGATGACGGCGGGGTTGCTGGGCGGGGGAACATCGCCTTCAAAGATGACCGGCGCCAGCGAATGGTCGTGGAGGTTCTTGCCGACCCCTGGAAGATCGTGGATCACCGTGATCCCATGCGCCTCAAGCTGGGCACGCTCGCCGATCCCCGACAGCATCAGGATTTTGGGGCTTTCGATCGTGCCGCCCGACAGGATTACCTCGCGCGTTGCGGTGACGCGGCGTTCCTCGCCATCCTGCAGGTAAGACACACCCGTGGCGCGCATGCCCTCCATTTCCAGCCGCTGCACCCGGGCATTGGTCAGCAGGCTGAGATTGGGCCGCTCCAATGCCGGGCGCAAAAAGGCCACGGCCCCGGAGTGGCGCAGCCCGTCTTTCGTGTTCATCTGTGCGAAGTTCACGCCTTCGCTGTCAGCACCGTTATAGTCTTCGTTAAAGGGGTAGCCGGCCTGCAAGCAGGCTTCGACGATGCGTTGCGTCGTCGGGTGACGCTCGTAATCGATGGTCACATGCAACGGACCGCCGACGCCGTGATAGGCGTTCTCGCCGCCCTCGAAATCCTCGGACTTCTTGAAATAGGGCAGCACGCTTGCGTAGTCCCATCCGGGATTGCCCTGATAGGCCCAGTTGTCGTAGTCGCTTGCATGGCCACGCACATAGAGCATGCCGTTGAGGCTGCTCGAACCGCCCACCACGCGACCGCGCGGCCAGTGGATCCGGCGCCCGTTGCAGTGCTTTTGCGGCGCGGTGAAGTAGGCGTAGTCAAACTCGGTGTTCCAAAGCTCCAGAAGCCGCAGCGGCGTCGAGATCGCCTCCACGCCAAGCTCCGGCCCGCCCGCCTCGATCACCAGGACCGAGGCATCGGCCTCTTCCGTGAGGCGGTTGGCCAGCACGCAACCGGCCGAACCCGCGCCCACAATGATGTAGTCGAAGCTGCCGGTCTGCGCTTCGGCGGTGTTGACGGATGCGCCGTAGAGGCCGGGCGCGACCATCAGCACGCCGGATGCCGCACCGCTTCGGCGCAGGAAGTCCCTGCGGTTGAGTTTGTCGGACATGTTTTTTCCTCCCTGAACTGGATTGGTCTGGCCCTTGTCGCCGGGCCAGTGGATTGTCTGGCTCAGACCGGGCGGCCGGGCGGCGAATTGGCGTTTGACGCAGTCGGCGCCATGGCGGATCCCGCGGGGGGGATCATTGCAGCCCCCGCAGGCGCTGCTATGGGTGGCGGCGGCGCTGCGGTGGGCAATGCCGCGGGCCGCGCAACAGGGGAGGCCAACGGGGGTGCCAAAGGAGGCGCCGCGGGCGGCGTCACAGGCGCCGCCACGGGCCGCGCGACGGTGGGGGCGGCGAGCAATGCAAGCGCCCGATCCAGATGCGCAGCCGAGCGCTGGCAGTCGACATCGCGCGCCTCCCGCGCCGCCCAGCGCAGCAGCTGGATCAGGGCCAGATGCTGGCGCGCCGCATCTCGGCTGCAGGGCCGAGCCCGGTTCGGTCGATACGTCTTAGGGTTCTGCGAGTCCTCCATGGGACGCCTCCGCTGGACGGGGCACCAGGAAAGCGGCGCTGACCCTTGCGCGCGTTCCCGTGCGGTTAGCTGAAAACCACCTGGATGTCCGTGTACTCCTGCAAGCCCTCTTCGCCGAACTCGACACCGAGGCCGGATTTCTTCACACCTCCAAAGGGTGCATTCGGTTGGATCGCGCCATGGCGATTGATCCAGACCGATCCGCACTCCATACGCTTTGCCACCGATTTGGCCTTTTCGATGTCCTTGGACCAGACCGACCCGCCCAGCCCGTTCTCGCTGTCATTGGCGCGCGCGATGACCTCGTCGAGATCGCTGTATTTAATGACCGGCAGCGCAGGCCCGAACTGTTCCTCATCGACCAGCGGATCGCCATTGTTGAGATCCGCAATGATCGTCGGCGGAAAGAACAGCCCGTCGCCGGGCTCGCCGCCCAGCAAAACCCGCCCCTTCATCTTGGCATCGTCGACCAGGCGCTTGAGCTTGTCGAATTGCATCTGATTGGCCACCGGACCCATGATCGAGCTCTCATCCATCCCATCGCCCATCGGGATGGCCTTGGTGTAGTTCACAAGCGCGTCGCACACCCGCTCATAGACATCCTCATGCACATAGAGCCGCTTCATCGCCGCGCAGGTCTGGCCCATATTGATAAAGCCGCCCCAGAACAGCCCCTCGGCAATCGCTTCGGGATCGACATCTGGCAGGACGATCCCCGCATCATTGCCGCCCATCTCGAGGGTCAAGCGCTTCATGGTCTCGGCCGCACTCATCATCACCTTCGAACCGGTCGCGCAGGAGCCGGTAAAGACGATCTTGCGGATGCCGGGATGGGATGCCATCGCAGCGCCGATATTCGCGGTCTGATCGTCGGAGGTTACGACATTGACCACGCCGGCCGGCAACACCTCGTTCATCAGCGCGACCATGCGCAAGGTCGAAAGAGGCGTGTAGGGCGAGGGTTTGATCACGGCCGTGTTTCCTGTGCGGATCGCCGGCATTAGATGCCAGGTTGCGATCAGCACCGGCCAGTTCCAAGGCGTTATCGAGCCGACGACGCCCAAGGGCTTTCGATACATCTCGACCCGGCCCTCATTGTTGTCCTGCAGCACCTTCATGGGCAGCGACAGCGAGGCGGTATAGCCGGTCCAGGCCCCCACACCGCCCATCTCGAAGCGCGACCCGACACCGTTGAGCGGTTTGCCCTGCTCTTGGGTGATCAGCGCCGCGATCTCCTCGGAATGGGCGCCCAGCTTCTCGGCAATCGCGCCAAGCGCGGATGCCCGCTCTTCATCCGAAGTCTCAGACCATGTCGTAAAGGCCGTCTCCGCCGCCGCGACCGCCGCATCAAGATCGTCCAGCGTCGCATTCGGGGCATGCCCGACGATCCCGCCCGTTGCGGGATTGGCGACGGCAAAGCTTGCCTCCGTCGCATGGGACGCGCCGCCTATGGTCATGGTGATACTGGCCGACATTGGGATTCCTCCGAAGTTCGCTTTGACCCGATTCCCGGGTTCTGCATCAAGCATGGGGAATGTGCGCCGGCGCGTCTTCGCGTCAGGCGTCAAAATGCCTTGCAAGAGGCGTCAGGGAGCAGCGCCGGGCGATTCTGCCCAGGGGCGCAGCCGTAATGCTTTCGATAAAGGCGGTAAAAGGTCGACAGCTCGCTAAAGCCGGCAGCGTAGGCGAGGCGGGTGATCGTCACCGGATTGTCCCCTTGCGCTGCGGCCTGCAAAGACAGATGCACCGCCTCGACCCGGTAGCGCTGGAGCCGGTCATGGGGCGTCTCGCCGATGATCTTAAAGGCGCGCTGAAGCCGGCGCAGCGGCACCCCGACACGCGCGGCAAGCGCCAGGCTGGTGAAACCCGGCTCCTGATAATGCTCGGCAATCAGCGCCAAGGCGGTCTGGACCAGCTGCCGGTCGGGGTTCACGCTGCGGCCATTGCCCAGCGCTCGCTCGGTCAGGAGCGCCCCGAAAACGCTGAAAAAAGCCTCGACCGTGTGGGTTTGGGCACCCGGCTCGGTGCTCGCAATGAGCTTGGCAAGGACGGCCTTCATCGCAAGCGCCAACGGGTCGCCGCCATCGATGGCAAGGCCGCCATAAATGCGGCGACCGAACCGATGGCACGCCTCCTCGCGCGGCAAATGCACCGAAAGCTGGAGCGAATAGCGGCTCTGGTAGCGAAATGAGCTTTCCTTTGTCGAATCCACAACGAACATGTCGCCTGGCTCGGCCCAGCTTGACACATCGTTCTGAATGAGCTGCGCGCGGCCCTGCTGCTGGATGATCAAGAAGAAATGATTGCCGGGATCGCGTCTGATGTTCCGGCTCTTGCGGGTCACCTCCTCGGCATCCAGCCCGACATGCGCCACATCGAGCCCCCCGAAATGCGCGACGGAAAGATGCCCGGCAAGGCTGTCTTGTCGCGCGGTCTTGCCGCGGACATCGAACGAGCCGCAGATATCGACGAGGTCGGCCTGGAACGCATCGAGCGGATAGCGCTGTGCGTACCGTTGCAGTTGATGCGTTGTGCCGCCAGTCTCCAAAGCCCCCATCCCGCGCATGCGCCAATACGAAAAGCCGGTTCGAAAGAGCCGATGGCACAAAGCCTAAACCTTTCGGGCGTTCTTTTCCAAGCCTTCGATGGCGGTTCTTGGACAAACGGCCGGTCGACCCCCCATGCCGCCCCAAGACACCCAGTCGCCGATCCGCGTAACGGTATGCGGTTAGGTCGGGGCGCCAACCCCGAAGGTGGACAGAACGGCAAGAACGAACACGGCGATGAAAACCGTCTCTGCAACCAACAATCCGACAGCCGCCAGACCGACCCCGAGAATGTCCTGCGGGACCGTCTTGAGTCCTACCGAGGCGATGGCGATCAGCAATAGCCAGCGTGAGATTTCCGCGCCGAGGGCGATCATGATCTCTGGCAGCAGCCCGCTGGCGCGCAGGGCCGCGAGGACGAGAAACCCCAGTACGAAAGCCGGCACCAGGGGCGGCCTGGCGCCCGGCGCGCGATCGCTGCGCACGAGCACACGGATGGCCAGGGTCGCGATTAAGACGACCGGTGCCAGCATGACCACGCGCAGCAGCTTGACCAGGGTTGCGACATCGCCGGATTGCTCGGAGACCGAATAGCCCGCGCCGACCACCTGCGCGACATCATGCACCGTCGCGCCGATAAAGATGCCGCTTGTCCTGCTGTCAAACCCGAGCGCACCGCTGATTACGGGATAGATGATCATTGCGACGGTCGACAGCACGGTGACGCTGACAACGGTGAAGATCAAGCGTTCCTCCGAGCGCGCATCCCTGGGCAGGATCGCCGCGATGGCCATGGCGGCCGACGCGCCGCAGATCGCCACAGCGCCCGACGAAAGCAGGGCAAAGCGGTAGCCAAAGCCAAACAAGCGCGCAACGGCAAAGCCGAACCCGATGGTCAGAGCGACACCGACGACAACCATGATCATCACGGGCCAGCCCAAAAGGGTCAGGATCTCGGTGCTGATGCGCATGCCTAGAAGCGCAACCCCCAGGCGCAGGATGGTGCGCGAGCCGAAATCGATGCCCGGCCGGCTGCGCGGCTCGCTACCCAAAAAGTTCAGCGAGATCCCAAAAAGCAGCGCGAGCAGCATTGCCGGCGCGCCGTAATGCTCGGCGACGAACTGGCTTGCCAGGGCGATGATCGCCGCGATGAGCAGCCCGGGCAGCAGCGGTTTCGCCCGACCCGACAGCGCGGCCATGGCCCCGATACGCGCCGGCGGATCCGGCCGATCAGTCAAGGGGCGCGGCCAGTGCGCGCGCCGCGTCGAGATAGTGGCGCGGCACGCACAGCCCTTGGACGCGCGCCCCGGCAAGCGCGTCTGCGCGGCGCGCGCCCGGCAGGCGGGCGCCATCCAGCGACGCAATATGGGCGAGCAGCGACTCGACGCGGGCTGCAAACCCCTCCAGCGGACGCAGCGCCATCAGGAATTGACCTGCACCACAGGGCGGCCCCTCGGCGGCGAAAAACGACGCCACCTTGCGGCTGGGATTGGCGCCGGCAAGGCTGGCCACCAGGATCTCGACCATCAGGGCCAGCGCGCTGCCCTTGGCCTCGCCGATGGGCACCATGGAGCCTGCGAGCGCCGCCTCGGGGTCGGTGGTGGGTTGGCCGGCGGCATCGAGCGCCCAGCCTTCGGGGATCGAGCTGCCGGATTTCTTGGCATGCATGACCTTCCCGCGGGCCACGCGTGAGAGCGACAGATCGATGACCAGCGGCGGCGCGGCGCGGCGCGGTGCTGCAAAGGCAATGGGGTTGGTGCCGAACACCGGCTGATGCGCGCCCCAGGGCGCGATGGCCGGCGGCGCATTGGCCATCATGATGCCGATCAGCCCCACCTGTGCAATCTTCTCGACCTGGATCGACAGCGCCCCGCAATGATGCGAGCGGGTGATCGAGACCATCGCACAGCCCTGGATGCGCGCGGCCGCGCAGACCCGGTCGATCGCAAGCTCCAGCGCCGGATAGGCAAAGCCGTCGCCGGCATCGACATGCAGGGCGCCCGGGCCGTCCTGGTGGCAGATAGGCGTTGCATCGGCCCTGACCTTGCCCGACTGCACCTGGGCGGCGTAGTCGGCGAGCCGCGAGAAGCCATGGCCCACCTGGCCCTCGGCCTCGGCGGCGACCAAAGCCCGGGCCACCGATCCTGCCGCCGGCGTCGGCGTGCCGGCCGCTTCCAGCGCTTGGGTGATCAAGGCGGTGGCCGCCTCGATCGTGAGCGTTTCGGTTAGTGGGTCTGCGGCCATCAGGCGCTGCGATAAAGCTTGGTCATCGAGAACTCGCGATGGCCCAGCGCCTCGGCCGCGGTGTTGCGCCCCGATGCCGTGCGGCAGATCATCTCGATCAGCGCATCGCCCGCCTCATCGATGGTCATCTCGCGGCGCAGGATGCCGGAGACATCGACATCGACATGCTCGCCCATGGTGCGCACCGTGCGCGGATTGGCGGTGATCTTGATTACCGGCACGATGGGGTTGCCCACGACATTGCCCTGGCCGGTGGGGAAGGTGTGGATCACCGCCCCGCCCGCGGCCATCAGCGTGACGCATTCCGCCGCGGCTGAGGAGCTGTCCATAAAGTAAAGCCCCGCGCCCGCGCCCGGCGCCTCAGCCGGGTCGAGAATGTCGATATACTGCGAGGTCCGCCCGATCTTTTCCAGATTGCCCAGCGCCTTTTCCTCGATGGTGGTCAGACCGCCCTCGATATTGCCCTTGGTGGGCTGACTGTCGGAAAGATCGTCGGTCTGATGGGCAAAGATCACCTCATCCTGATAAGCCTTCCACATCTTGTACCAGCGCGCGCCCACCTCCTCATTGATGGCACGCTTCTGGCAGATATGCTCGGCCCCGGTGATCTCGGAGGTCTCGCCGAAAAACCCGGTGATGCCTTCGGGCAAGAGCTTGTCATACATGTTGCCCACCGTGGGGCAGGAGCCCAGACCGGTGGTCGTGTCGCTCTCGCCGCATTTGGTCGAGACCCAGAGCTCCTTGATCGAAACTTCCTCGCGCTGATACTCGGTCGTGAGATGCACGAATTCCTTGGCCGCCCAAGAGGCCGCGCGGATCGTCTCGAAATCGCCCTTCTGCTCGATGGAGAACTCCGCCACCGGCTTGCCGGTCTCGCGGATGCCGTCGGCGATGCGCTTGGTCCAGCCCGGCTCGATACCGATCACCACGACCGCGGCGACATTGGGGTTGGCGCCGGTGCCGATCATGGTGCGGAAGTGAAGCTCCAGATCCTCGCCGAATTGCAGCCGCCCATAGGCATGCGGGATGGCCAGCGTGCCCTTCACATTGTTGGCCACCGCCTCGCAGGCCGCGTTGGAGATGTCGTCCACGGGCAGGATCAGCACATGGTTGCGCACGCCCACCCGCCCGTTTTCGCGCCGAAAGGCCTTGACCGTCAGGTTGGAGTATTTCGATGCCATCGGAGCCGCTCCTTACCAGCGCTTGGTCTTGCAATTGTGGGTGTGGACATGCCCGCCCTTAGGAATGTCAGCGATGATCTTGCCGATATCCTCACCATATTTGATCGCCGTGTCGCCCTCTTTGAGGTCGTCGAGCGCGATCTTGTGGCCGATCGGCACATCGGCGCCGGCAGTCAGGCGAAAGGTGGAATTGTCATGGGTGATGCAGCACAGCATGTCGGTGCCGGCCGTTAGCCCCTCGACCACGACAACGCCGACATTGTCCTTTGCCTCATGCACCAGAAGATGGGGGATCTCAGCCAAGGGAACTCTCCTTAGGGTTTCAGGATGATCTTCGGGGCAGCCACGCGCCCAGCCCGGATATCGGAAAAAGCCGCGGCACCGTCGGACAAGGCCCGGGTTTCCACCCAATCGAGCGGGCCCAGCCGGCCATCAAACAGCGCCTGCGCGGTGTCGCGGAAATCCTGCGCGCTATAGGTATAGGTGCCGATAAAGGTAATTTCTTGCAGGGTCATGCGGCGGATATCAAGCCCGCCCAAATCCTCGCCCAGCCCGATATGCACGATCACCCCGCCGGGGGCGGCATAGGCCGAGGCGGTCGCGCGGGTGGCGGCATAGCCCACCGCATCGACGACCAGCGGGAAGAGCCCCTCGGCCTGGGCGAGCGCCCGGGCCTCCAGATGTGCCTCCAGATAGGCCCGCCGGGCGGGGTTGGGCTCGACAATGGCGACATCCTCAAAGCCCATGGCGCGCAAGGCCAGCACCGCGGCCACCCCGATCGCCCCGCCGCCCAGGATCAGCGCGCGGCGCGGGTCGCCATGATGCAGCGCGTCGAGCCCCTTGGCCACGGCATGCCAGCTCACCGCCAGGGGCTCGGCCAAAGCGGCCTTGGCGAGCGGCACATGATCGGGAACGGCGATCAGGTTTTCCTCGGGCATGGCGACATAGTGTGCAAACGCCCCCTCGCGCGGCGGCATCGAGATGATCTGGCGGTTCACGCAGAGATTCTCGCGCCCGGTCCGGCTGTAATGGCACTGCCCGCAGGTGACCAGCGGGTTGATCGTCACCCGCGCGCCATCGCGCGGACCGCCCATGATCACGCCAGCCGCCTCATGGCCCAGGATCAGCGGGGCCGGGCGCCGGTCGTCATGGCCCAGATAGGCATGCATGTCCGACCCGCAGATCCCCACACTGTCGACGCGGATCAGATGCTCGCCCGGGCGGGGTGCGGGGTCGGCCGCGTCGCGATGCTCCAGGCTTTCGGGGCCGGTATAGACGAGCGCCTTCATTTCGCGGTGAACCCTCCATCCAGCATCAGCACCTGGCCGGTGACATAGCGCGACGCGTCCGAGCAAAGGAAGAGGAGCGGGCCGTCGAGGTCCTCGGGCAGCCCGTTGCGCCCGATGCAGGTCTGGGCGGCGTTGCGCGCCGCGCGCGCGGGGTCGGCAAAGACCGGCGCGGTGAGTTCGGTTTCAAAAAAGCCCGGCGCGATGGCGTTCGTGGTGATGCCATGGGCCGACCAGGCCTCGGCCATGGCGCGGGTCAGCTGGGCGATGGCACCCTTGGTGGCGCCATAGGCAATGCCGCCGGGAAAGGCCCGAAAGGTCTGAAGCGAGGCGAAATGCACGATCCGGCCCCAGCCCTTGGCCCTCATCGCCGGCGCACAGGCCTGGCTGAGGAAAAAGGGGGCGGAGAGGTTGACCGCCAGCGTCGCATCCCAGCCTTCCGGGCTGACGTCATCGGCCGGCTCGCGTAGGTTGAGCCCCGCGGCATGCACGAGGATGTCGGGCGGCCCGAAGGGCTCGGCAATGCGCGCAACCAGTTCCGGCAGGCCATCGCGTGCGGCCACATCGCCGGCCACGACCGCGCAAGCGCCATGTCCTTCGTCAAGCCAGCCATCAAGCGCCACGTCGCGCCGGGCAACCCCCACCACCGAAGCACCGCTCCCGGCCAGCACGCTTGCAGCATGCCGCCCGAGGCCAGAGCTTGCCCCGGTTACACAGGCAACCCGTCCCGTGACGCTGAAGAGCGCATCACCCATGCGCGGAGAGGTCGAAATTCTCGCCCGGGAAGTACTTGGCGAGCCGGATATCGGCGGTGCGGGCATGGCCTTCCATGCCTTCCAGCCGCGAAATCCGGGCGGTGGCCTCGGCCACGGGTTTGGAGCCCTCGCGGGTCGCGCGCTGCCAGGTCACGATCTTCATGTATTTGTGCACGCTCAGCCCGCCGGTGTAGCTCGCCGCACCCGAGGTCGGCAGGACATGATTGGTGCCCGAGGCCTTGTCGCCAAAGGCCACCGTGGTTTCCTCGCCCAGAAAGAGC
Source organism: Pseudomonadota bacterium (assembly GCA_039184655.1). Taxonomy (GTDB): domain Bacteria; phylum Pseudomonadota; class Alphaproteobacteria; order Rhodobacterales; family Rhodobacteraceae; genus J013. Next base: position 44,188 of record JBCDAZ010000025.1, on the reverse strand, counting down.
GAGCCATAGCAGGAGAGCCGGCCCAGCCACCAATCGAGATCAGCGGCCTGCACGGTGAGATGCTCGGGCGCATAGGCGTCGGAGGTCGCGGCCATTTCCTCGCGATCGGCACAGAGGATCACCTCGGCATAGTCGCGCCAGGCGGCCGCGGCGTTCTCGCGGTTCGTGCCGGGCAGATCGTCGATCAGCTTCGGGACCAGCCGCATCACGTCTTCGGCCAGCGTCCGGTCGTCGGTCACCAGCCAGACCGGCGAGTTGTAGCCATGCTCGGCCTGCCCAACCAGATCGGCGGCCACAATCATCGCATCGGCATCCTTGTCGGCCAGGATCAGGCTGTCGGTAGGCCCCGCGATCATGTCGATGCCGACCCGCCCGAACAGCATCCGCTTGGCTTCGGCCACGAACTGGTTGCCCGGCCCCACCAGAATGTTGGCCGGCGGCAGGCCGAAAAGCCCGAAGGTCATCGCCGCGACCCCCTGCACCCCGCCCATGGCCAGGATCTTGTCGGCGCCGCAGATATGGGCCGCATAGATGATGGCCGGCGCGATGCCGATGCCCGGCCGAGGCGGCGAGCAGGCGACGATGCTTTGGCATCCCGCCACCTTGGCGGTCGTCACCGTCATGATGGCGCTTGCGATATGGGCATAGCGCCCACCTGGCACATAACAGCCCGCCGCCGCGACCGGGATCGCCTTTTGCCCGGCGACCAGCCCTGGCACGACCTCGATCTCGAAATCCTTCACCGTGTCTTTCTGGGCTTCGGCAAAGCGGCGCACATTGGCATGGCTGAAGCGGATATCGGCTTTGAGCTTTTCCGGCACCTGCGCTTCGGCCGCCGCGACTGCCGCGTCCGAGAGCAGGATCTCCCCCTCATATTTGTCGAATTTGGCCGCGTATTCGAGCGCGCCGGCATCGCCCCGCGCCTCGATATCGGCCAGGATCCCGCGCACGATTTCCTGGGTGTCCGAGGCGTCGCTGGTTGCGGTCAACACCGCTTTCTTAAGGTACTCCCTGGCCAAAGCACTGCCTCCTATTTGTAGATGTCGGGCAAAAGCAGGGTCGAAATGGTCGGCAGATAGGCGATCAACAGCGTCACACCGAGCATGAAGACCACGAAAGGCACCGCCCAATAGGCGATCTTAAGGATCGACTCGCCCGTCAACCCCGCCACCACAAAGAGGTTGAGCCCCAAAGGCGGGGTGATGAAGCCCACGCCCAAAGCGGTGATCATCATGATGCAGAACTGGATGTCGTTCATGCCGATCTCTTGGGCCAGCGGGAAGAGGATGGGCGCGAGGATCACGATGTTGGGCGTCGTCTCCATCACGCAGCCCGCCGCGATCAGGATCAGCAGCATCATCAAGATCAGAACAACCGGTTCCTCGCTGACCGAAGTGGCCGCGGCCACGAAGCCCTGCGGCACGCCCAGGATCGCCAACGCCTCGGCCAGCGGCGCCGAAAACGCGATAATCGGCAGGATCACCCCGTTGACCTTCGCCGAGCTCGCCAGCATGGCCGGAAAGTCCGAGAGCTTCAGCGTGCCCAGCATAAAGCCCATCGCCATGGTCACGATCACCGCCGTCGCACCCGCCTCGGTCGGGGTCAGCCGGCCCGAGAAGATGCCGTAGAAAATGATCCCCGGCACGATGAAGGCATACCAGCCGGAGCGCAGCGCGCGGCCCAACTGCGCCGCCCATTCGCCAAGGCCCATCTTACCGCCGCCCTCCCAGGCGTTCAGCCGGTTCATGATCACATTGGTGGCCAGGATCGAGATCAAGATCGCAATCCCCGGCACGACTGCGGCCAGAAACAGGGTTGAGGCCGAGATGCCCAGAACGAGGCCGATGATGATATAGGCGATGGAGGGCGGTATGAGGATGCCGGTGCAAGCCCCGGCGGCGACCAGCGCACACGCATAGGGGCGCGGATAGCCCGATTCCACCAGCCGCTCGATGGTCATACGACCCACCGCCGCCGCACCTGCAGCGTCCGAGCCGGAGATCGCTGCGAACATGCCGCAGACGAGCACTGTGGCCGAGCCGAAGCCGCCCCGCGCCCAGCAGGTCAGCGCCTCGGCCACATCCAGGAATTTTCGACTGAGCCCGGTTCGCACCAGCACATCGCCGGTCAGAATGAACAAAGGCACCGCGGTCAACGCGAAGAAGTCGATGCCTGAAAAGAGCTTTTCGCCCACCAAGCTGAGCGGCAGCGCGCCCGACCACAAAAGCATCGTGATCGCCGCTGCCCCGATGGCCGCCCAGACCGGCACGGCCAGGGCTACGAGCACCACAAAGAGGATGACCGAGCCGTAAAAATCCCAGCCCAGCTCGACCGTTTGCATGAGTTGCCACTGCATGATCGCGCCCCTTAATCAAACAGCTTGTCGCCTTCGTAGACGGGGCGCCCCGCTCGAAGGTCGGCAATGTCACGCAGGATCGACTGCACCAGGCGCAAAAGAACCAGGGCAAAGCCGATGGGAACCGCCATCAGGAACCAGACCCGGCTGATGCGCAGCCCGTCGGTCACCGAGCCGAAGCGGGCCGAGACCTCCACCGTCTCGAAGGAATAGATCAGCGCCACAATCGCAACGGCGACCATCACCAGATCGCCGAAGAGATAGAGCGCCGCCTTACCGCGCCGGCCGATGTAATGCATCAGCACATCGATGCGGATATGTCCGCGCTCGCGCACCGCAGCGGCCGCGCCGATCCAGGTGAGATAGATGAAGGAATAGCGGACGATCTCTTCGCCCCAGATCGACGAATAGGCGAGAAGCTCGCGACGCAGCACCTCGATGAACATCGTGGCAACCAGCATCACATAGAAGACCAAAAGCGCCCAGCGCTCGGCATTCCGGTTCAGGCTGTGCAGGAAAGGCATGCGCAAGATCCCTTCGGCCGGCGCGCCTCGCGCAGCCAGCGTTCGGTGGCATGAAGGGGTGGGCCGGGGCGCGCAGCCCCGGCCGATCGATCACGCGTCGTGGACGTAGAGACGGCCCATGGTGTTGGCCGCCTCTTCCAGCCGCCCGAAGACGTCCATCGAGCCGGCGAGCTCGACCTTGAAATCGTCCCATTCGGAACGCTGATAGCCGCCCTCGGACTGCCATTCGCCTAGCTGGTCGCTCGACAGCGAATGGAACTCCACACCCGCTTTGCGCAGCTCGGCCATGGCATAGGAGCGGGCCGCCGGCACTTTGGCCAGGTTTTGCTGGGCGGTGATCTCGCCGGCAAACTCCAGCCCCGCCTGCACATCCGATGGCAGCGAATTGAACCATTCCAAATTCATCGAATAAACTTGGCTGTCCGGCACCGCCTGGGTGAAGGTCACATGGCTCAGGATATCCTTAAAGCCGAAGACGAACAGCGCCCCGACCGAGGGGTCGAGCGCGTCGGCCACGCCCTGCTTGATCGCCGACGGCGTCTCGCCCCAGGCGACCGGGGTCGGGTTCGCGCCGACCATGCGATAGTATTGCTGCAGCATCTTCGATCCGGGCACCCGGAACTTCACGCCCGACAGATCGCCCGGGGTCAGCACCTTGTCGCCCCCCTTGCGCACCGCCACGACCCGGGGGTCGATGACGATGTAAAAAAGCGCTTTGAAGCCCGATGCCTCGACCTTGGGATGCACCTCGGACTTCCAGGCATCCGAGGTCACCAGATTGGTAAAGCGCTGATTGGAGCCGCAGAAATAGGGCATGTTGATCAGATCGACCGCGCTTGCAAAGGGCGCGAAATTCGACAGCGAATGCTGGGCGCATTGGATGGTGCCGGTCTGCACGGCCTGGGCCAACGCGCCGCCTGCGCCAAGCTGCCCGCCCGGGGCGAGCTTGACGTAGATCTTGCCATTGGTGGAGTTCTGGATGTTTTCCTTCAGATCGAGCTGCATGATCGGATAGCTGCGCGACGCGCCCAGCACATAGGCCGTGGCCAGCGTCATGATGTGATCGGCGGCCTCCTCGCGCTCGCGCTCTTCGCGCGCGGTCTGCGCTGCGGCCTCGCCGGACCACAGCATGCCCCCTGCCCCGGCGACAACCGCCGCGGTGAACCCGCCTGTGCCGGCAAGTTTGAGAAAGTTGCGCCGCTCTTCAAGGGCGCGCTCCCGTTTTTCACGATCCATGATGTCCTCCCTAGGATTCGTGCGTCTTGTCGTTCTTTTTGGATTGGGCCTCTCGTTGCAGCACCAGGATGACGAAGAACAACACGGTTGCCAGCAACAACAGCATCTCGCCGACATCGCTCAGAAACGGTGTTCCGCCAAAGGCGCCCAAAACCAGGTTGACCACAAAAACGGCAAAGAGGGCGGCTGCGATGATCACCATCATGGCGGCACTTCTCCTTTTTACCGACTCGGCATGACCGTAAGCGCTTACATTTCGCCATGCAAGCCCTTACATGCTAGGCTTTTATGCAGTTCGCCCACGCCGACCCTGTCGCGTCGGGCTGCAAACCCGCATCCGGGTCGGCCTTGGGACCCGACCCGAACCCGAACGGGGCCCGCTTTTGGGATGAGGCATGAGCAAGCCGGCAACACGCCCGCGCCGCAGCACCGAACCGGACCTGGCGCAACCGACGCTAGAGGATGTCGCACGGCATGCCTGCGTGTCGACTGCGACTGTCTCACGCTGTCTCAACACGCCTGCGCAGGTCTCCGCGGAGACGCGCAAGCGGGTACTGGAGACGGTTCGGCTGCTGGGCTATGCGCCCAATTTCGGGGCGCGTGCGCTGGCCGCGAAACGCACCAACACCTTCGGCGCCATTGTCCCGACCATGGAAAACGCCATTTTCGCGCGCGGTTTGCAGGCGTTTCAAGAGGCGTTGGGCCATCACGGCATCACCACGCTGGTTGCAAGCTCTTCTTACAGCCCGACGCTGGAGGAAGCGCAGATCCGAACCCTGGTTGCGCGGGGCGCCGACGCCTTGCTGTTGATCGGTCACGATCGCACCCCGGAAAGTTACGCCTTTCTTGAAAAGCAGCGCGTGCCCTATGTGGTGGCATGGGCCTATAGCGGCGCAGAGAAACGGCTCTCGATCGGGTTTGACAATCGCCGGGCGATGCAAGCGCTCACCCAGAAGGTTCTGGCCTTGGGGCACCGCCGGCTGGGTCTCATCACCGCCGAGCGTGCTGGCAATGACCGCGCCCGCGCCCGGGTCGACGGCGTGATCGATGCGATGCAGGCCCATGGGCTTCAGCCCGACGCCCTGAGGCTTGTCGAGACCACCTATGCGATTGCCAACGGGGCCATAGCCTTTGCGACATTGATGCAAGCCAAGCCGCGGCCGACGGTGGTCCTGTGCGGCAATGACGTGCTGGCCGCAGGTGCCTTGGCCGAGGCGCGCAAGCGCGGCATTGCGGTACCCGATGCGGTCTCGGTGACCGGCTTTGACGATATCGAAATTGCAGAGATTGTGACCCCAAGCCTGACCACCGTACGTGTACCGCACCGCCGAATGGGGCAGGGGGCCGCGCAGATGCTCGTCGCCCTGCGCAACGGCAAGGATGCGGGCGGCAGCGTGGCCCTCGACCCCACGATCACTATGCGCGAGTCGCTCGGTCCACCGCCGGCCTAAGGCCCCCAGGAACGGCGCGTGCGGAAGGCCCCGGCGCATGGTCCTTGCCGATGCGCACGCCCGGCGCCGCTCGCTAGGGTCCGGCGGGCTCGCCGCCCGCGGCGGCTTGCGCCTTGACGACGGTCTGCTCCAGCGCGGGCAGGCTCTGCCCGCCCGACAGCAAAATGGCGACCGGGCGCAGGCCATCGATATGCGCAAAGATCATCATCAGGATCGACAGCAGGGGTACGGCGATCACCGCACCGACGATACCCCAAAGCGCCGCTCCCGCGAACACGCCCAGCAGCACGACCAACGCGCTAAGGTCGAGCGAATTGCCGGTCAGCTTCGGCTCCAGCCAATTCGAGCCGGCGAGCTGGATCACGGCAAGCGAGATCAGGGTGAGAAAGAAGGGCTCGATATCAGGGAACTGCAACAGCGCCAGAAGGGCGGGAAAGGCGATTCCAACCATGGAGCCCACCGTGGGCACGAAGCTGAAAAAAAAGATCAAGGCCGCCCAGAAACCCGGCGCATCGATCCCGATCGCCCAAAGCAGCGCGAAGGTTGGCAGGGCCTGCGCCAGACCCACCACGCATTTTACCCCGAAATAGACCTCGATCATCTGCTGGATCTGCGCGATCGTGCGGCGGGTGGCTTGGGCGGTCTGGGCCGAGAGGTTGAGTGCGGCGAGCTTGCGGGGAAAGACCGAGGCCTCGGTGAAGAGAAAGATCGTGTAGACGATGATGATGCACAGGGTGGTCATCGCGCCAACGGCCGTTCCGGCAAGGCTGAACGCGATCGAGCCGATATCGAGCTCGGCCAACGTCGCCCTCAGATCGAGCGAGAAATCGGTGCCGAAGGCCGCGTTTATCGCGACCATCTTGGCGGTCAGATTGGCCTCGTAGGCCGCAAGATTTCCCTGCAGTTGCGATAGGTTTGTAAGCAGCGCGGCACCGATGACGACCAGCCCTAAAAGAGCGGAAAGCGCACTGAGAGCCGTTGCAATCGGCCCGGGCGCATCCGGCGCGCCCAGACCCATCCGGGTGAAGAGCCGCGCCAGCGCTTTGATGAGAAACCAAAGCACGAGCGCAATCAAAAGCGGCTGCAGGATGTCTTTGGCCTGGATCAGCAGCCAGAGCGTGGCCGCAACACCGACCGCGATCATGGGATAGGAGTACCGCATGCGCCCGCTCTCGCCCGTATCCGCTAAAAAATCGCGGCCCCGCCGGCCGCCCCGTATCAGGCTAAACCCGGCGGTCTTTGCGGCAAATAGGAAATGCCGGGCGGCCGCTGCCAGGGACGGTCGCGACCCAAAACGGCTACGGCCCAAAATACGGCCCAAATAACGACCGCTGACCAGAATGGCCGCCGCTTACGGGCCGATCATGGCCTCGATCTTGCCCAGGAACCCATCATAATCGGGCGTGCCTTCGGCCGCGTAGTGGAAGTTCTTGAAATGGCCGGTGAGTTCAGTGAAAAATTTGCGCACCGCTTGCTTGTCGGCAAAGCTCTGCTCGCCCTCGACCACCCGGGTCACCAACGCGAAGACCTGCTTTTGGCGCGGCAGTGGCACGCTGGCATCGACCGCATCGAAGGCATCCTGCTGAAGATAGACCATATCGACCAAAAGCGCCTTTTGATGCGTGGCGAAATCGTCGATCGAGACGCCCTCTTCGCCGGTCACCTGCATCATCTGGGCGATCTCTTCGCCACGTTCCAGCAGCGCCTGCAAACGGCGCACCTTGTCGGTCCAGCCGGCTTCCACGGTACTGTCGAACCAGGGCTGCAACTGTTCGCGGTAGCGCGACCAGGAGGTCAGCGGATCGACGGCGGGGTAGAAACGCTTATAGGCGCGATCCGCTGACAGGCCGAGGAAGCACTTCACGGTCGAGAGGGTGGCCTGGGTGACGGGTTCGTCGAAATTGCCGCCTGCCGGCGACACCGTGCCGATCATCGTTAGGCTGCCCGTGGCCCCGTCATTGGCGATGATGACCCCGGCGCGCTCGTAAAGCCCCTTGATCGAGCTTTCCAGATAGGCCGGGAACCCTTCCTCGCCCGGGATCTCCTCCAGCCGGCCGGAGGTCTCGCGCATCGCCTGCGCCCAGCGCGAGGTGCTGTCGGCGATCAGCAGCACATTCAACCCCATCTGCCGGTAATACTCGCCCAAAGTCACGCCGGTGAAGATCGACGCCTCGCGCGCGGCCACCGGCATGGAGGAGGTGTTGCAGATGATGATGGTGCGGTCCATCAGGCTGCCGCCCGTTCCGGGATCGCGCATCTTGGGAAACTCTGTGATCGTCTCGACCACCTCGCCGGCTCGCTCGCCGCAGGCCACGATGACGACGATATCGACCTGCGCATTCCGCGCGATCAAGTTTTGCAACACGGTCTTGCCGGCGCCGAAAGGGCCGGGGATGCAGGCGGTTCCGCCGCGGGCGATGGGAAAGAAGGTGTCGATCAGCCGCTGCGAGGTCAGCACCGGCGCGTCGGGATAGGCGCGGCGGGCCGCAGCCGATTTGAGGAGCGGCGTGGCCAGCGGCCGGCGCACCGGCCAGCGCTGGGCTAGGGTGATCGCCCGCTCCGCCCCGCTTTCATCGGCAACCCGCGCGACCGCCTCGTCGACCCGCACGCTGTTTTCCTGGATCCAAACGACACGATACCGCCCGACCCAGCTGTTGGGCAGCATGATCTTATGAGTAAAGCGCCCCTCGGGCACGGTGCCGAGCGTATCGCCGGCCGAGAGCTCCGCACCGATCTTGACCGTTGGGGTGAAGGACCATTTGGTTTCGCGGTCGAGCGCATCGACCGAGGCGCCGCGCGGCAGAAAAATCCCATGCTGGGCCGCAAGGCTGTGCAGCGGCGCCTGCAGCCCGTCAAAAACCCGGCCCAGAAGGCCCGGGCCAAGCTCGACGGAAAGAAGCGCGCCGCTTTGCGTGACCCCATCGCCCACCGCCACGCCGGTGGTGCTTTCATAGACCTGCGCATCGGCGACGCGGTCGCGCACCCGCAGCACCTCAGCCTTCAGCCGCTCTTGCCGTCCTTGGGGGTTGGGCGCGCTGGGCAGGATGTAGACGACCTCGTTTTTGGTCAGCCGGCCGGGCGCCCCTTCCGCACCGGCTTGCGTCTCGATCTGCACCAGATCGTCCTGAACCGAGACCACACGCGCGGTGATCCGGTCATCCGCGGGGCCGGTCTCGACGGCTGGGTCAGCTTGCGCGGGCATCGGCCGCTCCGTTGGTCTGTGAGGTTGGGAAGTCGGCCAGGGCGGCCTCGGCGAGCGCATCGAAACGGGCCGAGGCGGCCTTGGGGTCGAGACGCGCCCAGCGATCGAAGATCGACCATTTCAGCACATAAAGCACCACCGCCTCGAAATCGAATTGGTGCGCGGCACCCCAGCGCTGCAGCTGGCGAAAGGTCACCTCCAGAATGTGGCGCTCGAATTTCTTGGGCTGCTGGGCGGCAATGAGCTCGGCAGCCATCGGCAGCCAGGGCAGATGCCGGCCCATCTTGAAGGCCGGATCCGCCCAGTTTTCCCCGATCCGGCGGGTCAGCCGCCCATAGGCATCGGGGGCCGTCGGCGCCGCTACGCCCGCGGCCCGCTGGCGCAAAGCGGCCACGACGCAACGCAGATCGATGCGCTCGCGCACCACCGCGCGCAATGTAGGCTGCGGGATATGGGCGAGCGCTTCGCGGATCCGCGCTTGCGCGGTGGCGCTCGTGACCGACATCGGGTAGGCGCCCCAGCCAAGGATCGCTTCGATGCGCGCCAACACCGCCGCGTCCTCCGCGCTGAGCACCCGCAGGCGCTTGTCGAGCCGGAGACGCGTCATGGGGGGCTGCTTGGCAAAGAACAGCCGCTCAGAGCTCGGCAGGCTGGCCACCAGGGCCACATATCGATCGCGCGCGTCCATATGCTAGCGGATCACCCCCTCCATCACCGCCCGAAAGCGCGGTTGCAAATAGCGCATGAGCAGCGCGGCGATTGCCGCGTCGGAGAGATCCACGGTCAGGTCCTTATCGGCAAGCCGGGCCCGCAGACCGACGCCGAGCGCGTCATCGGCATAAAACTCAACGCCGTCCTTCAATCGCGCCTGGGCAAGCCCCAGCGCAAAGCGGCTGAGCGGCCCGCTGCGGATCTCTTCGGGATCGGCGCTCTCGGCCTCGCCGGTCCGCAGGCTTGCAGGCAGGATGATTTCGGTGTTCTCCCCGATCCCCGAGGCGTCGCGCACCGCACCGACCAGCTCAAGGATCATGCGCTCCAGCATATCGGGCTCGGCCACCGTGCTGGTGACCATCCGCTGCACATCGGCCTCCAACTGGGCCATCAGATCCGACTTCATGGTCATGATCGCGTCGCGCATGGCGATCTGCAGCGCCTCGCGCCCGGCCGCCTCATAGGTCTCGGCCGCGCGCTGGGCTTGGGTCCGCAGGCTCTCGGCCTCGCGCCGTGCCGCGGCAAGGATCTCGGCGGCCGCGCTTTCGGCCTCCGATGTCAGCCGCGCCGCCTCGGCCCGCCCGGCCTCCACCCCCTCGCTGCGCAGCTTTTCGATCAGCGCGTCGACATTGTGCGCGATCGGTTCCGTTGCGGCCATCAGCCGGCCCCTCCGATCCCGGCGCTGACGACCAGCGCAAAGACGAAGGCAAAGACGCCAAAGCCTTCGATGATCGCCGCCGGGGCCAGGGACAGCCCGAAGATCTCGGGTTTTTCCTTCGAGGCGTTGATGGCGGATGCACAAGCCCGCCCCTGCCAGATCCCGCAATAGAGAAGCGCTACGCCCGACAAAGCCCCAACCCCGAAAAGCCCCGCGGCGTTGTCGGGCGTGATCTCGCGGTTGAGGGTAAACATGATCACGATGCCGTAGATCACGAAGGTTGAGGGAAAGGCCGAGATGCCGACGAAGCGGCCATAGCCGCCTTCGGTCTCCAGCATCGCCCCGATGCTCGCCTGCCCGGCGATGGCGCATCCCACCGCGCTGGCAATGGCGCCCAGCGCGACCGGCGCATAGACCCCAATCCATCCAAGGAAGATTGCAAGTTCGCTCACTCCGTCACCTCCTGGCGGGCAAAAGGACGAAAGGCAACGCCCTCCTCCGGCAAGCCCCATTTGTAGAATTCGATGTAGTTGAGCCGCAGCCCATGCACGACGCCGCTGAGCAGGCCGAGCGCGAAGTTCAGCACATGGCCCACGATCAGAATGAGCGCGGCCAGCAAAAACCCCAGCCCCGGCAGCGCCTCGACGACGCTGACCGCAAGGCTGTTGAAGGTCAGCGCCAGCGAGGCCGAGGCGAGGCCAAGTGCAAAGAGCCGCATATAGCTCAGCACATCGCCAAAAGCGCCCATGATCGAGGTGAGTTGCTGGGCTCCGTCGAGCAGCCGCCACAGCCAGTCCGTCCAGCGTGCGATCGGCCGGTCGCTGCTAAAAAACAGGATCAACGCCAGCCCGGCACCGACCGCAACCAGCCCCGCCGAGCCCGCGCCCAGCCAATAGCCAAGCCCACCCAGAATACCCGCGATCCAGCCCAGATTGGCAATCGCCGAGGGCCGGCCGCGCAGGCTCCAGGCATTCATCGCATTGGCCAGCACGATATGGATGACGCCGATAACGATGGAGAGCTGCATCATGCTGTCGAAATCGTTCAGGTCGATGATCTTGAGACCGGCCAGAAGCGTGCCTTCGGGCGCCGCGGCGCCAAAATAGCTGCCGATCAGCACCCCATAGAGGATCGTGGCCAGCGCGTTGACCACCCCCAGCCGCCGCCAGGACCGGGCGCGCTCCGAGCCAGCCATGCGCGACCAGAACATAAAGAGCCCGCCCAGGATCACCGCGCCATAGCCGGCATCGGCGATGATCATCGCAAAGAAGATCGCAAAGGAGGCGAGGATCACGATGCTGGGATCCCAGCTGCGGTAATGCGGGGTTTGATAGAACATCGCAAGATCGACGCCGGCGGTTTCCTGAACCGGCCTCCGCAGCAGGGTCGGCGGGGTTTCGCGCCAATGCGGGCGCTCGACCGTCACGGCCAGGACCATCCGGTTGGCCAGCGCCATCAGCGCCTCCATGCGGTCCTCCGGCACCCAGCCCTGCAGCGCAAAGAGCGCGTCGTCGTCGCGGGTCTGCTCCTGCGCGTATGCCAATTCGGCCTCGGTGAAGGCGGCCGATAGATCTGCGCGCAAGAGCGAGATCGACCGCGTCATTTCGCTGCGTTCGGCCTGAAGGGCCTCAAGCGCAATCTCGACCTCCTCAAGCTGCGCGTCCAGCGCCGAGAGCGGCAGCGCCCCCATATGCACCCGCGGCACGGGCAGCGTCTCGGCATCGGGCTCATCCGCGGCGATCAGCACCACAAAATCGTGGCCGTCCACCGTCTTGATGCGCGTCCAGGGGGGCAGATCCGCCGCCTCCAGCGCCGCGCGATGCTTGATCGGCAGGCAGTAAAACCAAAGCCGCTGACCGCCCAGCGCGGCCTCATCGGGAAAGGCGATCTCGCCCCAGGGCCGCACCGCCGCAATCCGATGGATCAGAAACTCGCGACGATCCTCGGCGTCCCGAATGCGCTGTCGCAGATCCAGCACCTGGGTGACAAAGGCCGCAACATCGAAGGCCGGATCGCGGCGGATCTGCCGACGCGGCGCGGGCATGCTGGTGAGAAACCGCAAGGCCGTGAGCGCATCCTCAGCCTCGCGCCGGGCGGCGCGCTCAGGCTCCTCGGGCGGTGGGCGCAGGGGGATGAGATGCAGAGAGCCCAACGCCTGCAGCGCCGTCAGTGCCTCGGTCTTCAGCGCAATCGGCCCCGCCAGCGTCACCTTTTTGAGCGGCGCGATGCTCATGCCGCGGCCCGTTTGCGCTTGGCGATTTTGGAGCGGGTGACGGCCGACATCGTCTCTTCGTTGAGATGGATGCGAATGCGCTTGATATTGGCCTCGGTGCGCGGGATCAGCACCTTCTCGAATAGGTTGACCCGCTGGGTGATCGTCTCCACGGCCTGTTGCAGGATGGCGCTGCGCTCCGTTGCGATGGCAACCTGCATTCGCGCCGTCAGCATCTCCTTGAGCAGCCGGGCGACGTCATCGACCCAATGCGGTTTGGCCAGCGACGAGTAGGCCGCAATCGCCACCTCGATCTCTGCTAGAACCGGCAAGCTGACCCCGGCGACATTCTCGACCGACCGTCGGCACGCGGTGAGCCGGGCAAGACCGTCCAGCGTGACCTGGTCATTGGCCAGCATCGGCAGATCATCCCCGACCTTTTTCGACAGCGCCGTCACCGCCGCACGCGCCGCGGCCAGATCCGCCCGGGCCTTGGCGCTGGCCGCCATAAGCTGGCGGCGCTTGAGGTCGAGCGAGGGCAGAAAGCGCCGATAGGTCTTCAGATGCGCCGTTTCCCGGGCCAGCGAGGATTTATTGAGCTGCAACCGCGCCATCGGCCGCCCCCGCCCGGTTCTTGGGATAGTATTTCTCGACCAGCGCGGCCTTCATCAGAAGCTCTTCGGGCTCAAAGCAGGCCGCCATAGTCTCCCAGCAGAGATCCAGCGCCTCCTCCAGCGGGATTGCAACCTCGATATCCATGAAGCGCGCCCGAAACAGCGCCCCAAATTTCAAGAGCTTTTCGTCATACTCCGAGAGATCGAAGGCCATCGCCTGTTTTTGCGCCGCATCCCGGGCGCCGGAGTAAAACCGGATCATGGTGTTCATGACCTGGCCGTGATCCTCGCGCGTCACCTTGCCGATCACATTCTGTTTGAGGCGCGAGAGGCTGCCGAAGGGATCGATCACCCCGCTATGCAGGTAAAACTGGCCTTCGGTGATGTAGCCGGTGTTATCGGGGACCGGATGGGTGATGTCGTTGCCCGGCATCGTGGTCACGGTCAGGATGGTGACCGAGCCGCCTTTGGCATAGCTGCAGGCCTTCTCGTACCGCCGCGCCAGCTGCGAGTAGAGATCGCCCATATAGCCGCGATTGGAGGGCACCCGCTCCTGGCTGATGCCGACCTCCTTCATCGCATCGGCATAGGCGGTCATATCCGTCATCAGAACCAGTACGCGCTTGCCTTCCTCCACCGCAAATTTCTCGGCCACGGCGAGCACCATATCCGGCACCAGCAAGCGCTCGACCAAGGGGTCGGAGGCCTGATTGACGAACATCACCGTGCGGGCAAAGACACCCGCATCCTCAAAGCTCTGGCGGAAGACGTAATAGTCGTCAAAAACCAGCCCAAGACCGCCGAAAACCACCACATCGGCATCGGCCTGGATCCCGATCCGGGCCAGAAACCGGTTATAGGGTTCGCCCGAAACCGAGAAGATGGGGATTTTCTGGCTTTCGACCAGACAGTTGAAAACATCGATCATCGGCACATCGGTGCGGATGATTTTGGTGGGGACCGAGCGCTCGACCGGGTTAACCGACGGCCCGCCGATGGTGATCTTCGGGTCCGTGGACAGATCCGGCCCGCCATCGATGGGGCTGCCGGAACCATCGAAGACCCGGCCCAGAATGTTGCGCGAGTAAGGGGCCTGCATGGGATGGCCTAGAAAGGTCGCCGTCGCACCGGTGGAGATGCCCTTGGTCCCCGAAAAGACCTGGATCGTCACGATTTCGCGGGTGATGCCGATGACTTGGGCGAGCGATTTGGCCTGGTCGACCGTCTCGACCACCGCCAGATCGCCCAGCCGCACGACGATATTGCTCTCGGGCTCCGATGCGACGCGCACCTTGATGGTGTCGCCGACAATTTCAAGGATCTGCGAATAGCGAAGGATATCACGCACCATCGGACCTGCCCTTTTAACTCACACCCATTTCCGGCACGCGGTCGGGGATGATCAACGGCGCCTCGGTGGCCGCCACCACATCCGCCACCGTCGCCCCCGGCCCGCATTCGCGCAGCACCAGCCCCTGCTCGGTGGGCTCGATCACCGCCATCTCGGTCACGATCAGGCTGACCCGACGCGTGGCGGTCAGCGGCAAGCTGCATTCAGGCACGATCTTTGGGCGGCCTTTTGCGGTGTGGATCATCGCCACGATCACCCGCCGGGCACCGGCCACCAGATCCATCGCACCGCCCATCCCCGGCACCATCTTGCCCGGCACCATCCAATTGGCCAGCCGCCCCGCGGCATCGACCTGCAGCCCGCCCAGCACCGTCATATCGAGATACCCGCCGCGGATCAGCCCGAAGCTCATTGCGCTGTCGATCGAGGCCGCCCCCGGCACGGCGGTCACGAACCCGCCGCCCGCATCGGTCAGATCGGGATCCTCCATGCCCTCGGGCGGGCGCGCGCCCAGTCCGATCACCCCGTTCTCGGCCTGAAAGAAGACATGCACCCCGGATGGCAGAAAGCTCGCCACCATACTGGGCAGACCGATGCCCAGATTGACCAGCGTGTCGGGCCGGATTTCTTGCGCCGCGCGCCGGGCGATGATCTCTTTGGCCTCCATCATGCGGCCCGTTCCAGAAGGTGATCCACCAGCACGCCGGGGGTTTTCACCGCATCGGGCGGGATCACGCCGACCGGCACAATCGTTGCGGGCTCGGCAATCACACAATCCGCGGCCATGGCCATGATCGGGTTGAAGTTATGAGCGGTCAGCGCATAGTCCAGATTGCCGACATAATCTGCCTGTTGGGCCGCGATCAGCGCCACATCGCCGCGGAGCGGCCGCTCCAAGAGATACGGCGCGCCATCGACCTCGACGACCGGCTTGCCCTCCGCGACAGGGGTGCCGATGCCGGTGGCCGTCAACACCCCGCCAAGCCCGACCCCGCCGGCGCGAATCCGCTCGACCAGCGTGCCCTGGGGGCAAAGCTCAACCTCCATCTCGCCCGCAATCATCTTTTGCTGGGTTTCCGGGTTCAGCCCGATATGCGAGGTGATCAGCGCCGCCACCGCTCCGGCCGAGACGAGTTTGCCGATACCGACCCCGGGCCGCGCGGTGTCGTTGCAGATCACCGTCAGCTCCCGCGCATTGCGGGCGACCAGCGCATCGATCAGACGGTGCGGGCTGCCGACCCCCATAAACCCGCCGATGAGCACGGTGGCGCCGTCGGGCACCAGCGCGCCGGCCTCTTCCGGCCCGATCGCATGTTTCACGGCACCCTCCCCACTTTGTGAGCCGAGGTCCGGCCAAACCGCTTGGCCGGGAATGCTGCGCTTGCTAACGTAGCAAAGCATCCTTTGTGCGCTGCAAACCGGATGCAAGCAAAAATAATGCGCACTTTATGCCAATTAAAGTACTACACATAACAAGTACAATTCCATACCCTTTCGGCGAATCATAGTTTGACTGTGACGGAACCAAGTCAAGCCTATCAACACTCCGAAGTTCAACTTGCGGAGACGGGATGATGTTTTCACTTGTCGGGAAAAAGATCTTGGTCGTTGGCATTGCCAATGACCAGTCAATTGCCTGGGGCTGTGCGCGGGCCTTTCACGCACAGGGCGCGAAGCTTGCCGTGACCTACCTCAACGACAAGGCCGAACGCTTTGTGCGCCCTTTGGCCGAACAGATCGGGGCTGAGATCATCGCGCCGCTCGATGTCGGCGATGCGGCCCAGACGGACGCGCTTTTCGGCGAAATCAAGGATCGCTGGGAGACGCTCGACGTGGTTCTACACGCCGTTGCGTTCTGTCCCAAGGAGGATCTTCACGGCCGCGTCGTCGACTGCTCGGCCGCGGGCTTCGCCATCGCGATGGACGTCTCGGTGCATTCGTTTTTGCGCCTCATCCAGCGGGCCGAACCGCTGATGCCCCATGGCGGCACCTGCATGACGGTTAGCTTTTACGGCTCGGAGAAGGTGATCGAGCGCTACAACATTATGGGGCCGGTTAAGGCTGCGCTGGAAGCGGTGACACGCTATGCCGCCGCCGAGCTTGGCAGCAAGGGCATCTCGGTCCACGCCCTTTCGCCCGGGCCGCTGAAAACCCGGGCCGCCAGCGGCATCGCGCATTTCGACGCAATGCTCGCCGATGCTGCCGAGCGGGCGCCGACCCACCAACTCGCCACCATCGAGGATGTCGGGGCCTATGCAGCCTTTCTTGCCAGTTCCGAAGCCGCAAACGTCACCGGCGGCGTTCACCCCATCGACGGCGGCTACAGCATCGTGGGCTGAGCCTTGCCAACAGAGGATGCAGACCCGTGACCCATCCCCCTGCCTACACCCAGCTTGCCCAAACGCGCGCCGATGCCGAAGCGCTTGGCGACCAGCTCGCTCTTACCCGCTTGTCGGCAAAGCGCCATGCCGAGCGGGCCATGGCCGATGCCAGCGCGACAGCGGCGCATATGACAACGGCGCTCAGCGATCTGACCCTGTCGCTGTCGCAGCGCCGCGATCCTGGCGCGATGCTGGAGGCCTGGGCGGGCTATCTGACCGATGTGATGCAGCGCAGCGTGCTCACCCTGGAGACGCTGCGCAAAAGCGGCGACAATTTTCTGGCGCATCAGGCGGCCGGCGAACCGCCGCTGATGATCTACGACTATGAGACGCTGATCGACGGGCGCGACCTGCCGCGGCCTTGCAACTATATGCTTTTGCGCCTTCTTCTGCCCCAAGAGCTGCGCGACGAGGGCGTTGAAACAGATGCCGACAAGCGCCCCGTCCTGATTATCGACCCGCGGGCGGGGCACGGACCCGGCATCGGCGGCTTTAAGCCCGACAGCCAGGCGGGCATCGGCCTGCGCCACGGGCACCCGGTCTATTTTGCCGCCTTCCGACCCGAGCCGGAAGGCGATCAGAGCCTGGCCGACGTTGCAAGGGCCGAAGCGGCCTTCCTGCGCGAGATCCGGCGCCACCACCCCGACGCACCGGCGCCGCTTGTGATCGGCAATTGTCAGGGCGGCTGGGCAACGGCGATCCTGGCCGCGCTGAACCCCGATCTGGTCGGGCCCATCGCGCTCAACGGCGCACCGATGTCCTACTGGTCCGGCGTCGTCGGGCAGGATCCGATGCGCTACACGGGCGGGATCGTCGGTGGGGTGACGGCCGCGCAAATGGTGTCCGATCTTGGCGGCGGGCGCTTCGACGGTGCAAACCTGGCCTTGAATTTCGAGCTGCTCAATCCCGGCCGGAACTGGTTTCGGACCTATTACGACCTCTTTGCCGGCATCGATGTGAAAAGTTCGGCCCGGTTCTTAGAGTTCGATCGCTGGAACAGCGGCTTTTTCCTGCTCAATGCCGGCGAGATGCGCTGGCTGGTCGACAATCTCTTTATCGGCAACCGGCTGGCCGCCAACCAGGCGCAGATCGAGCCGGGCCGGCCCATCGACCTGAAGGCGATCCGCACCCCGATCATTGTGTTCGCCAGTCATGGCGACAACATCACCCCGCCCCAGCAGGCGCTGAATTGGATCGTCGACACCTATGCCGATGAAACCGAAATCGAGATTTGCGGCCAGCGTATCCTCTATGCCTTGCATGAGGAGGTTGGGCATCTGGGTATCTTCGTCTCGTCGGCCGTGGCCCGCAAGGAACACACCGAATTCGGCGCCACGCTAGAAATTATCGAAGCGCTGCCGCCCGGGCTCTACGAGCTGCAAATCGAGGATGCCGAGGGCGATCATCACGACCGCCGCTACACCGTCGATATCGTTCGGCGCAGCATGGCCGATATCCTGGATCTGGGCGACGGACGCAAAGAGGAGCCCGCCTTTGCCGCGGTGGCGCGGATGTCGGAGGTCACGGCCGAGGTTTATGACGCGACGCTGGGGCCGGTTCTGCGGGCAGCCTCGTCGGGACCCGTGCCGCAAAAACTGCGTCGCCTGCACCCGCTGCGGGTCCGCCGCGAGCTTGCCTCCTCGGCCAATCCTGCCATGGTGGCGGCTACGAGCTATGCCGACGCGGTTCGTGCGCAACGCAAGCCCGCCGCGCCCGACAACCCGTTTCTTTTGGCCGAGAGGTTCTGTGCGGATGTGGTCGAGCTGAGCTGGAACCTCTGGCGCGACGGCCGCGAGCTGTTTTTCGAGAGCGTCTTCCTGGCCGCTTACACAAACCCGCTGGCCGTCGCTTTCGGACAGCCCAACCTCCTCAAACGCAGCCAGGCGATGCCCAGTGAACTGCGCGCCCTGCCTGCAGCGCAAGAGGCGCTGAGCCGCATCGATGCGGGCGGCGTGGCCGAGGCGGTGATCCGGGTGCTGATCCTGATTGGCGATGCGACGGGCGAAGCGCCGCGCGAGATGGTCGAGCGCTGGGCGGCCATTCTTGCTTCCCGGCCGCCCTTTGCGACGCTGAGTAGCGCAGAGCGGGCGCGGCTGATCCGCGAGCAGACGCTCATTGTCCGTTTCGAACCGGAACCGGCCATCGAGGCGCTCACCGTCATGCTCAGCAAACCGGCCGACCGCAAGGCGACCGCCGCGATCGTGCGCGACGTGCTGGGCGGGCGAGCGTTGCGGCCCGAAACCTGGGCACGGATCAATCTGATCCGCCGGGCGTTCGGCGAGCCCGAAATCGATCCGGAGGCACCGCAGCTGCA
Source organism: Pseudomonadota bacterium (assembly GCA_039184655.1). Classification (GTDB taxonomy): domain Bacteria; phylum Pseudomonadota; class Alphaproteobacteria; order Rhodobacterales; family Rhodobacteraceae; genus J013. Next base: position 25,178 of record JBCDAZ010000025.1, on the reverse strand, counting down.
AGCGTCGGCCCGGATCGATGCGGCGTAACCCGGTATGGCGCGGCTGGTCAACACCCCCTTTGAACGCCTGACGGTCGGCATGACCGCAGAAGCGCACCGGCTTTGCGTGGCCGACGATCTCTATATCTTCGCCCATGCCTCGGGCAACCTGAATCCGATGCATCTGCCCGAGCGCGACGGTGATGGCGACGGGCAGGTCGAGGCGTTTGCGCCCTCGATGTGGGTCGGGGCGCTGATCTCGGCCGTGCTGGGCAATCAGCTGCCCGGGCCTGGCACGCTTTATCTCAGCCAAACCCTGACGTTTGTCGACCGTGCGCAAGCGGGCGATGCGCTGATCGCGTCCGTTCGCGTCGCCGAGAAGCGGGCCGAGCGGGTGGTGCGAATGGAAACCTGGGTAACGCGCGCCGATGGCCGCCGCGTGGCAGAAGGCGAAGCGCTGGTAAGGGCGCCGGCCCTGGACCAGACCGTCTCGATTGACGACATGCCCGGGCTAACGGTCCAACGTCACGTGCATTTCGACCGGCTGATCGCCGAGGCCGAGCCGCTGCCGCCGATCCCCACGGCCGTCGTCGCGCCGGAAGAGGCCAACGCGCTGGGCGGCGCAGTCTTGGCGGCCGCACATACGTTGATCGACCCAATCCTGATCGGCGACCGGGCTAAGATCAAGGCCGCAGCCGAGGCGCTGGGCAATCCGCTCGACCGGCTCCTCGACGCCTATCCCATCATCGATATCCCCGATCATGCCGCGGCTGCGGCCGAAGGCGTGGCGCTGGTCCGCAAAGGTCGCGCAAAAGCGCTCATGAAGGGCCATCTTCATACCGACGAGCTGCTCGGGGCCGTGGTCAAACGCGACGGCGGGTTGCGGACCGGCCGAAGGCTCAGCCATGTTTTCGTGATGGATGTGCCGGGCCTGCCGCACTTGCTGCTGGTCTCGGACGCCGCGATCAACATCGCGCCTGACCTGGAAGCCAAGGTCGACATCACCCAGAACGCCATCGACCTGGCCCGAGCGTTGGGCATCGAGACGCCGAAGGTCGGCGTGCTGTCGGCCGTCGAGACCGTAAACCCCAAAATCCCCTCGACCATCGATGCAGCGGTGCTCTCGAAAATGGCCGAACGGGGCCAGATCACCGGCGGGCTGGTCGACGGCCCGCTGGCCATGGACAATGCGATGGACATGGAGGCCGCCAAGACCAAAGGGATCAAATCCATGGTCGCCGGGCGGGCCGACATCATGATCGTGCCCAATCTGGAGGCTGGAAATATTCTGGCCAAGGAGCTTGTCTTTGCCGCGCATGCCGAAGCGGGCGGGCTGGTGCTTGGCGCGGCCTGCCCGGTCATCCTGACCAGCCGCGCAGATGACGACAAGGCCAGGCTCGCCTCTTGCGCGGTGGCGGCGCTCTATGCCAGCTGGCAGGGTCGCAGCCGAAAGTAAGGTCAGCCCGCGCGCGTCTGATCGGCAGGTCTCAGGGCCGGGCAAGCATCGCGCGGCTCGGCAGAAAACAGCCCCCGATCCGCGGTCTGGCAACATGCTCCAAGACCAGCAACGAGACGGCAAACCCGGTGACGACGCTGGTTGCGATGCCGACCCAAACGCCCCAGAGCCCGGCATCGAGGATCGTCACGTAAAGCCACACGAAGAAGGCCACGCCAAAACCCTGGCGATAGATCCCGATCCAAAGCGTCCAAACCGGCTTCTGAAAAGCCTGCAACAGCGAATTGATCGCAAACAGCACGACATAGATCGGCAGCATAAAACCGTCCACGATCAGGTAGCTCGCGCCGATCTCAACCACCCGCGGATCGTCGGTGAAGATCGACATGGCCAGGCGGCCCGCCAGCCACAGTACCACTGCTGCACCCAGCATCAGCACCGTGCCGATGCGGACGCAAAACCAGGCCGCGGCGCGCACCCGGTCGGGCTGACCGGCGCCCAGATTCTGCGCCGCAATTGGCAAAAGCGCGCCGGTCAGACCGAAGGCCGGCAAAAGCAGGATCTGCTCGACCCGCAGCGCGACCCCATAGGCCGCCTGCGCCTCCGGCCCGAAGCCTTTCAAAGTGAACTGCACAACAAAGCCCGCAACCATCATGACGATCATCGCAAAGCTGACCGGGATCGCCTGGGTCATGATCGCGCGCCACGCGCCCAGATCGACACGCCAGGCGGCCTGCGCCGCGACCATCACATCCGAGCGCATGACGCGGGTCAGCACCCAGCCCAGCATGCCCAGATAGCACACCAGTGTCGACAGGGCGATGCCGTCGAACCCCATCCCCGGCACCACCCCCGGGATCCCGAAGATAAAAAGCGGGTTAAGCGCGAGATTGGCAAAGAACGCCCCGATCTGGGCGCGGCTGACGGTTACCGTGTCGCCTTGCGCGGTCAGAATACCGTTCGCGCCATAGGCCAGCAGAAAGGCCGGCATCGCAAAAAGCAGGACTTCAAGATACCCCACGGCCGCATCGCGCGCCGCGCCCGGTTCGGAGATCACCCCGATCATACCGCCGGTCGCAAGCTGCCCGGCAGCAAACAGAACCACCGAGGCGGTAAGACCGAAAAGGATGCCCTGATTGGCGACATGGCGCGCCCTTGGCATCTGCTTGGCACCCAGCGCATTGCCCACCAGCGCACCCATTGCGGCAGAAACCCCGAAACCCAGCGCGACCAGGACCATGAAGACCTGAAACGAGAGCGCCAGCCCCGCCTGCTCGTCAGTTCCCAGCATGCCGGCAAAATACATGTCCGCGACATTGGTAAGCGTGGTGAACACCATGCCCACGGCCGTCGGCACGGCTAGGGCTCGAAAATGGCCGGCCAGCGGACCGGCGGTCAGATCGCGCGCATGCGCCATAAAGCTGCGCCCTCCCATGGAGCCCTATCGGGACGACGCCTGTCCCGTGTTTGATTTACGTCGGCCATAGCACGCGCGGGCGCAGCATGCGATGCCTGCGGCTAGATGAAGGCATCCGCGATCAAGCGCAGACCGATCAGCCCCAGAAGCGCCAGGATCACGCGGTCGAAAAACGCCGCCGACAATCTTCGCGCAAGCCAGGCGCCCAACGGCATACATAACAGGATCGGGACCATGGCTGCGAGGCTGAGCGCCATCCGCTCCCAGCCCATCAGCCCTGCCAGCACAAGCGCGGGGATCTGAACCAGCGTCATGGCCATGAAAAAGACCGAGATGGTCGCAACAAACGCCGCGCGCTCCAACCGCATGGCGTTGAGAAACCCCATCGAGACGGGCGCCGAAACCCCAGCCGCCCCTTGCAGCGCGCCGGCCACCACCCCCACGGGCAACGCGAGAGAACCGGCGGCGGCAGCGCCCAGGCGCCAGCCGGGCCGGGCCAAGCGCAAAGCGATGTAGAGCCAGACCACGATCCCGGTCAGCGTGGTCAGCAGCGACGAGCTAAAGCTTGCCAGCATCCAGGTGCCCAGAACCGCGCCGACGGCGCCGCCCCCTGCAAAGCGCGCAACAAAGCCCGGCTGCAGCAGGTGCGCGCGGTGCGACCAGCCCTGCCAGACATTGGACAGCAGGTTGGGCGCCATCAGTACCGTAACGGCGGTGGGTACGTCGTAGATCAGGGCGATGATCGGCACCGCCACGACCGGCGCACCAGCGCCCGTGGCACCCTTCAGGATCCCGCCCAACCCCAGGGCAAGGACGATCCAGACGAGCCCCATATTGGGGTCAGATCCAGGGGATGTAGAAGTCCCGCAGCGCCTCGCCATCCAACGCGCCGGTCTTCTCGATCTCGTCGCGCTTCATAAAGATGTGGTTGTCGCACAAAAGCTGGCCCACCGCCGCGGTCAGCGCCGTATCGGCCTCCAGCGCATCGAGCGCAGCACCCAGACCCTCCGGCACGCCGACCGTCGCATCGGTGGTCTCAAAGCAATCGCCCGTCTCCATGGGCGGCAGAGGGTAGCTCTGCACCACCCCCAGCCGCGCGGCCTGCAACACCGCCGCCACGGTGGTGTAGATATTGGCCGCACCATCGGCCAAGCGATGCTCGATCCGGGTCTTCGGCCCGCCTTCGGTCGAGATCCGGGTGGTCACGCCGCGATGATCCCCGCCCCAATTGGCCCAATAGCCCGACAGGCTGCCCGGCTGCAGCCGCTCATAGGAATTGACCGTGGGTGCGAGCAGCCCGGCAAGCCCTTGATGATGATGCATGAGCCCAGCGATGCAGCCCTTGGCCAGATCGGTCATGTGATCGGGCCCGCCCTCGGCACCCGTCGCCAGCACATTCGCGCCCTGCGCATCGGCAAAGGAGACATTCACATGCACCCCCGCCCCGCCCCGATCGGGAAGCGGCTTGGGCATAAAGGTCAGGTGGATGCCATGCTGCCAGGCGATCTCGCGGATCATGACCCGAAAGAGGAAATTCTCGTCGACCGCGCGCAGCGCCTCGTCATAGGCCAGAGTGAACTCAAACTCCGGGCTGTCATATTCGGTGGTCAGGTATTCGAGCCGAAAGCCCAGCTCCTCGGCCGCCTCCCAGATCGCATCGGTGAACCCGTCGGGATCGGCGAACATACCGGTGGCATAGACGAAGGCCGAGGGCGTGTCATAGGGTAAAAGCCGCCCGGCCGCGTCGCGGCGAAACGCGAACGCCTCCAGCTCGATCCCCACTTTCGGCGTCAGACCGTCGCCCTGCCAGTCCGCGATGGCGCGTTGCAGCGCCCCGCGCCCGCACATCGGCAAAGGCGCACCGGCGCTGTCAAAGAGGCTGGCCGCAACGACATTGGTATCGTCCTCCCAGCCCGGGCGGATATTGGCCGGGTCGAAGCGCGCGATCATGTCGGGCAGGCCTTCCAGCATCATCGAGCCCGGCGCGGGGATCAGATCCTTGTCATAGGTCACCGCAAAGGTAGAGCGGCAAAAGCGGCTCTCGCCATCGCCGATCTTACGCTCGGGTATGTATTTGCCCCGCGGCAGGTTGAGATGATCGCAAAACAAAAGCCGCAGGCGTTCGCCCATTTGCCGTCTCCCCGTTCTTGCGGCACTCACGCTAGTGCAGCGTGACACGGACGGGAAGCCGCTTGATCCCGCCCACAAAGTTCGAGCGCACAAAGGCCTCGGGCCCGGTCTGCTCGATGGTCTTGATGCGCCGGACCAGCTCCTCAAAAAGCACGCGCACCTCCAGTCGCGCCAGCCACATGCCCAGACAGACATGCGGCCCGCCTTGCCCGAAGCTCAGATGCCGGTTGGGCTTGCGGGTGAGATCCACCCGGAACGGCTCGGCAAACATCGCCGCGTCGCGATTGGCCGAAGCAAACCAAAGCAGCACCTTGTCGCCGGCGCGGATGGTCTGGCCGTGCATCGCATGATCCCGCATGGCGGTGCGGCGAAAATAGGTCGCCGGCGAGGCCCAGCGGATGACCTCATCGGGCATTGTGTCCCAGATCGCCCCACCCGTCTGCAGGGCCGCGAGCAGCTCGGGCTGACGGCACAGCGCCTGGATCCCGGCCGCAATGGAATAGCGTGTGGTATCGTTGCCCGCCGCGACCAGCAGGCAAAAGAAGTTGCGAAACTCGGTCTCTGAGATCACCTGACCCTCTTCGTCGGGCTGGCGGATCATATGCAGCACGCCGGACCGGTCGCCGGCGACCGCTTTGCGCGCCATCAGATCCTTGGCGTAGTCATAAAGCTCCGCCCCGGCCGGCGAGTTGAAGGGCATCATCCGATAGGCATCGGTCTCCAGCCGGTCCATGACATGGGCGGTGAAATCGGGATCAGTGTTGGCGATCAACGCGTCGCCCTTTTCCACCAACCATTCCAGATCCGCATCCGGCGTGCCCAGGATCCGCCCCAGCATCCGCATCGGCAATTGCCGGGCGATCGCGCGGGTGGCGTCGAACTCGGCGGAGGCCAGCGCCTGGTCGAGGATCTCGACGCAAAGCGCCCGGATTTCGGCCTCGAAGGCGGCCACCACCGGCTTGGCAAAGGCCGCATTCACCTTGCGCCGGGTCCTTGTGTGCTCGGGCGGGTCGGTTTCCTGAAACGTGCGGCGGGCCAGATATTCCGCATAGCTCTGATCCTCCATCCGGATGCCCTGGGCCGAGGAGAGCAGCTGCGTGTCGCGGTTCAGCGCCACGATATCGGCATGGCGGGTGATGCTCCAAAACCCCTTTCCACCAGACCAATCCTGCCAATGCAGCGGCGCCTCGCGCCGCAGCCGCGCAAAGGTGTTGTGGGGCACGCCTTGGGCGAACACGTCATGGCTGGACAGATCGGCATATCCGTCATCGCTGGGGGTCCAGACCGTCATTGGCGTCTCCCTTGCTGGCTTGAAGCGAAGCGAGCCACAGGATAGGTATTTTTTCAAGCATCTTGTGTATACATAATCGAGGCGAAGCCATGCGCATCGCGATCCTGCTTACCACCGTCGATCCGTCGGAGTTTGCCCGTCGGCATCCCGACGATGCCGGCAAGCTGCGGGCGTTGATCGGCCCCCTGCGGCCGCATTGGCGCTTTGAGACATTTGCCGTGCGCGATGGGGTGTTTCCAAAGAAACCGCTGGAATTTGATGCGACGATCATCACCGGCAGCCCCGCCTCGGTGCATGATCCGGCCCCCTGGATTGCCCGGCTTCTCGACCTGATCCGCAGGTTGCACGCCCACCGCCAGCCGATGCTTGGCATCTGCTTTGGCCATCAGGCCATCGCGCTGGCGCTGGGCGGGACGGTTGGCCCCAATCCCGGACCCTTTGTGCTGGGCGTGGCGCAGAGCGAGATCTGCGGCCAAGCGCCTTGGATGCAGCCCCCCCGCAAGGCGCTGAGGCTTTACGCTGCGCATGGCGAACAGGTGACCCAGCTGCCACCGGGGGCCGAAACCCTCAGCCGCAGCGCTACCTGCCCCGTCGGTACGTTTCGGATCGGCCGGCATGTGCTGGCCACCGAGTATCACCCGGAGATGTATCCCGCCTTCATGGCCGGTCTCGCCCAGCTCCTGACCGGCAAACTGCCCGCGCCGATCCTCGCCCAAGCCCGGATCCAAGCCAGCCAGCCCACCGATGGGCCCATCTTCGCCCAATGGGCGGCCCGGTTTCTGGAAGGCGCCGCCGCCGCGCCATAGCGCCAAGCGCCGCCGGCGGGACGGGGGTGGGCGGGCGGGCCGGCCCGCCGGCGGCGCCCGTCAACGCGCACCCAACATTGCCAGCAGATCATAGGCCGTCGCGCTGTCAAACTGCACATGCGCCACCATCAACCGGTCTGCGCGCTCGGCATCACCATCGAGAATCGCCGCCGTGATTGCCTTATGGTCGGCCAGAGAGGTGGCAATCGCCCCGTCCAGACGGTACCGCACCCGGTAATACGCCATCAGCCGGCGCGCATTGGTCTTGATCTGCGCCACCAGCACAGGGTTCGCCGCGGCCTCGGCCACCGCCAGATGAAAAGCCATGTTGAGCGTGTAATACGCGGCACCCAAGGTCTCGCCATGCCGGCGGTGATGCGCAGCGCAGCCCGCAAGCGCAGCTTCGATCGCCCGGCCGGAGGTCGTGGACAAGCGGCGCGCCGCAAGGGCCGCGGCCTGCCCCTCCAGCCGCGCATGCACCTCCAAAATCGCCAGGAACTCCTCCAGGCTGGGGCGAAAGACCACCGCCCCGCCGCGCGCCCGTCGGTTCAGGATCCCCCAGGCCTCCAGCCGCAGGATCGCCTCGCGGACCGGCGTTCGCGACACCCCGAAGGCGTCGCAAAGCGCCTTTTCCTCCAACCGGTCCCCCGGGACAAGCGATCCCGCATCGATGCGGGCGAGCAGCGTGTCGACAATGGCGTCCGTCTGGCTGGGCATGCGTTGCGTATACCACTGTCGTGCCTGTGCATACAAATGCGGCGCGGCGCTGGGTTCGCGCGCCGGTTGTTGCACAATGTGACCGCACCCACAGAGCTGCTTTGCAGTTTCGGCTATCGCTGTCGATGTGAAGAGGCCAGCGCCTCCATCGAATGCCTTGCGTAACGACCACCGCGTCCTGTCAGGAGTGTATTTTGGCCCGCGTCACCGACGAGATCCCCGCCGAAGCCCGCAACGAAACCGCCACGCGGCCTTGCAGCCTCGCTAAACCCTTCGAGATCCTCATCTGGTTGCCGTTTCTGGCCGGTATGGTCGAATTCGTGCTCAGCGGCCAGATGCCGTTTCTGCTGATGGCCGTCACCGCGCTGGTCGCGCTTTTGGGTGAATGCGCCAACCGTCGGATCGGGAGCTGGATCGGATGCTGGATCGGGGGCTGGATCGGGCGCCGGTTCCGGGACCATCGGGGCGTCGCACCCGCCCGTGCCGTCCAAACCCTGGCGACCTAGGACACGCCATCCTCAGACGTGCCGTCTTCGGAAACGCCCTCTTCGGAAGGGCCGTCTTCGGAAAGGCCTGGCGTCACCGCGGCGCGAAACTCGGCGCGAAGCGCGGCATCCTGTTCACCGCGTGCCGGCACGGGGCCGGGCCGGATGTCCGCCATGGCCGGCGCCGGGATCGCGGCTTGGCCGGCTTCGGTGGCTAGCGGCAGCCGGCGCAGATGCGGATGCGCCGAAAGCCCCGCCATATCGTTGACCGCACCAAAGGCGATATCGGCCGCGCCCAGCGCCTTGCACAGCTCAGCCAGCGAATGCGCGGCAAAACCGGCCGCCACCGCCGCATCCGTCGCGGCGCGCCCAGCCACCCGCGCCAAATTGGTGGCAAAGCGCGGATCCTCGGCCAGATCGGGCCGCCCCAGCACATCGCACAGAAGCCGCCATTCCCGATCGGATTGGATCGAGATCAGGATCTGCGCGTCGTCGCCGCTGCGAAACACCCCATAGGGCGCGATGGAAGGGTGGGCGAGCCCGATCCGCTTGGGTGTCTGGCCGCCCTCATGCTGAAGCAAAGGCACCGCCATCCACTCGGCAATCACATCGAACATCGACAGACGGATATCCGCCCCGCGCCCGGTCCGGCCGCGAGCGATCAGCGCCGCCAGCACCGCCTCATAGGCCGCATGCCCCGTCGCGATATCGACCACCGAGATGCCGACCCGGGCAGGTTGATCCGGCCCGCCGGTGATGCTTGCCAGCCCGGCTTCGGCCTGGATCAACAGATCGTAAGCCTTGCGTCCGGCCATCGGCCCACTCTCGCCATAGCCCGATATCGAGACCATGATCAGCCGCGGATGCGCCTTGGCCAGGGCCGCGCGATCAAAGCCCAGCCGAGCCAGCGCCCCGGGTTTGAGGTTTTGCACGAACACATCCGCCCGGGCGATCATCCGGCCCAAAAGCGCCCGGTCCGCCGCCGCGCGCAGATCGAGGCAGATCGACTGCTTGCCCCGGTTGAGCCAGACGAAATAGCTTGACAGCCCGCCGACCGTGGCATCGTAGCCGCGAGCGAAATCGCCCTCGGGCCGCTCGACCTTGATGACCCGCGCGCCGGCATCGGCCATCAGCGCGGTGCAGCGCGGCGCGGCCACCGCCTGCTCCAGACTGATTGCCAAAAGCCCGTCCAGCGCCCCCATTACTCGCCCTCTGCCTTGCCCTGCGCCCGGGACGGCACCGCGGATTGCGCCTGGCCGAGCGCTCGATCCAGCGCCTGCAGAAACCGCGCTCGGTCGGCTTTGGAAAACGCCGCCCCGCCACCCTGATGAAACGGGTCGGCCGCCCGGATATCACGCATCAAATCGCGGTTGGCCAGGCGCGGGCCGATATTGGCCGCACTCAGCGCCGCGCCATTATGCCCGATAACCGCCGCCCCTGCCCGGATGCAACGATCGGCGAGCGGCAAGTCGCCGGTCACCACCACATCGCCCGGCCCGCAGTGATCGGCAATCCAGCGATCGGCGGCATCGGGCCCCTCATCGACAATCCGCAATGTCACCAGCGGGTTCTCCGACGGGCGGATGCCGCCATTGCACACCAAAACCATGGGCACGCCGTGCCGCGTGGCGACGCGCTCGGCTTCGCCCTTGACGGGGCAGGCATCGGCATCGACAAAGACGCGGGCCATCCGGAGCCGGGCCGTCAGTAGCTGCGCGGCAGGCCCAGCACATTCTGGGCGAGATAGGCCAGGATCATATTGGTCGAGATCGGCGCCACCTGATAGAGCCGGGTCTCGCGGAATTTGCGCTCGACATCATACTCCTCGGCAAAGCCGAAGCCGCCATGGGTCTGCACGCACATATCGGCCGCGGCCCAGGAGGCATCGGCGGCCAGCAGCTTGGCCATATTCGCCTCCTCCCCCGCCGTTTCGCCGGCATCGTAGAGATCGGCGGCGCGGTGGACCATCAGCTCAGCCGCCCGCATCTGCGTATAGGCCTGGGCGATGGGAAACTGCACCCCCTGATTGGCCCCGATGGGCCGCTCAAAAAGCACCCGCTCCCGCGCATAGCCGCTTGCCTTCTCGATGAACCATTTCGCATCGCCGATGCATTCGGCCGCGATCAGGATCCGCTCGGCGTTCATACCCGACAGGATGTAGCGAAACCCCATGCCCTCCTCTCCGATCAGCGCATCGGCGGGCACGTCCAGATTGTCGAAGAAAAGCTCGGTCGTGGCGTGGTTCATCATGGTGCGGATCGGGCGGATGGTCAGGCCGCGGTCGCGGGCCGCGCGCATGTCAACAAGAAAGACCGACAGGCCGGCGGTCCGGCTCTGCGCTTCCTCGCGCGGCGTGGTGCGCGCAAGAAGCAAAAGCAGATCGGAATGCTCGGCCCGGCTGGTCCAGATCTTCTGACCGTTGACGATATAGCGATCGCCCTCGCGCCGCGCGGTGGTGCGCAGGCTGAGCGTGTCGGTGCCCGATGTGGGCTCTGTCACCCCGAAGGCCTGCAGACGCAGGGTGCCGGCCGCGATTTGGGGCAGGTATGCGGCCTTTTGGGCATCCGATCCATGCCGCAGGAGCGTGCCCATCGTGTACATCTGCGCATGGCAGGCGGCAGCGTTGCCGCCTTGGGCGTGGATCTCCTCCAGGATCGTCGCGGCGGCGCGCAGGGGAAGCCCCGCCCCGCCATAAGCCTCTGGGATCAGCGCGGCGAGATACCCCGCCTCTGTCAGCGCCGCAACAAACGCGGTCGGGTAGGCGGCCTCACGGTCAAGCGCACGCCAATACGATCCGTCGAACCGGGCGCAGAGCCGCGCGACCCCTTCGCGGATCGCCGCTTGCGCTGCCATGTCCGCACTCACCATACCCTCGGCGCCGGTTTATGTATCATTTCGATCCAGATGGCGCGGGATGGGCCGATGACAACCGGCAACTGCGACGATCCGCGCCAGCCATTAACCGCGTCAGGCCGACGCAACGCCCTACCGCAGGCCGCGCCGCGCCGTATCTCCTAGCACAGCACCGAGGAGCCAACCCATGGACACCCTGATTTTGTCGCGCATCCAGTTCGGCGCGAATATCTCGTTCCATATTCTCTTCCCGACGATCACCATCGCACTCGGCTGGGTTCTGCTCTTTTTCAAACTGCGCTTCAATGCCACCGGCGATGCGCGCTGGATGGCCGCCTATCGTTTTTGGGTGAAGGTCTTTGCGCTGAGCTTCGGTTTGGGCGTGGTTTCGGGCGTGACGATGTCGTTTCAGTTCGGCACCAACTGGCCGGGTTTTATGGAAGCGGTGGGCAATGTCGCGGGACCTTTGCTGGCCTATGAGGTGCTGACCGCATTCTTCCTCGAAGCCGCCTTTCTGGGCATCATGCTCTTTGGCGCCAGCCGCGTGCCGGGTTGGGTGCATACCGGCGCGACCTTCCTCGTTGCCCTGGGCACCAGCTTCAGCGCCTTTTGGATCCTGGTGCTGAATTCCTGGATGCACACCCCGGCCGGCTATGAGCTGCGGGACGGGGTGGTTCATGCCACCGATTGGTGGGCGATCATCTTCAACCCATCGATGCCTTACCGGCTGGCCCATATGCTGCTGGCCTCGGGCCTGACGGTGGCGTTTCTGCTCGCGGGCGTCTCGGCCTATCGCAGGCTGATCGGCGACCGCACGCCGGGCGTCCGGCTGACGCTGCAAACCGGTGTCTGGTTGGCCGCGGTCCTCATCCCGCTGCAGATCTTCATGGGCGATCTGCATGGCCTGAACACGCTGGAGCATCAGCCGCAAAAAGTCGCGGCGATGGAGGGCAATTGGGAGACCCGCGCCGGTGTGCCGCTGGTCCTTTTCGCTCTGCCCGATCAGGAGGCGCGCGAAAACCGCTATGAGATCGCCATTCCCAAGGGGGCGAGCCTGATCCTGACCCATGATCCGGATGGGGTTGTGCCGGGGCTGAACGACTTTGTTGTCGATGGCAAGGTTATGCATCCGCCGGTCGCACCCGTCTTCTGGTCCTTCCGCATCATGGTGGGCACCGGCATGGCGATGCTGCTGATGTCCTGGGCGGCCGGTTTTATGATCTGGCGCCGGGGGGTCGATCGGCTGAACCCCTGGATGCTGCGAGGGTTCGTGGCGATGACCTTTGCTGGCTGGCTGGCCACGCTGGCGGGCTGGTACACAACCGAAATCGGGCGCCAGCCCTGGCTGGTCCAGGGCGTGCTGACCACCGCCGAAGCGGTGGCCGATGTGCCCGCCCCGATGGTGCTGGGCACGCTGATCGCCTATCTCGCGGTCTATCTGGCGCTGACGCTGCTCTATGTGGGGGTGATCTTCCACCTCGCCCGCAAGGCCGCGCGCGGCGAGGCAACCCAGGAGCCGCGGGCCAAGACCGGCCCGGCCGGCCTGATGCCGGCGGAGTAAGCCTATGACCGAGATGCTCGACGACCCCGCTCTCTGGCTGCCCTTCGCCTTTGCCGCGCTGATGGGGGTCTCGATCCTGGTCTATGTCGTCTTGGATGGATTCGATCTGGGCGTGGGGATCCTGTTTCCCTTTGCCGATGATGCCGAGCAAGACCGGATGGTCGCCTCCATCGGCCCCTTCTGGGATGCCAATGAGACCTGGCTGGTGCTTGCCATCGGCTTGTTGCTGGTCGCGTTTCCTGCGGCCCATGGCGAGATCCTCTCCACGCTCTACCTGCCCGTGGCGATCATGCTGATCGGATTGATCCTGCGCGGTGTTGCCTTTGAGTTTCGCGCCAAGGCGCCGGCGGCGCAGAAACCCGCCTGGAACCGCGCTTTCTTTGCCGGCTCGCTTGCCACCGCCTTGTCGCAGGGCACCATGCTGGGGCTCTACATCATGGGGCTTGAGGTGACGCCCTTCACCCTGGCCTTTGCGGTCCTGACCGGATTTTGCCTGACCGCGGGCTATGCCTTCATCGGCGCCTGCTGGTTGATCGGCAAGACCGAAGGCACGCTGCAGGGCAGGTCGGTGCGCTGGGCCTTGGCTGGCCTTGCCGGGGTCATCGCCGGGCTGATCGCGGTTTCGCTGGCCTCGCCCTTCGTCAGCCCGCGGATCTTTGCGCGCTGGTTCGAGTTTCCCACTATGCTCTATGTCGCGCCGCTGCCGATCGCATCGGGCCTTCTGCTTTGGGTGATCTGGCGCGGGCTGAACCGCCTGCCCGACAGCCGCGACCGCGGCGCCTGGACCCCGTTCTGGGCGGCCTCGGCGCTGTTTGGTCTGGCCTTTACCGGGCTCGCCTACTCCTTCTACCCCTATGTGATCCCGGAGCGTATGACGATCTATGAGGCCGCGAGCGCGCCCGAGAGCCTTTTCATCATCTTTCTGGGCACCTGCGTGGTGCTGCCGATCATCATCGCCTATTCGATCGGCGCCTATCTGGTCTTCCGCGGCAAGGCGACGGCCTTGAGTTACGAATAGCGCCCGCTCAGCGATGATCGCCTTGCGCCAGCCGCCGCTCCATCCAGCGCACCCCGGCCGAGACGATCAGCACAAGCGCGAGGTACTCCAACACCAGCACGGTGAAGATCTCAAAGGCGCGATATTCGTTGGTATTGAGGTCATTGGCGCGGCGGGTAAGCTCTTGAGCGCCGATGACCGAGACCAGCGAGGACATCTTGAGCACATAGACGAACTGGTTGCCCAAAGGCGGCAGGATGCGCCGGATCGCCTGGGGCAGAATGACCAGCCGCATGGTCTGGGCATAGCTCAGCCCCGATGAGCGCGCGGCCTCCCACTGGCCCTTGTCAATGGACTGTATGCCGGAGCGGAAGATTTCGGCCTGAAACGCGCTGTCCGAGATGGCCAGCGCCAGCACCCCGGCCCAGAACACATCCAAGCTGACCCCGCGGCCAAAGACGGTGGGCAGCCCCAGATAAACATAGAACAGTAGCACCAGCAGCGGGATCGACCGGATCACCTCGACATAGACCCGGTTCACCGCCCGCCAGCCGCGCTTGGCCGAAAGGCTGGGGATCGCCACGGCAAGGCCCAGCGACATGGAAAGCGCAAAGGCCGTCAGCGTGAGCGCCAGGGTCAGCCAGAGCCCGCCGATCATGAATTGCAGATTGATCTGACCCTGGGTGGTGGCGGGCGAGACCACATACCATCCAAAGCGCTCGCCACAGCCGGAGAGCAAAAGCAGGAGGGGCAGGAGGATCACAACTCGGCGCATGCGGCGTCTCCGGGTCTTTCAGGCGGCAAGAAAAGCCGTATGATCGACGCGACGCCGCGCCGGGGCTCAGCAAGCTTAGGCTCTGGATCGGCCCAGGAAAAGGAGAGACAGGGCATGAAATCCATCCGCATATTTGGCCTTGCACTGGCCATGGCGGTCACGGCGGTGACCGCACAGGCGCAGTCCGCGCTCAACGAGATCCTCGACAGCGGCGTTCTGAAAGTCGGCACCACCGGCGATTGGAACCCGATGACGCTGCGCGATCCGGCCACCAACAGCTACAAGGGCTACGATATCGATGTGATGACCGAGCTTGCCAGCGATCTGGGCGTGGAGCTTGAGTTCGTCCCGGCCGATTGGAAGACGCTGGTCAACGGAATTGTGGCCGGCAAGTATCACATGACCGGCTCGGCCTCGATCTCGCCCTCCCGCATGAAGGTGGCAGGCTTCTCAGAAAGCTATATCTCGGTGGAGATCTATCCCTTCACCACCGCCGACAAGGCCGATCAGTTCGACGGCTGGGACAGTGCCAATAAGGAAGGCGTAACCGTGGCGACCACGCTGGGCACGACTTTTGAGGCCAATGCCCGCAAATGGTTCCCCAATGCCGAGATCCGGGTCGTCGAAGCGCCCCTGCGCGGCTATCAGGAGGTGCTCGCGGGCCGGGCGGATGTCTTCATCACCTCCAACATCGAGGGCGCGACCCTGGCCGAAAAACATGGTGTTGTGCGGCTGCCGGGGGCCACGCCACGCGCGCCGGCCGCGATTGCGATGATCCTGCCACAAGGTGACCAGGTCTGGATCAACTATGTCAACAACTGGGTCAAGGTGAAGACGCTGAACGGGTTCTTTGCCGCAACGGCGGAGAAATGGGGCCTCTGAGAGGATCCTCCGGGCGGCGCCGGCCAATCCGGTCCGGCGCGGCCCACCCGCCCACCCCCGCGCCCGACCGGATTGGGCGCTAGCCTTTCTCGCGGCGCTCTGCACGCAGCCGGGCAAAATAGGCTAGCCGCTTTCGCATCTCGCGCTCATGGCCGCGCTCTGGCGGATCGTAAAAGCTGACGCGGTCCATGCCTTCGGGAAAATAGTCCTGCCCCGAAAACGCATCTTCTGCATCGTGGTCATAGGCATAGCCCGCCGCATAGCCCTGTTCCTTCATCAACCGCGTGGGCGCGTTCAGGATATGCTTGGGCGGCGGGTGCGAGCCAGTCTTGCGCGCGGCCTCCCGCGACGCCTTGTAGGCCCGATAGGCCGCATTCGATTTCGGCGCCAGCGCCAGATAGACGATCGCCTGGGCCAGCGCCAGCTCGCCTTCGGGCGAGCCCAGCCGCTCATAGGTCGCCCAGGCATCAAGGCAAAGCCGCTGGGCGGTGGGATCGGCGAGGCCAATATCCTCGATCGACATCCGGGTGATCCGGCGCGCGAGATAGCGCGGATCCTCGCCGCCCTCAAGCATCCGCGCCAGCCAGTAAAGGGCTGCATCCGGGTCCGAACCGCGCACCGATTTGTGCAAGGCCGAGATCAGATTGTAATGCGCATCGCCCGATTTGTCGTATTGCGCGGCCCGCCGCGACAGCCGGGCCTGCAGCGCGGCCGGGTCAAGCAGAGTTTCGGCACCGGCGATTTGTTCGACCAGATTGAGCAGCGCGCGGCCATCGCCATCGGCCATCTCGATCAGGGCCGTTCGGGCCGTGGGGGTGAGCGGCAGCGCTCCGGTCTCGGCTTCGGCACGGTCCAGGATCGCCATCAGCCCGGTCTCGTCCAGCCTGTGCAGCACCAGCACCTGGGCGCGCGAGAGAAGTGCGGCGTTGAGCTCGAAGGAGGGGTTTTCGGTGGTCGCCCCGACCAGCGTGATGGTACCATCCTCCATATGCGGCAAAAACCCGTCCTGCTGGGCCTTGTTAAAGCGGTGGATCTCGTCGACGAAGAGCAACGTGCCGCGCCCCTGGCCATGGCGCAGCTTCGCCGCCTCGAAGATCTTTCGAAGCTCCGGCACCCCGGTAAAAATGGCGGAGATCTGCACGAAGGCTTTTTGGGTCTCACCCGCAAGAAGCCGCGCGATGGTGGTCTTGCCGACCCCGGGCGGCCCCCAGAAGATGAGCGACGGCAAGCCGCTGGCCAGCATCGCGGTGAGGCTGCCTTCGGGACCGAGGAGATGATCCTGCCCGATCACCTCCGCCAGCCGCGCCGGGCGTAGCCGGTCGGCCAGGGGGCGCGGTCCCGTAGGAGGGCCGCTGGGCGCATCCGGCTGATCGTCGAAAAGATCGGGCATCACCCTGCAGCCTAAGCCGGGATTGCGGCGGCGTCACCCGGGCTGTGTGGGGCAGGCGCACGGGAAACGCCTGATGCGGATCACCACGTCTTCAGGCTTTTTGCCGCGGTACAGCCCCGCAATGGGCGGGCGCGCGCGACGCGACGCTGCCGGCCGGGCCGGGCAGAGATCGATGCGCGGAACGCGAGCTCAGATCGCGACCTGACCTTGGCGCTGACCCGACAGTTTGTAACAACCAACGCCATGGGGCGCTTTGCGCGCTCGCCCCGTAGGCAGCTGGCCCGCGCGGTGCAGGGCCATTCCAGTGTTATCGGGCATGCTGTTCGCGTCGCGCCAGTTTTGGCGCCCACATCTAGGCCAGTCAGCCTAGGGTGAGGTGTCGGGACAGGGGCGAGGGCGTGCGGAAAGCGGGTAGGCCGAATTGCCTATGAGCAGCGCGCTCGCGTTGTTATCTGGCTGCCCCTGCGACCATCCCGTCTGCGCTGAGAGCGCGTATCCGTAGATGTCGTACGACCCCGCGCACGCCGATCGACAGTTTGCAGGGGTCGCAGCATGCGGTCGATAGGAATGGACGTGCATCGCAGTTTCGCATAGGTCGCGATCGTCGCGGACGGCGCGGTAGTTGAGACCAAGCGCATCGATATGGAGCATGACGCCGTCGTCAATTTTGGGCGTAGCTTGCGCTCCGACGACGAAGTCGTTCTCGAGGCGACTGGGAACACCGCGGCGATCGTTCGGCTTCTGACGCCGTTCGTCGCGCGCGTGGTCATCGCCAATCCGATGCAGGTGAAAGCGATCGCCAGCGCGCGGGTGAAGACCGATAAGGTCGACGCCAGGATCCTGGCGCAGCTCCTCGCCGCTGGTTTCTTGCCTGAGGTGTGGGCGGCCGACGACGCCACGCTCAACTTGCGGCGCCTTGTGTCGGAGCGCGTGGCGACGGTGCGCAGGATCCGTCGTCTCAAGAGCCGCGTGCAGGCGGTGCTCCACGCCAATCTGATCCCGAAATACGCCGGCCATCTCTTTGGCAAGGCCGGTCGAACCTGGCTGTCGAAAGCGCCCCTTCCAAAAGACGAACGCGCCCTGCTTCGCCGACACCTCGATGAGCTGGATTGGATCAACAAGAAACTCGCGGAGTTGGATGCCGAGCTGATCCGTATCGCCCTGAACAACCCCCGGGCGCGAAAACGGATGCATGTCGCCGGCATCAGCTCCGTGATCGCGACGGCGGTGTTGGCGTCGATCGGCGACATCACGCGCTTCAAAACGCCGGAGTGCTTGTCCAGCTACTTCGGTCTGACGCCGCGCATTCGCCAGTCCGGAGATCGCGGCCCCGTCCACGGTCGCATCTCAAAGCAGGGCAACGTGACCGCCAGAACCATGCTGGTGGAAGCCGCCTGGGGCGCGGCGTCGGTCCCAGGGCCCTTGCGTGCGTTCTTCCTGCGCATTAAGGATCGGCGAGGAGCGGCTGTCGCCGCAGGGGCGACCGCGCGCAAGATCGCCAAGCTCATCTGGCATCTCCTTACCAGGGACGCCCCCTATGCCTGGTCGCGACCCGCCTTCGTGGCCATGAAAATGCGCAAGCTCGCGGTGCAGGCCGGTGCACCCAAAGCCCACGGTAAGGCCGGTCCCGGGCGTGACTATTGGATCAAGGAGCTGCGGCAGCGCGAGATCGATCTGGTCGCCAACGTCGAGGCCGCCTAAGCACAGATGGTCGAGGCTTGGCGCGAGCGCCCGCCAAATGACGCCAAAACCTGAAAAAGGGGCCGTTCAACAACATCCGTGTCCAATTCCAGATGGCCGTGTTCGAGATAGGCACGCATCTTCGGCATTCTGCCAAGGGCGTAGCGGATGGCTTTTACCAATTCTGACTTGCCCGGAATGCGCCGGAGCTGAGCGTCCAGCCAGAGCTCCAGATCATCGAACACCCCCAGCGCATCTGTCCCAGCGCGCCTGTCCCAGCGCTTCCGCCCCAGATCGCCATTGCGGCCTGCGCAAGCCCCTCGCCTGGCTCACGCGAGGGCCGCGCTGGGTCCTGCGGCGACTCAGCCCGTCAGCCGGTCCAACACGCGTGCCCAAGATCGGATACCCTTGTGAAAACTGCGCAGATCGTACTTCTCGTTCGGCGCATGCAGCGCATCGTCCTTCTGGGCAAAGCCGATCATCAGGCTGTTGAGCCCCAGGATCTCGCGAAAATGTCCAACGATAGGGATTGAGCCGCCCATAGCCAGGAACACCGCCTTCTTGTCCCACTCATCGCTGAGCGCCTGGCGTGCGGCTTGAAAAGCCGGATCGTCGGAGGATAGCATTGTCGCCGGGGCTCCGCCATGGGCCGAAAACGCCGCGCTGCAGTCGGCCGGCAAGCCGGCGCGAATATAGGCCCTGAACGCGGCCCGCACCGCTTCCGGGTCCTGCCCCTCCACAAGCCGAAACGAGACCTTCGCCGTTGCCTCGGCCGGCAACACCGTTTTGAAGCCGGGCCCGGCATAGCCGCCGGAGATGCCGTTGATCTCGCAGGTCGGGCGCACCGAGACTTGCTCCAACACCGCATAGCCTGCCTCGCCCGACGGGACCGAGAGCCCGACCTCGCCCAGAAACGCCGCCGGGTCGAAGCCGAGCTGCGCCCAGTCGGCGCGCATTTCGGGGCTGAGATCGCGCACGCCGTCATAAAAACCCGGCAGCGTAACCCGACCGGCGTCGTCATGCAGGCCGGCCAGCAGCCGCGATAGGATGCGCAGCGGGTTTTGCGCCGCGCCGCCATAGATGCCCGAATGTAAATCGCGCGAGGCGGCCTTGATCGACACCGTCTCGCTGGTCATTCCGCGCAGGCCAACCGTGATCATCGGCGTGGTGCGATTCCACATTCCAGTGTCGCAGACCAGCGCAAGATCGGCGCGCAGCTCTGCCGCGTTCTCTTCCAAAAACGGCACCAGCGAGGCCGAACCCGATTCCTCCTCGCCCTCAAGCAGGACCGACAAGCGGCCGGGCAGGGCGCCGGTTACCGCCTTGTAGGCCCGGCAGGCCTCGACAAACGTCATCAGCTGGCCCTTGTCGTCGGACGCGCCGCGCGCCCGGATCACCGGTCCGTTGGGGGTGTCTGCAATCGCCGGGTCGAAGGGCGGGCGGGTCCAAAGCGAAAGCGGATCGACGGGTTGCACATCGTAATGGCCATAGAACAGGAAGTGCGGCCCACGGCCCGGGGCGTGTCCCACGACCATCGGATGTCCGGGCGTGTCGCGGCGTGCTGCATGAAAGCCGATGGAGGCGAGATCGGCTGTCAGCCAGTCGGCCGCGGCACGGCAGGCCTCGGCATGGGCGGGATCGGTCGAAATGCTCTCGATCCGCAACAGGGCAAACAGCCGTTCGATGGCGTTGGGCTGATCGGCATCGATATGGGCAAGGACGGCTTCGAGCTGAGACATGGCGGCTTCCGGCGATGATCAAAGGGCGCGCCGGCCGCCGATGCGGCGACCGTATAGCCCCAAGCCTATCAGGCATCAATGCGCTGTCCAGAGCCGGCCGGTGCCCCTTGCCCGCTGCGCAAATCGGTCCTGTTCCGCAATGCTGGGCTTTGCTGCAAGGCCATCGCAAATCGCACGCCTCGGCAGCTCCGCAGACGCCTCGGCGCGGTTTGCTCAGCCGCGGGTGATCCAACCGCCGCCCAGAACGCGACTGCCTTCGGATGCGTAAAAAACACAGGCCTGGCCCGGGGCGACGCCCTCCTCAGCCCCGGCAAGGGAGACGATGGCCGTGCCGTTGCCCTGCGGGTCCACCCGGGCAGGGACGGCCGCGCGGGTCGAGCGGATTTTCACCATCACATCCCAGCCACCATCGGGTGCGTCGTCGAAAGCGGGCATGCCGAGCCAGTTCACCTCGCGGATCGGGATGCGGCGGGTGGCGAGCGCTTCCCGCGGGCCGACAACGACCCGGCGCTCGGCCGGCTGTAGCCGGATGACGTAAAGCGGTCCCCCGCCCCCGATGCCAAGACCGCGGCGTTGGCCAACCGTGTAGTTGATCACCCCTTCATGGCGGCCCAGCACGGCCCCGGAAAGATCCACGATGTCGCCGGGCTCCGCCGCCCCCGGGCGCAGTCGGGCAATGATATCCGCATAGCGCCCCTGGGGGACGAAGCAAATGTCCTGGCTGTCGGGCTTCTCGGCGACAGGCAGATCGTAGCGCCGCGCAAGCGCCCGCGTTTCCTCCTTGCTGGTCAGATGGCCCAGCGGAAAGCGCAGAAAGTCCAGCTGCGCCTGGGTCGTGGCAAACAGGAAGTAAGACTGATCGCGTGCGGGATCGGCCGCCCGGTGCAGCTCGGCGCCCTGTGCGCCCATGCGGCGGCGGATGTAGTGCCCGGTGGCCATGCAATCTGCACCCAGATCCTGCGCCACGTCGAGCAGGTCGCGAAACTTGACGGTCTGATTGCAGCGCACGCAAGGGATCGGCGTGGCGCCGGCCAGATAGGTGTCGGCGAAATCCTCGATCACGCTGTCGCGGAAGCGCGATTCGTAATCCAGAACGTAATGCGCAAACCCCATTCGGTCGGCCACGCGTCCGGCGTCGTAGATATCCTGCCCAGCGCAGCACGCCCCTCGCTTGGCCGCCGCGCCGTGATCGTAGAGTTGCAGCGTGACGCCCACCACCTCATATCCCGCTTCAACGAGCAGCGCGGCGACGACCGAACTGTCCACGCCGCCCGACATGGCCACAACGACGCGCGCCCCCTCTGGCGGCAGATTTGCAGCCGCTGCGACGGCCCGCGCCTCCAACGGGCGGTCAAATCTGGTCATTCGGTCGATCCTCGAGGCTGCTGGCCCGTCCCGTTCATGCTCATTTAAGCACCAAGCGGTAGCCTCATATCCGGGTGATGTGGTGTTTGGGAAGACGCTTATGTACATTAAGAAGCAGACGGGGCCCGTTTTCGTAACGGGGACCAACGGAGAGCTTATCAGCCGTGCTGATCTGCCGCCGGCCGATACCAAGCGTTGGGTTGCGCGCCGCAAGGCGGCCGTGGTCGCAGCGGTCAATGGCGGGCTGATCTCCGAGGAAGAGGCCTGCGAACGCTATGGTCTGTCGCTCGAAGAATTGAATTCTTGGCGCAATGCGGTCGCGCGCCACGGCACGCGCGCGCTTCGTGTCACGGCCATGCAAACCTTTAGATGATTTATCTGGCGTTTTGATCAACCTATGGTAGATTGCCAGAATGTTACCCCGGTAACCTCATGTTTACCCGAACGGCTGCACAGTGGTTAACAGCCTTTGGGGAACGCTAGTTGCAGGAGATTGGCCGATGCGGGTACTTTTGGTGGAGGACGATCCAGCGACCTCGCGCAGCATCGAAATGATGCTGAGCAAAGCCAACCTGAATGTCTACACCACGGATCTGGGCGAAGAGGGAATAGACCTTGCCCGTCTCTATGACTACGACCTTATTCTGCTTGATCTGAACTTGCCCGACATGACCGGATATGAGGTCTTGCGGCAGCTTCGGGTGTCGAAAGTCAGCACACCGATCTTGATCCTCTCGGGTCTCGACGATACCGAAAACAAGATCAAAGGTCTCGGCATCGGTGCCGATGACTATATGACGAAACCGTTCAACAGCGATGAGCTGGTCGCGCGGATCCATGCGATCGTGCGGCGTTCCAAAGGGCATGCGCAATCGGTGATCCAGACCGGCAAAGTGCGCGTGAACCTCGATGCCAAGACCGTCGATGTCGAGGGCAAGCCGGTGCCGTTGACGGGCAAGGAATACCAGATGTTCGAGCTTCTTTCGCTCCGAAAGGGTACGACGCTGACCAAGGAGATGTTCCTCAACCATCTTTATGGCGGGATGGATGAGCCGGAACTCAAGATCATCGATGTTTTCATCTGCAAGCTACGCAAGAAACTTGCCACGGCAACCGAAGGCGAAAACTACATCGAAACCGTCTGGGGCCGGGGCTACGTGCTGCGCGATCCGGTGCCCGAACCGGCGATGGCCGGGTAACGCCCGGCTCTTCACTATACAGGCCCGGGGCGCTTCATCCAAGCGCTGGATGTGCTCCGCATGGCGCTGGGCCAAGGGGTGCCCGGAAAGGGCTAGGAAAAGACTAACACGATCCAGCCCCAGCGTCTTGGGCGAGGCTCCGATGGCGCTCGAAAGTATGCGGGCCACCCCAGCAATGCCCTCACGTCCGTCAGCTCGGCCACACATGACAAAAGTATCGATTGCGAGGGAACGGCCGCGCAAACGGGCTTGGGTTGCGCGTTATGAATGGCTGGACCGCCGGACGCCTCGGATGCGTCTTGAGCCGCACAGGAGTGTGTTTGTCGACGAAACCGTCGGGACTTTGGAAAAAGCCCGGCCTGGGACCCGATCTGTGCCCAGTACCTGTCTAAAGAGCCGAAAAACCCTTAAGGCGCTGGCATATGCAGATCTTTCTTATCGCCTTGAAGGTCGATGCAGTCGGCGGGGTTACGTTTGTCAAGCTTTTACAATTTTGCGGATAGCCTAAATGCATGATCCGGCGGCATCTCTTGCGATGTTAAGGGGGGACTCGGTGTTTTCGGCGTCGATCGGGGCGAAGGCCTCGACCGTCATGCAGCATCGGGCAGACTTCCATTTGTCGTTTCGCTCGAACAGTAGGGCGCCGATCGGCTGCGTTGTGGAAGGCGCGTTGGGAAAGATGCCAACGATGTCGGCAAGGCGTTTGCCTTCCTTGTTCAGACGCGCGGTCGGGTTTGTGCTGCGCAACTTGGTTCGGGGTTGCCGGGGCAAGGACATGCAAGCCGGCAATTCGTGCTCGTTGACGTTCATAAGGTCGGTAAGCTTGGGCCAGCGCAGCCGCAGCGATTCGGAGAGCTTCTGCCAGATCTCCCCGGCATGGGCGCGGCCGGGCTGGTCGAAACCTTGCCGGATCGCGGCCGCGACGACCGTGTGCTGGCCGTGCAAGACTTGCGCGGGAGCGTTTGTCATTTTGTTAGAGCGTGTCGCGTTTAATTGGCTCGGTACCCTGCCGCTTCAGAGAGGTTGTAGCATTCCACGTCTGTGAACAGATCGCAGACATGTCCGACCGCCTGCCATAGCGTATCGTAGGTTCGCGCCGCTGCCTTTCCGATCAGCGCCTTGCGTTTGGAGAATGCCATTTCAATGGGATTGAGGTCAGGTGAATATGGCGGAAGAAAGAGGAACCAGGCTCCGAGCTCACGCAGGGCGCGGGCTGCTCCTGGACTATTTTGGCTTGATAGATTGTCGAGGATAACGACGTCGCCCTTGTGCAAATTTGGCACCAGTTGGGTCTCGACATCGAGATCAAACATTTCGCCTTTCATCGCTCCGTTGATGACCCAAGGGGCGTCCATCCGGTCATGCCTCAGAGCCCCGATGAAGGTCTGGGTGCGCCGATGCCCGAACGGCGCATGATCGACCAAGCGCTGTCCGCGCGGGGCCCATCCGGTGGTCTTGGCCATGTTGGTTTTGACCGAGGTTTCGTCGATGAAGGCCAGCCTTTCCAGATGGTTGGCCATGAATGGCTGGCGTTTCGCGATCCAGATGCGGCGCAGGTCGGCCACATCTTCGCGCTTTTGCTCAAGAGCTTGAATATCTTTTTTGTGACTGAGCCCCGGCCGCTGGGTAACTGAACTGGCCCCCGTTTGAAGCGGACACCTAGGCCTGAGCCAGGAGGCTTAGGGATATCCCTGAGCATATGCTTATGTCCGAGGTAGAGATCATCACCGATGGCGGGCGTCGTCGGCGTTGGTCTGCGGCTGAGAAGCTGCGGATCGTCGAAGAAACGCTGGATGGTCGGGACAGCGTGTCATCCGTCGCACAACGCCATTGCGCCGCGCCACCGCCGAGATGCTCTCCCCGGGCTGAAGGGTCTCCTCCACGATCCGGAGCTTCTCCGCCGTGCTCCACCGGCGGCGACGCGCCGTCCCGGTGATGACTTCAATACGTTGATAGTCGTCCGACATGAGCCTGTGCCTGAGGATATCCCCAAGCCTCCCTGCTCATGCCGCACTGTCCGATCCAAACGGGGGCCAGTTCACAGGGCCGCTTCGCCGCCTTGCTCGTACAACTCCTTGAACCGATAGCAACTGTCCCGGCTGTAGCCCATCACTTTGCAGGCTTGGCTGACGCTGCCCAACTGCTTCGCAAGCTCAAGCAAGCCAAGCTTCGGTTTGATGATCTTCTCTTGAATTCTTGTCATTGATCGACACTCCTTGGTCACGCTCTAAAAGAGCGGAAATGTCAGATCAAGTCCCGTGCTTTACAGCCCCATGCGAGACGTCGAGCCCCTCGAACAAAACTGTCGTCACCGTCTTCCTCCCGGTCATGAAACCACCGGTATAGAGACTACCGGCGCATCCCGGGGACTAAGCCCCGATTACGCCATCTCAACCTGCACTGGTTCCGATCCCTCCGCCATGCCCGTGCGGAGCTCGGCCGCTGGCGCCGCCACT
>JBCDAZ010000024.1:0-55575 GCA_039184655.1 Pseudomonadota bacterium | reverse complement strand
CACTGATCAGAGGCCGGATACATCTACGCAAGCCAAAGCGTCACCACGCGCCTTGCAACCGCGGGCCGGACCATACATTTTTTGCCAGCAGTTCCTTCATCGACGACATGTCCAGCATCTGGTCTGCCACGATCCGCTTGAACTTGGCGTTCTCCGTCTCAAGCTCACGCAGCCGCTTGGCCTCTGACGCGTCCATGCCGCTATACTTCCTGCACCACGCGTAGAACGTCGCCGAGCTGATGCCGTGCCGGCGGGAAATCTCAGCGGCGCTCAGGCCCGCCTGATGTTCCTTCAAGATACCCATGATCTGTTCCTCGCTGAAACCGATCTTACGCGTTTGCTCTACTCTTCTTTGAAGACAAACTAACCTCGATGCCGGGACATTTCAGGAAGGCAGTTCGAGTATTTTTTATTTCTTTTTTGCAAGCATATTTTTCGTTGGAAGCTTTAGCATAAGAAAATGTACCGTTCTTCCTTGGCCTTTGTAAAAATTGCAGCGGTCGGCAATTTCAGAATCTCCGCCCCCGTATCCCTCACCACTTCCGCAAAGTCGAATTGCAATTACGGATGATCTGCGCAAAAACTCGGGCTGGCGGTGTATCAGCGAGCCGGGGGGGCTTGAGGACAGCAAATCAGCACCGACGGGCTGCGCCTGATCGAGACGAATTGCTTCAACGCCGCCGGATTCTACGCGGCAGATCTCAACGCCTCAGCGGCAGCGACCGATGCGCTGGCATAGGGCTTATTGGGGAAACCGTTCCCCGGCTTTGGGGGCCCGCCCCGGCAGCCAGGTTTCATGGACATGCAGCCAGACCACCCCGCCGGGCGCCCTGGGGTCTTCGCGCATCAACACGCTGGTAAGCCGGGCCGAAACCTCCGCGCCGCGCTGGTGCCATTCCTCATAGGTTGCGAGACCCAGCCCGGGGGCGACCTCGCGCGCCGAGGCGTTTTCCACCCAGATGCGGAAGATGTCACGATCCGCGGCCAGCGCGCCGTGAATGTCGAAGAATTCCGCCAGCAGGTCGGCATGCGCCGTTTGCGAGCCGCTGGGGCTGATCACAACCAGCTCGGGTGCCAGCGCGGCCGCAAAGGGCTGAAAGGCGGCCTCGGTCTTGGGCGTCGCCCCGACCAACCATTCCTCTAACACCACATGCAGGCGGTGGGTTTCGGCGACATAGCGGGCGGCAACATCGCCTTTCGCCTCGGGATCGATGGTCACAGTCTCACCTCAGCTTTGCCGGCCCGTCAGTCCGGGGCCGCGTGCGAGCATTGCAGGCTCAGTCGCGCTGCTCAAGGACCAGCTGTGAGCCATCGGCCTCAGTGACGCGCAGATGCAAGGCTGGGCCCGGAAAGCGATCGAACAGCCCGGGATCGGTGGCGGTCATCCAGCTCTGCGCGCCAAGCTCGGCAAGTTCGGCGTAGAGGGCGGCCCGCCGAGCGGCATCGAGATGGGCTGCGGCCTCGTCGAGCAGCAGCACCGGCGGCGCACCGTTTTGCGCATAAAGCGCCCGGGCGTTGGCCATGACCAGCGACACCAAAAGTGCCTTTTGCTCACCCGTCGAACAGAGCTGGGCCCGCTGGCCTTTCTCGGCATAAAGAGCAACGAGGTCGCTCCGATGCGGGCCCGTCAGGCTGCGCCCGGCCGCCCGATCGCGCATCCGCCCGCGCGCCAGCGCCTCGGCCAACGCCGCCGCGCCGGGGTTCGGCGCATCCTCGGGGTCGGCCAATGTCAGATTTGCACGCGGAAACGCGCTGACCGCTTGCGCCTGAGCCTCCATCAACCGTGCGATCGCCCGCACCCTGTTGGCCGCGATCTCCGCGCCGGCCCGTGCCATCTGCGCCTCGAGGGCGGCGTACCATCCTGCATCGCGCACATCCTCTTTCAGCAGGCGGTTACGCTCGCGCATCGTTTTTTCGTAAAGGATCGCGGCATCGGCATGGGACGGATCGAAGCTCATCGCGATGCGATCGAGAAACCGGCGACGCTCGGCGGCGCCACCGTTCCAGAGCCGGTCCATCGCCGGGGTTAGCCAGAGGATCCGTAAAAGCCGGCCAAGCGCGATCTGCGGTGCGGGCTTGCCGTCGATGCGTTGGGCCCGCGGCCCGGCGGCTTCGGCGCGCAGCTCGATCTCGTGCCGTCCCCCAGTAAGCGCCAAGCCGGCCTGCAGGCGCCAGCCGATGGCCTCTGGTTGCCGGGCAAGCGCCTCCGCACCGGCCCCGCGTAGCCCGCGGCCCGGCGAAAGCAGCGAGACCGCCTCCAAGAGGTTGGTCTTGCCGGTCCCGTTGGCGCCGTAAAGGAGGATCGTGCGCCCGCCCGTCTCGATCTCGGCGCGCCGATAGGAGCGGAAGTGCGAGAGGGTTAGATGCAAGATCGCAGCCCGATCCGGGCGCGCTCTTCCAATCGCCCCGCCTGGGGTCGGCGCGCCATCCGCGACCGGCGCGTGGGTGGGCGGGTGGGCGACGGTCGCGGATGGCCCTTCAGCAGGCGCGGCGCTGCGGGCGATGGGGTTTTGCGGTCCTTCCGGTCCAGTCGCGCTGTCCGCGCGCATCTCAGAGCGCGCTTTCGGCGCCTCCTCCGCGCCGCTGCCTGTCACACCCGCATCGGCATAACGACATAGACCGCGCTTTCATCGTCGCCTTCGCGCACCAGGGTCGGATGGTTCATCGTGTCGAACAAAAAGACCGCATTTTCGCGATCGATCTGACCGGCGATCTCCAGAAGATACTTGGCATTGAAGCCAATCTCCAGCGGTGGCGCGTCATAGGCCACGGCAAGCTCTTCGCTGGCCGCACCGCTTTCGGGCGCGTTGACCGACAGCGTCAGCCGATCCTCTTCCAGATTGAGCTTCACTGCCCGCGAGCGTTCGGTCGAGACGGTTGCCACCCGGTCTACGGCCCGCGCAAACTCCGCCGCATCGACTTCCATGCGGTTGGGATTGGCCGCCGGGATCACGCGGCCGTATTCGGGAAACGCGCCGTCGATGACCTTGGAGGTCAGCGTAACCTCGGGCGTTGCGAAGCGGATCTTGGTAGCCGACACCGATACGGCGATCTCCGCCTCGTCATCGTCGAGCAACTTGCGTAACTCCCCGACCGTCTTGCGCGGAACAATCACGC
Source organism: Pseudomonadota bacterium (assembly GCA_039184655.1). Lineage (GTDB taxonomy): Bacteria > Pseudomonadota > Alphaproteobacteria > Rhodobacterales > Rhodobacteraceae > J013. The sequence goes on along the minus strand of JBCDAZ010000024.1, from coordinate 52,458 downwards.
CCGGCGCGTTCTCGGCCCCTTGCGGTAGCGCCGCATCGATGCGCGCCAGCCTGTGACCGTCGGTTGCCACGCAGCGTAAATGCTGGCGCTCGCCAGCTTCTACGACATGCATGTAGATGCCATTGAGGTAGTAGCGTGTCTCTTCGGTCGAAATCGCGAACTTCGCCTTGTCGAACAGACGACGCAGCTGCGGTGCCGGCGCCGCGAAACTGCACGCATATTCCGCGCTGGCCATGATCGGAAAATCTTCGCGCGGCAGGGTTGCGAGCGAAAAGCGCGAGCGTCCGGCCGCCACATCCAGCCGGGCGGCAGCCGCGTCCTCGGCCAGGCCGACCTGCGCACCATCGGGCAGCTTGCGCACGATCTCGTATAGCGTATGGGCCGAAACGGTCGTGCTGCCCGCCTTCTCGACCAGCGCCGGGATCCGGTCGACCACCTCGATGTCAAGATCGGTTGCACGGAAGCTAACGCTGTCCCCGTCCGCCTCGATCAGAACATTGGTCAGGATCGGGATGGTCGTGCGGCGCTCAACCACGCTCTGGGCGTGGCTCATCGCCTTCATCAATGCGCTGCGCTCGATGCTGACCTTCATTGCAACCCGCCCTATCCACCTTTTTCCCGTGCATTCACGAGGGATCGCGAGCGTAATTCATTGTCGGGCAGGGTCAATACGGCGCGCGCTTTGCAGTGCAGCATTGCAACCCGCACCGCGCCGATCGGGCCGAGCCTCAGGCCTCCAGCATTCGACGCAATAGCTCCAGATCCTCTGCCAGACCGCTGTCGGTCTGGCGCAACTCCTCGATGCGTTTGAGCGCATGCACAACAGTCGAATGGTCGCGCCCGCCAAAGCGCCGGCCGATCTCGGGCAGGCTTTTCGTGGTCAGCTGCTTGGCCAGGAACATGGCGATCTGGCGCGGCCGGGCCACCACGCGCGCACGGCGCGCCGAAAGCATGTCGGTGACCTTGACGTTGTAGTGCTCGGCCACCTTTCGGATGATCTCTTCGATGGTCAGCTTGCGGTCCGAAGCGCGCAGGATATCGGCCAGGCTTTCCTGGGCCATGTCCAGGTTGATCCGCCGCCCCACCAGGCTTGCAAAGGCAAAGAGGCGGGTCAGCGCGCCCTCCAGGATCCGAACATTCGAGTTGATTCGATGGGCCAGGAACTCCAGAACGCCAGAGGCCAGCTGCGTGTCGGGATGGTCGCGCAGATACGCCTCGGCCTTTGCCTGCAAAATGCCCAGCCGCAACTCGTAATCTGTGGGGTGGATATCGACGACCAGCCCCCATTGCAGACGCGAGCGAATGCGCTCTTCGAGCCCCTCCATATCGCCCGGGCTGCGATCGCCGGAGATGACGATCTGCTTTCGCTGCTCGACCAGCGCATTGAAGGTGTGAAAGAACTCCTCCTGGGTGCTGTCTTTGCCGCCGATAAACTGCACATCGTCGACCATCAGCACATCAACCGAGCGGAAGATCTGCTTGAAGCCCAGCATGTCCTTAAAGCGAAGACTTTGGACGAATTTGTACATGAACTGCTCGGCGGACAGGTAGATGACCCGGCGCGACGGGTCGCGGGCCTGCAGCTCCCAGGCGATGGCATGCATCAGATGCGTCTTACCCAGCCCGACGCCGCCGTAAAGAAACAGCGGGTTGAACGTAACCTCGCTGCCTTCGGCGACGCGACGCGCAGCGGCATGGGCCAGCTCGTTGGGCTTGCCGACGACAAAGCTGTCGAAGATCAGCCGCGGGTCGAGCGGGCTGCCCGGCAGGTCGGCACCGCTGGCCGGGGTTGCCGCGGGGCGGGCGCCAGACAGGCGCGGCGTACCGGCGTCGCGCGTCTGCAGCCGGCCTGCGCCCAGATTGGCGCCTGGATTGGAACTATGGCCGCCGACCTGACCGGGCGGTGCGCCATCCCTGCCCTCGGCCAGGCCATGCCGGTTGCTGCCCGCGCTCTCGGTCCGGCCAAACCCGCGGTCGCTCAGCCTGCCGGTGCCCGGCGCGACCGGTTCGGGCAGGACGATGTCAAAGCTCAGAACCCGCAGCCGCATCCCCTGTTCCGCGAAGGCCGATAGGATCACATCGCCGTAATTGCGCTCCACCCAATTGCCGAAAAAGCTGGAGGGCACGCCGAACCGCGCCGTATCGCCCTCAATGCCCAGAAACCGTAGCGGTTCGATCCAGGCCCGAGAGGTGTCCTGACCCAAAACACTCGCAACTCGCTTGGCAACATCGGTCCACGCATCGGTTTCGGCCTGCATTCTGAACTCCACGACTGTGTTTTGATTATGAGGAGGGCAGGCACCGCCCGGCGGCCCCGCAAATTGACAAGAGCGTTGGGCTAACTTTGCCGCCAGGCCAAGCCGCGCGCTTTCCAGCCGCCGACGTTGCCCCGGTGGCCGTCCGCGTCCAGATCGCCCTCGAAACCTTCGGCGACATTGATGCAGGAGCCGCTGCGTCCCAGCGCCTCCAGCTTGGCGGCGACGGCGCGTGCGGCTTCCAGCGAGCGGGCGCCCGAACGGCAAATGAACAAAAGCGGGTCGCTGTTCGGACCGATCTGGGCAATCAGCGTGTCGACGAAGCCCGTATTGACCGCCATGCCGGGATAGGCTCGCCATTCCAGCAGAATCGGTTGGCGGCCGAGCGCGCTGAGATCCGGCGCGCCCACAAAGCTCCACTCCGCTTGCGTGCGCACATCGATTAGCTGCGATACAGGATTGGATTCAAGTGCATTCCACGCCGAGACCGGATCCGTCTCGGTTACCCGAACCGACGCCATGTGCCACCCCCGCCACTCATTGCGCTTCGTATTGGGCAACGATCCTAAAAGCAGGCGGCAGGATTTTGCAATTTTTTCCCGAGGTTGTTTCGAACAAAGTCAGTGTTCGCGTATTGATCCCCCGAACGGTTCACGGAGATACTGTCTTTCGTTAATACAATAGTCTTGGGCCGGCAATATAAGAACTTGCCCGCCTTGCGACGTTACCAGGTTTTTGGGATGCGTATTTGCAGGAGCCCCCGCGAGGTCGGAGTAGCTCAGTCAGGCGATTCTGCAAAGTGGTCCTTTTGGTGAACATCTCGATTCGATGACATTTGAACGACGGCGTGGCTGTCTGCACGACAGCGCCGGCCCGCAGGGGGCCGGCGACGCTGCATCGGATTGATCGTCTGGGCCGCAAAAGGCGCCGGGCGGCAGGCGCGATATCAGGCGATTGCGCCGACGCGCTTTGCCAGGCGCGACACCTTGCGGCTTGCCATGGCCTTGTGCAGCACGCCCTTGGTCGCGCCGCGCATGATCTCGGGCTGCGCGGCGCGCAGCGCGGCCTGGGCGGCGTCCTTGTCGCCCGAGGCGATCGCTTCCTCGACCTTGCGGATAAAGGTACGAATCCGGCTTTTACGCGCGGTGTTGATCTCGGTCCGGCGCTCGATCTTGCGGACGCGCTTGCGGGATCCGGGCGAATTGGCCATGGGTCTGTCATCCTCGTTCGGTCTGACCGTCTTGGAAGGCGCCGCTGGTACAATCCCATATCGCGGCGGTCAAGGCCCTAACGGGTGGGGTTCGCTCAGCGGTCGCGAAACTGCGGCGCGCGTTTCTCGATAAAGGCGGCCATCCCCTCGCTCTGATCCTCGGTCGCAAACAGCGCGTGGAAGAGCCGGCGCTCATAGAGCAGCCCCTCGCGCAATGTCGTCTCGTAGGAACGGTTGACGGCCTCTTTGGAGGCAACCACCGCCAGCTGCGATTTTTCGGCGATTTTTTGGGCTGTGGCGCGCGCGTCATCCATCAGCTCTTTGGCCGGGACCACGCGGCTGACCAGCCCGCTGCGCTCGGCCTCGGCCGCGTCCATGAAACGCCCGGTCAGGGTCATTTCCATCGCTTTCGATTTGCCGACAAACCGGGTCAGCCGCTGCGAGCCCCCCAGGCCTGGCATGACACCGAGATTGATCTCTGGCTGGCCGAATTTGGCATTGTCGGCGGCAATAATGAAATCGCACATCATCGCAAGCTCGCAGCCGCCGCCCAGCGCATAGCCCGCAACCGCCGCGATGATCGGCTTGCGGGTTCGCAAGATCGCCTCGGCCTGCGGGCCGAAAAAATCGTCCTCGAACATATCGACATAGGATTTCTCGGACATCTCCTTGATGTCGGCCCCCGCCGCAAACGCCTTTTCCGACCCGGTCAGCACGACGCAACGCACTTTGTCGTTCGCATCGAACCCCGCCAACGCCTCGCCAAGCTCTTTAAGCAGGACGCCGTTGAGCGCGTTCAGCGCTTCCGGCCGGTTCAGCCGGATCACGCCGACATGGTCGGTGATCTCGACGATCAACGTTGAATAAGCCATGCAGTGTCCCCTGTCTGTCCCGCCCGCCTGCTTCGCTCGCCCGCCTGCTTCGCTCGCCCGTCTTCGCTGGGCTTGCCGCCGGGACGAGCGCAATACCGGCCCGAGGCTGGCCGATCAAGACCCAGCTTGTCCAGTCGATTGATCGCAGCGTCAGCGCTGGCAGCGGGCGCAAAAAAAACTGGATCGGCCCGATTGGACGATGCGGGTCACCTGCCCCGAACAGGTGGGGGTCGAACAGGCCTGGCCCGCGCGCCCATAAACCGCAAAGCGATGCTGGAAGTATCCAAGCTCGCCATCGGCCTGCCGGTAATCGCGCAGGCTCGACCCGCCGGCTTCGATGGCGTCACGCAGCACTTGGCGAATCATGTCCGCCAGCCGCGCGATGCGCGCCGATCCGATCCGCCCCGCGGCGCGTTGCGGTGCGATGCCGGCGCGCCAGAGCGCCTCGCACACATAGATGTTGCCAAGACCTGCAACGATCCGCTGATCTAAAAGAAGCGCTTTGACCGGCGCCCGGCGATCCTTGAAGGCCGCCCCAAGATAGGCGGGCGAAAACGCGTTGCCGAGCGGTTCCGGGCCGAGGCGAGCCAACAGCCAGTGATCGGCTTCCGCGCCGGTCGCAAACAGATCCATGGCCCCGAAGCGCCGCACATCGTTGAAGACGATCCGCGTGCCGCCCTCAAGATCGAACACCACATGGTCGTGCTTTTCGGGCGCCGGGTGGTTCTGGTGAAACCGGCCGGGTGCGGATCGCCCGCCGTCCGCATGCACCAATAGCCGACCTGACATGCCCAAATGCATCAGCAGCGTCTCGCCGCTGGAGAGGTCGGCAAGGATGTATTTCGAGCGGCGCCGCAGGGCCTCGACCCGCATGCCGCTCAGCCGTTCTGCCATGCGCGCGGGCAGCGGCCAGCGCAGATCCGGCCGCCTTGTCTCGGCATGCAGGATGCGCCGGCCCTCCAGGACCGGACACAGGCCGCGGCGAACGGTCTCCACCTCGGGCAATTCAGGCATCGCACTCACCCATTCGCGGGCTCTAGCATGCCCAGCGGTGCGCGCCCAGATCGACCGCGCCGATCGGTCTCGATCGGCTGGAAACCGGGCGGGCCTTGCAGGATGGGCCGTGCGGGATGGCCCGTGCCGGATGAGCCGTGCGGGGCGGAGTTTTCGAGCCGGACTTTTTTACGCGGTCAGCTGTCGCGATCCTGCCCCCGATTGCCGGTTCGCTCCGCCATGTCCAGGGCGAAGGCGGCGAAATGGGCAAAGCCGACAAGGTTCGAGGGGATCCGGATCAGCGCCCCGTCGGGGCGTCGCGCCACGATCTGGCTGGTGATAAAGGCGGGGTGGGCGCGGGCGGATCGGCTCTCGCGGTGAATATCGGCCAACGCCGCCCAGCCAAACTTTACCGGTTTTGCGCCAGGCTCGTAAAGCGTGAGGCCCTCTTGATCGTAGTTCGCACGGAAATGTCGCCTGCGGCGGACCCAGATCAGGGCTGCGAGGGCGACAGCCCCGGCCAGGCCAAGCACAACATCCGACGGGCCAAGGCCGCCGCCCAACAGGCTGCCGACGATCCCCGCGGCAAAGCCGGCCGTAGCCAGCGCCAGGATCGTCGCCACGAAGCCCAGCGCGCTGGAGGGACGCAAGACGAACCCCTCCTGTCCCGCTTCGGGTGCTGCGTCGCGGTCGCGCCGAAGGCTGAATAGGGCCGCGGCGGCAAGGATCGTGACAAGGCACAAACCGGAAGCGATCAGCCAGGGCATTATCGCCCTGCCCGCCGCGGCGCTATGCGCGCTCCGCGCGACAATCGATCGGAATTGCGTCGCCTCATTGGCGGTTTATAACGCGGGAAGGCCAGACAAGGACAAGAGGCTGGGATGAGCGGTGAGGAACGAAACACGCATTTCGGCTTTGAAACCCTGCCCGAGGGCGAGAAGGCCGGTCGGGTGCAGGGCGTTTTCACCAAGGTTGCTTCGCGCTATGATCTGATGAACGACGCCATGTCCCTGGGCGTCCACAGGCTCTGGAAAACCGCGCTGGTCGACTGGCTGGCGCCCCGGGCCGATATGCGTCTGCTCGACGTTGCGGGCGGTACCGGCGACATTGCATTTCGCTACCTTGCGCGGGGCGGCGGAGTGGCGGTGATTTGCGACATGACAGCGGGAATGCTGGCTGAGGGCAAGCAGCGCGCGGAGGCCGAGCGGCTGACGGGCCGTTTGGACTGGGTGTGCGGGGATGCGATGGCGCTGCCCTTTGCCGATGCCAGCTTTGATGCCTACACGATCAGCTTCGGGATCCGCAATGTCACCCGCATCGAGGACGCTTTGGCCGAGGCGTTTCGCGTGCTCAGGCCGGGGGGGCGGCTCTTGTGCCTGGAATTCAGCCGGGTCCCGGTCGACGGGCTGCGCTGGGTTTACGACCGCTACTCCTTCAATGTGATCCCGGCCATGGGCATGGCCATCGCCGGAGACCGCGACAGCTATCAGTACTTGATCGAATCGATCCGGCGCTTCCCCGACCAGGCGGATTTCGCCCGGCGCGTCGAGGCTGCCGGCTTCGGGCAGGTGCGCTGGCGCAACCTCTCCATGGGCGTTGTGGCCATCCATTCCGGATGGAAGCTGTGACAGCCATCGCCAGCGCCTGGCGGCTGGCCCGCACGCTGGCCACATTCGAGCGCAGCGGGGCGATGCGCGTTGCGCTGGAAGCGATGGAGGCGCCGCGGGCCATTCGCGTGGCCGCCCATGTGATCGGCTGGCCGCTTTCGTTTATCGGCCTGCGCGGCGACACCAGCATGCCGCCGGTGGTGCGAGCGCTGACCGCGCTGGGTCCGGCCTACATCAAGTTCGGGCAGATCCTATCGACCCGGCCCGACGTGGTGGGCGAAGAGCTCGCCCGCGATTTGCGCATTCTTCAAGACAAGCTGCCGCCTTTTTCAATGCACCAGGCGCGCGCAGAGATCCAGGAGGCGCTGGGCGCCCCGGTTGAGACGCTCTTCGAGACCTTCGAAGAACCGGTTGCAGCGGCATCCATCGCCCAGGTGCACCGTGCCGAGCTTAAAGGCACGCGCCGCGAGGTTGCGGTCAAGATCCTGCGCCCGGGCATCGAACGGGCGTTTTTGCGCGACGTCAGCGCCTTTTACTTTGCAGCCGATATCATCGAGTTTCTTGCGCCTGGGGCCCGACGGCTGCGTCCCCGGGCGGTGATCGAACATTTCGATAGCGTGGTTCAGGGAGAGCTTGACCTGCGGCTCGAAGCCTCGGCGGCCAGCGAGTTCCGGGCCAATACCGAAGAGGATGAGGGGTTTCGGGTGCCGGGCGTGGTCTGGCATCTCTCCGCCCGTCGAGTGATGACGACCGAATGGGTGAACGGCGTGCCGATGGGCGATACTGAGGAGCTGCGCGCAACCGGCCACGACCCGCGGCGCATCGCCCTGACCATCGTGCAGAGCTTTCTCAAGCACGCGCTGCGCGACGGGTTCTTTCACGCCGATATGCATCAGGGCAACCTCAAGCTTGGTACTGATGGCGGGGTCGTCGCGCTCGATTTCGGGATCATGGGGCGGATCGACGCGTATACCCGCCGCGTCTACGCAGAAATTATCATGGGGTTTTTGCGGCGCGACTATAAGCGGGTCGCAGAAGTGCATTTCGAGGCCGGCTACGTGCCGCGTGACCGCGACGTGCAGCTCTTTGCGCAGACGCTGCGCTCGATCGGCGAGCCGATCTTCGGCCAGGAGGCCGACAAGATCTCAATGGCCCGTCTGCTGGCCCATCTTTTCGACGTGACCGAGCGTTTCGGGATGGAGACGCGTACCGAGTTGATCCTGTTGCAGCGGACCATGGTCGTTGTGGAAGGTGTCGGCCGCTCGCTCGACCCGCAAATGAATATGTGGGAGGTCGCGCGGCCGGTGGTCGAGGATTATATCCGCCGCAATCTCGGCGCGCGCGCCGTTTTGCGCGATATGCGCGAAACCCTTATGGTCTTGACGCGCTTCGGGCCGCGTCTGCCGGGCCTTACGGAGAAGGTCTTGATCGATGCCGGACAAACGGCACCACCCCTGCCCGACCGGCGCAGGCTGCCTGCTTGGCTTTGGCTTGGCGCCGGGCTGGCGCTTGGTGCAGCCGCAGCGGTCTTGATCCTTCGCTAACAGTTCAAACCGGCGCACCGTCGATCATCAAAATCCCGTTGATGTTCACCGTAAGCCGATGCGCAACGCCATTGCTGTCGGTCAGAACCAGCGCACCCCCCGGTCGCGACAGCGAGATATCGCCGGGATACTCCAGCGGCGCAATCGCGCTGGGTGCATCGATCTGCATCTCCACACCGCCATTCATGATGCTGTTAGAGTGGACGATGTTGCCGTTCGCACCGCTGACCAGATGCACGCCGGCATTCGCATTGATCAGCGTGTTGCCCAGAACGATGTGGCGTTGGGCATCGTTGAGTTCGATGCAGGAGCCGCCGGTGCTATCCATGTGGCAGCCGATGAAGGAGTTGTTGAAAGCATTCGAGCTCGCCGCAGATTGAACGCGGATGCAGGTGTCGGCGCAGACCGTCATCACCGTGCCGTAGAAAATGTTCCGATAGCCGCCATCGATCAGAACATGGGGCAGGGCCAGCGTGCCAGTCAGCCGACCATGGAACTTGCCCGAGAACATGTTTTGTTTGCAGAAGGGCCCGACATAGACCTGGATGTAGCGCGACGCCTCAACATGAAAGCGCGGCGTGAAGTCGAGATTGTTTGACCCCAGATCCGGCTCGGCCGCCCCGAAGAGGTTGTCGACGACAACCGCGTATTTGTTGCCGGTGTCGGGGCCGGTACCGGCTCCGTCATCGCCGCACTCGACCGCGGCAAGCTCGATCCGACTGTCCCAAACCTCGCGCAGGCGCAGCGCCGTACCGCGACAATTGAAAACGCCGACATCGCGGAATTCGATCGAGGTCGCGACGTCGATGCGAAAGACATCCGCGTCGAATGCGCCGTTCGACGTCACCTGGAAATCCCGGAAAGACCAGTTCACGACCCGGCCGGAAAACGGCGTGGTGGTGTCGCCGCGGATCGAAAAGAGCCAGGCGACATTGTCGTCGATGCGAAAGACGGTTTGGCCTTTTCCGGCACCCTTTAGGTGAAACTCGCGGCCCGCCCCGTCGCTGAGAAGGTCGAAATCCAGAATGCGCTTGGTCACCCGATACGTCGCACCGATCGGCTCGCAGGTGACACGGTTTTGCACGCACCAGTCGTGGCAGGCCAGGATCGCGTCGCTGTCATCGGCCGAATTGTTGCCCAGCGCGCCCCAATGCTCGTAAGTGGCCGCGCCGTCGGGCGACCAGGTGCGGCCGTCGCCGGTGGTCAGCGCGGTGCCACCGGCATCCTCGACAAACGACAACCCTGCCACGCGCATGCGGTCGACAGCCGCCGGAACGGTGGCGGCTTGCGCATCGGCGCGGGTCGAAAAACCGTAGGCGTTGCGCAGTAGATCGGCCGGGGTGGTGTAGCCGCTGGTGCCGGACGGCCCATCGGTCGTGTCGGAGACATCCACGATGTAAAGCGCGTCGCCCGCAGCCGGGTCGGTGACATGCTTGGCAATGTCGGTCAGCTTTGTCATGCGGGGCTCTCCAGATAAAGCGCCCGGTCGGATTGCAGGCGCAAAAGCACGCCGTTCGACAGGGCCAGCGTCTCAAACGCGGCAGGAAAAGCCGACAGACGCTTTAGATGAGGTTGGCCGACGGGCGGCCAGGCGCCGGCATCGGCGATAAAGCCCGTGACGGCCGCACTGTTTGCGTCGTCATAATCCAGCAGAAGGTCGTAGGCGCCCGCGGCAAGCCCGGTCAGGGCCAGGGTGTCTTCGCCGCGTGTAACCGCAGCGCCGCTTGTGGGGATATAGCTTCCGCCGGCTGTCTGCGCGGCGAGAAACACGACCGTTTCCCCGGATGTGCTGCTGTCCGGGCCAATGGCAACCCGTAGCGACCCGCTGAAGTCCGGCGTCAGCGTCACGCCGATGTGGTACACACCGTCGAGCGCAACCTCCTGGGAGATATCGGTCAGGCTGCCCGCGGCATTCGAGGTCACTGCGAGATTACCCAAGGCGCCGCGCAAGACGCTGTTCTGCCCGGCATCCTGATCGCGGAGTTGGACGAAAAGTCGACCCGAACTGCCCGGCAAGCAGTAGAGCTGAAGCGCGACCGGCTCGCCCGCGGTCACGTTGATGAATTGTTGCAGCCGCGCGGCCGAATTGCCGGCGGAACGCAGCGTCAGCCCTGCCCAGCGACCGCGGACCGAAAGACCGGCCGGTGCGGTCGTCAGGCCGCCGGCGAGGCTCCAGCCGCTCGCGGTTGCCTCGCTGTCCAAGAGTCGGTTTGTGGCCTCCGGCTCGATCAGCAGGCCCAGCGGTGTTCCAGCCGCATCATGGTCAAAGCGCGCCGTATCCGTGGCAAGGGTTTCGATCGCGCCGCCGGCGTCAAGGCGCGTGGCGCTGCCGGTGCGGCTATAGCTGTGGGTTGCCGCAAAGCTCGACACCGCCCCGCCGAAAGTTTGGTAGAGATCGGCCGCATAGTCGGCATAAAGCGCAGCGCCCACGACGTTCAAGCTTGCCTGTCGCTGGGCGGTTCCGGCCGGGTTTGACGCTTCCACGATCAGAACGGCGCTGCCCGCGGCGCTTGGACTGCCGCTCAAAAAGCCATCGGGCGACAAGCTCAGACCGGCCGGCAGGGGGTCCGAGCCCGCGGCGAGCCCGAACACCGGCATGGTGCCCGAAAAGCCGCCCGACAGATCGATCGCAGCAATGCCAACGCCTTGGGCAAAGGTGAAGCTCCAGGCTGCGCCGAGCGCCACGGGCGCCGTGTAAAACGCAACGATGCCCGCGGAAAACGCGGTCACGCTACCGCCGAAATCGCTTGCGGTCACGCGCAGGCGCAAGGTCGCACCGGCATCGTCGGGCGAAACGAGATAGGCCGAGACGATGGCACCGGTTCCGGATGCGCCAGGGATATCGATGCCGTCGCGCTGCCAGAACCAGGCAAACGTCGCGTCTGCACTTGCAAGCCAGCTGCCCGTCGTGCCGAGCAGGCTGGTGCCGATCTCGCCGCTGCCCGACAGCTGGGGCGACGTCTCCAGAAATGGCGGCGGCAGCGCGGTACCTTCCGCCGACGCTCTGCTTAGGATGACGGTGTCGAGCCCCAGACCAAGCATGCGCTTACCAGACGGCGACGATGTCCGCGGCCGTCGTGCCCGTGGCGTGAACACGCGCGATCCGTCCCGGCATATAGCCGGCCGGGTGGTTGCGGAACGTTACGATCGTACCGCCTACCGTGCTGACACGGATGTCGCCAGCCACTCCAATAAATAGGCTGCGCGTAACGTAAGGAAGGTCAACAGCATCGTCCGGGATCACCGGATCGCAGAAGTTAAAGGGCGAGGTCAGGCTCGACACCTGGTTTGCAAAATCGTCTTTCATCTAAATCTCCGATGCTGGACGTGCCAGGAGAGCAATCCAGTGCCTCCGCGGCGCGCTTAATAGTCGCCTCGGCCAGGGTGTTGCGGGTTTACAAGGTGAGCCGTTCGCTCGACCAGGTCAGGATCCCGCACCGGAAAGCAAAGCAACCGCCGCCGCCGGGTCGATCCGACCCTCATAGATGGCCCGGCCCGAGATCACGCCGTCAAGCGGTGCGCCGCAGCGCGCCAGCCGCTTCAAATCGATCATCGAAGAGACACCGCCCGAGGCGATAATAGGGGTGGCAACGGCATTTGCCAAAGCGGCGGTTGCTTCGACATTGGGGCCCTGCAAGGCGCCGTCACGCGCGATATCGGTAAAGATGATTGCCGCCACGCCGGCATCCTCGAATCGCTGCGCCAGCGCTTGGGTTTCGATCTCGGTCGTCTCAGCCCATCCCTCGACGGCAACCCGCCCGTCCCGCGCATCGATCCCCACCGCGACCTGACCCGGATAGGCCTGTGCCGCATGCCGAACCAGCGCCGGATCGCGTACCGCGGCCGTGCCAAGAATGACCCGCGTCACACCAAGCGACAACCAACGCTCGATGGTTTGAAGGTCTCGGATGCCGCCGCCGAGTTGCAGCGGAATATCGACCGCAGCCAGGATCGCCTCGACCGCAGCCGCGTTGGCCGGGCGTCCGGCAAAGGCACCGTCGAGATCCACGACATGCATCCAAGAGCAGCCGGCATCTTGAAAAGCCCGGGCCTGCCCGGCGGGATCGGTGTTAAAGACGGTTGCATCCTCCATCTGCCCGCGCAGCAGACGAACGCAGGCGCCCGCTTTCAAATCGATTGCCGGATAGAAGTTCATGCCGTCGCTCCCCGCGTCTCGCACCCGCCGCCTGCACCAAGAAAGCGTCTCGATCCAATGCTTGACAGGCGTGCTCTCGCCTGCCCTGCTTGCCTCGGTCTGCGGGAGACTTGCAATGAAAACTCTGGTCGTTGTCGCGGCCCTTTTCGTTCCTGGCACGGCGGTTGCAGATCCGACGCGTCTTTGGGCGACCGAGCCCAATGACGCGGGCAACTATCTGGAAGTTCGGATCGGGCCCTGCGCCGACGCGGCCGATCTGCTGTGCGGTATCATCGAAACCGCGCGCCAACCGGACGGCACCAGCGCGCCCTACACGCATCTGGGCCGCACCATCATCAGCAATATGGCCCCCGACGGCGCAAACAATTGGGGCGATGGCAGGATCTGGGCGCCGGATGATGACGAGACCTACAGGTCGAAAATGGAACTCAAGGGCAATGTACTTAGCGTGGCGGGTTGCGTCGTGGGCGGTCTGATCTGTCGAGGGCAGGATTGGCGGCGTATCGAGTAGGGCCGTTTACGGTGTCCAGCGTAGGAAGTTCGCGATCACCCGCAAGCCGGTCGCCTGGCTCTTTTCAGGGTGAAACTGCGTGCCCAGAAGATTGGCGCGGCCCACCGCGGCGGTAACCAACCCACCATAGGCAATATGGGCCAGACGATGCGCCGGCTCGCGCGGGACCAGATGATAGGAATGGACGAAATAAGCGTGGTCCCCGGGCTCAATCCCGGAAAAAACCGGATGGTCGGTATCGGCCATCAGCTCGTTCCAGCCCATATGCGGGATTTTCAGCGCCGGGTCATTGGGCGCCAGCGCCACCACCTCACCTGGGATCCAGCCAAACCCCGCGTGATCGCCATGCTCGCGCCCGAGACTCGCCATAAGCTGCATGCCCACGCAAATGCCGAAAAAGGGCACGCCCGCCGCGATCCGCGTCTCCAACACGTCCCAAAGCCCGTCGATGGCCAAAAGCCCCGCACGGCAATCGCCGAACGCCCCCACGCCGGGAAGCACGATCCGTTCGGCCCGCGCCACCCGCTCTGGGTCGGCGCTGACCGCCACCGGTCCCGCGCCGGTTTCGCCGGCCATGCGGGCAAAGCTCTTTTCGGCCGAGCGCAGGTTGCCCGAGCCGTAGTCGACGATAATCGTGCTCACAGAACGCCCTTGGTTGACGGCAGGGCCTCAAGTTGACGCGGATCTGGCTCGACGGCGTCGCGAAGCGCCCGCGCCACCGCCTTAAAACATGCTTCCGCGATATGATGCGCGTTCAGGCCGGCCAGCAGCTGCACATGCAGGGTTATGCCGCCATGGGTCGACAGCGCCTGAAAAAATTCACGCACCAACTCGCTGTCGAAGCTGCCAATTTTTTGTGCAGGCATCGGCAACCCCCACACCAGAAACGGCCGACCCGACAGATCGAGCGCGGCGCGCACCAACGCATCATCCATCGGCAAAAGGCACGCGCCATATCGTCTTATGCCGCGCTTGCTGCCCAGAGCCTTGGTCAGCGCCTGCCCCAGCACGATACCGCAATCCTCCACGGTGTGATGATCGTCGATATGGGTGTCGCCGGTTGCCTCGATCTCCAGATCGATCAGCGAATGACGGGCAAGCTGGTCCAGCATATGGTCGAAAAATCCCACACCGGTCGCCATTTTACGGATGCCGGAGCCGTCAAGATCGAGCGCCACGCGGATCTTGGTTTCGGCGGTCTGTCGTTCGATTTGGGCGCGGCGCATCGCTCGTCCTTGCTCGGCCCGGCGCTGGCGGTCGCCTGGCAAACCGCCTATATGGCGCGAAAGGCAGGAGAGCAAGAATGAGCGACTGGCACGGCACCACCATTCTGGCGGTGCGCAAGGGCACAGAGGTGGCTGTGGCCGGCGACGGCCAGGTCACGCTGGGTCAAACCGTGATCAAGGGCAGCGCGCGCAAGGTCCGCCGACTGAGCCCGGGCGGGCATGACGTTCTCTGCGGGTTTGCCGGATCTACCGCCGATGCCTTTACGCTTCTCGAAAGGCTGGAAGCCAAGCTCGAGGCAAGCCCCGGCCAGACCCTGCGTGCCTGTGTCGAACTCGCCAAGGATTGGCGCATGGACAAGTATCTGCGCAATCTCGAAGCGATGCTTATCGTGACCGACGGCGATACCTTGCTGGTTGTGACCGGCGCGGGAGATGTCCTGACCCCCGAACATGGCATTGCCGCCATCGGATCGGGGGGCATGTATGCGCTGGCCGCCGCTCGCGGCCTGGCCGAAGCCGATCTCGATGCAGAAGCGACGGCGCGCCGGGCCATGGCCATTGCAGCGGAAATTTGCGTCTACACCAACCACACGCTGACGGTGGAGGTGATCGGCCGATGACCGCGATCAGCCGGGACGACCTTGCGGCCGCGGTCGAGCTTGAAATCGTGACGGCCGAACAGGCGAGCCGCCTGGAGGCGCTGACCCAAAGCCGATCTGGCCTCCGCACCCACCTTGACGACGAACCTTTTGAGTTCTTCCAGGGATTTTCACAGATTTTCTTTGCACTTGGGATTATCCTTTTCTTTGGCGGAGCGACTTTCAGCGCGAGATTGTATTTCCCCGTCAATGTCCCCATCGTGTTTTATTTTTCCTTTATATTCATAGCCTTCTTGCTTGCGGAATTTGTTGTGCGACGAAAACGGATGCAGCTGCCGGGCATTGCTTTGATCGCCTTTTTGACGTTTTTCTCGCTCCAGCTCACCCTGCCGCCCGGGTTCCGGGAAGCGTTCGGCGCCGCCCTGCTCTTGCTCTTTTATTTGCGCCATCGTCTGCCGGCGGCGCTTTTCGGGGTCGGTGCAATGCTCCTCATTGCGTCGCTCGTCTGGGTCACAGACGATCCCGTGCCTTTCTCCGCCGGAACGGCAGTCCTCTTTGATCTTGGCACCAACCCGCTCGCCGCGATGGTGACCTTAGGGGTGGGCCTCACGGCGTTTGGCGTGGCAATGGCCTATGATCTGCGCGATCCCCATCGGGTCAGCCGGCTCTCGGCCTGCGCTTTTTGGCTCCATCTGCTGGCCGCGCCTGCCATTGTGAACACCCTGGCCTTCACGGTCTATGAAATGGAGGGCGCGGTCAGCTATCTCCTTCTCTCGCTAACGCTGCTGCTAGTCACCCTGGTGGCGCTGGCAATCGACCGCCGCTCATTTCTGACGGCAGGACTTGTCTATCTGGGACTGCTTCTGGCCACGCTTCTGGGTCAATTCGGCAGTGTCGGCTCCGCGCTCGTCATCTGCCTTCTGGGTGCAATCGTGTTGCTCGTCGCGGCCGGCTGGCAACGTCTTCGGGCGCGGCTGCTGGCCCGTCTGCGCTGGCTGCCTTGGGTGGACCGGCTGCCCCCGGTGGAGATCCGCCAATGACAGATTTAACCCCGCGCGAGATCGTGCATGAACTCAATCGCTTCATCATCGGACAGGAGGCGGCCAAGCGCGCTGTGGCCGTGGCGTTGCGCAACCGCTGGCGTCGCCAGCAGCTGCCCGATGCGATCCGCGAAGAGGTCTACCCCAAAAACATCCTGATGATCGGCCCCACCGGGGTGGGCAAGACCGAGATCTCACGCCGCCTCGCCAAGCTGGCCAAGGCGCCGTTTCTCAAGGTGGAAGCCACGAAATTCACCGAGGTCGGCTATGTCGGCCGGGATGTCGAACAGATCATCCGCGATCTGGTCGAAGCCGCGATTGTGATGACCCGCGAAGCCAAGCGGGCCGAGGTCTCGACCGCCGCACATGCCGCCGCCGAAGCCCGAGTGCTCGCCGCGCTAACCGGTGAAGATGCGCGCGAGAGCACCCGCGACATGTTCCGCCGAAAGCTCCGCGCCGGCGAGCTCGACGATAAAGAGATCGAGCTCGACATCGCCGACAGCGGCAACCCGCTGGGCATGCTCGACATTCCGGGCCAGCCCGGGGCCCAGATGGGGATGATGAATCTGGGCGAGATGTTCGGCAAGGCCTTTGGCGGGCGCACCAAGCGCCGGCGCATGAAGGTGGCGCAATCCTATGAGGTGCTGATCGGCGAAGAGGCCGACAAGCTGCTCGATCCCGAAACCGTCACCCGCGAGGCCATCGCCCGCGTCGAGCAATCGGGCATCGTCTTTCTCGACGAGATCGACAAGGTCTGCGCGCGGGCCGATATGCGCGGCGCCGATGTCTCGCGCGAAGGCGTGCAGCGCGATCTCCTGCCGCTGATCGAAGGCACCACCGTCTCGACCAAGCATGGGCCGGTCAAAACCGACCATGTGCTGTTCATCGCCTCGGGCGCTTTTCACATCGCCAAGCCCTCGGACCTACTCCCGGAACTCCAGGGGCGGCTGCCCATCCGTGTCGAACTTGCCGCGCTGAGCGAAGCCGATTTCGTAGCCATCCTCTCAGACACCGACAATTCGCTGCCCAAGCAATACGCCGCACTCATGGGCACCGAAGGCATCGAGATCGACTTCACCGAAGACGGGATCGCCGCCCTGGCCCGGATCGCGGCCGAGGTCAACCGCGCGGTGGAAAATATCGGCGCGCGGCGCCTGCAAACGGTGCTGGAGCGGGTTTTTGAGGAGCTCTCATATGCCGCCCCCGACCGCTCGGGCGAGCAGGTGACCGTCGATGGCGCCTATGTGGAAGGCCGCTTGGGCGATCTAGCCCGCAATGCCGATCTGGGACGCTACGTGCTTTAGGTCACATATCCATAAACCGAATTCCCATTGGACGTGTGGTGTGATTCACTTCTGCCAAAGAGCAGGAGGCGGTCATGGCACGTTTCGACCTGACGGATTTCGAGTGGTCAGTGATCCAGCCGCTTTTGCCGACGAAGGTTCGGGGAAAGAAGCGTGTTGATGACCGGCGGGTGTTGAACGGCATCTTCTGGCGGCTGCGTACCGGCGCGCCCTGGGCGGATATTCCGGCGCGCTACGGCCCCCATACGACCTGTGTGAACCGCTTCAACCGCTGGCGTCGCGCTGGTCACTGGGCGCGTATTCTGGAGGCGGTTTCAGAAGCTTACGATGGTGACATCCAGATGATCGATAGTTCCTCGATCCGGGTTCACCAGCATGGGGCGAACGGACCCAAAAAAGGGGGCGATCCGGTTGCATGGGCCGCTCGCGCGGCGGCTTAACCACCAAAATCCACGCCCTGGTCGACACCGAAGGCCGACCGATCCACCTGAAACTGACCGCCGGACAAGCTCATGACGGGCGCTCGGCAGCTGACATGTTCGAGACGGTTCAGGCGGGCGACATCCTACTCGGAGATCGGGCCTACGACAGCGATCGGTTGCGCGCAGAATTGAAAGATCGGGACGCTTGGGCTTGCGTCAGACCGATGCCTAACCGGGTGAACGTCCCCTCGTTCAGTCCATGGCTCTACCGACAGCGCAACGCGATCGAGCGCTTCTTCAACAAACTCAAGCACTTTCGCGCCGTCGCAACCCGGTACGACAAACGCGACGACAACTCCCTCGCCTCCGTCCAACTCGCATCAACCCGCATCTGGTTGCGAACATATGAGCCGGTGACCTAGTCCTGCAGATGCCGCAGCCATGCCCCGGCCTCCGCGCGCGCAGTGACAAGGCTGTTTATGTCGGCATCGGGGTCCGGGCGCCCGATTGCAAGGCCGCAAAACAGCATGCTGTCCTTCGGCGCGCCCAGAAAACGCTGCACCGCCGCATGCTGCAGGTACCAGGCCTCTTGCGGACAACTTGCCAGCCCGTCTTCGACAAGAAGCAGCATCACGCTTTGCAGATAGCCGCCAAGGTCGGACCATTGCGCCGCGCCCATAGACCGATCGACAAAAAGAAACATGGCTGCCGGTGCACCGAAAAAATCGTAGTTGCGCGCAAACCAGCGCCGCCGGGCGGGTTTGTCCTCGCGCGGAATACCAAGCCTGGCATAAAGGGCCTCACCCACCGCAAACCGCCGGGTGCGATAGGGTTCTTTGAGCGTTTCGGGATAGACTGGATATTCGGGCGGGTCGCTCAGACCCTGGGCGATCCGCGGTGCCATCATCGCCCGAAATCGCACCATCGCATTGCCGGTCATAAGCCATACATGCCAGGGTTGCAGATTGCCGCCAGAAGGCGCGCGGGCGGCATGGACCAGAATGCGCTCCAGCCGGCCCTTCTCGATCGGATCTGGCAAGAACGCCCGTACCGACCGCCGTTCCGCCAATGCATCGCTGACCTTCATCGACTGCCTCCTGCAACAAACCCTCTGCATCTGCACCGCTGCGCATAGCGTCAAGCTCGATCTTGCGCCGCCGCCTCGACACCTGGCAAGCCGAGCGGGTCGGGCCATTGGGCATCGCCTTCGCGAATGGGATCTGGCGACAGCCCCGCTTGCACCTTCACCAAGGATGGGTCACTGAGGGGCCAAAGCCGGTCGCTAGGCCGGAGCAAAGCGGGCTGGCAGAGCCCGGTGCAGACGAGGCGGGAGGATTGGGCGTGGATCTGCGGGCGTTGGCGGCGGGAGTAGCCTTCGCCTTTATGTGGAGTTCCGCCTTCACCTCGGCCCGGCTGGTCGTTGCCGATGCACCGCCCTTCGCGGCTTTGTCGGTGCGCTTTGCCCTGTCCGGCCTCGTTGCAATCGCGATTGCCACGCTGATCGGACAATCCGCCCGGATCAGCCCCGCGCAGTGGCGCGCGGTGGTGCTCTTCGGTATCTGTCAAAATACCCTTTATCTGGGTCTCAACTTTGCCGCGATGCGCTGGGTCGAGGCCAGCGTAGCGGTCATCGTTGCAAGCCTCCTGCCCCTGGTCGTCGCTTTGGCCAGCCGATTTGTCTTTGCAGAAAGGCTGCCGCCGCTCGGCATTGCCGGCCTCGCAATCGGCCTTGTCGGCGTGATCGTCATCATGCAGGGCCGTCTGGCCGGTGGCGGCGTCGATGCCGCAGGGCTTGCGCTTATGATCGCCGGCCTTCTCTCTCTGGCCGGCGCTACGCTTTTGCTACGCGAAGCCCTGCCAAAGCATGACCTTCTGATGATGGTAGGCCTGCAGATGCTTGTGGGCTCCGCAACGCTCCTGCCGCTCGCGCTTATCTTCGACAGCTGGCAGGTCACCTGGACCCTGTCTTTGGGCCTTGCCTTTGCCTACACCACCATCTTTCCCGGTCTTGTGGCGACGCTGACTTGGTTCTGGCTCGTCAGGCGGATCGGCCCAACCCGATCGGCGAGCTTTCACTTCCTCAACCCGTTTCTGGGCGTTGCGGTGGCGGCGCTCGTGTTGGCAGAGCCGCTGACGCTTCGCGATGCGCTTGGTGTCGCCGTGGTCATGCTCGGTATCCTTGCGGTGCAGCGCGCCCGGCGCAGCGAAGCCGGGGCTGCGGCCAAACCGCCCCTCTCTGGTCGAACCGGTTGAGCGATGCTAGCATCGGTGTGCGACGATCCAGCCGAGGGCACCTGAACCTATGCGATGTTTTTCCCTGATCGGTGCGTGTTTGGTGGTTCTTCTTGCCCTTCCGGGGTCCGTGCCACCAGCCGATGCTCGCAAAAAGATCACCCAGCGCACTGAAAATGCCGCCCTGTGGCACCCCTATGACTGCCCTTGGGATGCGGCGATCGACAGGCGCGTCGATTGCGGCGTGCTCGAGGTTGCCGAAAATAGGGCCGATCCGAACAGCCGCTCGATCTACCTCCATGTCCGGATTTTTCGCGCCGAACGCGCGCCCGCCGGGCCGCCGGTGGTCTTCCTGAATGGCGGGCCGGGCCAATCGATGGACTTCTCGGATGCCGAGGGTCTGGAGTTCTGGGAATACTATATCGGCTTCGTGATGGGCTGGGCCCGCGACCGCGACGTCGTGCTGTTTGCGCAGCGCGGCATTACGGTCGATGGCGTTGGTATGGTCTGCGCGCATTTTGGCGATCCGAGGGTTTATTTGGGCGCCACCGAACGGCCTGGCCCACCCACCGACTGGGTCGCGAACGTCGAACGGGCCAACCGCGAATGTCTGGCCGAACTGGCCACGCAGGGTTACGATCTTGCCGGTTATTCGACCACCGACAATGCCCGCGATGTGCAGGCGTTGCGCATCGCGCTCGGCATCGATGCCTGGGTCCTTTATGGCGTGTCCTACGGCACCAGGCTCGGCCTTGAGGTGATGCGGCAAGACCCCAATGGCGTTGCAGCCGCTATCTTTGACTCGGTCTTTCCCCCGCAGACCGTGCGCCATTGGCACGATCCCCAACCATTCACCGATGCCTTGGATGCGTTCTTTGCCGCTTGTGCAGCCGATCGGCGGTGTTCGGAGCGGTATCCGCGCCTTGAGGCTGCGTTCGACGCGACGCTGGCGCGACTCCGCAACGATCCGTTGCCGATCTATGTCGACGATCCTGAAAAACGGATGCCAAGGCTGCACTTTCTTCTCGACGATGTCGCCCTGCTCGACATGGTTTTTTTCAATCTGTACTGGATCAACGGAATCGAAGGCTTGCCACAGGGGCTCGATGCGCTGGCGCGCAACGATATCGATCTCTTCCGCCAGGTTCTGGCGCAACCCTATGTCTTCGATCCGCTGTTCTCGGACTGGTCCTATGGCATGCAGGCGGCGGTGAACTGCAACGATGATTTTGCGTGGTACGAAGAGGCGCGCCTGCGCGAAGCCATTGCCGCGCATCCCAGGCTTCGCAACTGGCTCGGCATCGGGTTGATCGTGCCGGCCTGTCAGGGTTGGCCTAACCGTCCGCGCGAATCGGGCTTTTCCGAGCCGGTCGTTAGCGATGTCCCGACGCTCATGCTTGTGGGCCGGCACGACCCGGTTACGCCGCCGGCCTATGCGCGCTTAGCGCTGGAGACCCTGTCGAGAGGCCAGCTTCACATCGTGCCGGGCGCGTCGCATTCGGTGATGGATGCGGCGCCCTGTGCACGGACCCTGACAGCGCGCTTTGTCGCCGATCCTGCCAGCACTCTGCCGGATCTCTGCGCCGCGCGCGATGCCGGTTTTACTTTCACACTGCGGTAACCTTAGGGCTGCGCGCCGGGCGGCTTTGCCTTGGCAGCTTAACCCTGATTGAGGCAAAGACGGCGCTTCTGCCTCGGATCCGCCTTATTTACAAGCTAGCGCTTGATCATGGCGAGCATTGAGTATGAGGGGAACGCCGCCGGATCGCGGCGGGCGCGGCGCAATGTAGCGGTGTTGGCAACGGCCCAGGCGATCCTTGGTGCGCAGATGCCGATCAACTTCGTGATGGGCGGTCTTGCGGGCCAGTATCTGGCGCCAAACCCGATCCTCGCCACCTTGCCGATTTCCATGATCGTGCTCGGCTCGATGGTTGCAGCGCCGCTCCTGGCCAATCATATGGAAGTGCACGGCCGGCGCTCGGGCTTCCTTCTTGGCGCTCTGGGCGGCGGCGCCGGCGCGGCGCTGATGGCAGCCGCGCTGATTGTGCAGTCCTTTCCGCTGATGCTGGCGGGGGCATTTTTCGTCGGCCTCTACATGTCGGCGCAGGGCTATTACCGCTTCGCGGCCGCCGATACCGCCAGCGCCGCGTTTCGGCCCAAGGCAATTTCATTTGTGATGGCCGGCGGCCTTATCGGCGCGATCCTTGGGCCTCAGCTGTTTAAGCTCACCAATGATGTCCTTGCGCCCGTCCCCTTTGCCGGCGCCTACCTGGCTGTCATGGTCCTCAATCTCCTTGCGGTCCCGATCTTTGCCTTTCTCGATATCCCACCCTTGCCGAAGGCGGAGACGAAACAGCGGCGCGGCCGCACACGGCTGGAGATGTTGCGCACGCCACGGATTCTGGTGGCAATGATCTGCGGTATGGTCTCCTACGCGCTGATGAATCTGGTGATGACGTCGACGCCGCTTGCAGTGGTGGGCTGCGGGTTGACCGAAGACGATGCAGCCAACCTTGTATCGGTGCATGTCCTGGCCATGTTCATCCCCTCCTTCTTTACCGGTCATCTGATTGCGCGCTTCGGGGTAGAGCGGATTATCGCGCTGGGCCTGGTTATTCTCGCCGGCTCCGGCCTGGCCGGGCTAAGCGGGGTGGCAATGGAGAACTTCCTTGTCGGCACCATCCTTCTCGGCCTGGGATGGAACTTCGGCTATATCGGCGCAACGGCCATGATTGCCGCATCGCATACACCCGAGGAGCGTGCGCGCCTTCAGGGGACGAACGACTTCGCCGTCTTCGGCATGGTCACCCTGGCCTCGCTCTCCTCTGGTTTTCTAATGAACGGCACTGGCGGCACGGTGATGGACGGTTGGAGCGCGGTGAACTACGCGATGATCCCCTTCCTGGTCCTTGCAGGCGGTGCGCTGGTCTGGTTTGCCCTGCAAAAGCCCAGCCCGACCGCAGCATAGGGTCGCGGGGCGCGTCCTGCGCCTTCTTCTTGGCAAAAATACTCCAATACCAACCTGGCCGCCGAAGGGACCGCCAACGCGACCCCCAACGCGATGGCCGACGAGACGGTACACGCGACAGCCCGCGATATGGCGGCCGGGCCGCCCAGCGCACCGCTGGCAGGGCCCGCGACGTCCAGAGAGCCAAGCCGGCTGCACGCGCAATGTGCGCGGTCTTGCCGGCATTAAGGAGCGCCCGCGCTGCCTGAACCCGTATTGGCGCGCGCTATTCCTCGTCGCGTGCTTTTCCGGTCTTGTCCTGTGCCAGGACCGAGGCCATGAGAGCATCCAGATCCCCGTCGAGAACGCCGGATGTATCCGACGTCTCCTCTCCCGTGCGCAGATCCTTTACCATCTGATAGGGCTGCAAAACATAGGAGCGGATCTGTGTCCCCCAGCCGGCATCGCCTTTGGCCTCGTAAAGCGCATTCGCCTCGGCGTTCCGCCGGTCCAGCTCCAGTTGATAGAGGCGAGACTTAAGGGCTTTCATGGCGATGTCACGGTTCTGGTGCTGGGATTTTTCCGAACTCGTTACAACAATCCCCGTCGGATGATGTGTAATGCGCACGGCCGAGTCGGTCGTGTTCACATGCTGCCCGCCCGCGCCCGAGGAGCGGTAGGTGTCGATCCGGATGTCCGTCGGGTTCACCTCGATCTCAATGGCGTCATCGACGACAGGGTAAGCTCCCACAGCCGCAAAGGATGTCTCCCGGGTGCCTTTCCCGAATGGCGAGATCCGTACCAGCCTGTGTGTGCCGCTCTCGGATTTCAGCCAGCCATAGGCGTTCTTGCCCTTGATCCGGTAAGTGGCCGATTTGATACCAGCCTCGCTGCCCGGCTGCTCCTCCTGCAACTCAACCGCAAAGCCGCGCTTTTCTGCCCAACGCACATACATACGGGCAAGCATAGCCGCCCAGTCGCAGGCCTCGGTGCCGCCCGCACCCTGCTTGATTTCCAAGAAGGCGTCGTTCCCGTCGGCCTCGCCGTCGAGAAGCGCTTCGATCTCCCTTTGCGCCGCCCGGTCACGCAAGGCCTCCAACGCCGCCTCGGCCTCGTTGACAACTTCTCGATCCGCTTCAGCCTCGCCCAGTTCGATGAGATCGACATGGTCGGTCAGCGCCGTCTCGATGCCTTTGCACGCATCCATCGCGTCGGCGAGCTGCTGCCGGTCGCGCATTATTTTTTGCGCCCGGGCGGGATCGTTCCATAGGCTGGGATCCTCGACCATGGCGTTCAGCTCTTCGAGCCGGAAGATAGCACTCTCCCAGCCCAGCCGCTGCTTGAGAAGCTCAAGCGACTTGGTGATTTCTTCTACGAGGCTTTGTGTCTCCGCACGCATGGCTGCTTTCCCATTGCTTGCGCTCCCGACATAGCGATGGCGCCAGGGCACGGCAAGACAGCGACGGCCCGTTTTGGCGACGGCCCGTTTGGGCACCGCCCTGCAGACGCCCCGGCCCGCCGACGCAGAGGCCCCCTTTGCTGCCTAGTACAAACCGCCCGAACCGAGATCGAGCTGCGAGCTTGGCGGTTTCGGCGGCGCAACAGGCGAAAGATCGCCATCTGCATTGGTGGTGTATTCGGGGATGTCTTGGCTTTCATTGTCGAACGGCAGATCGCTGCCGAAGGTAAAGCTGTCGTCGGCCGCGCCCAAAACCCTGACCTCATCATAGAGATCCGGCTCTTCGCCGCGCCGAAAGGTCTCCACAATAACCCCGTCGCCCATCGCATCGTCGGGCAGACGCTCGCCCGTGTCACGGTCTATCTTGACCTCCACCAAGGCCGTAGGACGGGCAAAAGCGCTTTTGGGTCGGTCCCGTGTAATCGCGGCCAGAACCGCTTTGACCACGGGGGCGCAAAGTTGACCGCCCGTCGCGCCCTTGCCCATCGGCCGTGGCGTGTCATAGCCCATATAACACCCCACAACCAAATCGGGTGTGAAGCCGATAAACCAGACATCGCGCGACTCGTTGGTGGTACCGGTCTTGCCGGCAATGTTCAGATCCAGATCGCGCAGGATCGTGGCGGTGCCGCGCTGGACCACGCCCAGCATCATGTCAGTAAGCTGATAGGCCGTAACCTCATCCATCACCCGCTCGGCCTCGCTGACGACCCAGGGCTCCGGCTGGCCCGCAAAGGTTTCTGCGCAGCCATCGCAACGCCGCCGATCATGCGCATAGATCGTACGGCCGTAGCGATCCTGCACGCGGTCGATCACCGTCGGCTCGATGCGTAGGCCGCCATTGGCAAACATTCCATAGGCCGCGACCATCTTCCAAAGCGTCGTCTCGCCAGCGCCCAGCGCATAGGAAAGATGCGGCGGCATATCCTCGTAGACGCCGAACCGCTCGGCGTATTCGGCCACCGATTCCATGCCGACATCCTGGGCGATGCGGACCGTCATCAAATTGCGCGAGCGTTCGATACCGACCCGCATGGGCACGAAGCCCAAAAACCCGCCACCGGCATTTTTGGGCTTCCAGGGCTCTTCCTCGCCGGTGTCGATAACCACTGGCAGGTCGGCCACAACGGTGGCCGGCGAAAAGCCAAGATCGAGGGCAGTTGCATAAACGAAGGGTTTGAAAGACGACCCCGGCTGGCGGGTCGCTTGGGTGGCCCGATTGAACTCGGAATGCTGGAAGGAAAACCCGCCCTGCATGGCCAGCACCCGCCCGTTGCGCGCATCCATGACCATGATCGCCCCTTGTAGTTCGGGGATCTGCCGCAGCGTCCAACCTTCTTCCTCTGCGACCTTCGAGACCAGTATAACGTCGCCGAGCGCGAAGAGGTCGGACGGTCGGCGCGCGCCGGTCCAGCCGGCGCGCCTAATCGGCACGAAATGCCCGTCAGCATCGTCCGGCACATTCTCGATCCCGACGCGGATGGCGTTCTGACCGACCTGCGTGACAACAGCGGGATGCCAGCCAGGTATGTCGCGGGGCACCCGTGTTTCGGCAAGCGCCGCGCGCCAGACGGCTTCGTCCGCCAGCAGACCGGGGTCGAGCTGCCCCAAAGGCCCATGATAGGTCCCAAGGGCACGGTCGCGCGCCTCCAACCCCGCTCGCAGCGCCGCTTCGGTGGCCGCCTGCATTGCCTTGTCGATGGTCGCGCGAACTGTAAGCCCGCCACCCAGCACAGCGTCCTCACCCATACGCTCGGTTAGCTGCCGGCGTACCTCGGTCGAAAAATAGTTCAGCGGTGGGACACGCGCAGCGCTCGGCACGATCTCGCCGGATTGAACAGTCGCCAACGGCACAATCCGGGCCGCTTCCGCATCGGCCGCGGCAAGGTAGCCGTTTTCGACCATCTCGCGCAGCACATAGTTGCGCCGCCATTCGGCGCGTGTGCGTTGCCGGGCGGGGTGCAGCTTCGACGGGGCTTGGGGCAAGGCGGCAAGATAGGCAGCTTCGCCGGGCGTCAACTCCTCAAGCGTCTTGTTGAAATAGACCTGTGCGGCCGCCGTCACCCCATGGGCGTTCTGGCCCAAAAAGATTTCGTTCAGGTACAGCTCAAGGATCTGATCCTTGCTCAGCGTGCTTTCAAGACGCACGGCCAGAATGATCTCTTTGATCTTCCGTTCGCCCGTCCGTTCGCCGGACAAAAGAAAGTTCTTCATCACCTGCTGCGGGATGGTCGATGCGCCGCGCAGATCGGCCCCCATTACCGCATCGAAGACGGCCTTGCCGATGCCCAGCAAGTCAAAGCCCGGATGCGTGTAGAAGTTCTTATCCTCGGCCGAGATAAAGGCATGTTTGACAAGTTCGGGGATCTCGTCGATCGGGGTGAAGACGCGCCGTTCACGCACATACTCGGCCATCAAGCGGCCTTCGCCGTTATAAAGCCGGCTGATTGTGTCGGGCTGGTAGGCCGCAAGGGTCGAAGTGTCGGGAAGGTCGCGCCCATAGCTCCAGACGATGACCGCAACGCCCAGCACCGTAAAAACGAAACCGATCGCACCCCATGCGAACAGAAAGCCAACAAAGCTCAGACCAGCGCGAAGCATGCCGTTAATCCGATAAACCGCGGCCCCGAAACCGCCACAAGCCTAGTCTAACGGGCTTCCGGGTCCGATTGGACTCCTTTCTTGTGCTGCGATCAGCGACCTGTGCCTGTCTAGTCCACAAACAGCGCTGTGCGATGCGTCTCGGCAATATGCCACCTTACGATTGCAGCGGCGATCTCGCCAGCCAGCTGACGCAGCCAGGCCTCCGATGACAGACGCACGCGATCCTCGCGGTTGGTCAGAAAACCAAGCTCGACCAGCAAGGACGGGATGTCGGGCGCTTTGAGCACCCGAAAGCCTGCCGCCCGGTGCGGTTTGGTGCGCAAGGTGCGGTTCTCTCGGTCCAATACGCTGACAATGGTGTCGGCCAGCCGCCGCGATCGGGCATTGGTTTCCTGCCGTGAAAGATCGGCAAGGATGCGCGTAATCGTCGATGCCGTCGTCGCATCCACAAGCCCGGCGGAGAGATCGGCCCGGTTCTCGCGGGTCGCAAGGCGCTCGGCGGCAGCATCGCTGGCCTCCTGTGAAAGGGTGAACACTGAAACGCCCCAGGCCTGGCCGGAGGGTTCGGTGTTTGCATGCACCGACAGGAACAACGCCGCGCCGTGGCGCTGAGCGATCCGGACCCGCTCGTCGAGCCCAAGAAAGCTGTCGTCGTTGCGGGTCATAAGCGTTCTGAATCGCCCTGTCGCTTCAAGCGCTTCAGCTAAAATGCGGGCAGCATGTAAGGCGATCTGCTTTTCGACCAACCCATCGCGCAGCGCACCGGGATCGACACCGCCATGACCCGGATCGATCACCACCAGCGGCGGCATGCCTTCGCGCATGGCCGATTTTGGTGCTTCTTGCGAGGGCAAGGCCGCCAGGCTGGGCGGCGGTCCGGCTTGAAGCGCGAAGGCCGCCGGGCTTGCCGAGACAAGCCGCAGCTGTAATCGCGCGCCGATATCCGGGCGATCGACCATCGGCTGGGTGTAGCGTACCGCATCGATGCTCATCGGCCGGTCGATGTCGAGCACCAGACGGCTCCAGCCATCCCGGAAGAGGCCGAAGCGCAGATCCGCAACGGGCCCTGGCGGCAGCGTTGGGCTGGATAAGCCGGACCAATCGACCCCCTCAAGGTCGAGCACGACGCGGCGCGGCGCATCCAGCGTAAAGACCCGCATTGCGGTGCGTGCGGTCAGATCGAGAACGAGCTCGGCCGTCGCAGGGCCGCTCGCAATCTCGAGCGCTACGGCGCGGGGGGCCGTGGGCGCCGCGGCCGGCTCCAGCTCCGCCAGCTGCGCCATAGCGGGCGATGTGAGTGCCGCGGTGAACGCCGCGGCACATCGGCACGCCCGCCAAAAACGCGTTTTGGCGGTACAGGCATACAGCGTCGACCCGGTGCGATGCGCGATCGTCCTGCTCATGGACCAGCCCCTTCTTTTCATGGGCTTGGTGTGTGAACTTGCCTCAGAGCTACAGACTAACGGCAGCCGGTCCAAAAACAAATTGTCTTTTCGCCATGGAGCGCGCTATCTTTAACGCGCGCTTGGTATGAGGCGTTCAATCGGCCTATCCAAGCATGGCGTTTCGGCTGTTCCTGCCACAGAGCGTACCCAGGGTCTGGGTTATCGGCACAACAGATCGAGGCTCGCCGGGCTGAAGTCGCTCTTCGGCCGATGATTTTTTGGGCGCCCAGGCGCCGGAGAACAACCGCGATGCACCGCGTAACCGATTGTCGGATGATTGTTGGTCGGCCTGAAAGCAGGTCGCAGGGCCCGATGCGGTTACGCCCCCTCTCGCCAGACAAGACCCGCATACCCCTGCCCGGACGGTTGGTCCGGCGGGTGCGCGCGTCAGAAGGACACCATGGCTCAAAAGATGCTTATCGATGCCACCCACCCGGAAGAAACCCGGGTGGTCGTGGTCGACGGAAATAAGGTTGAAGAGTTCGACTTCGAGTCGATCAACAAAAGACAACTCGCCGGAAACATCTACCTCGCAAAGGTTACGCGCGTTGAACCGTCGCTTCAGGCGGCCTTCGTCGATTACGGCGGCAACCGTCACGGCTTCCTTGCCTTCGCCGAGATCCATCCGGACTATTATCAGATCCCCGTTGCCGACAGGGAACGCCTAATCGAGGAACAAGCCGCCGAGGCACAGGCCGAAGAGGCCGAAAGCGAAGCGCGAGACGATCCTCAGTCGCGCAAGCCGGCCAAACGCCGTCGTCGCAGCAGTAAGGCACGCAGCAAGCCCAATGCGGCCGAGGAGGGCGTTGCGACCGAGACAGCCCCGTTGTACCCTGCGGCGACAGGTTCGGAACCGACGGGCGTGGGGGGCGCCGCGGAGGCGGAAGGCGTCGCGGAGGCGGAAGGCGTCGCGGAGGCGGAAGGCGCAGGCAGCGCTTCCCCCGCAACGTCGGACGCTGAGCCTCCGGCGCCCGCCGCCGAAATGCAGACAGACCCTTCGGACGCAGCGGAGGCTGCACAGGGCGACATGCCCGATGCGGCTGAAGAAAACCCGGAGGACCGGGCCGCAGACCGGCGGCCGGACACTGCAGATGCTGCGAATGACACGCCGGCCGATGACAAGAAGGCGGGATCCGCCAGCATTGCGGAGAGTGCCGGCATCCCTGAGGATGAGCGCGTCACCGGCGAGGCGGATGGCGAGGCGGTTTCGGATGCCTCCGCGGAGATGACGCCCGCCGGCAGCGCTTCGGCACTGCCTTCCGATACCCCTCCGCCGAAGCGCAGCGTTGATGCCGCGAGGCATCCTGACCCGGCGACGGAGGATGTAGCGGTAGAGGATATCGCGGCGGAGGCAGAAGCAGAGGAAAGCGCCGCAAAAGACGTCGCCGCAAAAAACATCGCTCCGAAAGACGTCGCCCTGGAAGGCGTCGCTTTCGACCGGTTGCCCGACCCGGCCTCCCCCAAAGCCCCCTCCAAAAAGTCGGTTGAAAAGACCGCCCAAAAGACCGTCGAAAAATCTGCCGAAAAATCTGCCGAAAAATCTCTCGGAAAGCCCGCAGCAGAGCCTGCAGAAGAGACGGTGTCCGACAGTCCCGACAACGCATGGGCCGCTTCGGATGCAACGCCATCCCAACCGGCCGGCAGCGCCGGCAGCGATGGCGGCGCACGCGACGCGACATCCAAAGAGGTCGAGGACGGGGACAGCCCAGTCGACGACCAGGTCGAGACCGTCGGTGCCGAGGACATCGCGGAAGAGATCGTAACGCGGCGCCCGCCGATGCGGCGCTACAAGATCCAGGAAGTTATCAAAGTTCGCCAGATCCTTCTGGTGCAGGTCGTCAAGGAAGAGCGTGGCAACAAGGGTGCGGCGCTCACCACCTATCTCTCGCTGCCCGGTCGGTATTGCGTGCTGATGCCCAACACGGCCCGCGGAGGCGGCATCAGCCGGAAGATCACCGCCGCGACCGACCGCAAGAAGCTGCGCGAAATCGCAGCGGAGTTGGAAGTGCCCAAGGGTGCTGGGCTTATTATCCGCACCGCGGGCTCCGAGCGCACAAAGGCCGAGATCAAGCGCGATTACGACTATCTGATCCGGCAGTGGGACGAGATCCGCAACCTTACCCTGAAATCTGTAGCCCCGACGCTGATCTATGAGGAAGGCAGCCTGATCAAGCGGGCGATCCGGGATTATTACAACCGCAATATCGACGAGGTGCTGGTCGAGGGCGAGCAGGGTCATGCCGAGGCGCGCAACTACATGAAAATGTTGATGCCAAGCCACGCTCGCCACGTAAAACGCTACGATGAAGCGATCCCGCTCTTCAGCCGTTTCCAGGCAGAAAGCTACCTCGCCTCGATGTTCAACCCGGTGGTTCAGCTCAAATCCGGCGGTTACATCGTAATCGGCGTAACCGAAGCGCTCGTCGCCATCGACATCAATTCGGGGCGATCAACGCGCGAGCATTCGATCGAAGAGACGGCGCTTAAGACCAACCTGGAGGCGGCCGACGAGATTGCCCGGCAGTTGCGGCTGCGCGACCTTGCCGGTCTCATCGTCATCGACTTCATCGATATGGAGGAGCGGCGCAACAACAACGCGGTCGAGAAACGGCTCAAGGACAGGCTCAAATCCGACCGGGCGCGCATCCAGATGGGCCGGATCTCGGCCTTTGGGCTTTTGGAAATGTCGCGCCAGAGGCTGCGTCCGGGGATTTTGGAGACGATCACATCGCCCTGTCCGCATTGCCACGGGACCGGCCTGATCCGGTCGGACGAATCGCTTGCGCTGACCATTCTGCGCGAGTTGGAGGATGAGGGTGTGCGCCAGCGTGCGCGCGAGGTTCTGGCGGTGGCGCCGGTGGGTGTGGCCAATTACCTGATCAATCAGAAGCGCGAGGCGTTGACCCGGATCGAACAGCGCTACGGCATTCCGGTGCGCGTCGAATGCGATCCTGTTCTGATCAGCCCGGAGTATCGGATAGAGCGTTTCAAGACTGCCAGCCGCGTGATCTCGATCTCCGAAACGACCGCGCCGATTACGGTCGACAGCGCCGTCGATCAGGATATGGACGACTTCGACGAGGAGGTCGAGGAACCTGCATCCGCTCCCGAGGCGGCTGCCGATGGAGAAAGCGCGGAAGCGGGGGCTGCAGGCCGCAAGCGCCGTCGCCGCAGAAGACGGCGCGGCGGTTCGGGCAGCGATCTGCGCGAGGATGGAATTGCAGCGGCGCCGCAGGAGGCAGAAGACGATCTGCCCGATGCTGACGCGCCCAGCGCACAGGTAATCGATGCGGATGCTGTCGCGGCTCAGCAGAGCGGGACCGACACCAATGCGACGGCAGCGGCCTCGGTGTCGTCGGAGACCGCAGATGAGGAGGGATCGGCGCGTTCGTCCCGTGGCCGTCGCTCGCGCAAGAAACCGAGCGAGCGCGAGTCGACCGAGGCGATGGCGGTGATTGGCGAGGCGCCTGACATGGACGCGCCGCGGGAAATCGACGCGTCGAGCCCGTTGGGGCCGATTGAGCGCGAGGTAGATACGCCGGTCGCGACGCAGGCAGCATCGGACGCGCCGCTTGATCCGCCGGCACCGGCGACAAAGCCAAAGACCCGTCGGCGACAACCGCGCAAGGCGGCGGCCGAGAAGCCCGCAGAACCGCAGGCAGAGACTGACGCGGCGGCCTTCCCCGCCACTCCCGAGACAGATGTTAAAGGCAGCGGTGCTGCGCAAGAGACAGCGGTCGATCGGACGACAGACACCGCGCTGTCGCAAGAGCCCGCGCACCCCTTTGTTGGCGCCGACCCGATACCGGCCTCCGCTGCCGAGCCTGAGCCATTGGCGGTTGAGGAAGACGCCGCGATGGAAGATCCCGGACCGGTTGAACACCCGACCGACGAGGTCGACGCATCGCCGATTTCGGCTGGGGTGCAGCCGGCGCTGGTCGGCGCCTCGGAAGACGGCTTCGCCCACGCTGTTGCGAAAGAGGAGCCGGAAAGTGCAAGCCCGCCCAAGCCGAAACGCCGTGGCTGGTGGTCGTTGGGCCGAAGCTGAGGACCTTGGCCCCGTCATCCCGCGCGAACGGAGCGTCTCGCGCGGGGTTTGGAAAGGCTGAGGGCTGGGCGGGTGTGTCACGGTCGGCGATACCGGACGCATCGGCAGACCAAGGTGCTGCCTAACCGGGCCGCGGGGGCTCGATGCCCCCAAGGGTCGCGCCGCCTGCGGGGATCCGCCCTTCGCATCACGCAATGGGGCAGCGCGCATTTGGGGGCAGCGCAGACCGGAGGCATTGCAGAAGAGGGGCGCTGCGCTTTGGGGCATCGCTGACGAGGGCAGCGCGGAGGGGGGCGTATTGCGTCTTCGACCCCGTCGCGTAAGCTGACGCAAGCCGAAAGGGGCGAGGCGGCTGCCGTAGCCCCTGGCCGCAAATTTCGGACGCAAATTTTGGCCGTCACCGCTGGTGGAGGGTTTCGTGATCAACGGTGCAGGTCGCATGCGCCAATGGGCAGCAGCGCTGGGCATGACCGCAGTGGCGCAGTTTGCTGGCACCGAGGTCGAGGCACAGGGTCTTATCCGTGATGCCGAGGTCGAGCATGCGATGACGCTGCTGATCGAACCGGTGCTTCGGGGCGGCGGGGTAACGCCCACCAGCGTCGACCTCTATCTGGTTTCCGATCGCAGCCTGAACGCCTTCGTCGCGGGTGGGCGCAACATCTTCATGTTTAGTGGTCTGCTGATGCGTCTTGGCTCGCCAGAAGAGATCCAAGCCGTTCTGGCGCATGAGCTTGGGCATATCAATGGCGGTCATCTGGCGCGCCGCGGGATCGAGGCGCAGCAAGCCACGGGTGCGCTTGCGCTGGGCATCCTGCTGGCCATTGCGGCCGGGCTGGCCGGCAGCCCGGATGCGTCGGCCGCGGTCATCTCGGGCACCACAACGGTCGTCGGCCGCAGTTTTCTGGCATTCTCGCGCAGCGAGGAGGCCAGCGCCGACCAGGCCGCTCTCACTTATCTCGACCGGGCCGGGATCGATCCCTCGGGCTTGTTGCGGGTTCTAGAGCTTTTTCGTGGACAGGAGGTGCTGTCGGGCGGGCGCGCGGACCCTTATGCCCGAACCCATCCGATGAGCGCCGATCGGATCCTGCTGGCCGAGCGGCGGATTAGCCAATCGCCGCATCGGGGCACGCCGGCGCCGCCAGAGACCGTTTACTGGTTCAAGCGGATGCAGGCCAAGCTCGACGGCTTTCTGCGCAGACCCGAGCAGGTGCTGACCCAAACCCCCGATGATGGCAGCGAGTTCTCGCTGGTGCGCCGTGCCGTAGCGCTGCATCGAACCCCCGACCCTGCAGGTGCCCTACGCGAAATGCAGCGGCTTCTGGCGCTCAAACCCAACGACGCGTACTACCAAGAGCTGATGGGCCAGATTCTGATGGAAAGCGCGCGACTGCGCGAGTCGGTGCCCTATTACCGTCGGGCCCTAGCCCTCGCGCCGCATGAGCCGCTTATCCGCGCGGGGCTGGGTCGAGCGCTGGTCGCGCTCGATGACAATGCAGTGAACAGCGAAGCCATCACGCTTTTGGAAAGAGCGCTGCGCGAAGACCCTGGAAACGTGCCGGCACTGCGCGATCTGGGCCTTGCCTATGCCCGTGCAGGGCGCGAAGGCGACGCCGCCGTCGTAACAGCCGAGCGATTTGCACTTATGCGGCGCTTTCAGGATGTTGCCATCCATGCTAAACGCGCAATGGCACTATTGCCGCGCGGCAGCCCCGGCTGGCTGAAGGCCCAGGACCTGCTGCTTGTCAGTGAACGCATGTCCCGCAACTAGGGGAAGACATGATGGCCAGGCTTTTTGTTGGTGCCGTGGTGTGGATGGCGACCATGATTGGGGTGGCAACGGCGCAGGAAATTGCGCCAGGCCTCGATCGCGATACGTTCCGGCAGGAAGTGCGCGAGTACCTCCTGGAGAACCCAGAAGTGATCTTCGAGGCGATCCAGATCCTTGAGGAGCGCCGTCAGCTTGCCGCCGCGACGGCCGAGTTGGAGCTGGTCGCCGCCAATGCCGATGCGCTGCGCAATGACGGCTACAGCCATATCGGCGGCAATCCCGACGGCACGATCACGGTGGTCGAGTTCTTCGACTATCGGTGCGGCTTTTGCAAACGCGCCCATGCCGATGTGAAAACCCTGGTGCGTACAAACCCGGATGTGCGTTTCGTCTATAAAGAATTCCCGGTACTGGGGCCTGACAGCGTGAATGCGGCGCGGGCTTCGATGGCGGTGTTGAAGCAGGGCGGCGCGATTTACGAGCGCTTCAACGATGTTTTGATGAGCTTTGGCGGTGCGATTTCAGACCGGGTTCTGGATCGCTTGGCCGAACGGGCGGGCGTGGATGTCGCGCAAATGCGCGAGGATATGAACGATCCTGAGATCAATGCGCAGATTGAGCGCAATCATCAACTGGCCCAAATGCTTCGGATCACGGGCACGCCGACCTTCGTTATCGGCGACCGCATCGTGCGCGGTTTCGTCCCGCTTGATGAGATGAACCGCGTCGTTCAGCTTGCCCGCAACCTCGCAGAGTAAAGCCAGCACCGCACGGCCTTTACGACCCGCTTGGCGCTATGCGGCTGCGCTTCGTCTCTTTTCCTTCAAGGAAAGCTGGCCTATATCGCCCCCAGCCTCTCGCGCCGCGGCATCACGGTCGTGTGAAAAATGCGCGATTGGGCCGGGGGAAGTATGACCAGCCGATACGAGACCGACATCGTCTTCATCCGTGAACTGACCGGATTGCTGCAGGGCTCGGATCTCTCGGAGATCGAGATCAAGCGAGAGTTCGGTGCGGATGACGCGTTGACGGTGCGTCTATCGCGAAACGGCCCGACCATGCTCGCCCCGCCGCCCGCGGCCATGCCGCCGCCCGCCGCTCCTGCCCCCCCGGCCGCACCGCTCATGGCGATGCCGCAGACAGCCGAGCCCAGCGACCCCGCGCAGCATCCGGGCGCCGTTGCCTCGCCTATCGTCGGCACCGTCTATCTGCAACCCGAACCGGATTCCGACCCGTTTGTGCGCGTCGGCGACAGCGTCTCGGAGGGCCAGACGCTTCTGATCGTCGAGGCGATGAAGACCATGAACCAGATCCCGGCACCGCGGTCTGGGACGGTTAAGCGGATTATGGTCGAAGACGGTACACCGGTGGAGTACGGCTCGCCCTTGATGATCATCGAGTAGGGCCGTCCTGATGTTCTCGAAAATCCTCATCGCCAATCGAGGCGAGATTGCGCTTAGGGTGCATCGTGCTGCGCGCGAGATGGGCATAAAGACCGTAGCGATCCACTCCACCGCCGATGCCGATGCCATGCATGTGCGCCTGGCCGATGAAAGCATCTGCGTCGGCCCACCACCGGCCGCGCAGTCCTATCTGAACATTCCCGCGGTAATTTCGGCTTGCGAGATCACCGGCGCCGAGGCTGTCCATCCCGGCTATGGGTTTTTATCCGAAAACCAGACATTCGCGCAGATCCTGGAGGATCACGGGCTGGTCTTTATCGGCCCGCGTGCGGCGCATATCGCGGTGATGGGCGACAAGATAGCGGCCAAAGAGACCATGAAACGCCTCGGCGTGCCTTGCGTGCCCGGCTCGGAGGGCGGTCTGGCGGACCTTGCCACCGCGCAGGCCGTTGCAGAAGAGATCGGCTTTCCGGTGTTGATCAAGGCGGCGGCGGGCGGCGGCGGACGTGGCATGAAGGTTGCGCGTGCGGCCGACGAGGTGGAGTCGGCCTGGAGCACGGCGCGCGCCGAAGCGAAAGCTGCCTTTGGGGACGATGCCGTCTATATGGAGAAGTATCTTGGCCGGCCGCGGCATATCGAGGTTCAAGTGTTCGGCGATGGAAAGGGGCGCGCCGTTCATCTGGGTGAGCGCGATTGTTCGCTGCAAAGACGCCATCAAAAGGTGTTCGAGGAGGCGCCTTCGCCGGTCATCGATGCGGCCACGCGGGCGCGGATCGGTGAAACATGCGCCAAGGCAGTGGCCGCGCTGGGCTATATTGGCGCCGGCACGATCGAGTTTCTCTACGAGGATGGCGCGTTTTACTTCATCGAGATGAATACGCGGCTGCAGGTGGAGCATCCTGTGACCGAGGCGGTTTACGGCGTCGATCTGGTGGCCGAGCAGATCCGCGTGGCTGCGGGCCTGCCTATGTCGCTTACGCAAGACACGCTGAGGCCCAGCGGCCACGCCATCGAATGTCGCATCAACGCCGAAAGGCTGCCCGATTTCGCGCCCTGCCCGGGCCGGATCACGACGTTCCATGCCCCCGGCGGTCTTGGCGTGCGCTTGGACAGCGCCATTTTCGATGGCTACCGAATTCCGCCCAACTACGACAGCCTGATCGGCAAGCTCATCGTTCATGCGCCGGACCGCGACGCGGCGCTGCGCCGGCTCGACCGCGCTCTGACCGAACTGATCGTTGACGGGATCGATACGACGGCACCGCTTTTCGCAAAGCTTGTCGCCGAGCCGGACATTTGCCGCGGGAACTACGACATTCACTGGCTGGAGAAGTTCCTCTCCCCAGAATGAGCGGGGTGGCGCACCCGGTTGAGTTGTGCAACGCTACATCATGTCTCGCCCTTTGCGTCCGCTGGAGATTACGCCGAGCCTGCTTTTGCGCGCTTATGCAGCCGGTGTGTTCCCTATGGCGGAGTCTGCCGATGCCGACAGCCTGTTCTGGGTCGATCCGAAACGGCGCGGAATTCTGCCGTTGGACGGCCTGCACATCCCGCGTTCGCTGCGAAAAACCATCAGGCGAGGCGGGTTTCGCGTCAGTGTGGACGAGGCTTTTTCCGACGTCATCGACGGCTGTGCGGCGCGTGAAGAAACCTGGATAAACCGCGAGATCTACGATCTCTACGTCACGCTGCACCGCATGGGCTATGCGCACTCGATCGAGGTGCATGATGCGAATGGGCTTGCGGGCGGGCTTTACGGCGTGCGCCTGGGCGCCGCCTTTTTCGGCGAAAGCATGTTTTCAACGCGCCGGGACGCATCGAAAATTGCCCTGATCTGGCTTGTCGCCCGGCTGCGCATGGGTGGCTTCACGTTGCTCGATACGCAATTCGTTACCGATCATCTGGCCTGGCTGGGCGCGGTGGAGATCTCGCGCGAAGCCTATCACAAAATGCTGGACGCGGCGCTGGAACGGCCGGCTCAGTTTTGCGCGTTGTCTTCGGACGCGTCGGCGGAGGACGTGCTGCAGCGTGCCACCCAGATGTCATAGCGCGGATGATCGAGGGCCGACAGGGCAGGGCTGGAGGCCAGCATCCAGCCTCGGAAATCGGCCTCGGTTCTGCGCAGATCGCGGATCACCAGATAGGCAAAGGCATCCTCGCTCTCGCCCGGACCCGGTTTGCGACAGGCAAGAAGTGATATCTCCAGCCGCTCATAGCGTTGCGTGGTGCCGACGCTGATTGCAAATTCGCGCATTCGACCGGTCATCTTGTCGAGCCCGCGCAGAACCGCACTGTCGGATTCGATACTGGTCACGGGTGGGCGCTCGGCCGGCAAAACCCGGCGCGGCGGCGGTAGCGCGCCGGGATAGGCCTCATCCGTCGGCGCCGCCTTAAAGTGTTCTTCGTTGAGCGATTGCGCCGCTGCGGGGTTTCCCAGCAAGAGGGCCAGCACGATCCCCCTCATGCCAGCACCGCGCGAAAGCGCAAACGCACATAGTCGGCGATCCAAAGGCCGGCTTCATTGCGAAGCGCCGGCGCGGCCAGCGCCGCTGCTTGGGCGGCCGCGACGCTTCGCATACTGTGCGGCAGTTTGGCGAGCGCCGGCGCCGCCAGCACCCTGAGCCATTCGTCGAGATCGGTGGGGATAGGCGTGGGTCGGTGGATCAGCGCAACATCTTTCACAGCAAAGCCTGCCTTTTTGAGCCGCGCACGCTGTTCCTCTGCTGTGGGGAAGTACCAGACATCGTTCAGATCCGTCTCGACGCCATGCTGTGCAAGCACGGCGATAAGCGCCGTGCGGATCGCCGCAACATTCGCATGCCCGCCCATTTCGGCAACGAAGCGTCCACCCGGCCGCAGGGCCCGCGCAACGCCCTCTAGCACCGCCTCGGGCGCCGTCATCCAGTGCAGCGCCGCATTCGAGAAGACCGCATCGAACGCTGCATCGAAGCGCAGCGCCGTTCCGTTCGCAGGCTCGGCCGCCAGACCCCGCGCCCGCGCCGCAGCCACCATATCGGGCGAGGCGTCGACACCCAAAACCGACGCCCCGGCGTTTGCAATCCGTGCGGTCAGCGCGCCGTCCCCGCAACCCAAATCCAGGATCCGTTCCCCGGGTCGGGGAT
This sequence comes from Pseudomonadota bacterium, assembly GCA_039184655.1. GTDB lineage: Bacteria > Pseudomonadota > Alphaproteobacteria > Rhodobacterales > Rhodobacteraceae > J013. Next base: position 13,691 of record JBCDAZ010000024.1, on the reverse strand, counting down.
CGAGCAGGTCCAGCACCGGGGCACCGAGATCGGAGACGAACCGCGCCGCCGTCTCGTATTGCGCGGCAGACCAGTGATCTTCTGCCGGCGTCTGGGTCATTCCTCGGGGCTGCCCTGCCCGAATGTTAGGAACAGATCGATGAGCGAGACGGAGCCCTGCGTGTATTGAAACTCCTGCCCCGCCTCAAGCATGAACTCCGATGCACCCGGCGTGATCTCGATGTAGCTGCCACCGAGCAGCCCCTCGGACGCGACCTTGGCGTCGGAATCCTCCGGGATCTCAAGATCGCCGCTGAGCGCGAGGCGGGTGACAGCCTGAAAGGTCGTTTTGTCGAGATCGATGGCCGTTACCGATCCGACCTTGACGCCCGAGACACGCACGTCCGTGCCGATGGCAACGCCCTCGGCTTTGCGGAATTTTGCAACCAGCTCGTAGCGGTCGGTGCCGGGGCCGAAGTCGGTTTGCTGGGCGGCGTAAGCCAGAAAGCTGCCGGCCGCTGCCAGCACGACCGCCCCGATGAGCGCTTCAGCGGCGGAACTTGCCATTGCGTCAGCCCTCCGGCGTCCAGGCGTCGTAGTCGCGCCGCAGCGACGGCGCAGCGGCCGCAATGCTGCCCGGCGGCCTGTAGGCGGCATCGGTGCCGGTCTGGTTCGGTTTGTGCGGCTTTTCCCACGGCTTGCGGGTCAGCGGGGCTTTGCTGGGCGGCGCGTCAAATGTGTGATGAAGCCAGCCATGCCAGTCGGGCGCAACCCGGCTCGCCTCGGACAGACCGTTATAGATTACCCAGCGTCGGCTACCGTCGCGGGTCTGGTAAAAACAGTTCCCAGCCGCGTCCTCGCCAACCTTCTCGCCATGCCGCAGGGTGAAGAGCCGCGTACCCAGCGTCTGCCCGTTCCACCAGGTAAAGATCTGCGCCATCAGGCTCATGCACCACCTCCGGTTCAACGCCCTTGTGTCGCCCGGATCGATAGCTGGGTCCAGTGCTTTTGCGCAGCCTCAAGACGGTAAAGACCCCGACGGGCGCGGCCGAAACACCGCCGTCCTGCGCGTCCCGTCAACCGGCGCTGGCCGGCGTATCCTTGCGATCGGCGTAGACAAGCATCGGCTTGGCGGTTCCCTGGATCGCCTCGTCGCCCACGACCACCTCCTCAACCCCTTTCATGCCGGGCAATTCGAACATCATGTCGAGCAGCACGTTTTCCAGGATCGAGCGGAGACCGCGCGCGCCGGTCTTGCGATCGATCGCCTTCTTGGCGATGGCTCCGAGCGCCTCGTCGGTGAACGTCAGCACAACCTGCTCCAGCTCAAACAGCCGCTGATACTGCTTGATCAGCGCGTTCTTGGGTTTGGTCAAAATGCTGACAAGCGCCTCCTCATCCAGATCGGCGAGGGTGGCAATAACCGGCAGGCGTCCGACAAATTCCGGGATCAGACCGAACTTCAAAAGATCCTCAGGTTCGAGTTCCGAGAACAGCTCCCCGATGCGGCGATCATCATCGGCCTTGACGTCGGCCCCAAAGCCCATTGCGGTGCCTTTGTTGCGCTGCGCGATGATCCGCTCCAACCCCGCAAAGGCGCCGCCGCAGATGAACAGGATGTTGGTGGTATCGACCTGCAAGAACTCCTGCTGAGGGTGTTTCCGTCCGCCTTGCGGCGGGACGCTTGCCACGGTGCCTTCCATGATCTTCAAAAGCGCCTGCTGCACACCCTCGCCGGACACATCCCGGGTGATCGAGGGGTTGTCGGACTTCCGGCTAATCTTGTCGACCTCGTCGATATAGACGATCCCGCGCTGCGCACGCTCGACATTGTATTCCGCCGCCTGCAAGAGCTTGAGGATAATGTTCTCCACGTCCTCGCCGACATAGCCCGCCTCGGTCAGCGTGGTAGCATCGGCCATGGTGAAGGGCACGTCGATAATCCGCGCCAGCGTCTGTGCCAGAAGCGTCTTTCCGCAACCGGTCGGTCCGATCAGCAGAATGTTGGACTTCGCCAATTCTACATCGGGGTTTTTCGACGCGTGGTTGAGCCGCTTGTAGTGGTTATGCACGGCCACCGACAAAACGCGCTTGGCTGTGTCTTGCCCGATCACATAATCGTCAAGCACCGCACAAATCTCGCTTGGCGTCGGAACCCCTTCGGAGGATTTGACAAGCGTCGACTTGCTCTCCTCGCGGATGATGTCCATGCAAAGCTCGACGCATTCGTCGCAGATGAAGACGGTCGGGCCGGCAATCAGCTTTCGAACCTCATGCTGGCTCTTGCCGCAAAACGAGCAATAGAGCGTATTCTTCGATTCGGATCCGCCAGATTTTGTCATTCAGCACTCCAGCCACGTATACAAGCGGCCCCTTACGGATTGATCGGCCGCCAACCGGCCTGATACGCCGTCATGCCCATGGTTTGCGTCATATACTGCAATCAGGTTAAACTTTTCCCCGCGAGATGAAACGTCAAAATGGTCAGGGCGACGGAGTGTCCTCGGACGGACTCCGCTTTGCAACAATTTCGTCGATCAGCCCCCACTCTTTTGCCGCCTCCGGGGTCATAAAGTTGTCCCGGTCTAGCGCCGCTTCGACGGCCGCAATCTCCTGATCGCAATGCTGGACGTAGATCTGGTTGAGCCGATCGCGCATTTCCAGAATCTCCTTGGCATGGATTGCGATGTCAGAGGCCTGACCCTGAAACCCGGCGGAGGGCTGATGCACCATGACGCGTGAGTTGGGCAGCGAAAACCGCATATCCTTCTCGCCCGCCGCAAGCAGAAGCGAGCCCATAGACGCGGCCTGACCAACGCATAAGGTGGAGACGGCCGGCTGGATATACTGCATCGTGTCGTAGATCGAGAGACCCGAGCTTACCACGCCGCCGGGACTGTTAATGTACATCGCAATTTCTTTCTTGGGGTTTTCGGCCTCTAAAAACAGAAGCTGCGCCACAATCAGCGTGGACATGCCATCATGCACCGGCCCGGATACAAAAATGATCCGCTCTTTCAGCAGGCGCGAGAAGATGTCATAGGCCCGCTCGCCGCGCGAGGTCTGTTCCACGACCATCGGGACCAGGGTGTTCATGTAGATGTCGAGGGGATCTTTCATCGGGGTCCTGCCTGACCAGACGCGGGTCCCGCCAGAATGGCGTGCCGCATGTTACCGTCTGGTGTAATCCTTGCCTTGGCGGGCTTCAAGGGCGGGCGACCGATCGGATCGCCTCACCCTCAATAGCGCTGCGAAATGCAAGAGGTGCAGTTTTTGAGCTATGTCGCGCTGGCCGGGCCTTGCAGCGCTGCGGGGCAGTCGGCTGTTCTCCAGTGGCCGCGGCGCGCTTTTGCAGCGCAGCACCGAGCCCAGCACCGAGCACACCACCGAATAATCCACTCAGCGCTCCACCGTCTTTGCGTCTCGAAACGGGTGCCGTTGCGCCGGTCCGGCTGCAGGGATGCCGGCAAGGGCTTCTTATGCGAAGACTTGCGGCGCGTTAAGCGCCCAGGCCGTCAAGCATCGTCAAGCGCATTGATCGCGTCTTGCAGTGTTTCCTTGCTGACAGCCTTTTCGGCGATCTGCGCAAGTTCGAGGATGTAGTCCACGACCTTGTCCTCAAAGAGCGGTGCGCGCACCTGCTGAACGATCTGCTGGTTCTTCTTTGCAAAGTCGAAGAACTGCTTCTCCTGCCCGCGATACTGCATGGCCTGTGTCATCAGCGCCTGATTGAGCTCGGTATCGGTCACCGCGACCTTCGCACTCGATCCGACTTCGGCCAGCAGCAAGCCCAGGCGAACGCGCCGTACGGCCAGCCTTGTGTGCTCATCGTCGGGTTCAATTTCAGGCCGGTCTTTGGCCTGAACGCCGGGGTTCTCCTCCTGCCAGAGCTGATGTGCGACCGACTTGGCTTCCTCTTTGACCAAGGTTTCGGGCAACTCGAAATCGGTGATTTCGTCAAGTCGGTCCATCAACCGACGCTTCAGGATGGCCCGGCTTGCCTTTTGGTACTCGTCGCCCAGCCTGTCGGTGATCTGGCTTTTTAGATCGGCGAGGGACTCTGCCTGGAACTCCTTTGCCAAATCGTCGTTGATTTCGGCGGGAACCGGACGCTTGACCTCCTTGATGGTGCAGCCGAAGACCGCATCCTTGCCGGCCAGATGTTCGGAACCATAGCTGTCGGGAAAAGTTACAGCGACCTGGGGCGCGTCGCCGGCCGCAGCGCCGACAAGCTGATCCTCAAAGCCGGGAATGAACTGCCCCGAGCCCAGGACGAGCGAGAAATCCTCCGCAGCACCGTTCTCGAAGGGTGTACCGTCGATGCGGCCCTCAAAATCGAGCACCACCTGGTCGCCGTCTTCAGCGGCACCCTCCTTGGTCTCGAAAATCGATGCCTGACGCGCAAGGTTGCCGAGCGCCTCGTTGACGGCCTCATCGTCGACTTCGACCGTCAGACGCTCCAGCGCGATCGCACTAAAGTCAGGCTGCAGCACCTCGGGCATCTTTTCGTAGTCGACCTCGAGGGTCAGATCTTCCCCTTCCTTCCACTCCTGGGTATCGACCTTGATCTTCGGCTCCAGCGCCGGGCGATCGCCAGTTTCCTCAAAATGGCTCTGGAGGGCATCCTGTACCGCCTCCTGCATAGCCTCGCCCATCACCGATTTGCCGAACATTTTCTTCATCAGGGCGGGAGGCACTTTGCCCTTGCGAAAGCCCTTCATGTGAAAGTCGGCCCGGGCCGCGTCGAGTTTTTCGTTCATTTTCTCGGTGAGCGTGTCGGCCGGCAGGGTGATGGCGTATGCCCGCTTCAGACCTTCATTCAGCTTCTCGGTCACCTGCATCGCGCTGGTCCTTCCTTGCGCCTCTCGCCTCGGATCTGGTGCGGGCGGAGGGACTTGAACCCCCACGCCTCTCGGCGCCAGAACCTAAATCTGGTGCGTCTGCCAATTCCGCCACGCCCGCTGGGGCTGAACCCGGCCCAACCGGCCCGGCCTGCCGACAATCGCGCGCTCTCTAGCAGACGATTCGAAGGAGGGTAAGCGGTATTTTGTGCGAAGAGCGGTCGAGATCGAATTGAGGTTGCACGCCTCGATCCTTTTGGCCGAAAGGCGCGTTTGCGCAGGCTGCGCCGGCACCCCGACCGGCCCTCGGCCGCGGAACCGCCGCGGCCGCCTGGATCTGGGGCAATCCGCCCTGCCAACGGGTTGCGCGCAGCGGCCAAAAAAGTGTCAACCGAGCAAACGGCAGGGTGCCCGACGCAAACCCTGGCGCGATACCGGCCGCCACGCGCCCGGCTGCAAGCTCGACCTTTGAGTATTTTTGCCAAGAAGAAGGGCGGTCCTCGCCGCTCAGACATCCAAACTGCGCAAAACGGCTGGTAGCTGTTCGGGAATGTCCTCGGCAATAAGGCCGGGACCGAAGTGCAGGGCGCAGGCGATATGCATCCATGCGGCGGTTTCACTGGCGTCGAGCGGCGTGAAACCACGCGCGAGAAGGCCGGTTATGAAGCCGGCCAGCACGTCGCCGGAGCCGGCCGTGGCAAGCCAGGGTGCCGCGCGCTCATAGCAGGCCGAACTGATCCTTGCCCTGCCGTCCGGCGCTGCAATTACGGTGTCGGCGCCCTTGATGAGAACCACGCAACCGGCACGCGCCGCAGCTTCTCGAACCGCATCCAATTTGGCGTAGGCCGGACCTTTGAGCGCGGGTTCATCAAGCTTGGCTTTGAGATCGGGAAAGAGCCGCCCGAACTCGCCCAAATGCGGGGTGAGTATGCAACGGCTGTGAAGATGCGCGAAGAGTGCCTCGGGCGCATCTTCGAAGGCGGTGAGCGCGTCGGCATCGAGCAGGGTGGCACGTTCGGCCCTTGTAGCCACAGGCACCAAGGCCCGGGCGCGCGGCAATCCGAGCCCCGGTCCCAGACAGAGCGCCGCGATGCGACGGTCCATTAAGGCGTGCGACAGCGCATCGGTGTCCGGAATGGGTCGGAGCATGATCGCATCAAGCCGCGCGGCGTTCTCGATCAGCGCGGCCGGCGGACAGCCAAGCGTCACCAGCCCCGCCCCGATCCGCAACGCCCCGCGCGCGGCCAACCGCGCCGCGCCCCCTTTGCCCACACCACCGGACAGGATTAGCGCATGACCATGCTGGTACTTGTGCCCGATGCGCGCCTTTCCCAGCGTGCCTTGCGGCGTTGCAAGCCCCGGCCGGTCGGCGCGCGACTCGGCGGCAAGACCAAGGTCGACAACCCGCAGCGCGCCGCAGCAGCCGGGACCTTCGTTAAGGTAATGCCCGATCTTGGGACGATGGAAGGTCACCGTCAGCGCGGCATTGACGGCCGTAGCCCCGGCAGGACCCAGGATCCGACCGCTGTCGAGGCAAAGCCCGCTGGGCGCATCGACGGCCACGCGTTTCTGCGCCGTTCGGTCGGACGCATGAGCCCCTGCGAGCGCTTCGGTCAGCGCGTTTGGCAGCGGCCGGGACAGCCCTGTGCCGAAGAGCGCATCGACGAAAAGATCGGCCTTGGCTTGAGCGACGGTGGTAGGCGCGAAGGGCCGCACCGCCCCCAGCGCAGACCAGCGGCGGTGGTTTTCGGCCGCGTCGGCCGGCAGCTTGGCCGGATCGCCGTAAAAAAAGACCTCTACCGTCCAGCCGCGCGCATTCAGCAGGCGTGCGACAACGAACCCGTCGCCGCCATTGTTGCCGGGTCCGCAGAGAACGACGGCATAGTGAGGGCTTTCGGCCAATTCGGGACGCCAAGCGAAAACCGCCTCGACCACACCCTGCCCGGCCCGCTCCATCAAACACAGCCCGCTCGTGCTGCCGCGCGCAATCGCCGCCTGCTCGATGACCCGCATTCGGGCCGCGGTCAGAAGCTCCATTCAATCCCCTTCACAGTCTGCCCGGATCGCGCACAGAGTGCCTATTGATTGGGCAAAACAGACCGAAACGCGGCGTAGAATTCCCAACCCAAACCTTAACCGTTTGAAAGCCTGCGGGCGAAGTGATTTGCGGTCCTCGTGCGTGTAGCGTCGGGGTGGGCGCCCGCACCAAGCAAGCAGGGAGCGCCCGGATGAAGAAAATCGAGGCCATCATCAAGCCCTTCAAGCTCGACGAGGTGAAGGAGGCGCTGCAAGAGGTCGGTCTTCAGGGGCTCAGCGTGGTCGAAGCCAAAGGTTTTGGGCGTCAGAAAGGGCATACCGAGCTTTACCGGGGCGCGGAATATGTCGTCGACTTCCTTCCAAAAGTGAAGATCGAGGTCGTGCTCGACGACAATCAGGTGGACGCTGCGGTTGAGGCCATCGTTTCGGCTGCCCGCACCGGCAAGATCGGCGACGGCAAGATCTTTGTATCGAGCGTCGAACAGGCCATCCGCATCCGCACAGGCGAAGAGGGCGGCGACGCGCTTTGATCGCACGCTGCAAAACGCGACATCACGACAAGAGGGACGCATATCAATGAGCGACAAGGCAAAGATGCTGGAGACGTTGAAATCCGAGGAGGTCGAGTATGTCGACCTGCGGTTCACCGATCCGCGCGGAAAGCTGCAGCATGTAACGGCGCTGGCCGATATCGTCGATGAGGATTTTCTTGAAGAGGGCTGGATGTTCGACGGCTCCTCGATCGCTGGCTGGAAGGCGATCGACCAGTCGGACATGAAGCTGATGCCCGACGCATCCTCAGCCTATCTCGACCCGTTCTTTGCCGAAAAAACGCTCTGCGTGCATTGCAACGTGCTCGAACCCGATACCAACGAGGCCTATGATCGCTGCCCGCGCGGCACGGCCGGCAAGGCCGAGGCTTACCTTAAATCCTCGGGGGTCGGCGAGGTTAGCTTTTGGGGACCTGAGGCCGAGTTCTTTGTCTTTGACCATGTCAAGTTCTCCACCGAGATGAACAAGGTCAGCTATGAGGTGGACGCCGCCGACAGCCCCTGGAACTCCGATACCGAGTTCGAGGCCGGCAATATGGGCCACCGCCCCGGCGTGAAGGGCGGGTATTTCCCGGTCCCGCCCGTCGATGCGGCCCAGGACATGCGCTCGGAAATGCTCTCGACGATGAAGCGCATGGGCATGAAGGTCGACAAGCACCACCATGAAGTGGCCGCGAGCCAGCATGAGCTGGGGCTGATCTTCTCGACCCTGGTCGACCAGGCCGACAATCTGCAGAAGTACAAATACGTCATCCACCAGGTGGCGCATGCCTATGGCAAGACCGCGACCTTCATGCCCAAGCCGATTGCCGGCGACAATGGCACGGGGATGCATGTCAACCAGTCGATCTGGAAGGATGGCAAGCCGCTTTTTGCCGGCGACAAATATGCCGATCTGAGCCAGGAGGCGCTTTGGTATATCGGCGGGGTGCTCAAGCATGCCAAGGCGCTGAACGCCTTCACCAACCCCGCAACAAACAGCTATAAGCGGCTGATCCCGGGCTTTGAGGCGCCGGTGCTGCTGGCCTATTCGGCCCGAAACCGCTCGGCCAGCTTCCGCATTCCGTGGACCGAGAGCCCCAAGGCCAAGCGGGTCGAGGCGCGCTTCCCCGATCCCTCCTGCAACCCGTATCTGGCCTTCTCGGCGCTGATGATGGCGGGCATTGACGGGATCCTCAACAAGATCGACCCGGGCGAGCCCTCGGACAAGGATCTTTACGATCTGCCGCCCGAAGAGCTTGCTGAGATCCCCACGGTCTGCGGCAGCTTGCGTGAGGCGATGGCGGCGCTTGAAGCCGATCACGAATTCCTGCTGGCTGGCAATGTGTTCACGAGCAGCCAGCTAGAAGGCTATATGGAGTTGAAGTGGGAGGAGATCTACCGGTTCGAGCATACGCCGCATCCGGTGGAATTTGCGATGTATTACTCCTGCTGAGGTCGCGAGCGATTTTTTCGGCGCGCTTTGTGTACCGGTTTGGGCGGGCCGAGAGGCCCGCCCTACGCGGTCTTTCTGCGCTTGAAGCCAACGGGTTGGGTCGCATGCTCTTCGCCCGACGATTGGCGCATCCGCCGCGCGACGCGCCGCAGATCTTTGTCCGGTGACCGTCCCGGGCGATCCCATCTCCGGTCGGGATATTGTAAATTTGGCAAGTGCACCAGAACTGCACACGGCCATTCTGTCGCTAAACAACCGGTTTGCGGCCGAAACCAGCCCGCTCGACCGGCCGAATCTTCTCGCAATGCTCGATAACGCGGTCCTCGCCCAGGCTTGCCTCATGCCGGACCTGGGACTGACCGGGTTCCTGATCGCCTTTGGTCCGGACGCCTCTTATCAGAGCTCCAACTACCGTTGGTTCCGGATGCGGGGCGGTCGCTTTGCCTATATCGATCGGGTCGTCGTGGCACCCGGGGCGATGCGCAGAGGCGTGGCCCGAACCCTTTATGCAGCGCTCACCGACGCTGCGCGCGCCGTAAGTCTGAAAGAGGTGACCTGCGAGGTTAATCTCGATCCGCCCAACCCGGCATCCGACGCTTTTCACGCTGCGCTCGGATTCGGCGAGGTGGGGCGCGTCACGCATTCGGAAAAGACGGTGCGCTATCTCGCTTGCCCGATCCCCGTGCTTGCCGCCAAAGCCCGGGTTTCGGAATAGGGTGCAAAAAGACTGCGCCGCGGGCCTTCGGCACCCCGCCGGCGGCGGCTCGCCCTCGGCTCCCAAAAGTCGTTCCGGGCGGATCTTTGCGGTGAAACCCGACGGCTTCCGCTTTGCAGAACTCTCTGGCAGTGTTGCGTGCTATGAGTTCTGAGATCGTTAAGGATCTGCGACCCGCGCCGCCCCGCGGGTCCTACGATGCGGCTCTTGCCGGCCTGGTCGCATCCAGCCGTACCCGTATCGCCCATATCGACAGCGGGATCGCACCGCATCCCAGCCTGGGCTTTTTGGGCGAGGAGGTCGAGGACGCGCCGCCCAATATCGAGATCGATGAGGGTGTCAATTTTTATGATCCCGAGAACGATCCGCGGCCCATCTCTCCGCTGCGCCGCAATCCCGATCTCCTCGCGCCGCTTATCGAATATCCCGACCATGGCGTGAAAACCCTGTCGGTCATTCTGGGCGAAACGGCGGCGCTGGCGGGTGTCGCGCCACGGGTTCGGGTGGTGCCCTACCGCATCGCCAACGGCCCGCTCTTTCGCGACGACAGCGGTCCGCATCTGCCCAATCGCGAAAGCACTGCCGCGCTTGGCCGAGCGATCGATGCGGCGTCGGCCCTTTCGCCGCCGGCACGGGTAATGACCATCTCGATGGGCAATCCCGGCGTGCTGGGCGCTTTCGAATGGCTCCGGCAACTCTTCGGCGGCCGCGTCGGGCTCGACCGCGGCACAGGTCGAGCGGTCGACCGCGCCTATGAGGCGGGCATTATCATGGTCTGCGCGGCCGGACAGATCATCGACCGCGTCGTTTACCCCGCCGCCTATTCCCGGACCGTTGCGGTCGGCGGCTTTGACAATCGCGGTGCCGTTTTCGCCCATTACCCGCCCGATGGCTATGCACGGCCGGAGCTGGTCGACATCTGGGCCCGCGCGCAACGCATAAACCGGGCGAGCTACCTGCTCGAGGTCAACCCACCGACGCCGATCCATGCCGACGACCCGCGCAACCCCGAGCGTGAGCCCTCCGGCACCTCCTATGCCGCACCGCAGGTCGCTGCGGCGGCCGCGCTATGGGTGGATCGGCATTTCGACCGGCTCGAGCAGCTTTTCGCAGCCGAACGCTGGAAAATCGTAGAGAGCTTTCGGATCGCTTTGCGCAACAGCGCCGAGCTTGCCCGCGCCGAGCTTCGCGGCGGTCGCACGACCGAAATCCGGGTTCTCGACATTCCCAAGCTACTTCGCACCGCCCCGCCGGATGTGGCCGGCGCCCCTGCGGCACACGCCACCCGTCAGGGTCTGTTCTAACCTGCAAACCCCCTTGCGCTGGACAAACCGAGCCCGGCATATGCCCCTTCTTCTTGGCCAAAATACTCCCGCCGGAGGCGGTCCGGTGCGCGCCAGCGGGATCCTCGCCCGGCAAAATTGTGCAACCCGTGAAAAAAAGCCGGTCTGCAGCCCGAGATGCCGGTTCGCGACGCTACGCGACAGGCATCGCCGTTTCCACCAGCCGGACGTAGAGGCTTGAGCCCACCGGGATCACCTCGTCGTTGAAATCATACTCCGGATGGTGCACCCCGGCCGTGTCGCCCTGCCCCAAAAAAACATAAGCGCCGGGGCGCGCCTCCAGCATATACGAAAAGTCCTCGCCCCCCATCACCGGCAGCACATCGGTCGATACATTCGCCGCACCGGCGACCTCCATCGCAACCTGAGCGGCAAATTCGGTCTGTTCGGCATGGTTCACCGTCACCGGGTAACCGCGATTGTACTGCATCTCCGCCTGACAGCCATGCGCTGCGGCGATCCCGGCGGCCACTTCGCCCATGCGCCGCTCGGCCATGTCGCGCGTTTCGGCCTTAAGGGTGCGCACCGTGCCGGAAATCACCGCCTCCTGCGGGATCACGTTATGGGCGGTGCCGGCATGAAACTTCGTCACGGAAATCACCAGACTGTCCAGCGGGTCGAGATTGCGCGACGCAATTTGCTGCAGCGCCGTTACCAGGTGCGAAGCTGCAACGATCGGGTCCAGCCCCTCATGCGGTTTGGCCGCATGCGCGCCGTAGCCTTTGATCGTGATATCGTAAGTGTCTGCCGCGGCCATCAAGGGCCCGGGACGCATGTTAACACTGCCCACCGGCGCACCGGGCCAGTTATGCATCCCGTAGACCTCACCGATGCCGAAGCGCTCCATCATACCTTCATCGACCATGACCTTGCCGCCGCCGCCGCCCTCCTCGGCGGGCTGAAAGATCACCACGGCTGTGCCGTCGAAGTTCCGCGTTTCGGTCAGATATTTCGCCGCGCCCAAAAGCATTGCCGTATGCCCGTCATGCCCACAGGCATGCATCACGCCAGGATTCTGAGACTTGTACGGCAGGTCCCGCGCCTCTTGGATCGGCAGCGCATCCATGTCCGCACGCAGCCCCACCACCTTGCCCGAGCCTGCATTGCGGCCTCTTATCACGCCCACCACGCCGGTCTTCGCAATCCCGGTGACTACCTCGTCGCACCCGAATTCCCGCAGCTTTTCCGCCACGAAAGCCCCGGTCTTGACCGTATCGAACAGCAATTCCGGGTTGGCATGGATATGCCGGCGCCAGGCGGTGATCTCAGGATGAAACTCGGCAATTCGGTTGATGACCGGCATAAGGGCGTCCTTTGTTGGGAGAAGTCACGCCATCAAATAGGCGCGTTTGGGAAGGGTCAAGCGCGATTGCCCCGGGCTCCTCGCCGGCTTAGGCTCAACGCCATGACGACGTCGCAGCAAAGCCCGCGGAGCGCTTCGGATGCGCTGGTTCACAGCCCGGACGGTGGGATACCGCGGCTCTTAGAGATCATGCGCCGGCTCCGCGACCCAAAGACCGGCTGCCCCTGGGATATCGCGCAGGACTTTGCCTCTATCGCACCCTACACGATCGAGGAAGCGTATGAGGTTGCCGACACGATCGCGCGCGCGGCCTGGGAGGAGCTGCCCGGAGAGTTGGGTGATCTCCTTTTGCAGGTCGTCTACTTCACGCAAATGGCGCAAGAGGCGGGACGCTTCACCTTCGACGACATCGTCAGCGGCATTGCCGAAAAGATGATCCGGCGCCACCCGCATGTCTTCGGCCCTGAAAGTCGAAGCAAATCGGCAGAACAGCAAACACGGGATTGGGAGACCCAAAAAGCCGCCGAACGCGGGTCGGCCCGCACGCTCGACGGCGTGGCGCTGGCACTTCCCGCGCTGACCCGGGCCTTGAAGCTGCAGCGGCGGGCCGGCCGCGTCGGGTTTGACTGGGGTGCAACCGAGGATGTGCTCGCCAAGCTGACCGAAGAGGCGGCTGAGCTGGCCGACGCCCGCTCGGGCGGAGATGTCGATGCGACAGAGGATGAGTTTGGCGATCTTCTGTTCGTGATGGTCAATCTGGGCCGGCATCTGGGTGTCGATCCCGAGGCTGCGCTGCGCCGGACCAATGCTAAATTCACCCGGCGGTTCGAAGCCATCGAGGATGTGCTTGCCGCGCAGGGCCGACAGCCGGCCGATGCCAGCCTGGAGGAGATGGAGGCGCTCTGGCAAGGTGCAAAAAAGGCCGAGAGGGCGCAGCGCTCCAAAGCCGACTGATTTAATCGCCTATTGATCTGAGCGAATTTGTCGCATATATGTCGGGTTCTCATCATAGGGGGCCAGGATGCTCAGACTTCACTTTCCGATCCTGATCTGGCTTTCGGCAATCTCGACCCAGGGCTAGCCGGTTATATTGCCCGCGCCGGTCCTCACCGGTCCCCTACATGCTCGATAGGGCGGACAGGCGTGGCAGCGGTTTATCACCTGCCGGACGTCGGGATCCGCCGCCTCTGCCGGTGCCGACGTTGCAGCCCGGCCGGGACCGCCTCGCCGGGAAGGGGCGGCTCGACCCGTCCCATCGCTGTTTCGCAAAGCAACGGGTGTGCGAACCGCCGCTATTGCTACGCGCAAACAATCGCCTGCAAACCGTCGCTCGTGGACCATCGCCCTAGGTCGGGGGCTCATTCATGTCCAAGCGATGACGATTGAGACGAGGGCCAAGGCGGCGAGGTAGTTTCTGGCAAAGCGATCGTATCGAGTAGCGATCCGCCTCCAGTTCTTAAGCTTTCCGAACAATCTTTCGATGACAT
>JBCDAZ010000023.1:0-57332 GCA_039184655.1 Pseudomonadota bacterium | reverse complement strand
TTTGTCGGCAGCAAAGGCTGGATCACCGACCACTCAAAATCCGTAAGATCGAAACGCGCCATGCCTGCCTCCTGCTCTTTGGCAGAAGTGAATCACACCACACGTCCAATGGGTAGCCGGTTTATGGGTATGTGACCTAGTGTTTGCGGCGGCCGGCCCCTGCGGAACCGGCGCTGGTCCAGCGCCAGCGGTCAATGCATCCCTCTGGGCGATTGACCGGGTCCAAAAAAGGGGGCGCGCGTCGGTCACATACATCCTGGGATCGGCGTATGGCGCGGAAACAAGCGTGGCATGCGCCGTATTTACGGTCATGCCTTGCCCGAGAGCACCCAATCGGCAATCTCTTCGCGGGTGGCAAACCACACATCCTCAAACCGCCGCACATAATCGAGAAACATGGTCAGCGCACGGATCCGAAAGGGCTGGCCGATGACATGCGGATGCAGCCCGACATTCATCAACAGCCCGGTGCGCGCCGCCTCGCGGTAAAGCTGGTCGAACTGCTCACGAAAGACGGCAAACCCGCCATCGACATCCTTGCCCTGGCGCATGAAGACGGTGAAGTCATTAACCTCGGAGGTGTAGGGCACCGAGACGATCTCGCGCCCCGATCGGCAGCGCAGCAGATAGGGCTGATCGTCATTGAGTAGATCGCAGGTGAAAATCAGCCCTTCCTCGGCGATCAGATCGACGGTTCGGGGGGTGCAGCGCAGGCTGGAGGACAGCCAGCCGCGGGCATCGCGCCCGGTGCTTTCGCGGTAGACCCGCAAGGTCTCGCGGATCACGCGACGCTCGGCCTCCTCATCATCCTGAAAATCGCTCAAAAGCTCGGTCTGTTCGAAGTTATGGGCCACGATCTCATAACCCTGTGCGACGGCATGATCGATGACCGCCCGGCGTTCGAGCCCCATTTTGGCGTTCATGGTGCAGGAGGTGGGCACCCCCGCATCCTCGAAAACCTCAAACATCCGCCAGACCCCGACCCGCTGGCCATATTCGCGCCAGCTCCAATTGGGATTGTCATAGACCCGCCCCGCCAGCGTGCCGCCGACAATGCCCGGCCCGCCGGGATAGACCACCCGATCGGTGTCTTTGACCGGATCCCAATACTCCAGATTGGTGGTCAGAATGACCGCCAGCCGCTTGCCTTCGGGCCAGTGCAGCTTCGGGCGTTGTGGCAAGGGGGTGAAATCATACTCCATGTCCGGCCTCATCCTGCGTCTCGATCCAGCGCCGTTCGAACGCCCAGACCTCCTCAAAACCCATCAAACGGCAGAAATCCTCGAAATCATGCATCGGCGTTTGGCGGACATGGCCGGCCGCGCCAAGCTCGGCATAGGCGCGGCTGAGCGCGGCACCGACGCCCAGAAACCCAATCGCCGGGTGAATGGCCAGGGCGTATCCCATCTGGGCCAGTTCTGCAGCTGGCAGGATCGGGGTTTTGCCGCCGGTGGCCATATTGGCCACAAGCGGCGCATCGACCGCCTCGGCGATAAGGGCGAGCTCGGCCACGCTTTCGGGGCTCTCCACAAAGACCAGATCGGCGCCCGCCTGGGCGTAAAGCCGTGCGCGGCGCAGCGCCTCGTCAAGGCCCAGGCTGGTGCGCGCATCGGTGCGGGCGATGATCAAAAAATCCGTCGAGCGCCGTGCCTCGACCGCCACGGCGACCTTGCGCACCATGTCCGAGGCCGAAATCACCCGGCGCCCATCGGTGTGGCCGCATTTCTTGGGAAATTCCTGATCCTCGATCTGGATGGCCGAGGCACCGGCCGCCTCATAGCCGCGCACGCTATGCCGGACGTTGAGAAGACCACCATAGCCTGTATCGCCATCGGCGATGATCGGGGTGCGCGTGCCCTCCGCAATGCGCGCCACCCGCTCGATCACATCGCCATAGCTGGCAAGCCCCGCATCGGGCAGGCCGAGATGCGAGGCTGCCACCCCGAAGCCGGTGATATAGAGCGCGGCAAAGCCCATCCGGTCGGCGATCTTGGCTGAGATCATGTCGAAGACGCCGGGCGCCAGGATCATCTCTCGGTCGGCGACGGCGCGCCGCAAGGCGGGATCGGGCATGGCAGACCTCGGGTCAGTGCGACGGCCGACTAGGTCACGCCCCCATCCGGAAGGTCAAGCCCAAACCGCCCGTCTTGACAAGCCCCGCCCGCCCCGCATCCTGAACCCAGACAGCGGGAGGTGGCATATGGGCCAAGACGCATTGGGCTGGCGGTGCAAATTCGCGGTCGTGGCCCCCTCGACCAACACCATCGTGCAACCGGATATGGACGATCTGCGGGTGCCGGGCGTGACCAACCACTACGGGCGCATCTATGTGCCCAATATGAAGGTCACCGATGATGAAAGCTTCGTCGCACTGGTTGAGGCGATCGGGCGCACGCTCTACGAGGCGGTTGATCGCTGTATGACCTGCGAACCCGACTATCTGATCATGGGCATGTCGGCGCTGATGTTCTGGGACGGTCGCGACGCCTCCGAAAAGCGCATGCAGGCGCTGTCGGCGCATTGCGGGGTGCGGGTTTCGGCGGGCTCCTTTGCCTGCGAAGCGGCGCTGAACCTCGCCGGAGCCAAGCGCATCGCGGTAATCTCGCCCTATTTCCCGATCTCGGATCGCAATGTCACCCGGTTTTTTAACGATTGCGGCTTTGAGGTGGTCAAGTTCCGCGGCCTTAGATGCCCCTCGCCCGTGGCCATTGCCCAGGTTCAGGAGGACGCGCTGCGCGCCCATCTTCTGGAGCTGGACGATGACCGCATCGATGCCTTTGTGCAGGTCGGCACCAATCTGTCGATGTGCCGGCTGTCGCACCAGATGGCCCAAGAGCTGGGCAAGCCGATAATCCCGATCAATGCCGCCACCTACTGGCATGCGCTGCGCGCCATGGGTATCGCGGATCGCTTCGAGGGCCATGGGCCGCTTTTTGCCCAGCACTGATTGCCCAGCACTGATCGCCCAGTATCGATTGCCCATTACAGAGCGCCTAACACCGAATGCCCAGCAAGATCGGGCTTCCCTCAAATCCCGGCCCGCTCTTGCCAGCCCTGACATCCCAGCGTCGAGCCCAGCGTCGAGCGTCCGGCACAGATGGACGCGCATCGGCCGGGGTTTCTGGCTCGATCACGGGGGTTGAAGCGCCGCCTGTCCCTTACGATGCGTGGCCTGGCAGATTGACATCCTGCACCTGGGCGATGCGCCCGCCATCGCGGGTCGACAGCAGGATCTGCGCGCCTTCGCGCAAGGCCACCCGTCCGCCGATGCCGATGGTCTCGCCGCTGGCCAGATCGCGCATCCCGTCAAGCGCCTCATTGACCAGGAACCAGTCCTCGCGGACCCGTTCCACCCGGGCCAGCCGGTCGAAATCGGAGGCATCGAGCCGCTCGGTCGGCATCACGAAGCGCGATTCATGCCAGCGATAGAGCCCGGTCTCCTCATGGATGACGACGCGGTGGCCGTCCGGGCGGAACGACCCCTCGCCCCGCGAAGAGTAGAGGTTGAGCAGCGGAAAAGGGCTCGGCGGCGGGGTTGCGCAAAGCGGGCAGCGCGGATGCGCACTGCCATCATAGACATAGCTTCCCATCGGACAGCTTGCGTTTCGGGTCGGCAGCAACAGATCGGTGGTCAGGATCAGCGCCCGCTCCCATTCATCGGCGGTGGGCCGTCGGGCAGGCGCATGCAGCCCTTCAACGAAGGCGCGGCGAAAAAGCGGTGCCAGCAGCGGTCCGCATATCGTATGCGGCAGCCGGCCGGTATCGGCCCAGGGCATCGCGGTCTTGCGCACATCGGTGAGATCCACGCGGTTCGAGGCATCCTCGGGATGCTCGATCCAGAGCGCGCGCGGGCCCATGGCCAGCATCTCGTCGCGGGCCGTGTCCTCGGGGTCGTGGATCTTGCTGCCCTGCAGCGGGTGGCGGGCGAGCAGATACATGTAGATCAACACGGCCAGCGCGTGGCGATCGGTATCGATCGAGGGCAGGATCCGGGCGGGATCGCCCGGCGGCAGATCCTGGCCCGCCACCACCTCGGGGGCGATGAAATCGGGCGTGCCGACCACATCGGGGGGGTATTTTCCGGGAACCACCAGCCCGTCGATATCGATGATGCAGGCGGTGCCGGAGATCGGGTCGACCAACACATTCTTGTAGCTCAGATCCGAATGGGCCAGCCCGGCCGCATGCAGTCGCCGCACCGCTCGGGCGATCGAGATGCAGATGCGCAGATAGTCGATCCAGCGTCCGCGTTCGGACGGGTCCAGAAAGCTCTGGCGGTGATGGGCCGAGGCAAACCATTTGCCCTCTTTCTCGCGGCCCCGAATGCCCAGCATGTCATTGTTCACCGAGCCTGTGCCGAACAGAAACTGCGCCTGAAAGCGTGGCACCAGAATGCCGAAGCGGTTGTTCCAGCGCAGCGTGTCGCGGGGCCAGCGATAAAGCTCGGCCAGCTCTGCGCCGCCGGGGCCGTCCAGGATGCGCGGTCGGTGGCTGTCGATCAGCGCCTCGATCCGCGCCCGACCCGCCTCGCCCAAGGGCTCGCGAAACATCGCCACCACATCGCCGCCATCGGCGGTGCGGTAGACATCCTTCATGGTGCCGCTGGCCATGGGCTCGGGCTCGACCGCGATACGCTCTCCGCGATCTGTGGTCAGGCCGATCATCCGCCGACACCCGGCGCGAGGATGACAAGGCTGCGGTCGTCATGCTCGCCCTGCACCCGGAAATTGAGCCAGTCGCAGAGGGCGGCGGGTCCAAGCCCGTCGATCTCGGCCCAAAGCCGGCGCCAATGCGCGGGATCGGTCTCGTCGATCGGGGCGGGGAATTGCGCATCCGATACCCCGTCGGTCATTAGACAGAACCCGCAAAGTGTGGGCAGCGTCGCGGTCCGAACCTGTGCCTGGGCGGCGGCGTGGGGCGAAAGAAACCGGGTCTGGCCGGCAAATTCGCCGCCATCGGCGGTCATCATCGCCAAGACCCCTTCGCCATCCCAAAGCGCGGCCAAACCGTCACCGACCGAGATGCAGGCCGCCTCCCACCCCGTTGGAACCGGTCGCAGCGCGCCCAGGATCAGCGTCGTCGCGAAATCCACCACCGGGCGGGCCTCGCGCGCAGCCAACGTCTCCAGCGCAAGAGCGGCGCGGCCCAACGCGTCGGTAAGATCGGGCGAAGGCGCCGTTGTCAGCGCATCGAGCGCCGCATGCACCGCCACCCGCGCCCCTTCGCGCGACAGCGCCGCGCTGCCCGCCCCATCGGCGACCGCCGCCACGCCCCACATGCCGGCTTGGGCGATGCCGGCATGATCCTCGCGATGCGCCCCGCTATGGGCGTGCTTGCGCCCGCGCCGGCTGGCCATCACCGCCCGCACCGGGCCGTCGAGCGCCGCGTGATCGGTATCGGGCCGGGCGAAGGGCGCATCCGTCTCGGAGGGGACATCCTGCCAAAGCGCCCAGGGATCGGGGCTGACCGGCAGCTCAACGCTCAGCCGCGCCGGCCGACCGGCCATCGAACCCGTCACCTCAAGCATGAAAAACCCATCGACAGACGGGATCCCGTAGAGCCGCAACGCGGCCGGATCGAAACGCAAGCCCGTCGCCTCATGCCCCTCCGCACTTTCGGCAAGAAAGCCCGGGGCGGCGTCGATCTCGATCACCGCGTCGAAGGGCTGCCCGACCCGGGCCGCAAAAGCCAGGCGGCCGCGCATGGCGCGAGGCTCGGTCATGGGCGAGCGTGTCTCCAGCCGCTCACCCGGCACCCCGGCCGATCTCGATCCGGGTGCCCGCCTCGGCCTGCACATAGTTCGACTGAACCCCGCACCAGGGACAGATCGCCAACCCCGGCCCGTCGATGCAATGCACCCCGCCGCAGGCGCTGCATCCCACCAGCCCGATGGGCGAGCCGCAATGCGGACAGCCCGGCAGGCCGGCAAGCTCGCTGGTGGCGATGGGGGTTTTGGGCGTCCCATTCTCGGTGAGATCGAAATAACTCATCTTCAGCGGCAGCGTCTGGCGCAGCACATAGCGCGCGCCAGGGCGTCCGGGGATGGGGCTCGGCGCCTTTTCAAAGCGCATCAGATAGGGCGCCTCGGTGTGCTGGCATCGCCCTGTAAAGACCGCGAGCCGATCGTCCAGACGACCCTGTTGCGGCGCATCTTCAGCCAGCTTTTGCGCGCCTTCGGGCAGGCCCTTTTCCAGGCTGATGCCGCCGCCGCGCCGGCTGCCGGGCTGCATCGAGGCGCTTTCCGCGGCGATCGACTGGCTCATCCATTTCACGAAGCGGCCGATCGAGGCGGGCGAGGCATCCGACAACACCACAATATCGTCCGTCAGCCGCCGCAGCATACCGTGATCGGCCCCGCCACCCACAGAGATAGCAACCATCTGCGCACGCCGTGCATAATCGGACTGCCAGCGCGCGATGGCCGCCGAGGGATTATCGGTGGGATGCCCGTCCGTCATCAGAAAGATGAGCGGCTTCCAATCTCCCTTCCGGTTGACCGAACCGCGGGTCACATTGGCGTCGATCTCGCCCATCAGCAGGTCGAGCGCCGGGCCCAACGCCGTGCCGCCACCGATGGGCAGCTCGGGCGGGAAAAACCGCATCAGCTCGACCATCGGGGTCAGCACCTTCGATTTGCCCGCAAAAACGATGATTGAGAGCCAGACGCTGTCGAGCGCCTGCGGGTCGGTGCGCAACGTCCGCAGGATCTCGCTTAGCCCGTCGGCAACCGCGGAATGCTGCGGTCCAGCCATGGATTCCGAAACATCGATGACGAAAAAGACGGGCAGCTTGCGCATCATCCCCCTCCTAGAGGTTGAGCTTAATCTCGCCCGGTGGCGGTGGCAGCGCGGTGCCTGCCCCGGGATCGCGGCTGCCCCCCGATATTGCCTCGGACACCCATTTGAAGAACTGGGCAAAGCCGGCGCTGTCGAGCGTGTCGAGTGCGGCGACTTGATCGCAAAACCGGTCGAGCGCCGCGCGTTCGGCCTTTGGCCCAGCCGCGCAGCCGACGATATTGCCAAAGCCGAGGTTGCGGATCTTCGGGACGGTTTCCTCAAAAAGCTGCAGGTCGGAGGGTTTTCCGTCGGTCATCACGAAAAGCAACGGCGCCCAATCGCCCTTTTCGCCGGCACTGCGCTTGCGCAGATCCTGGGGCACGCGCTCGGCCAGGATCGACAGCGCCTCGCCCAGATGGGTGGGGCCCGATTGCGGCGTTTCCAGCCGCGGCGGGTTGAAGACATCTAGGGGCGTGAGATCGGCGACCATCTTGGCCTCGCGATCGAAGGTCAGGATCGCCAGATGCACGGTTTCCAGCGCGTGCGGGTCCTGGCGCAGGGCGCTTACCATCGAGAGCAAGCCGGTGTTGACGGCCTCAATCGGCTCGCCCCGCATCGAGCCCGACGTGTCGATCAAAAGATAAACCGGCAGCCGCCGCATTGCGCATACTCCAGAGCCACGTCGCGCCACGGCCGGAGCGGGCGGCGCAACGAGTGCATCCCAACAATATGGCCGCGGCGTGGCGGCGGCGCCGCCACGTCCGGCTGGGCTTAAATATTCACGCCATGTTCACGCGCGAGCGCGCCCAGCCCGCCGGCAAAGCCCTGGCCGACGGCCTTGAACTTCCACTCGTCATTATGCCGGTAAACCTCGCCGAAGATCAGCGCGGTTTCGGTCGAGAAATCCTCAGACAGATCGTAGCGGGCGATCTCAACCTCGCCGGCCTGGTTCACGACCCGGATGAAGGCGTTCTGGACCATGCCGAAATTCTGCTTGCGGCTCTCGGCCTCATGGATGGTCACAGCAAAGACCATCTTTTTGACATCGGCGGCCACCTTATCGAGCGCGATCTTGACCTGCTCGTCATCGCCCTCGCCCTCACCGGTGCGATTGTCGCCCATATGCTCAACCGAGCCGTCGGCCGATTTTACGTTGTTGTAGAAGATGAAATCGGCGTCCGAGCGTACTTTTCCGGTGTCGGCGGTCACGAAGAGCGAAGCGTCGAGGTCAAAGTCCGCACCGTCGGTGGCGCGGGTATCCCAACCCAGACCGACCGTGATCGCTTTCAGGCCCGGTGCCTCTTTAGAAAGCGAAACATTTCCGCCCTTGGACAACGATACAGCCATTGTTGGTCTCCTTGTTTTGCCTGTCGGTTAGGAGGCGCTCAGCCCGTATTGCGACGCCATCGCACCCAGCCCGCCCGCATAGCCCTGGCCGACGGCCTTGAACTTCCACTCACCGCTATGGCGGTACAGCTCGCCAAAGACCATTGCGGTCTCGGTCGAGTAGTCCTCTGAAAGATCGTAGCGCACGACCTCGGCGCCGCTGTCTTCATTGACGATACGAATGAAAGCGTTGGCGACTTGGCCAAAGCTCTGCTTGCGCGTCTCGGCGTCGTGTATCGTCACGGTGACGGCGATCTTGTGCACATCGCCCGGCATCTTGGAGAGATCCACCTTGATCTGCTCGTCATCGCCTTCGCCTTCTCCGGTGCGGTTGTCGCCGGTATGGCTGACCGCGCCTTCGGGCGAGTTCATATTGTTGTAGAAGATAAAGTCCTTATCGCTGCGGCATTTGCCGCTTTCGCCCAGCATGAAAGCCGAGGCATCAAGGTCGAACTCCGCACCATCGGTCTGCCGCTCGTCCCAGCCCAGACCGACGACCATCCGCACCAGCGAAGGGTCGGTCTTGCTCAACGAGATATTGCTGCCTTTTGAAAGACTGATCGCCATATCGGTCTCCTTTCCAGTTCTGTCTGTGTGGCCCGTTTTTCCCTGAAAGGGCCGCTTTGTATCAGCTGATGATCACGTCGCGATACTGGTACCCCATGAAGGCAAGATAGCACAGGAAGATCCCGACCCCGATCGATCGTGTGATCTTGGCATTGGCCATCAGCCAGATCGCAAAGACCAGCGAGACGCCCGCCATGAACCACATATCGAACCCGACCAGCACGGTTTCAACATCGAGCGGTTTGACGATCGCGGTGATGCCGACGATGGACAGGATGTTGAAGGTGTTCGAGCCGATGATGTTGCCGAAGATCAGCGAGGTTTCCCGCTTGAGAGCCGCCGTGATCGCCGCCGAAAGCTCCGGCAGCGAGGTTCCGAAGGCCACCACCGTCATACCGATGACCGCTTCGGGCACGCCGGCGACCCGGCCCATTGTCACAGCGCCCGTCACCAGGATCTCGGATCCGATCGAGAGGCCGATCAGCCCCCCGATCAACAGGCCCCAGGCGCGGCCCATGCTCATCTCCTCCTCCTCGATCTCGTCGATCTCGGAGGTATCGATGCTGTCGGTGCGGTACTGATAGATGATGTAGACGACGAGCAGCGCGACCATGGCCAGCCCCATGGGCGTGGTAAAGATACCGAAGATCATGCCGCCGATCAGGATCACGGTCGCAACCAGCATCATGGCAAGGTCGGTCTGTACCTCCTCGCGCCGGGTCGCCATCGTGTGAAACATCGCCGCCACCCCGATCACCAGCAGGATGTTGGCGATGTTCGAGCCGACGACATTACCAAGGCTGATCCCAGGAAAGCCCGAAAGGTTCGCATTGACGGAGGTAAAAAGCTCGGGCACCGACGTGCCGAAGGCGATAATCGTCGCCCCGATGAACATTTTTGAGAGCTGGGCGCGCCGCGCGATCATAACCGCGGCGCTGACCGCCCAGTCCCCGGCCATCACTAGCAGCCAGATGCCCGCGATCAGCGCGCCGATCGACAGAACGGCGAGGTCGTAACCGGCAATGTCCAAAATGTGGCCTCCTTAGCCCGGCTTGGTTTGGCTTGGGGTGCTGCCCGCTCAGCCGGGCCGTGGAGAGGCGCCGTTAGGCGAGGTCGAAATCGGCCGGGTTCAGCCCGAGCTCGCGGCAGATTTCGGCCACGGCCTTTTTCTCGTCATCGTCGAAGTCGCCATCGGCGGCACCGATTGCGCAACAGACCCGGACCAGAAGCTGCCCCGCGCCTTCCTTGGATTTGATCTTGGCGATCTTCTTGAGCGCTTCGCCGCGGCCGATGGCAACGTCGAAATCGAACTTTCCGATAATATCGTTGAAGGCCTTGATCACGTCATCGGTCTTAAAGACCTTGAGCTCGTCGGAGTTCTGGATGAAGCCCATCATCTTCTGCTTCTCTTCCGACGAGACCGAGCCGTCGGCCGCAGCGACGATCGCACAGCCGGCGACCACCGCTTCCATAAAGTCGCGGTTGCGATACTGCGCGACGCCGTCGGCCAGCGCCTGCCGCGCCTTAGACGTGTTTTCCTTAAGCCAGCTCAACATGGTCCTCTCCTTTCGTTCTGCCCCCAACCGGCGGCTGTTTACTTGCGCCCCGACGTCCAATTCAAACCGAAGCCGTAAGCGCGGTCCATCTCGGGCGCATTGGCGAAGTAGCGATTTTCGCGCGTAATCTTCAGCTCGCCACCGACGTTTTCCAGCAACGCCACGGCGCAGATGCGCTCGTTCGAGGTGCCTTCCATGCGCACCTCGATATCGGGGTTGTTAGGCGCAAAAAGCGTTACCACCCCATCGGTGGACGACCAGTTCGGCACACCCTCATAGATCATTGCGTAGACGAGCACACGGCCGATCTTGTCCCACTGATCACCGTTGACGCGCATCCATTCGCCATCGGTGGCCGATCCGGTCCGGTCGTCGCCGGCCAGTTCGATCCAGGGCGCGTTGTTGTAAGAGCCGAAATTGTTCCCAAGCGCCTGCACGCCGAAGGCGCGGCCATCGGCAAGGCGATAGAGCGCACAAAGATCCAGATCGATCCCCTTGGGCTTGCCCAAACCAAAAAGCCCGGCTTTCTTGGGTTCGCCTTGGTTCCAGTTGAGATTGATCGTGATCATCCCAAGGCTGCCGCCGCTGCCTTTCTTCAGGCTGACGGTCGGCTTGTCCTTGCTCAGCGAGATTTTCGAAAGGCTCACGTTCGATGCGGGCGGCGTCGATGCCTGTTTTGGAGGCGATGAAGGCTGGCGCGATGAAGGCGGGCGCGATGAAGGCGGGGGCGATGAAGGCGGGGGTGCGGCCGGTTCCGGATCGCCGGCCACATCCACCCCAAAATGCTCGGCCAGCGGCTTCAGCCCGCCGTTAAACCCCTGCCCCACGGCGCGGAACTTCCATTGGCCTTGCCGACGGTAAATCTCGCCCAGGATCAGTGCCGCCTCCGACCGGCCCGAGAGCTGCATGTCAAAGCGTACCGCCTCGGCCCCGCCACCATCGCGAATGACGATGCTGGCGGTCGACAACCCGCCGAAATTCGCCACCCCGCTGGCCGGATCGACCGTCGCGGTAACGGCGATCTTCTCCAACGCGGCCGGAATGCCGGGCATACGCAGGGAAAAGCTGGTGCCGCTACCGGTTTGGCGCATCCGGACCGCGCCGCCCGAATGCTCGGGCTGGTTATAAAAGATCATATCCGCGTCGCCGCGGACCTTCCCGTCGGCCTTCAGCGCAAAGGCGCTGACGTCGATGCTGGGTACACTGCCCGAGCCCTGCCAGCCGATATCCAGCGTGATTTCGTCGCCCGGCAACGGCGCGTTGGCGCCTTCGGTCAACTGCGTTGCCATGCTGTCCTCCCCAGCCCTATCGGGCGAAATTGTCGGTCTGCGCCGGTGCCGCGCCGCGACCGCCTCGCCACTCCTTGCCCGTTGCGCATCGGTTATGGTGCAGAAAAAGGCCTAAATGTGGCGCTGCGCGGCGCCGACCATGTCCTGAGCGCTGCGGCCCTCGGCCGGTTCGCCCACCGCCTTAAAACTCCACCCGCCGCCGCTGCGGCTCAACACGCCCATCACCACACCGGTATGGCGGCCCTGCTCGGTCAGGGTGTAGCGAGCCAGCTCGACATTCGCACCATCATCGAGCACACGGCAAAAGGCGTTCTCCACCTCATCGAAGGTCTGGCCGCGGAAGGAATTGACAAAAAAGACCAGATGCTGCGCTTCGCCGGGCAGGCGGGTCACATCGACCTTGATGACCTCGTCATCGCCCTCGCCCGCACCGGTCATGTTGTCGCCAGTATGTACGATCGAGCCGTCCTTGGAGCGCAATTGCCGGAACCAAACGACGTCCAGCGCCTGACGGTTGGCGTCGAACATGATGCAGGAGGCATCGAGGTCGATATCGCCGCCGCCGCCCAGAAGACGGCCCATGAACCCCTTGGGCTTCACCGGGTCCCAGCCCAGCCCCATATGCAGCTTCTCGATCCCGCCGCCTGCTTTTTTTTCCAGACTGATGGTCTGGCCCTTCGACAGCGAGATTGCCATGGATTCCTGCCTCTCTTCCGGTCCGTTGCAAAGGTGCCGAGGCACCCGAGGTCAAACCCCGCAGGGCGCGCCTGGCAAAGCGCGCGATGGACGCTATGCAGGCCAAAATCCGCCAGATAATAGTGACGCGGGGCTTTTGCATCAATAAGACGGGCCTGAAACGGGGCGAAAAAGCCCTCAGAGAGGCACCGCAAGGCCGACGGGGTGGCAAGAGAGCATCATGGAAGGTCAGAAGAACCGGCCCGGCCCCGTTGCACGGCTCGTGGCACGGCTCGTGGCACAGCCGAGGCTGCGCCAGATCCACGCCAGGGACTCGGGAGGGGTGCGGGCATGACACCCGTCTGCGATACCGCAGCCTCCCTGCAGCGTCTGAGCTGCCAGCTGGAGGCCGGGCGGCTGGAGGTTGAGATCGCCCGGGCGCAGCTGCCGGCAAAGACCGTGTTCGGCTTTGGCGAGCGTAACAATCCCCGCCGCGCCTTTCTCTTTGTCTCGCAGCTTTTGGGCCGGCATATCCCGGTTGCGCCCACCCGCATGCGCGCAGCCTTCTCAGCCCTTGCCGCGCAGATCGATGCCGACCTGCCGGGCCCGGTGCTGATGACCGGCATGGCCGAGACGGCGGTGGGGCTGGGCGCCGGCGTGCATGACGCTTATTGCAAGCGCACCGGACGGGACGATGTGCTCTATCTTGCTACCACGCGGCACCGGCTCGGCCCGATCTTCGCAGAGTTCAGCGAGGATCACAGCCATGCCTCGCATCATTTGGTGCACTGGCCGGGCGCGCCGGCGGATCGCGCCCTTTTGGCGGCCGCGCGCAGCCTGGTGATGGTCGATGACGAGGCATCGAGCGGGGCGACGTTTCACAACTTACATGCGGCGCTGACCGCGGGCGGCCTGCCGCAACTGCAATGCGTCGCTACGGCGGTGCTGACAGATTGGTCGGCGGGCAAGGCGGCTGCGACCCGGCCGGGCGAGGCCTGGGCGCGACATGCCCTTCTGTCGGGGCGTTTTCGCTGGTGGGCGGACGCCGGCGCGCCGAGCCGGATCCTACCCGATCCCGACCTGCCGCGCGCTGCCGGCATACCGCCCCGACACCGGGTCGCTGATGCGCGTCGGGGACGACGCAGCCCGCTGCCTGCCCCCCAAAGCACCGGTGCTGCGCGCGAATGCCTGGCCGGTCATGCGGGACCGGTCCAGGTGCTGGGTATGGGCGAGCATGTGTGGGAGCCGTTCCTGCTTGCCGAAGCGCTGGAAGCGACGGGGCTGCCGGTGCGCTTTTCGGCCACCACCCGCTCACCGATCTTGCCCGGGCATGCTATCCGCAGCGCGCTGCGCTTTTGGGACCATGAAGGGATCGGGATCGGCAATTACCTCTATAACTGCCTGCCGCACCCGGATTTGCGGGTCTTGCTGTGCTGCGACACGGCCCTGTCGGCCATCGACCCGCGGCTGATCGCGAGTTTCCGCGCAGATTTGGTGCTGGGCGATGACATCGTGGCGTTTCGCGATCTGCCGGCCGCCATCCGAGGCGCAGAGCCGTTGCAGGTCGCGCATGCAAGGGACGATCCATGCGATCCGTCGTTCTGACCGATCTCGACGACACGCTGTTTCAGACGGCGCGCAAGCTGCCGAAGGCTGTGCTGGCCGACGCCCGGCCGGTTGCCCAGGCCCATAATGGCGCGCATTCCTACATGACCGCCCAGCAAGCCCAGCTCATGGCGTTCTTGCGCCAGGGCGGGCTGGTCGTGCCGGTCACCGCCCGGGGATCGGAGGCGTTCGGCCGGGTCGCGCTCGACTGGCCGGGCCCTGCGATCATCGCCAATGGCGCGCGGATCCTGACCGATGGGCAGGACGATCCGGCCTATGCCGCAGCCATGCGCAGCGCGCTGGCCCCGCATCGAGACGCCCTCGTCGCGTTGCCCCAGGCAGCCCGGCAAGCCGCGCTGGCCCGCGATATGGCGGTGCGCGCCTGGGCGGTCGAGGAGCCGGGCCTTGCCGGCGTCTACGCGGTCGTCAAGGCCAATCCCGGTACCGATGAGGCAAGGCTCGCCGAGCTGGAGCAGCCGCTCGCAGCAGGCCTTCCGCCAGGCTGGCGCCGGCATCGCAACGGCAACAACCTGGCCTTTCTGCCGCCCCCCGTTTCAAAACGCCATGCTGTGCAATGGCTTTTGGCGCGCCTGCGGCAGGAATTGGGCCCGATCCTGACCATCGGGCTCGGCGACAGCTTGAGCGATCTCGATTTCATGCGGCTGTGCGATGTGTGGATGACGCCGGCGGCGAGCCAGATCGACACGGCCTTGCCGACCGATCCTTGGCAGATTGGGCAAAACCGATGAGCGTCGGGACGCCTTTTTCGGGCAGCTATGCGCCCGAGGACGTCACGTTTCTGCTCAAGCCGGTCGGCGCTGCGGCCTATCAGACGTGCGCTCCGGAGGAAAAGGAGCGGCTAATACAGACCGGTGTGCGGCATTACTCGGAAATGATCAGCCGCGAGGATCCGCCGAGCCCGGCCTATCTGGCGGTCTTCGATGCCGCGTTGGACCGGCATGGTGCGCGCATGGCGCGCGAGACGGCCGCGCTGGCGGTCGCCCTTGCGAAAAGCATCGACGGGCCGATCACGCTTGCCAGCCTGGTCCGGGCGGGGCTGCCGCTGGGTGTGCTGCTGCGCCGGGCGTTGCGCGCGATGGGCCGCGACGTTGCCCATTTCGGGATCTCGATCATTCGCGATCGCGGGCTGGACCTGCAGGCTCTGCGGGCAATCCAGGCCCAGCGACCGGCTTCCGGGCTGGTCTTCGTCGATGGCTGGACGGGCAAGGGAGCCATCGCAGCGGAACTCGCGCGCGATCTGGCGGCGCGTGCGCCGGAGATCTCGCCGAGGCTTGTCGCACTTGCCGATCCCTGCGGCCGGGCCTGGCTGTCGGCCAGCCACGATGATTGGCTGATCCCTTCGGGCATTTTGGGCGGCAT
Source organism: Pseudomonadota bacterium (assembly GCA_039184655.1). Lineage (GTDB taxonomy): Bacteria > Pseudomonadota > Alphaproteobacteria > Rhodobacterales > Rhodobacteraceae > J013. Next base: position 42,098 of record JBCDAZ010000023.1, on the reverse strand, counting down.
CGTCTCGGGCCTGGTCAGCCGCAGCATTCTCAACGATGCGCTGGTGGGTCCCGGCGAGTTTCACGCCACGATCAGCACCGCGCATCTGAGCGGATGGGACCGCTCGCGCGCCTTCGTCGATCGGCTGACGCCGCCGATGCTCGCGGCGCTTGCAACCGCAGCGCCGCCGCGCACACGGGCCGAGATAGACGCCGCAGCCGCAGCGATCTGCACGGCAGCCGACGCCGCCATCGACCGGCTGGCAGCGCGCTTCGCGGTCGCGAACCGCAACCGCATCAAGCCGGGGATCGCCGAGGCGACCCGCGCAGTTCTGCGCCGCGCGCCGGAGCGGGTGCTGATCAGCGACGATCGCGACCCCGATCTGGCCGGCATTCTGACCCTTGCCGCTGAACGAGGCGTTGCGGTCGATATCGCGCATGGGCTGGTCACACCCTATCGGGCCGTCACACTCATTCGGGGAATGGGCGGATGAGGCTGGAGAATAAGGGCGAGACCGCAGCGGCCGGCAGCAGAGAGGCTTGCGGCACAACGAGCGGCGCGCGCCTGGCTGGCCTGACGCGGGCTATGCAGCTTGGCGCCACGCTCTATATGCCCGTTGTGCACCCGGCCATCCCGGCCTTTGCGGGTGGGCTGAAACCCTGGCCGGCGCGGTCGGTGGTGCTTTGTCTAGAGGACGCGCTGCATGTTGCGGATCTCGACGCGGGTCTGGACGCGCTGCGCGCTCTGCTCGCGCAGCTCTCCAACCGCCCGGCGGAGAGGCCGATGCTGTTTATCCGGCCCCGCAATCTGGAGATGGCCCGGCATCTTAGCGATCTGCCAGGGATCGGCGAAGTCGCTGGCTTCGTCGCCCCGAAAGTCGGCCTTAACGATCTTGAAGGCTGGTTGAAGCTTGCCCAGGCCACGGCCCTGCGGCTGATGCCGACGCTGGAGCGGGGCTGGGTCTTCGATCCCGTGGCGCTGTCCGAGTTCGGCGATGCGGTGGTTGCAGGCAGCGCGGACCGGCTGATCGCCTTGCGGATCGGCGGCAACGATCTGCTTGCCGCGCTGGCGCTGCGCCGCCAGAAGCGCGAAACGATTTATGAAGGGCCGTTGCTTTCAGCCCTGTCTCAGGCGATGTGCCAGCTCGGTGCGCGCGGCCTGCCGTTGACCGCGCCCGTCTTCGACTTCATCGACGACGCCGAGACGCTGGCGCGCGAGGCCAAGCGCGATGCGAGCTTTGGGTTCGTGGGTAAGACGGCCATACATCCCTGCCAGATCGGGGTTATCGAAGGGTCGTTCAGGGTCGCTGCCACCGAGTTGGAGCAGGCCCGCGAGATCCTCGATGCCGAGGCCGCGGCGGTGTTTCGCCAGGACGGCGCGATGGCCGAACCTGCGACCCATCGCGCCTGGGCAGAAAGGATGGTTGCTCGCGCAGCCGCTTATGGCATCATTGACGCGCAGGCGGCGGTGACGCCCCGGCTCGCCTTGTAAACCGGTAACCGCCGGGGCCGGCCGCAACAGATCCGCCGACGGTTTTGCGGCCCGGTGGCTGATCTCGCCCGGATGCCCCACTGGCGCCGCCGCGGAGGAGTGCTGTGGCCGAGAAGGGTTCGATCTGGGAGCGAATCGTCGAGTTGCTGTCGCATCTCAACCCGCTCGCTGCGCTCGAGCGGCATCCCGACCCGCGCCACACCACCACCTTCACCATTGCGGTTATCGCGCTGGCGGCCAAGATCGCGAAAGCCGACGGGCAGGTCACGCGCGACGAGGTCACCACGTTTCGCGAGATCTTCCTGATCCGGCCAGAGGACGAGGCGCGCGTTGCTCAGGTCTACAATCTGCTACGCCAGGATGCGGCGCATTTTGAGGTCTACGCCCGTCAGCTCCGCCGCCTGTTTGAGCACGATCGCAGCGTGCTGAAGGATGTGCTCGATGCGCTCTTTGCCATTGCTATGGCCGATGGCGAGTTCCACCCCAATGAGGAGGCGTTTTTAGAGTCGGTCGCGGCGATATTCGAGGTGGATGCGCAGTGCTATGCCGAGATGATTGCACGCTGGGTTCCGGATCGCTGGAACCCGTGGGAGGTGCTTGGCGTGTCGCCCGGCGCAACCGATGTCGAGATCCGTGCGAGATACCGCGAATTGGTCCGGGCCTCGCATCCGGACCAGCTGATCGCAAAGGGCTTGCCGGAGGAAATGGTAGCGCTCGCAACCCGGCGGGTGGCCGACATCAACCGGGCCTATGATGCGCTGCGCGCCCGCAAGCCGGAAGGGGCCGCCAGCTCGGCCGAGTAAGCACCAGCGTCACGCAGCCGGTCGCCGGCTGCGTCGGCTCAGCGGCCCGGATCGGCATCCCCTGCGCCAGCACCCCTTTGGCAAAGCGCTTGGCGAGACCGTTCTTTGAGGTGTTCCGAGCGCCGGCTGCGCGACAGGTTTGACGGCGGGTCCGGCGGCGGGTCCGGCGACGGGTCCGGCGACGGGTCCGGCGCCCGCCTCGGCAGCGGACCCGGCGATGCGCCAAGCGATGGGTCAAGCGACGGGTTAAGAAACGGCGGTTCGACCCGCGTTTCGGCTCTGGCCGCATTGGCATGGGGGAAGGGCAGATCGGGCAATGGCTCGCCCAGGAAAGTGCAGAGTTCCGACCAGCCCTGCCCCTCTTCCCAACAGAGCTCGATGAACCGGTGCGCCCTTGCACGGTCGGCGAAATAGGTCCGTAGCGCGGCAAGATGCGCGTCATAGACCGCCAGATGCGCCGCCTCCTGCCCATGCGGATAGGCATGACCATAGGCCAGCCGGCGGGCAAACCCGCCACCGGCCGTCCGCGCGCTGTGCGCCTTTAGGCTTTCAAGCCAGACATCGGCGCTGATCCGCCGGGTCAGCACGAATCGCGCCCCGTCGCCGAAACGCGCATCGAGCTGTCGCCACACCAGCGGCCAGGGCCAATCTTCGAAACTTTCACTGGCCTCGGCTGCGGCGAAGATGGGCGCCATCCGGCCCTTGGCCAGGTCGCGGATTAGCGCCGGCCGGTATATGTGGTGTCGAAAGCCCAGTATCTTGAGCGCCTGGCGCAGCGAGCTGGTGCCGGTCTTGTTCAGCCCCAGGCCGAACACCCTGAAGCGCTTGGGCATGGCGCCTCCTCAATCATTTGGTCACCGCGATCGCTTAAGACCCGCTGAGCGGCGCCGGCACCGCAAGACGAGCGGCGCCTTGGCGCCTATAAGCTGTCTTCCATACTGGGGCGGGGAAGACTAGGAGTATTGGGAGACGACGGTGAAGGACGAACAGGTGCGCGAACCCGAGGCGACCCAGGCTCTAGCGGCCGAGCACGGGCTGAGTGCCGAGGAATATGCGCGCATTCTGCAGCTTCTGGGCCGCGCGCCCAGCTTCACCGAGCTTGGCATCTTCTCGGCGATGTGGAACGAGCATTGCTCGTATAAAAGTTCCAAAAAATGGCTGCGGACCCTGCCCACCGAGGGGCCAAAGGTCATCCAAGGCCCGGGCGAAAATGCCGGTGTCGTCGATATCGGCGACGGTCTTGCCGTGGTCTTCAAGATGGAGAGCCACAACCACCCCAGTTTTATCGAGCCGCATCAGGGCGCAGCAACGGGGGTGGGCGGCATTCTGCGCGATGTTTTCACAATGGGCGCCCGGCCAATCGCAGCGCTTAACGCACTCTCCTTCGGTAGCCCCCGCAATCCACGCACAAAACCGCTTCTGGCTGGGGCAGTTGCGGGGATCGGCGCCTATGGCAACGCATTCGGCGTGCCGACCGTCGGCGGGGAGCTCCGTTTTCACCCTTCCTATGATGGGAATTGCTTGGTCAACGCCTTTGCGGCCGGGATTGCACCATCGGACCGCATTTTCTATTCGGCCGCGGCAGGCATCGGCATGCCCGTCGTCTATCTGGGTGCCAAGACCGGGCGCGACGGGGTGGGCGGGGCCAGCATGGCATCGGCCGAATTCGGTGCGGATGCCGAAGAAAAACGCCCCACCGTGCAGGTCGGCGACCCGTTTACCGAGAAGCGCCTGCTGGAGGCCTGTCTGGAGTTGATGGGATCGGACGCGGTAATCGCGATACAGGATATGGGGGCGGCCGGGCTCACCTGCTCGGCGGTTGAAATGGGCGATAAGGGCGGGCTGGGGATCCGCCTCGATCTCGATCGGGTTCCGGTCCGCGAAATTGGGATGACCGCCTATGAAATGATGCTGTCGGAAAGTCAGGAGCGGATGTTGATGGTGCTGCGGCCGGAGGCCGAAACCACCGCGCGCGCGATCTTCGAGAAATGGGATCTCGACTTTGCCATTGTGGGCGAGACGATTGCCGAGGATCGCTTTCTGGTCACGCTGGATGGTGCGGTCAAAGCGGATCTGCCGCTGCGCGCATTGTCCGGCCTGGCGCCCGAATACGACCGCCCGCATACATCACCGCCGGCACCGCCGCCGCTGGAAGACATTCCGCATATCGACCCGTCGACGGCGCTGCTGGCCCTTTTGGGCAGCGTGAATTACTGCTCGCGTGCCTGGGTGTGGGAGCAGTACGACCAGAGCGTGGGCGCCGACACTGTGATCGGACCCGGCTCGGACGCCGCCATCCTGCGGGTCCATGGCACCGCCAAGGCGCTCGCTTTCACCGCCGATGTCACGCCACGCTACTGCGCTGCCGACCCAGAACTGGGCGGCAAGCAGGCCGTGGCCGAAGCCTACCGCAATCTTTGCGTCAGCGGCGCCCGACCGCTGGCAATCACCGACAATCTGAATTTCGGCAATCCCGAAAGGCCCGAGATCATGGGCCAGTTTGTCGGCTGCGTCACCGGCATCGGGATAGCGGCGCGGGCGCTCGACATGCCGGTCGTCTCGGGCAATGTCAGCCTTTACAATGAGACCGACGGCAAGGCGATCCTGCCAACCCCGACCATCGGTGCGGTGGGTTTGCTGGAAAGCCTCGATGCGACGATCTCGATCGTCCCGCGCCCGGGCGACGAGGCGGTGCTGATCGGCGATACCAGCGGCCATCTGGGCCAATCGGCGTTGATGGCAGAGCTTTACCGTTGCGCCGAGGGTCCGCCGCCGCCAGTGGATCTGGCGGCCGAGCGTGCGGCGGGTGCGCTGATCCAGTCCTTGCATTCCGCTGGCCTGATCAGCGCCGCCCATGATCTTTCCGATGGCGGGCTTGCGATCGCTGCGGGAGAAATGGCGCTTGCGGCCGATACGGGGGTAACCCTGCGCGATGCGGACAGCCTGCTTTATGCGGAGTGGTTTTTTGGCGAGGATCAGGCACGCTATTTGGTTTCCGTCGCGCCGGACCGTCTGCGCGAGGCGATGGCCCAAGCCGCCCAGCAAGGTGTGCCCATCACCCATGTGGGGCGCTTCGGCGGGCTCTGGATCGATCTGGCCGGCCACCGCGTGACCCTGTCCGATCTGCGTGCTGCCCACGAAAACGGCTTGCGCGCCATTATGGGCGGCGGCTAAAGGCGTCGTCTTGGCGGTTTCGCCTATGCTTGCCGGCTGCCTTCCCCGCGCCTAGAACAAGGGCAGCGGAGAAGGAGCCCGGAATGGCAATGGAAGCGGTGGAATTGGAGCGTCTGATCAAGGAAGCGTTCCCGACAGCCTCGGTGACGATCACGGACCTTGCGGGCGACGGCAACCACTACGCCGCCACGATCATCGCCGAGGAATTCCGCGGGCTCAACCGGGTCCAGCAACAACGCGCGGTCTATGCGGCGCTGAAAGGTAAAATGGACGGGCCGGCCGGCGAGCTTCATGCGCTTGCAATGACCACGAAAGCGCCCGATTGAGTGCGCGTTAGCGATTTCCGTTCGATCCTTCGGCGCTCCTGGGCTTCGATGCGTTCGCCGGTCGCAGCCAACAACGCCAAAATGCGACGTAAACTGGGGCCGCCAGATTAGGGCTGCCAGATTGGGGCCGCCCGACGAGACCGCCCGACGGGAGGCACGCCTCGATCCCCAAGAACCTTCGCATGCAACGCGACGACGGGGCAGACCCGGTGACGCGGGCGGCATCGGATCGCGCGACACCATTGCGATTGCCCCGGCCACGTCCTACCTTGCGAGCGAGTAGCGAACGCATGGCCCAACGGCCCAGGAGCGGATGAATGAGCGACGTGAACGCAAGCATCCAGGCGGAAGTCGACGGCAACGACGTCGTGCTTTACATGAAGGGCAATTCAACGATGCCGCAATGCGGCTTCTCGGCCCGGATCGCCGGTGTACTGAACTACATGGGTGTGACCTATAAAGATGTAAATGTTCTGGCCGACGACACGCTGCGCCAGGGCATCAAGGAATTCTCTGATTGGCCCACGATCCCGCAGCTTTATGTGAAGGGTGAGTTTGTCGGCGGCTGCGATATCATCACGCAGATGGTGCTTTCGGGCGAATTCGACCAGCTGCTCGACGACAAGGGCGTGGGCTACGACAAGGATGCAGCCCACAAGATCCGCGAAGCCAACACGGACGGCTAACCGGCGCCGGATCGGGCGGCCGGCCGGACATCTCCTTGCGCGCGGGGTTGGGCATCGACATCCCCGCCACCGGATTTTGGGTTGGCGTTTGCGCCATGCAAAACGTTCATAGCGGCCCGCGCACCCGCAACCCGATTTGGCACGGGGCTAGGCTTCCGGTGCTGCCTTTTCGGCCAGCGCCTCCAACCGCTCGGCCGTCTGCTCCAGCAGATCGATGGCTTCGTCTACCATATCGTCGGCAAAGAGGTTTCGCTGGTCGCGTGGACCGCGCGATGCGGCGTCGGTCGTATCGGTCGCCACAAGGTTGGTCGGTGCAAGACCCTGGTCGTTTCGCAGCCTTTGATCGGCCGCCCGAAGCGCAGCTTCGCTGTCCCGCAGGGTTTCCTCGGCCGAACGCAGGCGCGCCTCGGTACTGTTAAGCCGGTCAGCGATGATCAGGGCCGACATCAGCATTAGCCGGCTTTCGGGGATCGAGCCCGCGGTTTTGCGCAGCGCATCGGCCTCTAGATCGATCATCCGGGCGGCGGCCGTCAGATGCGTCTCCTCACCCGGGTCGCAGGCCACCCGATACGTGCGCCCGGCAATCGCGATATCGATTTCGGGCATCCTCACTGCTCCAATAGCGGTCGCAGATCGGCAAGAATAGCCGTGACATCGTCGGCGTCGCGGCGGCGCGCTTCCTTCATCTCGTCGAGCCTGCTGCGCAGGGCAAGGATCTCATCGGCCTGGGCACGGTTTTCATCCGCAAGCCCGTTGCTGGACGGCGCCGGCGCGGCCAGCCGGGCTTCGATCCGGTCCAAGGCTGTATTGATACGGGTTTCCAATATCTTCAGCTGGTCTCCGTCCATCGACGTCCCTTTCCTGCGCAACCGCCTCGGCGTGCCAAGGCACGCAATTTTGCCCTATGCTTCGCCGGTGCTGCAATGTGCGCAGGCTGCACCGCGGCATAGATGTCCTGACCGGCGAATCGCCGTCTTCCACCCCTGCTGAAAGTTTAGCGCGGATCAAACGGATTCACAGCCCCAAGGCCGGGTTGACCCCGCCCCGCCGCCTGATATTGCTGCGCCGCGATCAAGGCCGGATGGATTTCAGGGGAGGCGAGAGGTGAACATCTCGGAGCGGCGCGCGGCACCGACCGATCTTTGGCGCATGGCAACCGCGCTGCGCATGCTTGCGGCGGACGCTGTTCAGACCGCAAACTCCGGTCACCCCGGAATGCCGCTTGGCATGGCCGATGTGGCCACGGTGCTGTTCACCAAGGTTCTAAAGTACAACGCCGCAGCGCCGGGCTGGCACGACAGGGATCGGTTCGTGCTGTCGGCCGGGCATGGCTCGATGCTTCTCTACGGCCTGTTGTACCTGACCGGCTATCCAGGAATGAGCCTCGATGCGCTGCGAAACTTCCGCCAGCTTGGCGCGGCGACGGCCGGGCATCCAGAGTACGGCCATGCGCCGGGCATCGAAACGACCACCGGTCCGCTGGGCCAGGGTTTGGCCAACGCCGTAGGAATGGCGATGGCCGAGGAGGCGTTGCGGGCCCGTTTCGGCGCCAAGATCGTCGATCATCGGATTTGGGTTATTGCCGGCGATGGCTGTCTGATGGAGGGGGTCAGCCAGGAGGCGATCGGTCTTGCCGGTCGACACCGGCTCGGCCGGCTGATCGTGCTTTGGGACGATAACGGCATCTCGATCGACGGGGCCGTGTCGCTTTCGGATGCAACCGACCAGCTTGCCCGCTTCAAGGCTTCGGGCTGGGCGGTTAGCCAGTGCGACGGCCACGATCCGGTCGCCATCGAAGCCGCCCTGTCAGGGGCCGCCACATCGCGCCGTCCGGTCCTGATCGCCTGCAAAACCCGCATTGGATATGGTGCGCCAACAAAGGAGGGTACGGCCGGAGCCCATGGCGCCCCGCTCGGCGCCGCCGAAATCGCCGCGCTGCGCGACGTCTACGGCTGGGCGCACCCGCCTTTCGAGATCCCCGCCCCGATCAAAGCGCAGTGGGAGGCCGCCGGTGGCCGGGGTGCGGTGGCCCAAGCGGAATGGACTGCGCGCCTCTCCGCGCTCTCCGCCGGGCGTCGCGCAGAGTTCGACCGGGTTATGGCCGGTGCCCCACCCAAAAAGCTCGACAAGGCGATTTCGGCGCTGCGCAGCAGGTTGATCGCCGAAAAGCGCGAAATCGCCACCCGAAAAGCCTCGGAGATTGCGCTTGGCGAGATCAATGCCGTGATGCCAGAGACGATCGGCGGATCGGCGGATCTGACCGGGTCCAACAACACGCTGACCAAGGATCTCGGTATCTTTGCGCCCGACAACCGCAAGGGCCGCTATGTCTATTACGGCATTCGCGAACATGGCATGGCCGCGGCGATGAATGGCATCGCGCTGCATGGCGGGTTGCGGCCCTACGGCGGCACGTTTCTGGTGTTCTCCGACTATGCGCGCGGCGCGATGCGCCTGTCGGCCTTGATGGGCCAGCGCGTGGTCTATGTGATGACACATGACAGCATCGGGCTGGGCGAAGACGGGCCCACCCACCAACCTGTCGAGCATCTCGCCGCCCTGCGCGCGATCCCAGGTATGACGGTCTTTCGCCCCGCCGATGCGGTGGAAACGGCCGAAGTATGGCAGCTTGCGCTAAGCCAAGTTGAGGGCCCGTCCGTGTTGGCGCTGACCCGCCAGAACCTTCCTCTGCTGCGGGGTGAAGAGGCGAAGCGGCGCAATCTTTCCGCGCGCGGCGCATACGTTCTGGCCGATGCCGAAGGCAGGCGCGAGGCGACCCTGCTGGCCACCGGGTCGGAAGTGGCCATCGCCATGGCGGCCCGGAGCCTTTTGCAGGTCGAGGGTATCGGGACGCGCGTGGTTTCGATGCCGTCCTGGGAGCTATTTGCCGCACAGGAGCAACGCTACCGCAAGCAGGTTCTGCCCAGCGGCGGCGTCCGGGTGGCGGTCGAGGCCGCTGTGCGCCAAGGCTGGGAACGCTGGTTGCTGGGCGAGCGGGGGCGCGAAGCCAAGGCGGATTTCGTGGGTATGGCGGGGTTTGGCGCGTCGGGACCTTTTAAGGCGCTTTATGCGCATTTCGGCATTACTGCCGAGGCCGTCGCGGCGAAGGTCCGCGCGCTGCTTTAGAGCGGGCGCAGGCCGACCGTTTGCAGGGCGTCCCGCATGGGGACGTGCAGGCTTTGGCAGCCTCCGGCGCAATCGCGCCGACCGCCATCACGGGAACGTGCGCATTCAAACGACGTGCCCGCGCTGGCCTTGCCTTGCGCCGTCGCCCCAAAATGCGTGCCGGCCGGCACAGTCGGACTAGGCTTCAGCCCAGAGAGTAAGGGCATCGCAACCCTGGACAGCCCAGCACAGCCTTGGACAGCCCAGCACAAGCCTTGGAGGACATTATGCGCCTTTTGCGCTCCGCTCGCAGCATCACCTACGCCATGGTCGCCGTTTGCGCGCTTCCAGCAAGCACGGCGGCGGCCGAATACGCGCTCGACCCGTCGCGCAGCACGATCGTCTTTTCCTATGTGGAGGACGGCACCCCTCAGGAAGGGCGCTTTTCCGATCTCTCGGGCCGCGCCATCTTCGACCCCGCAATGCCGGAAGCGGCCGATGTGGAATTGACCATCCGTTCCGACAGCATTCGTCTGCGCGATCCAGTGCGCACGCATTTCGCGCAGAGCGTCGATTGGTTTCATGCCGAAGAGCACCCCGATTTCACCTTCCGGCTGCTGGGGCTGAAAGCTCTCGATGCGCAGCGGTTCCAGGCCCAGGGCCAGGTCGAGATCAAGGGAAGGCGGGTTGAGCTGTCGGTTGAGCTGGACATCGTCGAGGAAACAGACGGCCTGCGCGCCCGCGGGGTTTTGCTGCTTGAGCGGCAGGATTACGGGCTTGGGATCGGCTTTTCCTCGCTCTTTTCCCGAGTCGGCGAGACGGTGCAAGTGGCCTTCGATCTTTATGGTGCGCCGGAAGGCTAGCCCCCGGCGCGCCGGTCCGAAGCGGTCCCGGGCGCGATTGCGATTGACCGCGCCCCCTGGGCGCCTTTATTCGGCTCACCGAGCGCCGGTCCGGCCGGGGTCGGCCGCGGGTCATGGTTTGGGTGGCCCGGATCGTTAATCAGGTGTCGGAGGGGAGCATGGCGGTCAAGGTTGCAATCAATGGCTTCGGACGCATCGGGCGCAACGTGCTGCGGGCGATCATCGAGGCGGATCGGACCGACATCGAGGTCGTGGCGATCAACGATCTGGGGCCGGTGGAAACGAACGCGCATCTTCTACGCCGCGACAGCGTCCATGGTCGGTTTCCCGGAACGGTGACGGTCGCGGACGAGACCATCGATGCCGGGCGCGGACCGATCCGGGTAACCGCGATCCGCGATCCGCAAGAGCTGCCCTGGGGCGATGTGGATGTGGCGCTCGAATGCACCGGGATCTTTGCAAGCCGCGACCGCGCGGCCCTGCATCTGGAGAATGGGGCGAAGCGTGTGCTGGTCTCGGCGCCCGCCTCAGGTGCCGACAAGACAATTGTCTTCGGGGTCAATGATGCCGCGCTGACGGCCGAGGATCTGGTCGTATCCAACGCCTCCTGCACCACCAACTGCCTGGCCCCGGTTGCCCATGTGCTCAACCAGGCAGTCGGTATAGAGAGGGGGTTCATGACCACCATACACAGCTATACCGGCGATCAGCCGACGCTCGATACGATGCATAAGGATCTCTATCGGGCCAGGGCCGCGGCAATGAGCATGATCCCGACATCGACCGGGGCGGCGCGCGCTGTTGGTCTGGTCTTGCCCGAACTTAACGGCAAGCTCGACGGGGTGGCGATCCGGGTGCCGACGCCCAACGTTTCGGTGGTCGATCTGACCTTTAGCGCGACGCGTGCAACCAGTGTGGAAGAGATCAATGCCGCGGTTCGCGCGGCCGCAAAAGGTCCGCTGAAAGGCGTTCTGGGTTTTACTGACGAGCCTTTGGTGAGCGTGGATTTTAACCATGACCCGCATTCGAGCGTCTTTCACATGGACCAGACCAAAGTCATGGACGGCAGTATGTGCCGTGTGCTGAGCTGGTATGACAATGAATGGGGCTTTTCGAACCGGATGGCGGATACCGCCGTCGCAATGGGCAAGCTCATCTGACGCGGAAGCCGACGGATTTTGAGTATTTAGACCAAGAAGAAGCGCGCGTTTGGCTTCTTCTTGGAAAAAATACTCCCGCCGGAGGCGGCTTTTTTTGGAAGGGCGAATGGGCTGGAAAACCCTCGACGATATCGACCTCGCGGGAAAGCGCGTTTTGCTGCGGGTCGATCTCAACGTCCCGGTCGAGAACGGGCGGGTCACCGACGCGACCCGGATCGAGCGGATCCTGCCAAGTTTGCGCGATATTCTAGCCAAAGGCGGTGGGCCGGTTTTGCTATCGCATTTCGGCCGACCCAAGGGCAGAGTCGTGCCCGCGATGTCGCTGCGCCAGATCCTACCAGCACTGGAAGGCGCCTTGGGCCGCGCGGTGGTGTTTATGGAGCGCCCGGACCGGGCCTTCATCGATGCGCAGGCGCGCAATGCAATAATCCTGATCGAGAATACGCGCTTTTCGCCGATGGAGGAAGCGAACGACCCGCAGATGGCAGCCTTTTTGGCGCGGTTGGGTGATATCTATTGCAACGACGCGTTCTCGGCCGCGCATCGCGCCCATGCCTCGACCGAGGGGGTCGCGCGTCATCTTCCCGCCTGCGCTGGGCGGTTGATGGAAGAGGAGTTGCGCGCCCTTGAACGCGTGCTCGGCAGCCCAAAGCGCCCGGTCATTGCCGTGGTGGGCGGCGCCAAGGTCTCCAGCAAGCTCGCCCTTTTGGGCAATTTAATCGACAAGGTCGACGAGATCGTCATCGGCGGCGGCATGGCCAATACGTTTCTAGCCGCGAAAGGTCTGCCGGTGGGGCGGTCGCTTTGCGAACACGATCTCGTCCAGACCGCGCGCGCAATCCTGGCAAAGGCCGAGCGTTCTGGGTGCGAGATCTTGCTACCCAGCGACGTGGTCGTCGCCCGGGAATTCCGGGCCGGGGCAGCAAGCGAGACGGTGCCCGCCGAGGCGTGCCCCGCGGACGCAATGATCTTGGATACGGGACCTGACGCAGTGGCCGAAATCGCCCGCCGCTTTGCAGCCGCCAGAACGCTGGTTTGGAACGGCCCGCTCGGCGCTTTCGAGATCGCGCCGTTCAACGCGGCCACCGATGCCGCCGCGCTCGAAGCGGCGGCTTTGACGACCGCAGGATCGCTGCTGTCGGTTGCTGGCGGCGGCGATACGGTCGCGGCGCTGAACAGTTCCGGCGCAGCCGCTGGGTTTAGCTATGTCTCGACCGCCGGGGGTGCCTTCTTGGAGTGGCTCGAAGGCAAGACCCTCCCTGGTATTGCAGCCCTGCAAGCCCAATGACCCGCTGACGACGTTTTTTCGCCCTAGAAGCTGTGATAGGTTCCACCCGCGTTTCGATTAGGGAGAACACGCATGATCCGGACGACGATGCTCGGCGCCGCTACCGCGTCGGCACTTGCTTTCCAACCGACCGTTGCAGCAGCGCAGGATGCAAACGCCGCGGCGCAATTCCTGCAAAACACCCTGCGCGCCTACACCGTTCTTTTTCTGCGTAGCGTGGTGGATTTCACCTACGACTCGCTCAGCTACGATCCGCTGTCGGGCCTTGTTGCCACCGGCGTGAAAATTTACCCGCCGCTGGACTGGCTGGAAGGCGAAGAGGAATGCGAGATCTCCATAGGACGGCTGTCGATCACCGGCGGGCTAACATCGGACATGATCTCCGAGGTCGTCGAGCTCACCGATCTTGCCGTTCCGCCGATCTGTTTGGAAGATGAGCCGCGCATGTTTCTCAACGGCATCGGCTATGCCGGTGTCGACGTCTCGGCGGCCGTTATCGACCTTTCTTACGACCTGCCCAGCTCGGGTCTGCAGATGGCCGTTCAGGCGAGCCTTCCTGATGCGATTGCGCTCGATCTCACTGCCGATTTCTCGTATTTCTGGTTTGCCGGTCTAATCGAGGACGATCCCTACCCGGTCATCCAACTCAGCAGCGCCGAGGTCACGGTGTCCAACCAGGGCGTTTGGCAACGGGTGAGCCCGATGATCGAGGGTATGGTCGGCGCTGTCGATGCCATCCCCAACATGGTTACCGGTGGGCTGACCAGCGAGTTGACCAATGGCGGATCGGGGACGATGAGCCCGGCAGAGACCGCTTTTGTGACGTCGCTGGGCGATGCGCTGACGAGCTTCGTGGCCGAAAGCGACCGGATCACCGCGCGGATCGCGCCGGAGGGCGGCGTTTGGATTGACGAGTACATCTTTGACGGGCCCGATACCCTGATAGAAGCGCTTGAACCCGTGGTCTCGAACGGTCCCCACCTTGCCACCACCATGATCGAGATGCAGCTCTTAAAAGACGCGCTGAATGCCGGCGACAAGCTCAGCATGGAACAGGCTTTGATCGCCGGTCGCGCGCTCATGACGGGCATCGGAGCACCGCGCAACCGCGATGCGGCAGTGTCGCTGCTGGTACCGCGGGCTGCGCAGAGTTGGAACGCCGAAGCAGCGCTGATCCTCGCACAAGGCCTGCATGACGCAGGATCGCACAACGCGGCGTATCCCTACGCGCTTGTGGCCATGGCCGGCGGCAGCACGGACGCCATCGCGACCGCGGCCAGCATCGAAGCGGCGCTCGACGCTTCTACGGTTCTCGAAACCCAAGATGTGATCCTGGCGAATTTTCCAGGCGATGCAGGCCTTTCGATGCGAACCGCCGGCCTGTCAAACGATCCGGATGTGAGCGAGATGCGCCGCCTTGCGCTGGAGTTGCGCCAGGGGATCGGCGTACCGCGCAACTACGCGCTGGCCTATCTCTGGGCCAGCCTTGCAGCAGCTGGCGGGGACCTCGTTGCGGCCAATCTGCGCGACGATCTCGACGAAATGGCGCAGATGGTTGGCGGGGAGGCGTGGAAGGCGGCGTTCGAGGCGGCGTCCGCCGAAGCGCTGGTTCTTTGGTCCCAATCGGGCATCGGCGAAAAGATCGAAGCCTCGATCGGCAACTGAGGCGCCAAGCGACGCACCGCGCCTCCGCCCCTCAAGGCGGGGGCGTTTTTTGATGAACGGGCCGTCTATGCCCGGATCCTGCGAGTGGAAAGGTGAGCGCGATGCGGGCAACGAGAGCCGTGCAAAAAATCCTGTCGAAATACGAGGGCGAAACGCCCGGCGTAAAGGCCAAGCTTTGCCAGATGCTGATGACGGGCAAACTCGGCGGGACCGGAAAGATGATTATTCTACCGGTCGATCAGGGGTTTGAGCATGGGCCGGCGCGCAGCTTTGCGCCCAACCCGCCGGCCTACGATCCGCTGTACCACTACCAGCTTGCTATCGATGCCGGTCTGAACGCCTATGCCGCTCCGCTGGGGATGCTGGAGGCGGGCGCCGACAGCTATGCAGGCCAGATTCCGACAATCCTGAAGGTCAATTCGGCCAACGCGCTGATCCCCAATGAAGCCGTAAAGGACCAGGCCATTACGGCCAGCGTGGATGATGCGCTTCGCCTGGGATGCGCTGCGATCGGATTTACCGTCTATCCCGGCTCGTCGGCCGGGCTGGATATGTTCGAAGAGATTGCCGAAATGCGGCGCGAGGCTGCGGCGGTCGGTGTAGCGACGGTGATCTGGTCCTATCCCCGCGGCGAGGCTTTGACCAAGGACGGTGAAACGGCCATGGACGTTTCTGCATACGCCGCGCAAATCGCAGCTCTATTGGGCGCGCATATCATCAAGATCAAGCTGTCGACCGGTTACCTGGAGCAGGGCGAGGCTAAGAAGGTCTATCAGGCGCACAGCATCGATATCGCCACCCAATCGGCCCGTGTGGCACATTGCATGCAGTCCGCGTTTGGAGGACGCCGAATTGTCGTCTTCTCCGGAGGGGCGGCGAAAGGCGAGAACGCGGTCTTCGACGATGCGAGAGCGATCCGCGACGGCGGTGGCAATGGCTCGATCATCGGACGCAACAGTTTTCAGCGCTCGCGTGCCGACGCGCTGGCTCTGCTGGCTCGGCTGGTCGACATTTATCGCGGCCGGGCCTGAGCTGCAGACGGGAGTTGGACCACAGACTATGTGGGGATTCCCTTCGGGCAGCCGATCTGGCATGATCTGCTAAGAGGTATGCCGATGATCCGCAGCTATGCGCGTAGCGCAGCAGTCGCCAACACGCTTTACAGCTTCGCCATCCTTGGGCTGATCAGCTATTTTAGCTTTTCGGCAGTGCAGGGAGAGTTTGGATTGATGCGCCTGTTGGAGATCCGGGCCGTGGAAGCGCGCTTAAGCGATGAGCTGGCGGCGCGGCAACGCGAGCATGCCGAACTGGCCAACCGGGTCCGGCGCCTATCAGACGATTTTCTGGACCTGGATCTTCTGGATCAGCAGGCCCGGCAGATGCTGGGCCTCGCCCGACAGGATGAAGTGCTTATGCGGTAGAGCGTGGCAGCGCCGCGGTGGACTGCCTGCGGTACCGTCTGATTATTGCAGCGGGATGCCGTTTGCCGTCAGCTGACCGTCCTCAGTCATCTCGATCCGCGAGGTGAACGTATCAGGCGCGTCACCCGGAAGCGCAAACATACCCAGCATCATCGGGGCGGCCTGCGCTTGCTCGGGCGGGACCAGACCGATCTCCTGGAGCTTTTCAATCAAACCAAGCGCACCGGCCAGCTTCAAATCGATACCGCCCACGGGCATTGGGATCGGCCCGGCATCGACGAGCTGCGCAGCGCCCGACGCCTCGAGCTCCACTCCGGCCACGGTCAGCCGCAACTCCTCGATGGCAACATCGTCAAAATCGAACGGCATGGCCATCGCCGCGGGATCGTTCTGCATCGCTTCGGGATCGGTGAAGTTGACGCGGGCTGTCGCGGTGCTGCGGACGCGCAGCACAAGCGCCGCGTCGGTCCGCGGAAGGCCGCCGGTTGGGTCGAACATACCCCATATCTCTTCAGAAATTGCAATTCCCTCGAGTTCGAGATCGACGATCATCTCGCCTGGCGTGTTGGTGGGCGCGACAGGTAGGGCAAAGCGGAAGGCCATCTTATCCGCGGTCAAGTTAGCTGATGGTACCGGCATCGACGCGCTATCGACCGTTATGTCGTTATCTGCACTCAGAAAACTATAGTCGAGATGCCCGTCGCCTATAGAAGCCTCCAAACGGCCGGGACCGGAAGTTGCCCTGATCAGGCTGGAGCCTGCGAAATCGTCGATCTGAATTCGGGTCTCGCTCGAGGCCATCGTAAAAACGCCCTCAGACATTGCGTTGGAGGCCACAAGCGTGGCGATATCGACCAACCCATCAATCGGGCCGGCGCCCGAAAAGGCCACATCCTTGTAGACCGTCGACAAAGAAAGCCCTTCACCCTCGGCCGAAAAGCTGTACTCGACCGTCATCTCATTCGCTTTTGTCTCATATTTAAGCGTGTCGTTTTCATCGACTGCGGCGGTGCCCTCAACCGCATTCAGCGCCAGGATCATGTCGAACAAAACGCCATCGGGGCCGGCCACAGGTGCGTCGTCGAAGATAAAGCGCAAGGCATCGGCAGTGTAGGCAAAGGTGCGTTCGTCTGGCGTACCGCCAACCAAGGTGACATTACCCGGTTGTTCGATCTGCATTTCGGTGACCAGCGGTGCGACGCCCTCTGGCATCTCCGTCGTAACCACGGCAATAGCGTCATCGGTGAAGCGCAACTCAAAAGCGTAGTCGGCAATGTCGGACGGTGCGACTTCAAGTGTCTCAACGCTCAACTCGGTTGAAACGCCCAGACTGCCATACGCAAAAACGAGGTCCGAGGCTGTGAAAGTCTCACCTGCAACCGAGCGGTCGCCAACCTCCACGGACATGCCCATTGTTCCGTAAAAGGCAACCATCTCGTCAAAAATCGCTTCGGCCGCGGATTGAGCGGAAACACTGGGCGCACAAAGCACTGCGGCGGCCGCAACCGCAAGCTGTTTAATCTTGGTCATGGTCTGATCCTGTGGCTGGGAACCCCCGCGGCAATCTCGGTCAGACCACTCTCACGATCAAGACTTTTCCACGGCTCAACCGTCAGTTTCGAAGCCGCGCAGAAGATGATTCATGCTCAAAGAGGGCTCCGGGCAACCGGCCTCGCCAACAATCCGCGCCGGAACGCCGGCGACCGTTTTGCAAGGCGGTACATCCGAAAGCACGACCGACCCCGCTGCGACCCGGCTGCAATTTCCTACACGAATGTTCCCCAGGACCTTGGCACCCGCGCCAAGCAACACCCCGTCTCCGATCTTGGGGTGGCGGTCACCATCCTCCTTGCCGGTTCCGCCTAACGTAACGGAATGCAGCATCGAGACGTTGTCACCCACTGTCGCAGTCTCGCCGATAACGACGGCATGGGCATGGTCGATCATCAAACCCGTCCCGACCTGCGCGGCCGGGTGGATGTCGATCGAGAACCGCTCCGAACTGCGCATCTGCAGAAAATAGGCCATGGTCCTGCGGCCTTTGCGCCACAGCCAGTTGGCAACCCGGTAGCCCTGGATCGCCAAAAACCCCTTGAAAAAAAGCAGCGGATGCGCCGCATTATGGCAGGCTGGGTCGCGGTCGTAAACGGCAAGCAGGTCGAGCCTTGCGGCTTGGCCGATTGATGGATCGTCGATATAGGCCGCAGAAATTGTCTCGCGTAGCACCATTTCGCCGATCAAGGGCGAGTTCAGCTTCTGAGACAAACGAAAGCTCAACGCGGCCTCATAATCGGCATGCCGCAAAATCACCGCATGCATGAAGGCGGCCATCTCGGGTTCGTCGGCCAGCGCTGCTTCGGCATCAGCGCGAATGCGCTGCCACAGCGGGTCGACGGCATGGAGGCGGTGCGGTTGGCTGTCGAGGACGGTCATGCGTCTCTCCCTGCTGTATCCGCGCCCAAGGCGCGACCACATAGCGAAACTCGATCTTCGCAACAGGAAATTCAACCCCTATCAGTTTGGAAACCGCATCCGTTTGCCAAGCGCCCGTTTTGACAGAAAGTGAAAGACCATCGAAAGACAGGCGCAGTAATCGGCATCGGCAAGGCTCGGGGCTGCCGCCTCGTCAAAGCGATCGCACGCTTTTGCAACGGTACCGTCTCCCAGCGTCGCGGAACCGGTCTTACGGGCCGCATCGCTCCGATCTGCATCGCGAAAGACAGCGATCATCCGCCGATGTCGGGCACGCTGCCCTCTGGCCGACCGCAACACCACGGCCAGCCGTATTGCGTCGTCAAGAATTACCCGACGCATGTCAGACCGCGCGCGGGGGACGGATGGCAAGCAGGTGCACCGCCAGACGAATGGCGCCGCCCGCAAATGTGCCGCCCTCGGCCGTTAGAAGCAGGTCGGTGTCGGCGTAATAGCTGACCGGGCTGCCACTCAAACCCGCGGCATAGGAATTGAGGCCGATGCCAAGCCCGGAGCCGTATCGGTCAGCGGATCCTGCCACGCCAAGCGACCACGCGGTGGCAGTGCCGCTAATGGCGGTCGTCACCCGCGCCGTAATGCCAAGAACCTGGGTCGCAGATGGGATCGCCCCTGCGACCGACGCGGTCGCCCCTGCCCCAAGCGTATGATCGATTTCCAGTACACGCTGCAGCGTCGCGGCGCCGCCGGGGGACGCAATCGCACCGTCGAGCAGCCAGTCAACCCCGTCGAACAAAACCGCCCGGCCCGTTGCGGCGTCGGACCCGCGCCAACCGATTTTCGGCTGTACGAACAGCCACCCGCCATTGGCCCAGACTGCAATCGCACCGTCATTGCCGGACCAGTCCCCCGTTGCGCCTTGCGCAACAATGTAGGCATCGCCCTCGCCAGCACCGGTTGGCGGGACTGACAGATCGATTGCGACAAAGCGCATCGCTGCAAGCGCATCCAAGCGCAAGAGAGCTTCGTTGACGGTGACATGCTTTTGGGCTTGGGCCGCGGCCAATAGGGGCAGCGCGAATTGCGGCGTCTCAGACATTGACAGTGATCCTTGCAAAAGGGCCGGCGCCGAAGCCGGCCGAGACCTGGGCAACCTCGATGTCGAACGGGACGGTGACAGCATCGCTGGCTTGTTGCGCGGCCGTGTAGATACCGGCAGGCGCGGTGACTTCCCACTCCCGCAAAGCCGCTGTCGCAGAAACCACCCGCAACAGGTAGACCTCGCGCTCCTCTGCAAGTGGTACCTCGACACCCTCCCAACTATCACCCCCCACGCGCGTTCGACGCATCCAAGCGATTTCAAGATCGCCGGAGGATGCGCGGTGCGCCGAGAGCCGAACGGGCGCGTAAGGCCGAAGCCCGATGCCGTCAAAACGCTCGACACTGTGCCGATAGGACGGATCGGTGTAAGGCAGGTTTGCCGGCCCAACCCGGAAATGCCGCGTAAGGCCAGTCTCGGAGGGTGCTAGATCGATCTGCGTTGGCCCGCGATCCAGCAGAACGATGTCCGCCCCGGCCGGAACCGCAGCGCCCGCCAAAAACTCAGTGCCTGCCTGTCCGCGCAGAAAGCCCTGAAGCGCATAGGTTCCGCTGCCCACCAAGACCGCATCCTGGAACTGCACAACCTCCCAAACCGAGCCTCCCGGCGCCAGAACGGCAAGCGTGTTCGCCCCGTTAAGAACATCAAGCGTGCTGCGCGATTGAAGAGTACCGCCTGCCACCTTGACCCGAACTGCAGGTTGACGCGACCAAGCCCAGGGCTGTGCGGGCGCGAGTTCGTCCAGCGTTTCCCCGACCACAGCGGCGCTGTGAAGAGACACGTTGCGCTCGTAGCCCTCTTCGCTCGCCGATTTGTAGACATTGACGGTGCCGCGCCACGGTGTGGCCGACACCGCCAGCCATGGGGCATGGGCGATCTCGTCGCCGCGCAGCAAAGGCAGATCCATGAACTGGGCGTATAGCGTTGCCGGAGCCGGCACTTCCGGCTGTGCATAAACGCGCGCGCCGGCGGAATGCGGCACGTAAAGTCCGGTTTCCACGCGCCGTGCCTCCACGCGTCGCACGCCACGCTCCTCGATCCTTTCGATCCGGTACACGGCGTCGGCGCGACCGTCAGGAAGACGCACAAGATCGCCGGCTTCCAAGGCCAGATGCGACGGCGCCAGCGCAAACCGCGCCTCGTCTCTGGCGACGCGCAACTCCGCTAGCCAACGTTCGGCAATCGCTTGCGCTTGCCCCGAGGAAAAGACCACCGGCATCTGGCTCGTTTCTGCATTCTGCAGGGTTGCGGTGGGATGAACCGCCTCGACCGAGGCGGTTTGATAGTCGTTGTCGCCCGCAAAATAGGCAACGCGAACCGCATCCGGGTTCGACACCGCCGCATCGCGCCGCAGCTCCAATCGGCGCTCATCGGCAATGTCGCGCTCAACGGCAAGATAACCATCGTCCAGCGACGTCGTCGGCTGATCGCCGCGCATCCGGAAAATTACTTTCCCGTCGCTTTCTGTGGCATCGACCGCGTAGCCCAGCAGCAGCGGCTGTAGCGCTTGGCGCGCAGAACCCGGCGAGTCGCGCAGAAAACCGCTTACGCTTCCGTTGACGGCAGAGACATCGATAGCATCAAGCCCTGCCAAAAGGCAGCACTCGGCGATGAGCTCGGCCAGGCTTGAAGACCCAATGCGGCCCTGAAGCCAGTGTCCTAGCTCGTAGTTCGGCCCATCTGCCCATACGGCTTCACGCGCCGGAAAGTCAGGCCAGGGTCGCGCATCCCACGCCCAGGCATAGCAGTTCGCCAAGTCGAGCATCGGTGCGCCGTAGACCAAGGATGTGGGATTGGCACCCAGGCTGTTCCAATGCCGAAAATGCGCCTGGAGATAGCGCTGCTGGATGTAATCGTCGCGAACGCCCGTTGAATAATAGGGCAAGAAGCTCTCCGACGATTTAGGGTCCCAAAAAACGTTGGGCTGGTTGGTGCCTTTGTCGACCGCCGGGCAGCCGAACTCGGTAAACCAGATCGGCTTACTCTGAGGCACCCAACTCGTCGGGGACGCGTCGCGCACCCCGCCGGGACGGTTGTGGTGGGGTTGCGACCACCAGGCGACAAGATCCTTGTAGCGAAACAGCCAATCCTCGCCGTAACCGGTGTCGGAAATCGGGCTCCGACTTTGCGCGTCTCGCGCCGCCGCATCGGCGTAGTACCAGTCGAATCCCTCGCCACCGGTGACGTTGCCACTCAGATAGTCGAGATCGTAAATCGAACCGACGGCAGCGTCTGCATGGCCCGACTCGTCGCGCCAATCAGACAGCGGCATGTAGTTGTCGATACCCACGAAATCGATCGCGGGATCGGACCAGAGAGGGTCGAGATGAAAGAACACATCCCCCGTTCCGTCCGCCGGTTGATGCCCGAAATATTCGGACCAATCGGCAGCATAGCTGATTTTGGTCGTCGGACCCAAAATGCTGCGGACATCGGCAGCCAACGCACGGAGTGCAGCGATGGCGGGATAGCTCGCCGAACCGTCGCGGATTTGCGTGAGGCTCCGCATCTCCGAGCCGATGCAGAACGCCTCGACCCCGCCAGCGGCAGCGCAAAGATGCGCGTAGTGCAGAATAAAGCGCCGAAACCCCCAGTCCGGCGTACCGATATAGCTCACCGTGTCGCCAGATTGCACAAAGTCGCCGGGCTGTGCCGCTCCGAAGAAAGCAGAGACTTCGCTGGCGGCTGCCGCCGATTTGTCCGGTGAACCGGCTTGACCGCTTGCCACCGACAAGGTGATGCGGCCTCGCCAGGGGAAAGGCGCCTGGTCGGACGCGCCCGTCCAAGGGTCCGTCAGCCCGTTCGCAACCGGAATGTCCATCAGGATGAACGGGTAGAACATAACCCGCCGGCCATCCTCATGCATGGCGCGGATCGCTTCGATCACCGATTGGTCCGAAGGCGTACCGCCGAAGTTCGGCCGACTGTTTTGCTGGCTGACCAACGTTGCGCCTTGCCGAGCAATACCGGAAACCAGCCAGGGCATCTCGGCGCCGTCATAGTCGCGCTGTTCGACCATCGGCCTGAGCGTACAGCGGTCGCAGCGAAGATCGTCGCCGAACCATGACACGACCAAGGATACCGCATCGCAGGCCGGAAGCTCGGCGTCGAGCTGCGCGAAAGAGGCCAGGATATCGGTCTCGCCGGTCGTGTTGTTCGTGTTGGCAAGCCGGGCCTCACCCTTGCCCAGCGCGTACCCCACACGCGTCGTTGCAAGCGCATATTCGCCGGTTCCTGGGGTCAGCGCGACGCCACGAAGGTGGTCGGACGGCCGCCACGCCACATCGGGAACCAGCGTGTCCGGGATGTCGGGCTGGCGGAAAACCTCGATGTTGAACTGCGGTATCCGGTTTCCATAGGCGGTGAGATCGAGGTTTTCGAACACCAGATAGGCCGTGCCGCGGTAAGCGGGCGCCGTGTCTACGCCCTCTACCGCTTCGATCAGCGGGTCGGGCATCTGGTCGTCCCCGCCGCGGTAGAGACGGTAGGTGGCGTTTTCCAGCGGAAAAGCTTGACCGTCCGCCCAAACCCGGCCGATACGCATGATCTCGCCCTCGCAAAGACCGATCGCGCAGCTGACCGAGTAGCTGTATTCGCGTACGTCCGGTCCGGCGCCCAGGCCCTTGCCCGCACCGCCCTGGCTGGAGACCGTCTCCAGATAGCGCGTTGACCAGATTACCTGCCCGGCGATGCGCATCCGTCCGGCGGTATAGGGCAGAGCCGCCCCCTCGCTCGAGCCCTGAACGCGAAAACTGCTTGCTCGGCCAACTTCGACCGGATCCGATCCACCGCCCAGCAATCTTTGATCGATGAAGGTTCCGAGCGTCGCACCCACCGCACGACCCAATACGGCACCAGAGAGTCCCAACGCCGTCGTCCCGAACGCACCTCCGACCGAGGCACCGACAGCTGTCAACAAAAGGGTTGCCATACCTAGTCCTCGCGTTCAGGCCGAATCGGGGAAACGAAAGACGCCGGCAATACGCCGACGCCAGGCCGGGCCCAAAGCAGACTCCGCCACAGCACGGCCCGAATAGGCATGGATCACGCTCCATCCCTCTGGACGCCCGGCAAGGATGCCCAAATGTTTCGCCACCGCGGCACGACGCATCCGAAAGACCAGTAAGTCGCCGGCGCGCATTGCGTACTGAGGGACCGACCCGCAATGCGCCGCCGCCTCTGCAAGCATAACTTCATCGCCCGAAATCTCGGCCCAGTCCGGGGTGTAGGCTGGCACGGCAACCGGCTCGCAGCCGTAGATCGCGCGCCAGACGCCACGGATCAGGCCCAAGCAGTCCGCGCCGGCACCCTGGCAGCTCGCCTGGTGTTGATAGGGTGTGCCGATCCAACGCCGCGCTTCGGCGACGATGCGATTATCGAAAGAGGCTCGATCCGTCATGTTGTTCGCCGTTTTGTGCATAGCCATTGACCCAGTCCTCGCCAGGCATGTGTGGAAAGCCACCAAAATTCATAAGGTTGGCGAATTTGTCTCGGCAAGTAGCCGCACGCTTGTCGCAGCCGGCCGTAACGTCTAGCCGATCGCCCACGGCCGGGGCCCCCGGCGGCGACTCCCAAAGTTCGAGCCAGCGGTGGCCGTCCTTGACGGTGTCGCGGCGCAGCTGGCCCACAAGACCCTGGTTCTGTCCCGACAGCCACTCAGCGCGCCCGCGCGCGAACCAGCTCTCGGCAAAGCCCTCCAGACCCGAAACGCGAATGCGGTTCAACCCGTCGACCTCAAGGATCTCTGCCGTTCCTAAAAACCGCGGATCGCGCGGGTCGAGCTTGCATCGGCTATCGCCAAATACAGCGTCGCAGTCGCGCAGATACACGCGTCCAACCGGGCGGTTCAATGTCGCGTTCAACCCGCGAAGCTCGGCCTCAAAGCCCGAATTGCCGCGCGTGATCTCGCCAATCTCGCCTGAAAACAGCAGCTGTCGCAGGCTTGGATCGGTCCAGTCGACCAGCCAGTGCTCCAGCCTTGCGCGATCGTAGCGCCCCGCAGCCAAATCTTCTGACGTGACACCGGCCGAAGTCAGGGCGCCGACAACTTCGGTGTTATCCACGCTCATTCCCAACGAATGCGAAAGCGCCGAAGCGACAAGCCCGCTCGCCGCCCCGAACAGGGTGCCGTCGAAGGCGATATCGCCATCGTGATCGGTAAACCCGGTCACGCTGCCATCGGTGCGGGTGAGGCGCCAGCAACGGCAATGGGTGGTGGCACCTGTTTGCAGCTTGGCCGCAAGGGCTGGTTGCAGGGCGCGCATTAGACCCGCACCTCGATGATTGGGATGTTGGGGGCATCGCCCGCTTCGAACGCGCTTAAATTCGTGGCGATACGATCTGTGTCGAACCGCACCGGAACGTCGAACTCAAAGCCTGCAGTAATCAGCGCACCGGCCACTGGCGGGGCGGTGAAGGTCACCTGACCTGTTTCGGTATCGACCGAAAAATCGGCGCCTTCATTCTGATCTAGACCGTCAATGGCGATCCGGACGCTGCCCGCGACAGGTTTGGCGATGGGCCGCTCATAGCTTGCCGGTCCCGAGAGGTAGCGTTTCTTTAGCGCATAGCTTGTCGTCGCGCCGTCACCCGTGCCTATAGACTGGTCAGCCGCAGAGGGCGACGCGCTGGGCGGGCAGGATTTATAGTCGGCCCAGTCCTTCCATCGAAACCCATAAAGCTGGCCGCCGCGCGCTTCGAAAAACGCAATCACCTCGGCCAGGGCGTCGAGGCTCCGCACACCCAGCCCGGCATCGTAGCGCCGCCGCGAGTGCGCCCAGGGCGCGTTGCGCTCCTCATAGCCGTTGGCCAGCGTCACGATCTCGACGCGACGCTCCGGCCCTCCCGAAGATCCCAGCGACAGATCCGCGGGAAAGCGTGTCTCATGAAAACTCATCGCATCCCTCTCAGAGGTTCTTTTGGCCTTGGCGCAAGGCGCGGCTGACATCGGCCGCGATCTGACCGCGCGAGCGGCGGAACCCCTCCACATCGGGGGTGGAGATGTTCATGGTGATGTTCACGCCGCCTCCGGCACCGCGAACGCCGAGCCGGCCATCCGCGCCACGCGCAAGCGGCATGATCGCCTCTGGACCGGCCTCGCCCATCAAACCGGTGCCGCCCCGCATCGGAAAGGCCGTGGGCCCGTCGACAATCCCGCCATTGGCAAACGCGCGCAGGCGCCCCGAAGCGACCACACCGCCATTCGCAAAGGGTAGAATCCCGCCAAAGAGGCTGGACAGACCGCCCGAGACGATGCTCTGCACGCCCGATCCAAGCGCCGATTGCACCGGCTTGATGGCGCTCGAAAAGACGTCGCTTGCCAGACCGGCGCCAAGCTGGCGCAGCACATCAGAGGCGCGCCCCCCATCCAAGACAAGATCCTCGAACGCGCCTCGAAGGGTGCTGCCCATCGACCGAGACAGCGCACGCGACTCCTTGTCGGTGCCTCGCAGCTCGCTCTGCACTTTTTGAAGTTCCGAGCGAAACGCGGCAGTAAAGCTCTGCGCCGTATCGAAGGCGTCGGCAAGATCGTCGAGATCGACCGACGCATCGCTATCTGTCATCCGTCTTGCTCCTTTTCGAACCTTTGGCGCGCGATCCGGTCTTCAAGCGCCGCTAGCGCCGTGCGGGTCATGCGCGCCGAGCCATCAGTGGCCAAACCGGCCAACAGCGCGAATTCGGTGGGTGTCAAAGCCCAAAATTGTTCCGGCTGAAGACCCAGCCGGCCAATGCCGATCCGCATCAAAGCCGCCCAGGCGAGCGGCTCAGCCAAGCGGTGCATCCTCGGGCGGCGCAAAGGCCACGCGAAGAAGCTGTGCGGCAAGTCGCATGGCAGCCCCAGCGCCGCCGTCGATTTGCAAGGTTTCAAGCTCGGCCTCTGTCAGCGCCGCTCCCCCGCCGCGCAAGCCGGCCTGCAGAACCGAAAGGACTTCGCGCATGCGGATCTCTCCGCTCTCGAACCGTGCAACCAATGCGGCAATTGACCGGTCCTCGAGCTCCTGTTCGAGCGCGCAAAGCGCACCGAGGGTCAAACGCATGACATGGGATTGACCCTCGATCGTCAGCGCCACTTCACCGCGATAGGGGTTTGCCATCAGAGCGCGGTGAAGCTGAGCGCACCGGCCGAAGCCAGCGAGACCTCGTAGGTCGCCTCGCCGTCGTGATCCCCAGAATACTCCAGAGAGGCGATCTGAAACGCTCCTTCGATGACCCCGAAATCCGGAATCGTGATCTCGAAATCCGGTAACTCGCCTGCAAAGAAGATCTCACGGGCACGGGCATCGGCAGAGCTGTCCTTAAAAATGCCTGATCCGGTGATCGTGGCCGAGCGGACCCCGGCACCGGCAAGCAATTCGCGCCACCGACCCTGGCTGTCGATGCTGGTCGCATCGACCGTCTGGGCATTCAGAGCCACACGGGTCGCGCGAAGTCCGGCCAGGGTGGCGAAGGTGCCGGCGCCGTCCATGTCGACCTTGATCAGAAGGTCTTTGCCTTTCTGGGCAACCATGTCTCATATCCTATTCAGCAACAGTTGCGAGGGTGGGGCGTGGACGCCCTATTCATCGTCGACGACCGCACGAAATCGCAAGGTGACGCGGCGGCGGGTGGGCGCCCGGCCCCGCTGCGCTTGCGCTTGCAGGAAACGCAGCGCTACGAGCGTACCGCGGCTCAGCGACAGCGGCGCATCGATCAACACATCGCAGACAGCGCCGGCGATCTCTTTTGCGCTTGCATAGCCTTCGGTGCCGGAGTGCACCGTAACGGTAAAGTCGATCCGGCCGCCATGCCCATCGGCAGTGTCGAACGGCCGGACAAGCTCCTCGCCCAAGGTCACATAGGCCACCGCGGGATCGCCGGCCTGGCCCGCATGCGGAGCCGCGTCGTAGATCCGACCAGCGACCAGACCGCCAAGCGCGGTGTCAGCTTGCAGCGCGCTATAGACCGCCTGCTGCAAACCCCAGCTTACCGCACAGGTCATCCGCCGCCTCCCTCCTCGGCCCAGCAGCGCAGATATCGACCCTCGGCATCATCCTCAGCAACACCGACAATACCGAAGACCCGATTGCCCTCGCGCAGCCTCTGATGCGGGGCGGGCCTGCGTGGCGATCCCTCCGGCGCGCCGCGCACTAGGATGCGATGGGTCACTCGCGATCGCTCACGAGCTCCCGAAAGCGGCTCCGAAGCGGTCACCGCCGCGACATGAGCCCAAAGCGCACCCAACGCCTGCCAGGTGACCACATGCCCACCACCGCCATCCTCGGCGGTCAACGGGGTTTCCAACGTCATCAGCCGACGCAGGGCGGGACGTGCCATATCCAACCTCCGAGTTAGAGACGAACCGGGCGAAACGGCTCGATAAGCGCCTGGACGCCGAACGGCATCGCACCTTCGCGACCTTCATCGGCGCTGCGGTTCTCGTAGTAGTTCGCGGCCAGAAGCAGGACCGCCTGGCGTAGATCGGGCGGGATGTCAGCCCAATCGGCTCCATAGCCGGCCCTAAACTCGATCTCGGCACGGCCCATTTCAGCAATAGCCGGCAGGTCGCGCGACCAGGTGCCCAACAAAACCGGGCTGTGCGCGTCCGGCACCAGGGCCCAATCCACGGGGTCCGCAACCGTCTCCACCCCGGCATGGCTTACCAGCCTGACCGTCTCGACCACGGCAATCGGCGCAATCGGCAACGCTTGCCGCGCAGGCGCGCGCCACTTCGTAACCGTCCAGGAAAAACGGCGTTCCAGAAGCGCCTTGCCCAGACGGCGTTCAATCGCAGCAATGGCGGTGCGCAGATACAGCTCAAGCAATGCATCCTGCGACCCGTCATCGGCGAACCCGCTGCCCAGATGCAGATGGTCTCCCAGCTCGCGGATCGCTGCAAGGCTGATCACGGGCGTCTCAAGCTCTACGAGCATCATGTGAGGTGGTTCTCCGCTAAAGTGGTAAAGGCGGGCGCCAGAGCGGCCCTGCACCGTGTCGGTCGACTGGCGCTCGGGCAGAGTTGGCACGGGCCCCCGGGGCAAACGCGGAACGTGGAGGGGAACAGAAGCGCGTCCAGTCCCGGGGGGAGGCCGACGTGGCGCCCGAAAGCGCCCGCCGATTGCAGATGGCCGTTTGGGGCAAGCGCCCCCGCACGGCCGCTTACGACATAGCGAACTTCAAGAGCTTGATGGCCGCAAAATCGCTCACGTCGCCGCCAATACGTTTGGTGGCGTAAAAAAGAACATTGGGCTTGGCCGAGAACGGGTCTCGCAACACCCTAAGGTCAGGCCGCTCGGCAATGGTGTAGCCGGCGGCGAAATCGCCGAAGGCAATCGCAAAAGCGTCCGAGGCGATGTCGGGCATATCCTCAGAAATCAACACAGGATAGCCCATCAGGCGTGCTGCCTCGCCAGCACCGATACCGTCCGACCACAAGAAACGGCCATCGGCATCCTTCATCTTACGCACTGCACCCGCGGTTTTTGAATTCATAACGAACGTCGCCCGCGCGCGGTACAGCGCGCCCAGCGCATACACCAGATCGACAATCGCATCGGCCGGTTCCGCGCCGTTGAAGTCGCCATTGTTGCCCGTTGCGACATAGCCAAGCGAGCCCCAGCTCCAGCTTGCATCGGCGACCGCGGGATGCGAAAGGAAGCCCGTCGGTTTGCCCACGCCGTCACCGGTGACGAAGGCAGCGCCCTCGGCCCGGGCGAACTTGTCGGCGATGCGACCGGCCAGCCACCCCTCGACATCGAAGGCGCTGTCATCGAGCAGACGCTGCGAGGCTTTGGGCATCGCCGAAAGTTCATGCAGCGAGATCGAAATGCGATCCAACTGCGGCGTCGTTGATTCGGTGGTTGCAGAGCTCTCATCGGCCCAGCCGGCGCCCAGATCGCTATGGTCGATCAGCACGTCATAGGCCGACGCTTCCACCGTGACGACCGATGCGATGCCGCGAAGCGAAACGGAGCTGCGCAGAACGCTCTGGATCCGCTCGGCGGTCTGGCTGTCGACCAGGAAACCGCCATCCGCGGCAACAGCCGTCGAAAGCGCTTTTTCTTCGAGATCGAGATGGCGCAGCGCATCGTCGTCGCCCGAGCGAAGATAGGCGGCAAAGGCCTTGCGATGCTGGGGCTCCGGCTCGCCCGAACGAGACAGGGCGGGGCGGTCGACCTTGGTGGATTTGGCGTGAAGCATGGCGAGTCTGTCTTCCTGGGTTTTGAGCTTAAGCTTGATGGCGGATTGAAATTCGTCGAACTCCCGCAGGAAGCCGGCCATGGCGCTCTTGATCTCCACGGTCGGGCCCTGGGGCGCCGTCGACGGGTCTGCCGACGTGGCGGTCCTGGGGTCGGTCATCGATATGTCCTTCATGTGATGACGGGTTGGGAAGGGCGTGGGGATCACGCCAAATCGGCCCGGGCCTTGGCAAAGGCCTGCGCCAGGGCGGTGACAAGTTCGGTGTCGCCCTTTTGGGACGACGTCGCCACCCTTGCCTCGGGAAGCATCGGGAACGTGACCAGCGAAACCTCCCAAAGATCAATCTCCAGCAGCGACCGGCCGCCAGTGGTTTTTTCCGATCGGACCGTGCGATAGCCGATCGACAAACCGTCGATGGCACCCGCCTTCATCAAAGACAGCGCCTCGGCACCGCGACGCACCTCTGTAAGGATGCGACCACGCACAAAAAGGCCGCGCGCATCTTCGCGCAGCTCGTCCCAAACGCCGATCGGCTGCGCAGGATCGTGCTGCCAAAGCATCTTGACCGGCCGCCCGCTCTCGGCCATTGCGGCAAGGCTCGCTGCATAGGCGCTGGGTGCAACGACGTCGCCGCCTCGGTCTGCAACACCAAACAGCGACGCGTAGCCTTCGATTTCACACTCGCCACAAAGAGCGGCGCTGGTCTCAAAACCCTGGTACTTCGTTTCAAGCCCGATGCCCGGCATCATGCCCATCTTGACCTCTCTTCCATCTGATACCGCGCTCACGGCGCCGCCTTGCTGAAGACCGCGTATAGAACCTGGGTGAGCATCGCTGCGGTAACGCCGTAGACGGCAATCCAGATCCGCCGCTCCAAACGGTCGATGGCGGTCTCGATATTGCGCAACCTCTGCTCAAGGGCCGACCAGCGCTCGGCCGTCACCCGCTCATGCGTCTCGATACGGGCATGGGCAGATCCGAAGGGTTCATACAGAAAGCGCGACCCGGTGCGCCGGGGCGCAACCGTCATTGCCCGTCTTCCGGGCGGGACAGGCCCAGAAGCTGGCGCTTCTCGGTGTCGCTCAGAAAATCAGCCTGCGAGATCCGCTTCCACAGCGCATCGCGCTCGACAGCCAGGGCCGGTACCGCGTCGAGATCGGGGGCGATCGTCAGCGGGACGCCCCAATATCGGGGCAGCCAACCCGATAGGGTCGCAACCAAGCGGTTGACGAGCGGCAGGACCGTGAGCCGGTAAAAAGCGCGATTTGCCTCCTGATAGTTCGAATAGGTGTTGTCGCCCGGCAAACCCAGCAGCATCGGCGGCACGCCGAAAGCCAAGGCGATTTCCCGCGCAGCGGCCTCTTTTGTACGATGAAACTCCATATCCGACGGCGAGAAACCCATCGGCTTCCAATCGAGACCCCCTTCCAGAAGCATCGGTCGGCCGGCGTTTCGCGCACCCTGGTGGTTGAGCTCAAGCTCCTCGACCAGCCTTGAATACTGATCGGCCTGCAAGGTGCCGCCGCCATCTGCACCGCGATAGACAATCGCCCCGGACGGGCGCGCTGCATTGTCAAGAAGCGACTTCGACCAGCGCGTCGCGGCATTGTGGACATCGATCGCCGAGGCTGCCGGCTCCAGCGGCGACATGCCGTAATGGTCGTTTTGCGGATGGAAGGCGCGCAAATGCATGACCGGGGCAGGCTCGGCGTTCATGTCGAAGCGGACTTTGCGGCCGCTCACTGCATATTCGAAGGCGATCGGCCAGCCATCTGCGCCCGGAACAACCCGCATACGGTCCGAGCGGAGCACATGCAGCTCACGCGGATGCGCATCTATGTCGAAACCGGCCGCCTCCAGATACCCGTCACCGCTCAGCAGGATCTGGCCGAACAGCGCTTCCAAGAGCGCCGGGCCCGATTGCGCCGGGTTTGGCTGGTTGAGCAGCGCCAAAACCGGGTGGCTGTCGTAACGCACGCTGCCTTCGCTCACCGTTAGCGGGATCGCGGCTGCAGCCTCGGCCACCAGCTTTACGCAGCGAAAGCCGACTGGATTTCCCAGAAACCCGCTGCGCGTGAGCGATGCCACATCCTTGGGCGTCCAGGCTGGACGGCCGGCGGATTGGAACGCGATCACCGGACCGGCGGCCGATGCTTTTTGTTCGCGCGGTGCCGCCTGCACCGCACGCCTCAATCTCAGAACCATGCTGATGGTCTCCCGGAACGATCCGTGGTCAGGCCGAACGGCGCCGCATACCTGCGGCGTCGGGATCGGCCTTCGCGGTTTTCTGGCTTAAAGCCGGCGAATACCCGGCGCGCGCCAGGCCTTTGCGGGTTCAATCATCAAATCGGTAAGCGCCCAGACCAGTGCATCCACCCGGTCGGGGCTGCCGCGTCCCTGAAACCCCTCACGCGTCACGGCGCACATTTGGTCTTCCAACCGGTTGAATGTCCCGGCGTGCCGGACGCGGCCTTGCTCGTAAAGCGCGGCGACCGGTTCTGCGCGGGTCACCTTGCCCCTGGTTGCGCGAACCGCACGGTAGCTGATCAGGGGATCGACCTGGCGCAAAAGCGCCTCCACCAGATCGCCACCCTGATTGACCTCGGCCACGACGCGATCCGCATGCCAGTCTCGGGCGGCCTTCGCCACCGCCTCAGCCCATTGCTGAGGGTGCTTTCCTTCGCAACTTTCGTCTGCGAGCACCCAGCCGTTCCAGCTCTTGGGGTCCTCTCCGCGCTGGAGCCCCGCCACGATTATCCCGCAGGCATCTGCCCCAGCGCCCGACGAAACCGGCGGATCCACGGCAACAACCACGCGGTCAAGCGCCGGGGCCGGCCCTCTGATCCCGTCAAACTGCGATGCGGACCAGAGCGCGCCGGGCAGGGCATCGAAGAGCACGCCCTCGATTTCCTGCCGGCCCAGCTGTGTGCCTTCGTACTGCTCTTGAACGCGCTCGACAAAACCCTTTGCGAGGTTTCGGCGATTGGCCCAGGTCGGCGCCGAGGTCGATACCGTCGCCGCCGCGTCGAGCACATCGCGCAGCAGCGGACTTACCCGCGGGGTGGTGGTGACAACCTGGCGCGGCGCATCGCCCAGACGCAAACCGAATTGCAGCATATCCCAGGCCGACCGGCCCTTCTTCCACTTCGCGAGTTCGTCGGACCAGGCGCAGTCGAATTGCGGGCCGCGCAGGCTTTCGGGATCCGAGGCCGAGAAAACCCGGGCTTCCGCGCCGTTGGGCCAAACAAGCCGCTTGCGGCTCGACTGCCACTCAGGACGCCGGTCGCCCGGGCTGCAAGCAAGGATACCCGACTCGCCAAACACCATCACATCGCGCGCCTGGTCCAGGGTCTCGGCCACTAGGGCCACGCGTCGGCAACGCCCCGGGTCCTTGGGTCGTGCCCCCTCAACCTGGGCACGGACCCACTCCGCGCCGGCACGGGTCTTGCCCGCGCCGCGCCCGCCCAGGATCACCCAAGTGGTCCAGTCGCCATCGGGCGGCAGTTGGTGGCTGGCCAAGGCCCAGACTTCAAAGAGCCAGGGCATGGCCATCAAAGCGTTCGGGCTGAGTTCGCTCAAAAATGTCTCAAACGCCGAGGCTGGTACGGATGCTAACAATTCTCCGATTGATTTCGTCTCGGGCTGCTTCGAGGTCGAGCTCTCCTGCGCCCCCCTCGCTTTGCGTGTCGCGCTTTTCAAGTCCAACCTCAAGATCAATCACTGTCTGCAAGGCGCGCTGATGAAGACGGATTACCTCTAGCCGATCCTTGGCCTTCGCACGATCGCCGGCTTCGGTTCGTAGCGCTTGAATAGCTTCGGTAAGCGAGTCCGCCATCATCGCATAGAGGCGCTTGGCGTGCCGCAAACTTGTCTCGGACACGTCGAATTGCCCCTAGTTACAGAGTTTCGGAATAACGCTGCGCCAGAAACGCGAAAGCCCTGGCGAACGACCAGGGCCTTTGTGACGGTTTCGTAGCAGCTTAGCGGATTAGATATCAGACAGCGGGCGCTCTGTCAAGAAGAAGTTACACTCCCATGCGCGCTAGTTCTGTTCCCGGTTCGATTGAATCTCCTGCCAACGGGCGACATTGCGCAAATGCTCGTCATAGGTTTCAGCGAAAGCATGACCGCCCGTGCCATCGGCTACGAAAAAGAAGAAGGCCGAGTCTGCCGGGTTGAGCGCAGCCTCGATCGCCGCCCTGCCTGGATTGGCGATCGGGGTCGGCGGCAGCCCGTCGATCTGATAGGTGTTGAACTCAACGCGTCCGTGCAAGCGGCGCTCCGTCGTACCGGCGATGTCGCTGCGCGTGATTGCCCTGTCAAAGGGTTCGATCCCGCGGGTGATGCCGTAAACTATCGTGGGATCCGTCTCCAGCCGCATGCCGCGCCGAAGCCTATTGATGAAAACCGAGGCGACCAGTGGCCGCTCTTCGCCCACGCCCGTCTCGCGCTCGATAATCGAGGCAAGCGTCAACGCCTCGATTTTTGTGGCAAAAGGCAGACCGGGATCGCGCGCGGCCCACGCCCGATCGAGGATGCGCGCCTGCGCCTGCTCCATTTGCACCAATAGCGTACTTATCGCAGCATCGCGTCGGAACTCGTAAGTGTTCGGCGCAAGCGCGCCTTCGGGCGGTTGCACGACGTCGGCGGCTTCAAGATAGGCAATACGCTCAAGGCCGGCCACGATCTGGCGCGAGGTTAGCCCCTCCGGCACCGTGACCCGAAACGTAACCGAAGAGTTGGAGGCCAGCGCGTCTGAAATGGCTGCCTGCATCGCCGGATCGTCGGCTGCGCCCCGCCGTGGTGCCGTATCGGCCGCCAGATTGTCTCGAATGTCGACCGTGACCCCGCTGCGTCGCAATCCGAAGGTGATCCTGAAGCGCGTGCTGATGCCGCCTTCTGCAAGTACACCCGCAATCCTCTCCATCGAAGCACCCGGCTCGATGCGGTAGACGCCGAACTTCAGGTCGCTCTCGACACCAAGATACCGCACCCCGATACGAAAAATGGCGGGGTAATCGACGACCCCTGCGTCCCTGAGAACGCCGGCAATGGTATCGAGATCGGCACCGCGCGGGATCTCGACCACGGTCGCCGCGTCGGTTGGTCCGGCGCGGTGAAAGGCGTTAATCCCCCATCCGATTAGAGCCACAAAGCCGAGCAGTCCGACAATCAGAAGGTTGATCCCGCTGGCTGCAAGATGCCGCATACGCTCAACTCCGCGGTGCCCCGACAATTAGCGATGCATTCGTGCCACCGAAACCGAAAGAGTTCGACAGGGCAATCCGAATGTCGCGCCGAACGGCTTTGTGGGGCGCAAGATCGAGCCTGGTCTCAACCGATGGCGTATCGAGGTTCAGGGTCGGCGGCGCTACCCCGTCGCGGATAGCAAGGACGCTGAAGATCGCCTCGACAGCGCCAGCGGCGCCCAGGAGATGACCGATCGCCGATTTCGTGGACGACATTGTTACCCGGTCGACGGCCGCGCCCAACAAGCGCTCAACCGCCGCAAGCTCGATCTCATCGCCAGCCGGCGTCGAGGTGCCATGGGCATTGATGTAGTCGATGTCATTTGGCGACAGTGCAGCCGAATCCAGCGCTGCGCTCATGGCGCGGAACCCGCCATCTCCATCAGGCGAGGGCGAGGTTATATGGTAGGCATCCCCCGAAAGGCCGTAGCCCAGCACCTCGGCATAGATCGGAGCGCCGCGCGCCTGCGCATGCTCGTAGGCCTCAAGGACAACGATGCCTGCACCCTCGCCCATGACGAAACCGTCGCGGTCCTTGTCCCATGGCCGGCTTGCGCGCTCCGGCGTTGCATTGAACCGGGTCGACAAGGCCTTGCAGGCGGCAAAACCGGCCACGCCGATCTCACAAATCGGGCTTTCGGCGCCACCGGCCACCATGACGTCGGCGTCGCCCAGGGCAATAAGGCGCGATGCATCGCCGATGGCATGCGCACCGGTCGAACATGCCGTGACAACCGAATGGTTGGGGCCCTTAAATCCGTACCGTATCGAGACTTGACCGGAGCACAGGTTGATCAGCGCGCCGGGAATGAAGAAAGGCGATACCCGACGCGGCCCGCGCTCCTTGAGCGTAATCGCGGTGTTGGCAATCGACTCTACCCCGCCAATGCCCGACCCGATCATGACGCCGGTCCGGATCCGCGAAGCCTCGTCCTGCGGCATCCAATCCGCGTTGCGGACCGCTTGTTCAGCCGCAGCCAGCGCATAGGCAATGAAACGATCGACCTTGCGCTGCTCTTTGACCGGCATCCAATCGTCGGGGTTGTAAGTGCCACCGCCGCCATCGCCCAAGGGGATCTCGCAGGCAATGTCGCAGGCAAGATGTGCGGCGTCGAAATGCTTGATTTTATCCGCTGCGGATCGGCCTTCGATGAGGCGCCGCCATGTCGGCTCCACGCCGCATGCCAGCGGCGTGACCAAGCCCAACCCGGTGATGGCGACACGTCTCATTCATGTCTCCCCTCGTCGGCACACACTGCGCCGTTCGTAGCGGCGGGGTACGCCGCCGCTCTTATTCGACATAGGGTAAGGTGCGTCTCCGGTCGAGCGGTATCGGAAAGGCGACGGCCTGCGTAGAAGACTCAGGCGTTGTCGCTGATGTATTTTACAGCATCGCCAAAGGTTTGGATTGTCTCTGCCGCATCGTCGGGGATCTCGATGCCGAATTCTTCTTCGAACGCCATCACCAGTTCAACGGTATCGAGCGAATCCGCCCCGAGATCATCGATGAAGGAGGCGCCGTCGACCACCTTTTCCTCGTCGACAGTAAGATGTTCGACAACGATTTTCTTAACGCGGTCGGCGATGTCGCTCATGGGTTTTCCTCATCATTTCATTGCTGCGGCGTTGATTTCGACCTTCGGCCATCGCGGTAAGAGGCCATTTGCCGCATTCCACATTCGACGCGCCGACGGCGGATCGACCGAGCGGCTGACTCGCGGCGCTATAGCACACTCGCCAGCAGGTGCAAACGGCGATCAAAACAGCAATCAGCGCCCCCCGATCGCTGCCCAATCACCATGATATCGATGCAAGATCCCCTTTAGATCATAGCCATCCCGCCATTCGCGTGAAGGGTTTGGCCAGTGATGTAGGATGCCTCTGGGCTAGCCAGAAAAAGAACCGTAGCGGCGATTTCGTCCACCCTGCCCATCCGGCCAGCCGGAATAGTTGCCAGCAGTCTTTCCTGCTGTAGCTCGGTCAAGGCCTCGGTCATCGGCGTTTCGATGAAACCCGGCGCAACACAGTTTACCGTGACGTTGCGGCTTGCGACCTCCGCGGCAAGGCTTTTTGACATCCCGATCAGCCCGGCCTTGGAGGCTGCGTAATTGCCCTGCCCGGGGTTCCCGGTGACGCCGACGATCGAGGTCACCGACACGATACGGCCCCAGCGCGCCTTCATCATACCCCGCAGCGCCCCACGGCAAAGCCGCATGGCCGAGTTCAGATTGACCTCAAGAACGGTCTCCCAATCTGCATCGGACATCCGCATGAAAAGGTTGTCACGCGTGACGCCTGCATTGTTGACGAGGATATCGACGCCGCCCATGGCCTCGGCAGCCTGCTTTGGCAGGGCATCGAGCGCCTCAGGATCGGCCAAATCGCATGGCAGCACATGCGCCCGATCGCCCAGCCCATCGCGCAGCGCCTCGAGCACCCCAGCCCTTGTCCCCGAAAGACCCAGGGTCGCGCCCTGCGCATGCAACATCTGGGCTATTGCGGTACCGATCCCGCCCGACGCCCCGGTGACCAAGGCAGATTTTCCTGTCAAATCAAACATCTGCATCTCCCCTGATTGCTGTAGCAACAGCTTGCACCTCTGCTGGAAGAGAGATGTTGGCAACCCTTGCCTCTCTGACGATCCGCCTAATCATGCCCGAAAGCGCCTTTCCGGCACCGATTTCGAGGAAGTCTTCCACACCCTGTCCGGCCATCCAGGCCACGCTTTCACGCCACCGCACAACACCCGTCACCTGCGCAACCAGCAGTTGTCGGATCGCGTCGGGGTCCGACACCGCCTCTGCAACCACATTGGCCACCAAAGGCACGTTTGGCACAGCGATCGGAACGTCTGCCAGGGCCGCCTCCATCGCCTCCGCCGCCGGTTGCATCAGGGCGCAATGAAACGGGGCACTGACGGGAAGCGGCAGGGCACGCTTGGCACCGCGCGCTTTGGCAAGATCCATGGCGCGCTCGACCGCGTGCTTGTGCCCCGAGATCACCACCTGGGCAGGATCGTTGTCATTTGCAGCGGCGCAGACATCTCCTGAGGCGGCCTCAGAGGCGATCGCCTGCACGGCCCCCCGATCCAGGCCGAGGATCGCCGCCATCGCCCCTTCGCCCACCGGTACGGCGGCCTGCATGGCTTGGCCCCGCCGGCGAAGGAGACGCGCCGCATCCGACAAGGACAACGCGCCGGCCGCGCAAAGCGCTGTGTATTCGCCCAAGGAGTGGCCGGCCACATAAGCCGCTCGGTCGATCGAAATACCCTCGGCGCTCAATGCGCGTAGAGCCGCCATCGAGGTCGCCATCAACGCAGGCTGAGCATTTTCGGTTAGCGTCAGCGTCTCGGCCGGCCCCGACCAGATGATCTCCGACAACCGCTCGCCCAGCGCGGCATCAACCTCCTCGAAGACAGCTGCAGCGGTGGGGTAGGCCTCGGCCAACGCCTTTCCCATGCCGACAAGCTGGGCGCCTTGGCCCGGAAACACAAATGCCCGCATGGCTCCTCCACCCCGCTGCGTCCGGCCCCTCGTATCCGGCGGCGATACCCGCTGCAAGATGCGGCGGGACAGCGCCGGGCATCGTCCGGCCAACAAATACTGGCCGCAGCACCCCCCGCCCGTATAAGGGGCCGCGCTAGGACCTTTGACCCGCCACGGCAGGGTCCGAGCGGCACCGCAGCGGCGGTTGCATTCGCGGCCCGACTGCGGCATACACCGCGCGCTTCCATGATCAAAACGCGTCGCCTCTCAGATGCGGTCCTGGGGAAGCGGGGCCAACGCCGCATCACGAAGCGCGCCGAAAAGGACGACGAGAATGCCGCTCTACGAGCATGTCTTTATTGCGCGCCAGGATATCTCCGGTGCCCAGGCCGAAGCGCTGATCGAACATCTCAGCCAGATCGTCACCGACAATGGCGGTAGCATCGCTGGGACCGAGTATTGGGGCCTCAAAACGCTTGCCTACAAAATCAACAAGAACCGCAAGGGGCATTACGGCTTTATGCGCAGCGACGCGCCAGCGCCAGCCATTCAAGAGATGGAGCGACTTGCGCGTCTGCATGACGATGTGATGCGGGTGATGTCGATTCGGGTCGATACGCATGCGGAGGGCCCCTCGGCGATGTTGCAGTCGAAATCCTCGCGCGACGAGCGCCGCGGTCGTGACGAACGCCGCGGCCGTGACGACGATCGCCCGCGCCGTGACGACGATCGCCCGCGCCGGGATGACGATCGCCCGCGCCGGGACGATGAGCGCCCGCGCCGCGAAGACGCTTAAGCCAGGAGAGCACCAGCATGGCCCGCAAACCGTTTTTTCGCCGGCGCAAATCCTGCCCGTTCTCTGGCGCCAATGCGCCGCAGATCGACTATAAGGACGTCAAGCTTTTACAGCGCTTTATCTCTGAGCGCGGCAAAATCGTGCCGTCGCGCATCACGGCCGTATCGGCAAAAAAGCAGCGCGAGCTTGCAACCGCAATCAAGCGGGCGCGCTTCCTGGCGCTGCTGCCTTATGCGGTCAAGTGAGGGGACGACTGCGATGGAACTGATCCTTCTTGAGCGCATCGCCAAGCTTGGCCAAATGGGCGACATCGTGCGCGTGCGTGATGGCTATGGTCGAAACTATCTTCTGCCAAAGGGCAAGGCGCTGCGGGCGACAAAGGCCAATATCGCGCATTTTGAATCGCAACGCGCGCAGCTGGAGGCGCGCAACCTCGAAACTCGGACCGAGGCTGAGCAGGTGGCCACTCGCCTCGATGGGCAGAGCTTCGTGATCATCCGGTCCGCCGCCGAATCCGGCGCGCTCTACGGCTCTGTCACCGCGCGGGATATCGCCGATGCTGCCAGCGCCGGCGGCTTTTCCGTAGCCCGCGCCCAGGTTCAGATCGAAAAGCCGGTTAAGGAGCTTGGGCTACACCAGATCGCCGTCGTTCTGCATCCCGAGGTCGCAGCTACGATCGCGATCAATGTCGCCCGCTCGGCCGAAGAGGCAGAGATCCAGGCCTCGGGCAAATCGATCCAGGAGCTGCGCGCCGAAGAAGAGGCCGCGGGCGAATTCGAGGTGGCGGAGCTCTTCGATGATCTCGGCGGGGCAGCGCGCGAGGAGCAAGACGGTCCGATCGAAGACGTCGATACAAGGGCCGGAGATCAGCCGGACGTTTAACGCCCTTTGGCTAAAAAGCCTTGCGGCCGCCGATCCTTGACCCGGTCGGCGGCTTTTTTGTTCGTTTCTCCACGATCTTCACAGCCTGGGGACAACCGCTTTTTGATGTAGTCTCGCCCGAAGCGGGAGAATCGAATGGCAGATGGACCGGCCGAGCATGCGGCCAGCAAGAGTGACATCGACCGGCAAGCCGACAACGGCCCGACGCCAAGCAGCATCGAAGCCGAGCAGGCGCTGCTCGGCGCGCTGCTTAACAGCAAGGAGGTCTTTGACGACGTCGAAGCCTTCTTGCGCAGCGAGCATTTTTTCGATCCCGTGCATGGGCGGATCTTCGAGACCATCGCGAAACGGCTCGAGCGGGGCTCGCTGGCCAATCATACCGCGGTAGCGAACTACATGGTCGACGATGCGGGTCTCGCCGAACTCGGCGGGACGGCCTATCTCGCGCGGCTTGCGACCGCCGCTGCGTCGGCCTATGCCGCCATAGACTATGCGCGTATCATTTACGAGCTGGCTCTGCGCCGCGAACTGATTGCAATCGGATCGGAAGTTGTCGTCCGGGCGGGACGGGTCGAGCTCGACAACGGGCCCGATGTGATTATCGAGGATGCCGAGGCCAAGCTCTATGGCATCGCTGAAAACGGACGACGCGAATCCGCATTCCAGGAATTCGGGTTTGCGCTGAAAGATGCAATCGATGTCGCCTATGCGGCCTACCAGCGCGATGGCGGGCTGGCGGGGCTGTCGTCGGGCCTTATCGATCTTGACCGCAAACTCGGCGGCCTGCACCCCTCGGACCTGCTTATCGTTGCCGGCCGGCCCTCGATGGGCAAGACATC
Organism: Pseudomonadota bacterium; assembly: GCA_039184655.1. Classification (GTDB taxonomy): domain Bacteria; phylum Pseudomonadota; class Alphaproteobacteria; order Rhodobacterales; family Rhodobacteraceae; genus J013. Next base: position 1,181 of record JBCDAZ010000023.1, on the reverse strand, counting down.
ACTTGCCACGAACATTGCCTTTTCGGTCTCCCGTGCCTTTCGCAGCGGCACGCGGCCCGACGGGCAAAGCGGCACCGTCGATGGCGGGTTAGTCGGGTTCTTCTCGCTAGAGATGTCGTCCGAACAGCTTGCCGCCCGCATCCTCTCCGAACAGGCCGAAATCGCCTCCGAAAAAATACGACGTGGCGAAACCAGCGAAGCGGAGTTCAGGCGCCTTGTGGAGGTTTCCAGCACGCTCAACAGGCTGCCGCTTTACATCGACGACACACCCGCGCTCAGCATTGCACAAGTGGCAGCCCGCGCCCGCCGCCTGCAAAGAGGTCCCGGCCTGGACCTCCTGATCGTCGACTACCTGCAGCTGCTGCGGCCTGCACGCAGCCGGCCCAGTGACAGCCGGGTCAATGAGGTCTCGGAAATCACCCAGGGGCTCAAGGCAATCGCCAAGGATCTGAACATCCCGGTCATCGCCCTGTCGCAGCTGTCCAGGCAGGTCGAGGCCCGCGAGGACAAGCGACCGCAACTCTCGGATCTGCGCGAGTCAGGTTCAATCGAGCAGGATGCCGATGTGGTGATGTTCGTCTACCGCGAGGAGTACTATCGCGAACGCGAGAAACCCTCCGACACCAATACCGAGGCCGTGATAAAGTGGCAGGAGGATATGGAGCGGGTGATGGGCAAGGCCGAAATCATCATAGGCAAACAGCGCCATGGTCCCATTGGAACGGTCGAACTCAGCTATGACGGGCGCTATACAAGGTTCGGCAACCTCGCGCGTATTTGAATTGGGCTGGCCGGGAGTCCAGACCTGATTGGACGGCTTCGATTGTCAGGGCATCGCGGGCCTCGGCTGCACCCCGATGATGATTGCAAGCGCCGGTGTGCGGTATCATCACACTTTTGGTCGCGAGGTCTTCTCGTGTTTTCCGTAACGCTCAGTCACCATCTGGACGTCTCTTAGTCCGTAGACGATGTCCCGTTTGCGCAATGCGTCTAACATTCTGGCGTTGAAGCTTTCGCTTCTGCCGTTGTCCTAGAGGAAGCCGGTAGTGTCCAGAATTTTTCGCACTTTGCTCATGCGACGACGGCTCCGGTTTGGGTTTGCTCCGTGTAGAGCGGAGTCATGTTCATGTATCTTCGCGTTGACCATTGGGTGCCTGCGATGTGGCGCAGCCGGGCTGCGG
>JBCDAZ010000022.1:0-57789 GCA_039184655.1 Pseudomonadota bacterium | reverse complement strand
TTTGTCGGCAGCAAAGGCTGGATCACCGACCACTCAAAATCCGTAAGATCGAAACGCGCCATGCCTGCCTCCTGCTCTTTGGCAGAAGTGAATCACACCACACGTCCAATGGGTAGCCGGTTTATGGGTATGTGACCTAGTCCGGCAGCGCCGCGACCCCCGCGGCGAACGCCGCGCCGCGCGCCTCAAAACTTGCAAACTGGTCGAAACTGGCACAAGCCGGCGCAAGCAGCACCGTCTCGCCCGACTCGGCCTCCGCCGCCGCCTCGGCCAATGCCCGCTCTAGCGTGCCGCAAAGGCTGTGCGGCAGAGCGCCCAGCTGGGCGGCAAAGCCCGCCGCCGCCTCGCCGATCAGATAGGCTTTGACAACCCGGTCGAAAAGCGGGCTGAGCGGTGCGATCCCGCCTTCCTTGGCCCGCCCCCCGACGATCCAGCGAATGCGCGAGAAGGCCCGAAGCGCCTTTTCCGCCGCATCGGCATTGGTAGCCTTGCTGTCATTGACATAGTGCACCCCGCGCTTGGTCGCGACGGGCTGGCAACGATGCGGCAGCCCGGCAAAACTGCGCAGGGCAGCCTCGATGACCCGCGGTCCCAGGCCGAGCGCCCGGGCCACCGCAAAGGCCGCACAGGCATTTTGATGGTTATGCGCACCGGGCAGCGCCGCGATGTCGCGCAGATCGATGCTGGTCACCTGCCGGCCGCGGCGCCATTCGGCCAGGAACCCTTTGCGGGCCGCGACGCCCCAACCGGCTTCGCGCAGCCGCAGCGTCGTCGAGATCCGAATGACGGGATCGCCGGTATCGGCCTCTTCGCGCAGCTGGGCGGCCAAAAACCGCCCCTCCGGCTCATCGACGCCGATGATCGCGCGTTCCGGCCCGCCTTCGGCAAAAAGCCGGCGCTTGGCGGCAAAGTACCCGCCGCGGCCACCATGCCGGTCGAGGTGATCGTCCGAGAGGTTGAGAAAAACGGCGATATCGGGCGCAAGCGCGCGCGCCAGCTCGATCTGATAGGAAGAGAGTTCCAGCACCACCACCTCGCCGTCATGGCCCGGTTCCAGATCGAGCACCCCGCGCCCGATATTCCCGCCCATCTGGCAGGGCAGGCCGGCCGCAGCCAGGATGTGATGGATCAGCGCCGTGGTGGTGGATTTGCCGTTCGAGCCGGTTACGCAGACGACCCGCGGCGGGGTGTCGAGTTGCGCCCAGTCTTCGGTTGCAAAGGAGCGGAAAAAGAGCCCGATATCGTTGTCGATCACCGCGCCCGCGGCCTGGGCCGCGGCGATCGCCGAATGGGGCGCGGGATAAAGATGCGCGATCCCCGGCGAGACGATGAGGGCCGAGACATCCGTCATCGCCCCCTCCTTGGACGGATCGGTGCATGGCAGCCCTTCGGCCTCGGCCCAGGCCCGGGCGGTCGCGCTGTCATCCCAAACCAAGGGATCGGCACCGCCCGCTTGCAAGGCAGCGACCGTCGCGCGGCCCGACCGCCCCACCCCCAGCACCGCCACGCGGCGCCCGGCATAGCCGCGCACCGGGATCATCGCAGCTTGAGCGTGGCAAGCCCGATCAGGGCGAGGATCAGCGAGATGATCCAGAACCGGATCACGATGGTGCTTTCCGGCCAGCCGAGCTTTTCGAAATGGTGGTGGATCGGCGCCATCAGAAAAACCCGCTTGCCGGTGCGCTTGTACCAGGCGACCTGGATGATGACCGAGAGCGCCTCGACCACAAAAAGCCCGCCGACGATGGCCAGCACGATCTCGTGCTTGGTGGCCACCGCAATCGCGCCCAGCGCGCCGCCCAGCGCCAGCGATCCGGTGTCGCCCATAAAAACCGCAGCCGGCGGGGCGTTGTACCAAAGAAAGCCGAGCCCCCCGCCGATCAGGGCGGCGGCAAAGATCGCGATCTCGCCAGTGCCCGGCACGTAATGCACATCGAGGTAATCGGTGAAGTCCACGCGTCCCACCGCATAGGCGATCGCCCCCAGCGTCCCAGCGGCGATCATCACCGGCATGATGGCCAGCCCGTCAAGCCCGTCGGTGAGGTTCACCGCATTGGCCGCACCCACGATCACCACCATCGCAAAGGGCACGAAACCCCAGGAAAGATCGAGAAGGAGATCCTTGAAGACCGGAAAGGCTAGCCGCCCCGAAAGCGTCTCGGGCTGGATCTGCATCGCCCATAGCGCCGCGATCAGCCCCACGATCAGCCCCAGCCCGAAGCGCAGCCGGCTGGAAACACCTTTGGTGTTAAATTTCGAGACTTTCAGGAAGTCATCGGCAAAGCCCATGGCGCCAAAGCAGAAGGTGACGAAGAGGATCATCCAGACATAGCCGTTGTCCCAGCGCCCCCAAAGCAACGTCGAGATGAGCACCGCGCCCAGGATCATCACCCCGCCCATCGTGGGCGTGCCGGCCTTAGCGATAATATGCCCTTCGGGCCCGTCTTCGCGGATCGGCTGGCCCTTCTTCTGCGTGCGCCGCAGCATGTCGATGATCGGGCGGCCGAAGATGAACCCAAAGAGAAGCGCGGTAAAGAACGCCCCTCCGGCACGGAAGGTGATGTAGTGAAAGAGGTTGAAGAAGCCGCCGCCTTCCGAGAGCGGGGTCAGCAGAAGATGCAGCATTTAGGCGCCTCCCGCCGGGTCCGGCCTCGTGCCGTTCGCAAGATCCGCCCTGGCCGGGGCGGCCTCCGCTGAGGATCCCGAGGCTGGACCCATCTTTCGCAAGGCCGAAACGACGCGGGTCATCCGTGCACCCAAACTGCCCTTGACCATCACCACATCGCCGGCATCGACCAGCCTTGCGGCCCGTTTTGCCAGCGCCGCGCTGTCGGGGTGCCACTCGCCGCGTCGCTTCGCCGGCAGGCAAGCATGTAGGGCCCGCATTCGGGGGCCGGCGCAGTGCACACGGTCGATGAGGCGCATAGCGGGATGCTCGGCCAGCCCCTCATGCGCGGCCGCCTCATAGGCCCCCAACTCCAACATATCGCCCAGAAGCGCGATCCGACGGCCGCGGCTGACCCGGCCCAAATCGTCGCGCGGTCGAGCTGCGGCCAGCACCTCCAGCGCGGCACCCATCGAGGCGGGGTTGGCGTTATAGCTCTCATCGATTAGAGTGAAGGCTCCGTCGATCCCACCCGCGCCGATGGAAACCGACACTCTGGTACCGCGGCCTTCCGGTGCACACCATTGCGCCAGGGCAACGGCGGCGCGGGCAAGATCGGCACCTGCCGCCGACACAACCCCCAGACAGCCAAGCGCATTCAGCGCAAGATGGCGACCGGGTGCGCCGAGTTTAAAGAGCATCTCGCGCCCGTGGACCCGGGCGGAGAGGATGGTGGCCAGCCCCTCAACCTGCGCCGAGCGGAGCAGAAGATCCGGCCGGCCATGCGCGCCAAACCGGGTTAGGCTTGCGCCTGCGCGCCGCGCAGCACGCAACAACACCGGATAGGTGTCGATATCGCGGTTGAGCACGGCGCGGCCGCCCCGCTCCAGCCCTTCGAAAATTTCCGCCTTGGCTCTCGCGATGCCGCGTATATCGGCAAAGTTCTCCAAATGAACCGCAGCGACCGTGGTGATCAACGCCACATGCGGCCGGGCCAGCCGCGACAGCGGGGCGATCTCTCCGGCATGGTTCATGCCCATCTCGACGACCGCATACTCCACATCGGGCGGCAACGCTGCGAGGGTGAGCGGCACGCCCCAATGGTTGTTGAAGCTCTTGATCGAGGCATGCACGCTGCCCTGGCAGCCGAGCGCGGCGCGCAGCATGTCCTTGGTGCCGGTTTTGCCCACCGAGCCCGTTACAGCGACGACCGTCGCGCGGCTGCGCGCCCTCGCCGCCCGGGCAAGCGCACGGAGGGCGTGCAAAACATCGGGCACGTAGAGGAGCGGCGCATCGGGCGGCAGATTACGGGGTTTGTGCGACACCAGCGCCGCAGCGGCCCCGCGCGACAGCGCATCGGCAACGAAGGCATGCCCGTCACGCGCATCGCTGAGCGCCACGAAGAGGTCGCCCGGCACGAGGGTGCGGCTGTCGGCCGAGATGCCATGGGCGGTCCAGCCCAGCGGTCCGCGGCCGCCTGTCGCCGCCTGCGCCTGTGCTGCCGTCCAAAGCGCCGTCAAACCCCGGCCCCGCGCAAGGCAGAGCCCGTCACTCGCCGCCCGGCCGCATCTTCGGCCAGCGCGTCGCGGGCAATGGCCGCATCGTCGAACGGCAGCACCGTGTCGCCCCGGATCTGGCCGGATTCATGGCCCTTTCCCGCAATGATCAGCGCATCATCGGGGCCCAGACCCGCAATCCCCGCTGCAATGGCCTCGGCGCGGTCCCCAATTTCGACGGCCTCAGGAGCCTCGGCAAGCACAGCGCGGCGGATGGTCGCCGGCTCCTCGCTGCGCGGATTGTCGTCGGTCACAATCACCGCATCGGCCGCCGCGGCTGCCGCTGCCCCCATCAGCGGGCGCTTGCCGGGGTCTCGGTCGCCGCCGGCGCCGAAGACGCAGGTGAGCCGCCCGTCAACATGCGGGCGCAGCGCCCGCAGGGCGGTGCCGAGCGCATCCGGCGTATGGGCGTAGTCGACATAGACCGCGCCGCCCTCCGGCCGGCTGCCGATATACTCCATCCGCCCGCGCACCCCGGCAAGCTTTGGCAGCACCGCAAACACCCGCTCTGGCATCGCGCCGGTCGCAATCGCCAGCGCTGCGGCCATTAGCACATTCGCCGCTTGGAAATCACCGATCAGCGGCAGGCGGGTGATGTAGCGGCGCCCGGCATGGCTGTACTGGATATCCTGTCCCTGTGGCCTGTGCACCGCATCGAGCAGCTGCAGGTCGGCCTTGGGCGCACAGCCGACCGAGACGATCCGCTGCCCGCGCCCGACCGCGACCAGTTGCATCAGAGCGGCTGTCGGATCGTCGAGATTGATCACCGCGGTCGCGCCCACTGGCAGGACCCTGTCGAAAAGTGCAAGCTTGGCGGCCATATAGGCATCGTCATTGCCGTGATAGTCGAGATGATCGCGGCTGACATTGGTAAAGGCCGCCGCCGACAGCCGGACCCCGTCCAGCCGGTGCTGATCGAGCCCATGCGAAGAGGCCTCCATCGCGGCATGGCTGACCCCCGCGGCCGCAAGATCGGCCAGAAGCCGGTGCAGCGCAAGCGGGTCGGGTGTAGTCAGGGCGGCGCCGGATCGGGAGCGGTCGGCGACGCCTTCCAGCCCGAGCGTGCCGAGCGCTGCGGCGCGATGCCCCAGATGCGCCCAGATCTGGCGGCAGAAACTGGCAACCGAGGTTTTGCCGTTGGTCCCGGTGACGGCCACCATCGTTTCGGGCTGGGCGCCGAACCAGGCCGCTGCTGCACGCGCCAGCGCCCGCCTCGGTTCCGGATCGACCAGCACCGGCGCGCCGCAGGCGCCGATTAAGCCCGCACCCTCAGCATCGGTCAGCACCGCAGCCGCGCCCGCGGCCAGCGCATCCGCTGCAAAGCGCGCGCCATGAATTTGCGCGCCGGGCAGCGCTGCAAAAAGTACGCCGGGGGCGCTGTTGCGACTGTCTGTCGCCAGACCCGTGACAGGAAGGCTTGCAAGCGGTTGGGACGGCGCCACCAGCCCCAGCTCTGCCAAGCTCGCCCGTCTCCGACCGGCCGCCATGCGCCGCTCCTCCCCCTTAGCCTTGATTTCGAACCGGTATCGCGCCGGGTCCGGGTGCCGGATCGACCGACGGAGCCGGCCGCAGACCCAGAATCGGCGCCAGACGCCGGATGGTTTCAGCAGCCAACGGGGCCGCTGTCCAGCCCGCGCTCCGCCAGGTTCGACCGTAGGCTTCGACCGAACCCTCGTCGAGCGACACCACAACGACATAGCGCGGCGCGTCGATCGGCAGAACAGCGGCGAAGGTCGCCAAAACCCTGTCCTCTAGATACCCACCATCGGGCGAGACCTTTTCGGCCGTCCCCGTTTTTCCGGCCACGCGGTATCCGGGCACATCGGCCGCCTTGCCAGTCCCGTCGGTCACGACCAGCCGCAGCATGTCACGAAGACTGGCCGAGGTTGCGGCCGAGATCACCCGCGCCTCTTCGCCCGGCGGCGTCGCCCCTTTCACAAGGGTCGGCGTCACCCGCAGCCCGCCATTGGTCAGCGTCGCATAAGCCGCCGCGAGATGCAGCGGCGTCACCGCCAGCCCATGCCCGTAAGAGATAGTCATCAGGTAAGGCTCGGTCCAGCGCGGCGGCAGCAATGGCTGGGCCTGGCGCGCTTCCGGCAGTTCGACGGCAACCGGGTCGAACAGACCAAGCCGCTGCAGGAGGTCTTTTTGCGCGCCCGCACCCGCAAGCACGGCAATGCGTGCTGTTGCCGGGTTGGAGCTGCGCGAAATCACCTCGCGCAGGGTCAGCTCGGGCGGCATCCGATGGACATCTCGGACATGGAGGCCGGCCCATCGGAACGGCGTGGCATCGACCAGCGTATCGGGTCCGATCAACCGCCGCTCCATGGCCAGCGCAGCCGTGATCACCTTCAAGGTCGATCCGAGCTCGTAGACGCCCTGGGCCGCGCGGTTGAAGAGCCGCGGGTCTTTGGGATCGTCGGGCCGGTTATTGGGGTCGAAGTCGGGCAGCGAGACCATGGCCAGCAGCGCGCCCGTCCGGGCATCCATCACCACGCCGGTCGCAGCCTTGGCCCCGGTGCGCGCGATCCCCGCCGCCAACACCTCGCGCAGGGCGATCTGCGCGGTGAGATCCACGGAAAGCGCAAGCGCCTGGGCAGGGTTGGCGGCATCGGCGAAGCGGGCCGGATCGCTGAGCCATGCATCGAAGGCGTGTTCGACCCCGGCGATACCGCGAAGCTCGGCCGCATCGACATCGGGGTTGCGGATCCCCGCATAGCCCAAGAGATGCGAAAACGGCCGGCCGGCCGGATAGGCCCGGATCTCACGCGGGGCGAATTTCAACCCGGGTTCGCCGAGATCGTGCACTTTTTGCATCTGCTCGGGCGACATCGCCTGGCGGACGAAAAAGAACTTGCGACGGGCGAATTTCTCGGCAAGCCAGGCGCGGTCAAGATCGGGAAAAATACCGACCAGGCCCTCGATGGCGGCGTCCGGATCGACCATCCAGCTCGGCTCGGAATAGAGCGCATGGGCGACGATATTGGTGGCCAAGACCCGGCCATGCCGGTCGGTGATATCGGCGCGGGCGGCGCTAAGCGGGGCGGAGCGGGTCGCAACCTCGGGCTCTCCGGGATCGGATGCGGCAATGCTGGCCATCCGCAGTGTGGCGCCCCCGAAGGCGGCAACCAGCATGAAGGCCAGCAGCGACAGCCGCCACTCGGCGCGCCGCCGCTCCTGCGCTCGGGCCGCTTGAAGCCGCTCGGCACGGCGATGGGCCTCGATCAGGTCGGGGTTTTGGCCGCGCCTGCGGGCCCCGATCACGCCGGCCAAGGGTCTGAGCGGACGCCGGATCATTCTGCGTCGACCCGACCGGGGTTCGGCCCGGGTCTCTGCAAGAGCTTGGCCAGGGGCTTTGGCAGGGGCTTTGGCAGGGGCCGCGTAACGCGCCGGGCGCCGGCGGCATCGAGGTCTGCCGGCAGGATCGTCACTTCGATATCGGCGACCGTCAGCCCATCCCATCCCGGCGCTCTGGGCGGGAGCGGAAAGGCGATCTCGGGCAGGGATGCGAAATGCGCCGGGTCGAGCGGGACCAGACCCAAGGTCGCGTTGTATTCGGCAACCAACGCCGCCAACCGGTCGGGTCGGTTGAGCCAGACCCATTCGGCCCGCAGCATCGCGATGCTCTGCCGCTCACGCGCCAGGTCGGACTGCAGACGCTGTACCCGCTGCATCGCCTCTTGCGTGTCGTAGTTGACGTTGTAGGCCCAGAACCCGAAGACGGTGGCAAGCAGGGCGCCAAAAAGATAAAGTACCAGCCGCATCAGCGCCGCCCCTTGCGTGTTGGGCCCCTCGGCCCCTTCCCTGACCAAGGGTGCGACGCCGTCCGCTCCCTCCCCAAACCGCGCCCAAGCCCCAGATCTATCTGTGCGGGGTCGAGCGCAAGCGGCGGTGCATCGAGGCGCCGCGCCACGCGCAGCCGCGCCGACCGCGCGCGGGGGTTTGCGGCAATCTCGGCTGCCCCCGGTTTGACAGCCTTGCGTGTTACTTTTTCGAAACGCGGCGCAGGCTGGGCCGTTTCGGGGGCATGGCGCGAGTTGCCGCCTGCCTCGCCGGCCGCCTGCGCGATGTAGCGCTTCACGATCCGGTCCTCGAGCGAATGGAACGTCACCACAGCGAGCAGGCCGCCCGGCGCCAGGACCCGCTCGGCCGCCGCCAGCCCCCGCACCAGCTCGTCGAGTTCGTCATTCACAGCGATCCGCAGCGCCTGGAAAGTGCGCGTTGCCGGATGCGCCTGGCCGGGCCGCTGGGCGGGCATGCAGCGCTCCACGATTTCGGCAAGCGTGCGGGTGCGCTCGATGCGCATGCGGGCTCGGGCAACGGCAATAGCACGGGCGATGCGCCGCGCCGCCCGTTCCTCGCCCAACTTATGGATCAAACTGGCCAGATCAGTTTCGGAAAGCGCATTGACGAGGTCGGCCGCGCTTGGCCCATCCTGCGCCATACGCATATCGAGCGGCCCGTCGCGCATGAAGGAAAAGCCGCGCTCGGCCCTGTCGAGCTGCATGGACGAGACGCCGATATCGAGCACCACGCCATCGGCAGCCGCACTGCCTGCCATACCGGCTAGACTGTCGAGATCGCCAAACCGGCCCTGTTGCAGCGCGATGCCGGGCCAGCCGGCCAGCCAGGGCCGGGCAAGGCGGCCCGCTTCGGGATCGCGGTCGATGCCCAGCACGCGCGCCGCACCCGCCTCGATCAGCGCACGCGCATAACCGCCGGCCCCAAACGTGCCGTCAATCCACACCCCGCGCACGGGCGAAGCTGCGGCAAGGACCGCGTCGAGCAGGACCGGTAGATGCGGTCGTAATGGCGCCTCGCCGGTGGACATGGCCCCAATTATAGCGCATCGGCGCTCTGCCAACACGCCCGCGCGCGCGGCAGGCGGCCCGCACCCTGCGCCAATCATTCGGCATCCTGGCGGGCTGCCGAGGCAACGCGGATACCGCGGATCATCGAGCGCCGCTGTTTGCGCTGCGCGGTGTCTGCCGAGCGATTGCGGCGATGGGTGCTAAATACGCCCGGCTCCCAAATCTCGAACCTGTCTCGCTTGCCCACAAAGGTGACTTCGCTTGCAATACCCAGTGACTTGCGAAGGTCCGGCGAAAGAGAGATCCGGCCATTGTCGTCAAGCTTGAGCTCGTCCGAACAGGCCACCACATCCTCTTCAAAGATGTCGAGCGCATCGGGATCGCCCGATGCGGCAGCCTCCTTTTCCAGCGATTCCATCCGCGCCAGCGTCATGCAGGTGATGCATGGATACTCCTCGAATTCGGTCACAACGATGACCCGTGGCGGGCCCCCGCCATCGGCGCGCCAGTCGGGGTCGCCAAGCTCCAGCCCGCGGCGAAAACTGGCTGGGATCGAGACACGGCCCTTGCCGTCGACCTTGTGGTGGTAGGTGCTGCGAAAGCTGCCGGCCACACCGCATGTCCCGTCCAAAAAGCCGGCCTGCCGGCTCGCCCGCCAGGCCTCCGGCCGAAATGCGGACGGGTCGCGCCCCACCGCGCGACCCGTTCACTGTCCCTCGTGGACGCCGGGGTGTGCGCCTGCCCGTCTTGCAGCCTTTTCGGCCGGCTTACTTTTACGCGCCGCACCCGGTGAGACTGCTGCCTGTATGAAACCCAGCCCCTGTTTTTTTTGGGGGTCGGAGGGAATGTGTCGTTGCCTCACCGCGCCGACATGAGATTTGTAGCAGGGTTTTTATGGAGATGCAAGCAACTTTCTCCCATCATATGGGAAAAAGCCCCCAAGCACGGTCGTTCGCAGCGCTGTCGGATCGGGTTCGCACCCGCCTTTATGACGCTTTTGCTGGTTGTGGCGGCTGGAACATTGAGCGACCCGCCTGCACAGCGGCGCCGCCAACTATGGCGGTTTGGGAGCCTGTCCCATGAAAACCCAGACAGGCCGGCAGCATGCCGCGACGGCCGCCTTCCATCCGAACGTGGCAACATCGCGCCCGGGCGGCACGGAGTGCAGCGCAGAGCGCAGGCTCGCCCTGATGTCTTTCGCCGAATTCGTCGGCTTTACCGCGACGATGGTGCGGGGCGCGATGCCGCCGAGGCGTGTTCCGGCTGGGCATTCAGCAGCCCGGGCGGCGCCATCCTTGCCGTGTTCACGAGCGCGGGCGGAGGACAGGACCCTGCCCATGGCCTTCGTTCGGTCGCAGGAACGCCCCGTAAGACGACGCGCGCGCAGGCGCCGCCTTGCCGCGCCGTTTTCAGCGGTCGGCATGATCCTTGTCGCGCCGCGTGGCCGGGCGTTGCGGGGTCGCATCCGGCACCTCTTCCTCCATTTCCGGCAAGGCCGGCCCCAGGTCGCTCGGCGGCGTCGGCGCCTCTTTGGTCAGCATGCTGCGCAAGGCGCCAGGGGTCAGGATGGAGAGCGGGTTGACCGACACCGAGGGTTCTTTGGGGCTGCCCTCGACCTCATAGGAAAAGCCGAACACGCCTTCGCCGCGCGGCCCGGTCAGAAGCGTGCCGAGGACCGGCACCTCGCCCAAAAGACCGTTGAAGAGATAGGCCGGCGAAAAGACGCCGTGAAAACTCAGCGCATCGGCGGCCTCGTCAAAGGCGCCAGCGATGGTGATACCGAGCGAGCCGCCGGTTGCCCGGCCCTCGGTGAGGTAAAGAACGCCATCGGCGCGCGAGAAATGCGCCTCAACCCGATCGAAGCGCAACCCGCCGGTGGTCAGCTGCTCGAACACCCCCGTGATCGACGCAATCGAGAGGATTTCGCCCAGCACCGGCGCATCGCGCACCATAATGTCGCGAATGACCAGCCGCCCGGTCATCGTGTCGCTGCCCGGCGCCATTCCCAGATCGAGAACCAGCCGCCCGCCATGCCCGCCCTCAAAATACGCCGCATCGCGTAACAGCCGCCCGGCATCGTCGGTCGAGAGACGCAAGGTCAGTCCGCGGTCGGCCTGGGTAAGGGCCAGGGCAACCTCAGCCCCCCCGTCGGCCGGCCCGGAAAGCGTCAGAAAGGGGTCCCCCGGCGCCACGGGCGCCAGCGTTCCCGAGGCTGGGCTCAGTGAGATCCGGGGCGTCAGCACCAGCCGGTCGACCGCGATCGCAACCGACAGGGGCAACGTCGGCGGTGCGCTGTCGGGCGCCCTGGGTTGAGCGTCGAGATTGACCTGCAGGTAGCGGCCGAGTGCGTTTAGATCGAGCGTACCGCCCTCCAATCGCATCCCGTCGGGCCGCCAGCGCAGGCTGCTGTCGATTGCCGCACCAAGCTTTACCGTGTCGAAATCGGCCGCCTGCAGCTTGCCGCCGGCGCCGATGACCGCGCGCCCCTCAAGCGTCAATTCAGGCGCGTCGAGCGCGATCCGCTCCAACGTCATCGCGCCAACGAGCCCGCCGGCCAGAACCCCGCTAAGCTGTAGGCGCCCCGGCGTACCGGCGGGCTTGCGCCAGCCCGGAAAGCGCAGCGTTGCAGGCTCTAGGTCGGCATCGAGCGTGAATGTCGTGCGACCCTTGGCCAAGCTTACCGCGACCGACGCAGGCAAGGGGCCGGCAAGCGCGTCCTGGGGCATCGACAAGCCCAGCGCGGTCAAGAAAGCTGGCGAGAGATCGAGCCGGGCTGTCATCCGCCCCCCCGGCGTGCCGCGCGGCGGCTTAAAGACCTGCGTCCAGTCGAACTGCGCTATCGCGGGCCCCAGCGCCAGCGGGCCGGTCACCTGCATCTGCTTTTGTGTTGCCGTCAGAACCAGGCGGGGCGCGCGGATCGGGACCGGCGAGGCCAGGCCGACCGTGACCGAGGACAGGACTGCCTCAACTTGGGCGGTGACCTGTGCCGGTTTGAGTTTTCTCAAGAGAGGAAAGGACAGCTCGGCCGCGACCACCGTCTCGCCTTCCGCCAGATCGGGCCGCGCACCGATACGCGACAGGAGCGACAGCGGATGTCGGTCGATCAGCTCCAGCGCCGCTTCGATCGGTCCAGCACCGCGTAGGCTGACCTGGGCGGTCGCCGGCCGCGGCCTGATGTCGGGGATGTGAAAAATCGAGCCGGCCAGATCGAGCGTGCCCCTGTCGAGCCGGGCCAGCCCGCTGGCCAGGGACACGGTGAAGCTGCGCAGCGTCAGCCGGCCTTCGCCCGAGGCGCCCTCGATCGCGGGAAGGCCTGGGATCGGCGTGGCGACGCCGTCGGAAAAGTCAAATGCCAGATCGAGCGCAGGCTTCGCACCGCCCAGATCGAGACGACCTCGAAGCCGGTCGATGCGGCCTTGCGACAGGCGGGTAGCGGCCCAGAGCCGCGCGCCGGCGGCAGGCCCGATCGGCCAAAAGGTCACAAGATCGGCCGCAACGAAACGATGCCCCTGAAGATCGAGCGCGCCGGTCCAGCCGGAAGGCTGGGCTTGCAGCACACCGCTGAGCGCAAGATCGGCCGGTCCGCGTTGCAGGGCGACCTTGTGCAGATCGAGCCGCATCGGGGCGAGCGCCATCGTCATATGGGCCGATCCACCGCTGAAATGGATCGGCGCCTCGAGGAAGCCGGGCATATCGAGCGTCAGCGTCTCGACGTCGATACGCGCTTCAAGGCCGCTGACGGTATCGCCTTCGCGCAGAATGTCGGCATCGCCCGCAGCGGCGATCCGCCCCGCGGCCGTGTCGAGATCCAAGCGCGACAAGACCAATCGATTGGAAAGCGCGTCGACGGAAAGATCGAGCCGCGCCGAGCGCAGCGTCACGCCCGGCCCCCGGCCGAAGACAAGTCGACCCTCGTCTGCGCGTAGCGCAGCAGTCAGCGCGCGGGCGCGCCCGTCGGGCAGCAGATCGAGGCTCAAGCGCCCGTTCAGCGGCGCCACCAGCGGCCGAAGCCAGGAGAGGGCCGGGATCTGTTCGGCCAGATCGGTGGGCTGCAGATTGACAAAATGAGCCGCAATCGACAGCCCGTCGATCTGCGGTCGGTAGCGGATGTCGAGCGAAAGCTCGGTTGCCTTGTCGCGAAGGGGCATCGCCGCCGGGTGCGACAGCGCCCAGGTTGTCTCTTGGCTGGGCGTCTCTTGGCTGGGCGTCTCTTGGATGGGCGTCTCTTGGCTGGGCGTCCTTCGGTTGGTCTTGTCGGCGCTGTCGGGTGCATCCGTTCTGGGGGCATCCATGCTGGCAGTATCCATGCTGGGGGCATCCCCCTCCAGCCGGACCCGCAACGCACCGGCCAGCGTCTCGCCCACCCGGGTCACAACAACGGTGGCGCCCTGGGCGTCCCAACGCCGACCGGTGATCCGGTCCTCATAAACCAGGCTGATATCGCGCATCAGGATTGACGTAAGATCCTGTAAAAGCGGCAGATCGCCTTGCGCGAAACCCTGCAGGAACCCAGCGAACGCCGCCTCGTCTTGCCGTTGCGGCACGCTTGCATCGCCCGTCAGATCGCGCGGCAGGTCGCGCCTTTGCAGGGCCAGATCGAACCGGCCGTCGGCGTTGCGAATTATCGTGCCATGCGCGCCCAGAAGATAGAGTTCGGTCGGCGCGATGCGGCCAAACAGGGCGTCGGCCATTCGAAACCGCGCCCCGATCTGGGGTGCCGAGATCAACAGCCGTCCATCCTCGTCATGAAGCTGCACATCGGTCAGGCGAATGCCGGAGGGGCCGTCGGCCCCGTCGCCCAACACGAACACTGCGCCGCCCACCGTCAACCGGGCCGGGCCGAGCCGGTCGGCAAGCTGTGTTTCGGCGAGACGGGCGAGGAACGGCAACTCCACCGGGCCCAGCGTAAGCCGGAACGTCACCAGCAGCACAAGCAGCAGCGTCCCGGCAATGGCTGCCATGCAGATCGACAACGTCAGGCGTAGACAGCGCTGCGCCAGCCCGCCCCGAATTGGCGCGCGCCGTCGCACAGGCGCCGTCGGCCGTCTGCTGTACACTCGTCGCCTGGTGGCCATTCCGCTTTCCAGAGCTCTTCCCGCTCAAACGGGCTGCGGGTCATATTGTCAGGCCTGCCCGCCGCTCTAAGCTATCCCGCTGATCGGACTGTACAGACAATCGACCGAAAGCAGAAGGACAGGCGGGCAAATGGGTGAAAAAATTGTAGAGGGCGCGACCGCTCCGGATTTCACGCTGCCTCGAGACGGCGGCAACGATGCGACGCTCTCGGATTTTCGGGGGCAAAAGGTCGTGCTTTACTTCTATCCCAAGGACGACACCTCCGGCTGCACGAAGGAAGCGCTGGGTTTTACCGACGCGGCGGAGGCCTTTGCAAGCGCTGGCGCCGTTGTTATCGGCGTATCCAAAGACAGCGTCGCAAAACACGACAAATTCATCGCCAAGCACGGGCTGAGGGTCATTCTAGTCAGCGACGAGGCCGGCTCGGTTTGCGAAGACTACGGCGTCTGGGTCGAAAAATCGATGTATGGAAAGAAATACATGGGCATCGAACGTTCGACCTTCCTGATCGATGCCGAGGGTAAGGTTGCGCAAACCTGGTCCAAAGTGAAGGTGCCGGGGCATGTCGATGCGGTGCTGGACGCCGCCAAGGCGCTTTAGGCAGCGCGCGTTGGGCACCCGCCCTTTGCCGGCTGCCTTGCCCCTTTCCCCCCGGCCCGGGTCACGGCCGGACGGCGGGTCGGGCGCACGCTTGCCGGGCTTTCGGGGCTGGATGCATATGCTATGAGTATCGAGCCGGATGCGCACGCTTTGCCAATCAGCCTTGCAGGCTGTGCAGATGCGGTCTTGCGATGCGCTGCCGCGCGCGAGAAGGCAGCCCTGGCCCGGCGCGCGGCGGCGGCTTGGTTTGAAGGGCGAGCGGCCGGCAACCCGATGCCGCTTGGCCGGGCCGACCCGCCCGACGCGCCGGCCCGGCCCGAAACACCGGCCTTGATCGACCCGCGGGAGATGCCGCGCCGCCGTCCGGGCTCGGCCGAAGGACGTATCGCCCTTTTGCATGCCATTGCGCATATCGAACTCAACGCCGTTGATCTGCATTGGGACATTCTGGCGCGTTTTGCGGACACGCCGATGCCGATCGGGTTTTGCGACGACTGGGTCAAGGCGGCCGATGACGAGGCCAAGCATTTTACCCTCCTTGCCGATCGTCTCGAGGCGCTTGGCAGCCATTATGGCGCGCTGCCCGCCCATGCCGGCATGTGGCGCGCAGCCGAGGCGACGGCGCAGGATCTGCCGGGTCGCCTGGCCGTTGTGCCGATGGTGCTGGAGGCGCGGGGCCTCGATGTGACACCCGGCATGATTGCAGCTTTCAAGAAGGCGGGCGACCATGACAGCGTCGCGGCACTGAAAGTCATCTATGCCGATGAGGTGGGTCATGTCGCCTACGGCTCGAAATGGTTTCACTTCCTATGCGGACGCCATGAACGCGACCCAAAGGATACGTTCCACGCGCTTGTGACGCGGTATTTCGGCGGTGCGCTCAAACCGCCCTTCAATGAGGAGAAGCGCGCCGAGGCCGGCTTGCCGCCGGACTTCTACTGGCCGCTTGTCGACGGCTCGGCCGTGCCGCGCCAGTAAATTCTTAAGATACTCCACCATAGCGTTGATCTTAAAACAGAATCAAAGATTGACACAAAGTGAAACGGAATGCGAGGCTATCGTGAGTTGCGCTGTCTGGCATATTTCCTTAACCCTAATTTCTGCTTGTGGATGAGGGGTCGCCACGGGCCAGAAACGACACTGGGCCGGCGCGCCGCGTTCAGGCGACGAGGGACAGAAATGCAGGGGACTGAAGCGCAGCCCAGAACGGGCGCGTCCAGTGTGCTTGGCAGGCTGCTGCCAGAGCGCACAATGATCTTGTCGCGCGCGGAAACCGCGCGGATGGGCTTTGTGCCTTGCGCGGAAACCGCGCGGGCGGTGCGCCTTTCGCCGTTCCGGCAGTTGGCGCTGATCGGCGCCGGGCTTTTGGGTGTCGGCTGGCTTGGCTATGCGACGGCAGCTTTGCTGATTGTCGGCATCGACAATGCACGCTTTGCGCGCGATCTTGCGGTGATCGAGGAGACTTATGCGGCCCGGCTGAGCGCGGCGGAGGATGCGCGTGACCGCGCCCTGTTGCGCGCCGATACGCTGGATCAGCGCATTGCGGATAGCACCGCGCATATTGCCGGCCAGCAGGATGAGCTTATGGCCGCTCTGGATGCCGAGCGGGCCCAGCGCGTGACCCTTGCCGCGGTTCGGCGCAAGCTTGCGGATGCCGTGCGCGCGCGCGATAATGCCGAACGCAAGCGCGCCGGGCTGGCCGATCGGCTTGCAGGTCTGCAGGGCGATCTGACGCGCAGCGAAGGCACGGAGTCCGACCTTTCCAACACGCTCGGGGCGATTTCGATCGCCTTGGCCGACACGATTGTGCAGCGCGAGCAGGCCGTGGCCGAGATTGCCGCGCTTAACAATCAGATCGACGAGATCACCGCCCAATCCCGGCTTGACAATGAAAAGCGCCAGCGCGTCATGGCCAGGCTGGAGGAGGCGGTGATCGTCTCGCTGGGCCAGCTTGAAGGCGCGCTCGCCCCCACGGGGTTCGATGTAAACGCGCTGGTCGCACAGCTGCGCAGCACCTATTCCGGCGAAGGCGGGCCGTTCATCGCAGTCGACGATGCGCGCCTTGTCACCGACGATCCGCAAAGCCAGCGCGTGGCCTCGCTAATGCGCGATCTTGAGCAAGTCCAACTGATGCGCATTGCGACGCGCAAGCTGCCTTTGGCGATCCCCGTCGTCGGCACCTATCGCTTTACCAGCGGATTCGGCTTGCGGCGCGATCCGTTTAACGGTCGGCGTCGTCAGCATAACGGCATCGATCTGGCCGGGGATCGGGGCACGCCCATCCATGCCACGGCCGACGGAACCGTGATTTTCGCCGCGCGGATGCGCGGGTACGGAAAGATCATCAAGATACGGCACGCATTTGGTGTAGAAACCGTCTATGCTCACCTGCACCGGATTCGCGTGAAGGTGGGCGACACTGTCTCCCAGGGCGACCGTATCGGCGATATGGGCAATACGGGTCGCAGCACTGGGACGCATCTGCACTACGAAGTCCGGGTGAATGGACTCCCGGTCAATCCGATGAGATATCTGAAGGCAGCGCGCGATGTTCTCTAAGAGTAAGATCAATGAACCCATCGAACCAGAAGAGTCCGGCAGAGCGCCGGCCCCCCCGCCCGTGAGCGCGTCTCCGCCCTCTACCGCCCCCAGCACGGCACCAAAAACCAAATCGGCGCCGTCGATCCTGTCATCGGACCTCACTGTGCGCGGCAATGTGCTGACCGCCGGCGATATTCAGGTCGAAGGCACCGTGGAAGGCGATATCCGCGCCCACCTGCTGACAGTCGGCGAGACAGCGACGATCAAAGGCGAGGTCGTTGCCGACGATGTGGTGGTCAATGGCCGTGTCGTCGGCCGGCTGCGCGGCATCAAGGTGCGCCTGACCTCCTCGGCCCGCGTCGAAGGCGATATCATCCACAAGACCATCGCCATAGAAAGCGGTGCGCATTTCGAGGGCTCGGTGAGCCGTGCGGAAGACCCGCTGAACACCGGCGGATCCAAGCAACCGCCTGCCAAGCCGCCCGTGGCAAGCGACGAAAAGAGCTGAACGTCAGCGCACCCTCCGACCGGCTCAGCGCGCCGGTGGGATCGCATAGGTCACGCTAGCCTGCGCGACGGGGTCCGAACCGCCGGCAAAAACAAGGACGTGGCCGACCGACAGGCTGCGTCCCAGCTTCAGGATCTGAGCCTTGGCAAGGATCAGCCCCGGCTGCGGTTTGCGCATGAAATCGATCGACAAATGCGTGGTCACGCTGAGCGCTTTCGGGCCGATCATGGCCAGCGTTGCGAAATAGAACGCGCAATCGACCAGCGCGAACATGGCAGGGCCAGAGACAGTCCCGCCCGGGCGCAGATCCTCCTCGCCGCTTTGCATTTCGACATCGCAGGCAAAGGCCGCAACGCGTCGCACCCGGTATTTGTCGCGAACCTGGGGAAACTCGCGTGCAATGAAGGTTTCCAGCGCGTCGGGCGTCATCACCGGCTGCATGCGTCTCTCCGCTTGGCATTTCCTGGCGCATGCCTATTCTCGCGATCGCCGCGATAGGGAAGGAGGCGTGCATGTCAGAACTTGTCATACGCGAGGATGATGGGCCAGTCACGACACTTACGCTCAACAACCCCGACAAGCTTAACGCGCTGTCCTGCGCGATGCTGACGGCGCTGCACGACACGCTCGACGCCCTTGCGGTCGATCGCAGCGTCGGTACGATCGTCCTGCGCGGGGCGGGACGGGCATTTTGCGCCGGGCACGATCTGCGCGAGATCGCCGATGCGCGGCAGGCGCCCGATGGGGGGCGGCGGTTTTTCGACGATCTCTTTGCGCGTTGCGGGCGGATGATGGTGGCCATCACCCGCCAACCGCAGCCCGTAATCGCCGAAGTGACGGGCGTGGCGGCCGCTGCCGGCTGCCAGCTGGTGGCAAGCTGCGACATGGCCCTTGCCGCACAGACCGCAACCTTCGGGGTCAATGGCGTCGATATCGGGTTTTTTTGCTCCACACCGATGGTCGCGCTAAGCCGCAACATCGCCCGCAAGCAGGCCTTCGAGATGCTGACCACGGGCGGCTTTATCTCGGCCGGCAAGGCGGCCGATCTTGGTCTGATCAACCGAGCGGTGCCGCAGGAGGCGCTTTCGGGAGAGGTTCGTGCGCTGGCCGACAGGCTGACCCGAAAACTGCCGGCCGCGATCCGTATCGGCAAGGAAGCCTTTTACGCCCAGGCTGAAATGACGCTCGACGCCGCCTACGCCTATACCGGCCGCGTGGCCAGCGAGAACCTCATGCTGCGCGACACCGCCGAAGGCATCGCAGCCTTCGTTGAAAAGCGCAACCCGGACTGGGCGCAATGAAAAGACGGCCGCGCAAGACGCCCGGTGCTATGGCAAGCCTGCTTGCTATAGCAGCTCTGGCCTGTAGCGCCGCCGCGCAAACGGTTATCGACGAGACATCGGCCGCCTTTCGCGCCCGGGTCACACTGGCGCCGGAGGTTGCGGCCGAACCCGGCCTTGCGGGCTTTCTGCGCGAGGAAGCTGAGGAGACCGTGGCGCTTTACCGTGACATTGCCCGCGAAGAGGCGCGCCGCGTTTCGGTCGAGATTACCGACCGGCTGACGATACTGACGCCCGATTACGCGTCGGTTCTGCGCGCCATGTCGATCCGCGAGGGCGCCGCACAGACCGAACTGTTAGAAACGCTCACGACGGATCGGCGGACAGGACAGTTTCTTCGCCTCGATGCGTTTCTGGGCGGGCCGGACGGGCGCCGTGTGCTGAACGATCTGGCCGAAACGCTCGCCCAAGAGATTGCGCGGCAAGGGCATGGCGGCAGCCCGAGCGAACGCTGGGCGAGCGTCATCCGCGCCGCAACCCGGCCCGATCTAACGGTGTTGCAGAACTTCACCCTTAGGCCGGACGGCACCGGCTCCACCAGAATCGGCGCCATTGTCTTTCACTTCGCGCCGGGCGCGGTCGCCCCGCCCCAGGTCGGCCCGATCGCGGTTGCAATCCCAGCCGCTCAGTTGCGCCCAGGTCTCAAACCCGGCATCGCCAGTCGCTTTGCACGCTAAGGAGGGTACATGCCGATGACCGACCTGCTTTTCGATCCGCCCGCGCCTCGAACCGTGCCGATGGCCGGGCAGGCGGCCCTCTACCCGGTGCATCGCATCTTCTGCGTGGGGCGTAACTATGCCGCCCATGCCGCCGAGATGGGGGCCGAGATCGACCGCGAGGCGCCTTTCTACTTCACCAAATCGGTTGCGGCGGTTGCGCAGTCGGGCAGCACCCTGCCCTACCCGCCCGGCACGACAAACTACCATCATGAGATGGAGCTGGTGTTGGCGCTGGGCGCGACGGTGTTCCGGGCCGATCTGCGCGCGGCGATGGCTGCAATCCTCGCTTATGGCGGCGGGTTGGACATGACCCGGCGCGACCTGCAGAACACCGCCAAACTCAAACAGCGGCCCTGGGATCTGGGCAAGGATGTCGAGCAGTCTGCGGTGCTTGCGCCGCTCGTCCCGGCCGATGCGGTGGGCGAAATCGGGCCCCAGCGCATCCAGCTTTCGGTCAATGGCAGCATGCGGCAGGATGCGCGGCTGCGCGATATGGTCTGGAGCCCGGCCGAGATCGTTCGCGATCTGAGCGCCTATTACCATCTAGGCCCGGGCGATCTGATCATGACCGGCACACCGGCCGGCGTCGGCCCCGTCCGTGCTGGCGACAGGCTTGAGGGCCGTATCGACGGGCTGGTGGACCTGTCGGTGACGTTTTCGGACGCGGAGACGTAGCGTCAGCCACTCAATCTGCAGCCTGTCCCGCAGGCCCAAAGCGGCTATGGCACTATTTTAGGGCGGAGAGCGTTCGCCCATCTGTTCGATGGGTCCGAAGAGGCTGGTGACGCTGCGGGGCTTGCGCGGCGGAAACTGCGCTTTGAGCTTGGCATCGGCCAGCGCAATCGGCTTGCGGTCCGCGTTGCGCGGCGGCAGAAAGCGAATTCCGCGTCCCAGGGCCTTCAGGATCGCCTGCGCCGTCGCGGTTGAGCGCGCCGACAATCTATCAAGCGGCGCGGCGACCCCGCACATGAAGAGCCAAAGACCGTGTCTTGCCCTTGACCCACCTTCAAACAGGGCGGCGCGGACAGCAGGTCTTCCAGACAATTGGCGGCTTCGCTTCGCCGGGACGATGCTCGCGCCCAGCTGTGGCCTAAATCAACGGCGCGGCCTGAGCCGGCTCGCCAGGCCCGCGACCGGGCTGATCGAGAAAAAAATCCTCCGCCGCAGGCTGCATCAGGCGCGCGGCACCCTTCCCCGCCTCACCCAGCCAGAGCGCGTAATCCTGGGGCGCAATGACGATCGGCATCCGGTGATGGATCGGCGCCAGGCTGGCATTGGCCGCACAGGTCACGATGGCGCAGGTGGCCAGCCCGTCCTCGCCCCAGACCCGCCAGACGCCGGCAAAGGCAAACAGCGCCTCGCCGCGCGGGGCCAGCCAATGAACCCGCTTCGGGCCGGGCTCGGGGCCCGGTCGCCATTCGAAGAAACCGTTTGCCGGCAACAAGCAGCGCCGCTCGCGGATCGCCGTCCGAAAGGCGGGCTTGTCGGCGACCGTTTCGCTGCGCGCATTGATGATCAGCGGACCCGCAGAGGGGGTTTTGTACCAATGCGGCAAGAAACCCCAGCGCATCGCCGTCAGCACCCGCGCGCCGTCCCGAAGCGCCACCGCCGCCAGATTTTGCGTCGGTCGCACATCGCGCCGCGGCGGCGGCGGAACGCCCATCTCCGCCAAGGGGTCCAGGATCGCATCGAAATGCTGGGCGACGGCCTGATGCGGCGTTGTCAGGGCGAAACGACCGCACATCGCTCAGCCTTCCTGTCTGCCAGTCTGCTGCTGCCTGACAGCTTCGGCCGCACGGCGCAGCGGCTCTGGCAGCGGAACGGGCCGGCGCGTTTGCGCATCGACATAGACATGCGTGAACAGCCCCTCGGCCGCGGCCAGCTGGGCCGTTTCGCGAAAAAGGCCCAGGGCGAACGTCACCGAGCTGCGGCCGACCCTGCGGGTTGCAAGTCCGGCCGACACCGTCTCGGGCCAGCCGAGGCTTTCATGATAGGTACAGCCCGTCTCGACCACCAGCCCGATCACCGCGCCGCCCGGCACCGTCATGCCGGCCGCCTCGCGCAGCCAGCCATTCACGACCGTGTCGAAAAAAGCATAGTAGACGACATTGTTCATATGCCCGTAGACGTCATTGTCGTGCCACCGCGTCGGCATCGCGCAAAAATGTCGGAACGCATCGCGTCCCGCGCGACTTCGTGCGGTGCGCGCCGGGGATGCCTCTTGCGTTGCGTCCGAACGGGTCATCCATCGTTCCCCACGGGCGGCGGGCGCCCAGATGTTGCAAAGGATTGCCGTGACACGAGACGAGATCAAGGGCTTGCGTGGCCTTCTTTTTGACAAGGATGGCACGCTATTTGGGTTTCAGGAGAGTTGGGGTCCGGCCTTTTCGGGATTGTTGGCGCAGCTTGAGGGGCTGGGTGCCGATCCCGCAGCGTTGGCCGGCGCGATCGGATTCGAGCGCAGGACGCAACGCTTTGCGCCGCATTCGCCCGTGATTGCGGGAACGCCCGACGATCTGGCAGCGCTGGTGGCGCCGCACGTCCCCAAGGAAGCGCTCGACGGGCTGCTGGCGCTGGTCGAGACATGGTCGGGCGCAGTTGCCATGGCACCGGTCACGGATCTGGCCGCGCTGATGAGCAAGCTCGGCGATGCGGGCTATGCGCTTGGCGTTGCGACCAACGATGCCGAGGCCGCGGCGCGGGCCCATCTGGGCAATCTGGCGTCCCGGTTCGGCTATCTTGCCGGCTTCGACAGCGGCCATGGCGCAAAACCCGGGCCGGGCATGGTCACGGCCTTTATCGAGGCCGCCGGCCTCGCACCGCATCAGGTGGCGATGATCGGCGACAGCCTACATGATCTGCGCGCCGCCGAAGCAGCCGGTGCGCGCAGGATCGCCGTTCTGACCGGTGTTGCACCAGCCCAGGCGCTTGCGCCGCATGCCGATCTCGTATTGGATAGTATTGCCGACCTTCCAGGCCTGCTGGAGATGAATTGAGGGCATGGATAATACGCTTCAGCGCCTGAAACCGGATGCCGCCGGGGTAATTGCGCGACTTCCCTGCAGTCCCGCACGCCGCGTCTTGGCGACGATGTTTCTTGCCTTTCCAGGAATTGTCTTGCTCTGGCTTGCTGTCTCTAGAGGCGAGGCATCACTGCTCACTACAATTATTACGACAGTCGTCGGGCTTGCCATGGTTTGGGGCGCCTGGCAGGTCTGGACCGCGACCCAGGGCGGGCTGGTTCTGACCGAAACCGGGCTTTACGATCAGGATGGCCGGACCATCTGCCCACTGCGCGAAATCGAGCGTGTCGAGAGCGGCATCCTGGCGCTGAAGCCCTCGGGCGGCTTCGTTCTGCACCTCGCCAATGCCGCCCCTGCCGGTTGGGTGCCGGGGCTGTGGTGGCGGCGCGGCAAGCGGCTTGGCATCGGCGGATCGGTCAATGCCCGAATGGCCAAAACGATGTCGGAGGCGATCGCAATGCTCGTCTTACGGCGAAACAATCACGAGAGGGGAGAGTGAGACATGAAACCAGTTGTTGCCTTGGCGCTTGCCTTGGGGGTCGCGGCCTGCGGCACACCCTCGGAACGCACGCCAGCAGCGCCGCCGGCTCAGACGCATGATCTCGCCGATGTCGTCGGCTTCAGCGAAATTCGCACCTTTTTCGATGGCAGCTTCGACCGTTCGACCGCGGAGGTACAGGCGCTGATCGTCGAGCAGCGCCAGACCGATCCGGCGGATCGCGACTTCAATATTCTGGTTCTGTCGGGCGGCGGCGCCGATGGCGCCTATGGCGCGGGGCTTCTAAAGGGCTGGACCGAGCATGGCGACCGGCCGGAATTCGACGTGGTCACCGGCGTGTCGACCGGCGCCCTGATTGCGCCGTTTGCGTTTCTGGGCCCGGACTATGACGACGAGACCGAAGCGTTCTACACACAGATCAATACCGAGGACGTTCTCGATTTTACGATCGTCTCGGCAATATTCGGCGGCACCGCGGTTGCCGATACCGCACCGCTTCGCGCGATCCTCGCAGACGTCGTCGATCCCGATTTCGTTGCCAAGATCGCAGCCGAGCATCAGCGTGGGCGCCGCCTGCTAATCGCAACAACCAATCTGGACAGTCAGCGACCGGTGATCTGGGACATTGGGGCGATTGCGGTGACGGCGAGCCCGGAGGCCCCGGCGCTCATCCAGTCGATTATGCTCGCCTCCGCCTCGATCCCGGGGGCGTTTCCGCCGGTATTGATCGATGTCGAGATCGACGGGCAGCGGTATCAGGAGATGCATGTCGATGGCGGGGTCACGCTGTCGCTTTTTACGTACCCGCCAAGTGTGAATGTCGGCGAGGTGATCGACCTGATCGGCGTGCCGCGCGAACGGCGCAACCTTTACATCATCCGCAATGCAAAGCTGCAGCCCGAATATGATGCGCAGCAATTGGCGCTGCTGCCGATTGCCCAGCGCTCGATCTCTACGCTGATCAAATCGCAGACTATTGGCAACATTCTTACCGCAGAGCAGACGGCCGCGCGGGATGGGCTCAACATCCAGCTCGCTTTTGTTCCCGATTCTTTTAACGAGCCGGCCGAGGAGCTTTTTGACCCGGTCTATATGCGAAAGCTCTTCGATTTGGGGTATCGCGAGGCGCGTGAGGGCTATCCCTGGGGCGGATCGTTGATCGACTTCATCCGTCGTGGTGAGCAGCCGACCAATCTCGACGGCTGAGTTTGGAGCCCGGCCAACGGCGCCGGGCGCATCCCGTGTCGGGGCGCATCCCGTGTCGGGGTGGGTCCAATGCCCGGCGCAGCACAAAAGACGGCTGCGCGGGGCCTGTCACGCCACGACCCTGAAAACCGTCGCCCCCTCGGCATGGAATTGGGCCGGGGGCGCGGCGGGGCCGCTACCCCGGCTTTTGATGTCGCTCCTTTGCACCGGTCTTCTTCGACGCCTTTTTTTTGCGTCGACGCTACTGCGCCTCTTTTTCTACACCGCTTCTACGGCACCGCCGTCGACGCCGAGCCTTTCGGGCGTTTTCGTCCGGGACCGCGCCATGCGCCGGCGAGAGGCCGCCGTCCTAAAGGCCGAGGGCGCGGTAGCTGGCCGCGACGCGCTCGATCGCCACGATATAGGCTGCGACCCTCAGATCCGGCACATCCGATCGCTTCCAAAACGTCTCATGGATCGACTGGTAGGCGCCGCGCATTGTGTCGTCGAGCCCCGAACGGACCAGCTCCAACTCCCCCGCCCCGCGCAGATACTGGCCCTTGAAGCCGGGCGACAGTGTCCAACCCAAATCCCGATCGTCCGAAAGCCGCTCCAACTCATCGACGAGAAGCTGGTGGCGCGCCTCTTCCTGCCGGCGCTGCATGCGGCCGAAGCGGATATGGCTAAGATTTTTGACCCATTCGAAATAGCTCACGGTTACGCCGCCGGCGTTGGCGTATAGATCCGGGACGATCACCGTACCCTTGTCGCGCAGAACCTTGTCGGCCCCGGCCGTGACCGGGCCGTTGGCCGCCTCTACGATCAACGGTGCCTGGATGCTCTGGGCGTTGTTCAGGTTGATCACCCCCTCCATCGCGGCGGGGATGAGGATGTCGCAGGCCTCCGACAAAACGGCCATCCCGTCCGCGACAAACTCGGCGCCTGCAAACCCGCGCACGCCGCCGGTTTCGCCCAGATGCGCCTTGACCCGCTCGACCGGCAGGCCGGCCGGATCGACGATCGCCCCGTCTCGTTCGATGATCCCCACAACGCGGCAATCATCCTCCTCCTGCAGGAATTTGGCGGCATGATAGCCGACATTGCCCAAGCCCTGAACGATGACTCGTTTGCCCTCTAGCGCGCCGGAAAGATGCGCCGCCTCGACATCCTTGGGGTGCCGAAAAAACTCGCGAAGCGCGTATTGCACGCCGCGACCGGTGGCCTCCACGCGCCCGCCGATACCGCCGGCATTCAACGGCTTGCCGGTCACGCAGGCGCGGTAGTTAATGTCGGTCGTTGCCATGCGACGGTACTGATCGGCCATCCAGGCCATTTCGCGCTCGGACGTACCCATATCCGGGGCGGGCACGTTTTGACTGGGATTGATCAGGTCGCGCTTGATCAGCTCATACGCAAAGCGGCGCGTGATCCGCTCCAACTCATCCTCTTCCCAAACGCGCGGGTCGATGCAAAGCCCGCCTTTGGAGCCGCCGAAGGGGGTTTCGACCAGGGCGCACTTATAGCTCATCAGGGCAGCCAGCGCCTCGACCTCGTCCTGATTGACCGCCAGGGAAAAGCGTATGCCGCCCTTGACGGGTTCCATATGCTCCGAATGGACCGATCGGTAGCCCGTAAATGTGTGGATCTGACCGCGCAGCCGGACGCCGAAGCGCACCGTGTAGGTCGAATTGCATACGCGGATCTTCTCCTCCAGCCCGGGCGGCAGATCGAGCAATGCCGCAGCCTGGTTGAACATGATATCGACGGATTGTCGGAAACTCGGCTCTGAATGCGCCTGCATGGGTCCCTCCCGCGCGGTTCGACCCGGCCGGCGCCGGGCATCAGCAACCGCTGACAAAACTTGGCCCGGACTTGGCGCGCGCGCAAGCGGGCTGACCCCTGTCCTGCGCCTGGCCTGGTTGCCATCGGGTAAATTGCAAAGATCGGATCGGCATCTTGTCGCTGTGGCCGTGCTGATGGCGGTGCCCGTCGCGCCACCGGCAGGCTGGGGCGCTGACTATTCCGATTGCGATGCCACGCATTTGCGTTCGAGATGCCGCCCGGTCTAGCGTCTTGTGGATCGGCGCATGCCGGTTCACTTTGCCGCTGTGCGCAGCATCGGACATCGGGAGACGGCCATGGCGATCGAGGATCAGGTCCCGACCGAATCGGGTTTTCCAATGAAGCCCGCAGCGGCCGCGGTGGTTTCGCAGGTCGAACTGGCCGGAAAGACCGCGATCGTGACGGGGGGCTATAGCGGCATCGGGCTGGAGACGGTGCGTGCGCTGGCAGCCAAGGGCGTGTCGGTCGTCGTACCGGTTCGCAGGCCGGCCAAGGCCGCCGAAACCCTCGCCGCAATGCCGGGCGATGTGACGACGGCGCCACTCGACCTTGCCGATCTGGGGTCGGTCCGCCAATTTGCCCGGGACATGCAGTCAAGACTGCCCAGGCTGGATCTGCTGATCAACAATGCCGGCATTATGGCCTGTCCCGAAACGCGGGTCGGCCCGGGCTGGGAAGCGCAGTTCGGTGTCAACCATATGGGGCATTACGCTCTGACCACGGCGCTCATGCCGCTGCTTGAAAAGACCGGCGGGGCGCGCGTCGTTGCGCTGTCTTCCAGCGGGCATAAGATCGCCGACATCCAGTGGGACGATCTGCACTGGCAATCCGCGCCTTACGACAAATGGCGCGCCTATGGGCAGGCCAAGACCGCGAACGCGCTCTTTGCCAATGCGCTCTCGCGACGGCTGCAGGGATCGGGCGGGCTGGCCTTCTCGGTGCATCCGGGCGGCATCTTTACCCCGCTACAGCGGCATCTGCCCAAGGAGGAAATGGTCGCGCTGGGCTGGCTAAACGCGGATGGCGAACCTTCCGAGCTGGCCAAGCAGGGTTTTAAGACGCCCGATCAGGGCGCAACGACGACGCTTTGGGCCGCAACTTCGCCGCTGCTGGCCGGAAAGCCGGGGGTTTACTGTGAGAATTGCGATATCGCCGCGCCGACCGATCCCACAAGCCCCTATGCGCGCTATATGGGCGTGAACGCCCATGCCTGCAGCGACGCATCGGCCGAGAGGCTGTGGTCGCTGAGCGCGGCTCTGCTTGACGCGGCCTGAGCATGCTGGGCGGGTTTGCGGCAGTGTTGGGCGTTCACCGTGTTGGGCGTTCACCGTGTTGGGCGTTCACCGTGTTGGGCGTTCACCGTGCGGGGCGTTCACCGTGCGGGGCGTTCACCGTGCGGGGCGTTCACCGTGCGGGGCGTTCACCGTGCGGGGCGTTCACCGCGGCTTTCTTGCCGCAAGCTGATGCGGGTAATGGCGGGCGGCGGCCGTCTTACCGATACAACCATCCGCCAGATCGGCCGCAACCGCATCGACCGCGCGTCCCTCGGGCGGGCCATAGCCGCCCGCGCCAGGGGTTGTCACGCGCACCACTGTGCCGGGCCCGACCATCGCCTGCCCGCCCATCGGCAAGGGCCCGACACTGGTATCGACCGAAAACCGGCCACCCTCGCACCCGCCTGCAAGGCCCCAGGGCGCGGACAGAGCCCGGGTGTGCTGGACCTCGACCACGCAATCCTCATGCTCCACCCGCACGACGCGCAAGAGGCCCATGCCACCGCGATATGTGCCCGCACCACCGGAATCCGCCACCAGCGCATAGCGTTCGATCGTCAGCGGGTATTCGCTTTCCAGCGCTTCCACGGGCAGGTTGGAGGTGTTGGTGGTGTGCACATGCACCCCGTCCAGGCCGTCCTTGCCGGCCCGGGCGCCGAACCCGCCGCCAATTGTCTCCAGATAGACGTAAGGCGCATCCGATTGCGGGTTCCGGCCCGAAAAGATCGCCGCCACGCAGGCGCCGTTATGGGCCGCCGTCAAGCGCTCCGGCACCGCCTGGGCCAGCGCGCCATGCACCAGATCGACCACCCGGGCGGATGTCTGCATGCGCCCATCGACCGCCGCGGGCTCGGCCGCATGCAGCACCGTACCGGGCGTCGAGCGTACATGGATCGGCCGGTAAAGCCCGGCATTCGGCGGTACGGTGGGATCTGCCACGGCCTTTACCGCATAATAGACCGTGGCCAGAAGCGCAGTCCGGGTGAGGTTGAGGCCGAAGCGCTGCTGGGGTGGGCAATCGCGGAAATCGAGCGTGATGGCGTCGCCCGCCACGGTCGCGGTGATGTGAAAGGCCAGCTCGCCTGCAAGCTCGTGACAGTCGAAGCGATCCGCAAAGCGGTAGACCCCGTCCGGGATCGTCGCGATGCCGGCACGCATCCGCCGCTCCGCATAATCCAATAGCGCCCGCGAAGCCGCGGCGACAACATCTGGCCCATGTCTTGCGCACAACGCCTGAAACCGCGTGATACCGGTGCGATTTGCCGCCATCTGTGCGCGAAAATCGTTGCGGCGTTCGCGCGGAACCTGGCAGTTGAGCAAGATAAGCTCCAGCAAATCGGTCTGCAGCCTACCCTTTCGGTAAAGCCGGACCGGCGGAATACGGATCCCTTCCTGAAAGATATGCGCGTGGCCGCGATCAACGAAATCGGCGTGATGGGCGAGATTGACCGCCCAGGCCATCAGGGTGCCATCCACAAAGATCGGGGCGGCCAGCACGATATCGGGCAGATGGGTACCGCCGCCGCTATAAGCGTCGTTGCCGATAAAGACATCGCCATCTTCGATCGAGCCCATCTCGACCCGTTCAGTGATGCTCTCGATCAGACCGATGAAGCTGCCCAGATGGATGGGGATATGCTCGGCCTGGGCCAGACACAGCCCAGCGGCGTTGAAAAGGGCTGTCGAACAGTCCCGCCGCTCCTTGATGTTGGTGGAATAAGATGCGCGGATCAGCGTCTCGCCCATCTCCTCGACAATGGAAGAGAGCGCATTGCCGATCACCTCGACCGTGATGGGATCGACGCTCATGCCGCCTCCGCGATCAGAATGTTAAGAAACGCATCCACCTGCGCCGATTGGCCCGGCAGGATCAGCGTCGTGCTGTCCATCTGCTCCACAATGGCCGGTCCCTTCAGACGGTGGCCGGGGCCGAGTGCGGAGCGGTCGTAAAGCGGCAGATCGGTCCAGCCGCGGGCCTCGGGCAGCCAGACGGCGCGGCTGCCGGTCTGCGCGGCCTCGACAGGGCCGGGCGCGGGCGGATGCACCGCGAAGTCGGTTTTCGGAACCAGCCCCGTCGCTTCAAGGCGGTACGTGACCAGCTGAATTGGTTCTTCCTCGGCGATGTAGCCATACATCCGCTTATGCTCGGCCTCAAAGGCGGTTTTCAGCCCTTCGGTCCCCGCAAAGGGCGCATCCGGCAGATCGACCGAAAGCTCGTAGTTCTGCCCTGCATAGCGCATATCGACCGAGCGGCGGATCAGCCGCGCCTCCGCGGCGACGCCCTCAGCGGCAAACCAGGCCTCGGCCTGGGATCCGAGCGCGGCAAAGGTCTCGTCGATGATGGGCAGGGCCGTCTTAAGCGCTGTCAGCCGCGTGCGGGCAAAATCCGTCATCAGATCGGTCAGCAGAAGACCGGTGGCGCAGAGCACGCCCGGATGCGGCGGGACGAGGATGCGCGGGCAGTCGAGCTCGCGCGCCAGCCTTGCGGCGTGAATCGGCCCTGCGCCGCCGAACGCCATCAGCGCAAAGCTGCGCGGATCATGCCCGCGCTGCACCGAAATGACGCGGATCGCCTTGGCCATATTGGCTGTCACGATGGCCAGCACGCCTTGCGCGGTCGCCTCCATCGAAAGCCCTAGCTGCGCGCCAAGCGTTACAAGCGCTGCCACGGCCAAACTGCGGTCGATCGGCATGCGCCCACCTAAGAGATGCGTGGGGTGCAAGACGCCAAGCGCGACATTCGCATCTGTTACGGTAACGGCGCTGGCGCCCAGCCCGTAGCAGGCCGGGCCCGGATCGGCGCCTGCACTTTGCGGGCCCACCTTCAAGAGCCCGCCGCTGTCGATATGCGCGATCGAACCGCCACCGGCGCCCACCGCATGGATGTCGAGCATCGGCACCTTTAGCGGATGTCCGTGCACCGTCGCCTCGCCTGCCTTTTCCGGCCGCCCGCCGCGCACCAGCGCCACATCGCTCGATGTGCCGCCCATATCGAAGGTTATAATGTCGGGAATACCGGTCATGGCCGATAGGCAAACCGCCCCGACAACGCCGGTCGCAGGGCCCGAAAGCACGGTTCGCACCGGCTGTTCGGCGGCAAGCCGGGTCGAGATCACACCGCCATTCGATTGGGTGATATGCGCCGGAACGCCGATCCCCAGATCGGCCACGCGATCCTCAAGGCGGCGTACATAGCGGCTCAGCACCGGGCCGAGAGCCGCGTTGACGGCGGTCGTGGAAAAGCGTTCGAACTCGCGGAACTCCGGCGCGATCGCATGGCTGCAGGAGATATAGGCCTCAGGCATCACCTCCGCGACGATGTCGCGCGCTATCTGTTCGTGACGCGGGTCGAGAAACGCGTAAAGAAACGCGATGGCGACCGACCGGACACCCGCCTCAAGCAGCGTTTTGGCGGCAGCGCGCACTGCCGCCTTGTCGAGCGGCGTTTCGATCCGCCCGTCATGGCGCAGCCGCTCCGGCACCTCCAGCCTGTGCCGCCGCGCCGCGATCGGGGCGGGCTTGTCGACCTGCAGATCGTAAAGATCCGGTCGCTTTTGGCGCCCGATCTCCAAAAGGTCGCGAAACCCCTGCGTGGTGATCAACCCGGTCTTTGCGATACGGCTCTGAATGAGGGCATTCGTGGCCACGGTCGTGCCATGGCCGAGATAGGCGATATCATGTGCCGCGCCGCCAAATTCCTCCAGCCCGCCGGTCAGCCCGTCGGCGATGGCTTGGGACGGATCGGCGGGCGTGGACGGCACCTTCCAGACCATCACGCGCCCGGTCCTTGCATCGAGAAGACAGATATCGGTGAATGTTCCGCCCGAATCGACGCCGATGCGCCAGGCGCCGCTCATGCGTTCAGCCGTGCGGGCGCAAAGGCAGCCGGGTCGACCAGCGGAACTGCCCCGGTGGCCAGTTGCGCAGCCAGGCTGCCCGCACCGGGGCCGATGCCGAAGCCATGGCCGGAAAAGCCGGTTGCGAGGGTCAGCCCCGGCAGGCCGCGGACGGACCCGATGACGGGGATCTCGTCGGGCGTGACGTCGATCATACCGCCCCAGCTCTCGGCGATCCGGACTTTTGCGAGCTGGGGAAACATGTGCCTTGCGCCGGCCATCGCATCGCGCAGGATGCCGGGGTCGGGGCTGGGGTCGAGAATGCGCGCGGTCTCCATCGGGCTCAGCTGCTCGGCGCCCCAGCGATGCCGGCCGAGCGCCCCGAAAAACTCCGACCCCATCCGGATCTTCAGAATCTTCCAGCGGTCGCGGACAATCGGTAGGAAGCGGTGGAAATGGGCGAAGGCCGCCGGGATCAGGTCGACGCGGGCCGCGCCGCTTTTTCCGATCGCGTAACCGCCATCGAGGCGCGGTCGGATCGCAGCGATACTGGCCGCCCCGATTGCGCCCGGCGCGATGGCGGGGGCTGGCTCGGTCCGCAGGCATTGGCTGCGCA
Organism: Pseudomonadota bacterium; assembly: GCA_039184655.1. GTDB lineage: Bacteria > Pseudomonadota > Alphaproteobacteria > Rhodobacterales > Rhodobacteraceae > J013. The sequence continues at coordinate 25,758 of JBCDAZ010000022.1, read as the reverse complement.
CGGTAAGCTGGGCCAGGCCGCGCCCGTGATTTTCCAAAAAACTCCGGCTCCAGGCGCCGCCGGCCAGAATGACGGCTTGCGCCGCGATCCTACCATGTTCCGTCACGGCACCAACGACCCGACCGCCCGCAATGTCCAGTTTGCGCACCGCCATCGCCTCGAAAAGCGTCGCGCCCAGCGATGCGGCGCGGCGTGCAAGTGCTGGCACCGACAGGCCCGGCTCCGCATGCATGTCGCTGGGGGTGTGGATGCCGCCCTTAAAGAGCCGGCCCGACCGGCCGGTCAGCCGGTCTGCGTCCTGCGCCGACAGCGCGACGGTGCCAAGCTGAAAGGGCCGTGCCAGCTCCAGCCAGGCCCGGTACCGCGCCATCTCGGCATCGCTCGTTGCCAGATAGGTCACCCCGCCTTGGCGCAACCCGATATCGCAATCGAGCCGCGGCGCCCATCGCCGCCACAGCGCCTGGCTTTCCAAGGCCAGCGGCAGCTCGCGCAAATCGCGGCCCTGAGCCCGGATCCACCCCCAATTGCGCGAGGATTGTTCGGCCGCAATACGGCCTTTTTCGCACAGCACCAAATTATGCCCGGCTTCGGCCAGCGCGAGGGCGGCGCTGACGCCGATCACCCCAGCGCCGATGATCAAGATATCGGTGCGTTTCGGTAGGGGGCGCGCGTCGTTGCAAGGAAATGCCGTGATGTGGTTCATTGCGCGAGCATGCGCCGCGGGCGCTGCAGCGGCAAGCCCGAACCCCGTTCGTCCCCGCAATCCCCGCGCCAGCGCCGACCGGGGCCCGACCCCTCCCACCCCGCCGCCCTTACCAGCACTCCCCGCCCATCCCCGCACATACCCGCCCGCCTAGCGATCCCTCCGACCGGCCGCAGAAGCATCCAGCAGACGGGCGGCAGACGGGCGGCAGACGGGCGGCAGACGGGCGGCAGACGGGCGGCAGACGGGCGGCAAACGGGCGGCAAGAGCCGGTCGGCGCGCGCGGATGGGCCGGTGGGCGGGTAGGCGGGCGGGCCGCGGGTCGACCGGCCCGTTTGCCCGCGGCGATGGCGCCTCAAAACCCCTGCGCGCTTAAAAACGCAAGGGTCTCTCGCCAGACCAGACCCTGGATCTCGGGTGCCTCGATCCAGGCTTCGTGCCGCGCCCCGGTCAGCGGGACCAGCCGGGCCCTGGGCAGCCGCGCAAAGAGCGTCTCGATCGCCTGGCCCGAGACCACCCGCTCCGCACTGCCCAAAAACCCCAGAACCGGCAGGCTGGGCCGCGCCATGGCCCGCAGCGCGTCCATCTCGCGAAACGCCGCATCGATCCAGCTCAGGCTTGGGCTGCCCAGCCCCAGCTCTGGATGAGCGGTAAGATGCGCGATCAGACGCTGATACGCCGCCGCGTCTGAGGTCAGATCGTTCTCGCCAAAGGGCGTGTGCAGCACGTAAGGCTGCAGCCTGCCCGCCGGCCGCAAGCCAAGCCCGATCCCGTTCAGCAGCCGAGCAACGGCCCGGGCGGGCAAACGCAGCCAACGCTGCGGCAGCGCAATATCCCACATTGGCGCAGTAAAAACCGCTGCCTGTACGCCCAGCCCGAAGCTCAGCGCGCGCAGGCCGATGCAGCCGCCCATGGAATGCGCAATCAGGCATCGCGGGCCCGGATGGCTCGACAGAGCGTCGAGGGCAAGCATCGCGGCTATGTCGTCCTGATAGGCCGCAAAACGATCAACATGGCCCAATAACGGGGTCCGCGGCCGCGTCGAGAGCCCCTGTCCCCGCCAATCGATCACGGCCGTGCCGAAGCCGGCTCCGGCAAGCCGCGTCATCAACGGCCCATATTTTTCGGCATATTCGGTGCGGCCGGGGAAGATCAGCGCCAGACCGCGCGCGCCCGGCGGGCCAAGCGCGACCCGCAGCCGGATGCCGCCCACGCCGACGTAAACCGCATAGGTTCCAGCCGGTGCATCCGCGATGCCGGCAAAGAACGGGGCCGGGTCAGGCAAGCAGGCTGGCGAGTTTCATGGCCGCGCCCATGTCGCCCTCGACCTTCAGCCGGCCGGTCATATACGCGGTGGTCGCGTTCACATCGCCGTCCAAGATGCCCCGAAATGTGTCGACATCGGCGGTCAGCGTCACTTCGGTCTCGTCATCTGCGGCGCGAACGCCGTCGCTGTCGATGACGATCGAGCCTTCCTCGCCAATACAGAACTTTGCCGATGCATCGACCGATGCGCCGCCAAGCTTTTCTGTCAGCGCCTCGACGGCCTGCGCAATCACGTCGCTCATGAACCCATCTCCCGTTCGATCATCCCGTACGATCTTCGCGTGCGCCATGTCCCTGCGTTGTCCTGTGCCATCGATCCGTGCAGGCCCGTGTCTCGGTCTTTCCTTAAGAATTAAAGACACCGAAGCAATGTAAAGGCCATGTCGCAGACCGAGGCGCCTCTCGCTTTCGCCGCAATCGGTGCTACTTTAGGCTCCATGAGACAGCAAGCAAAGACCGCGATTCGCGCTGCCGTTGCGTCAGCCTATATCGGCTTGTTCGGCAGCGCGGCCGCCTTCGGCCAGGCAATCGATCCGGGTGTCGAGCCGATGTCGCCCGAGCAGGAAGCTCAGAGCGCCCTGCCAGAAGCGCCGACCGAGCGGCCGAGCCCGGAGGAGGAGCTTGCCGTGCTCCTGGACGCGCTGCGCGATCCCGACGCCGAGAACCCCATGGCAATGGAGGAGAGGATCGTCGCGCTTTGGAGCCGTTCCGGCTCGGCAACCGCCGATCTTTTGCTCGAACGCGGCCGCGCCGCGATGACGGCCAACAATCTTGAGGCCGCGATCGACCATCTAACCGCCCTGACCGATCATGCGCCGGACTTCGCCGAGGGCTGGAACGCCCGTGCGACGGCCTTCTTTATGATGGAGGAGTTCGGGCTCGCCATGGCCGATATCGAGCGGGTGCTTGCGCTGAACCCGCAGCATTTCGGCGCTTTTGCCGGGCTTGGCCTGATCCTGCACCAGACCGGACGCCCCGAAGCCGCCCTGGCCGCTTTCCGCGAGGCACAGCGCCTTAACCCGCATCGCGAGATGGTAAACCAGTCGATCGACCGGCTTGCGCCGGAAGTGGACGGGCGCCAGATCTAGCCGCGGAGCGCGCAACGGCCACCGCCCCCCGAAATCGGCGTTTTCATCCCCCCGGGGACCGACGCGAGAGGCCCCTTCGCAGCCTGCCATGTTCGATACCGCGCATCCAAGGGACGGGACGGTGACAGCCGTGCTGGGTCCCACCAACACCGGCAAGACGCATTATGCGATCGAGCGGATGCTGGCGTACCGGACCGGCGTGATGGGCCTTCCGCTGCGGCTTCTTGCGCGCGAAGTCTATGACCGTATCGTGGCGCTGCGCGGTCCCTCGGTGGTCGCACTGGTCACCGGCGAGGAACGCATCGTGCCGCCCCGAACCCAGTATTGGATCTGCACGGTCGAGGCGATGCCGCTGGAGATCGGGGCGGACTTCGTCGCCGTCGACGAGATCCAGCTTTGTGCGGATCCCGATCGCGGCCATGTCTTTACCGACCGGCTTCTTGCCGCCCGCGGTTTGCACGAGACCCTGTTTTTGGGTGCCGAGACGATGCGGGGCCGGATCGCAGCGCTGATCCCGCGCGCCCGGATCACGCGCAGGGCACGCTTTTCCAACCTCGGCTATGTCGGCTCGAAAAAGCTCTCGCGCCTGCCGTCCCGTTCGGCGGTTGTTGGCTTTTCGGTCGATGCGGTCTATGCGATGGCCGAGCTGCTGCGTCGGCAGCGCGGCGGCGCGGCCGTTGTGATGGGTGCACTCAGCCCGCGGACGCGCAATGCGCAGGTCGCGCTCTATCAGAACGGCGATGTCGACTACATGGTGGCCACCGATGCGATCGGGATGGGCCTCAACCTCGATGTCCGCCATGTCGCCTTCTCTGGCCTGGCGAAATTCGATGGCCGGCGCATGCGTCCGCTGCACGCCCATGAGCTTGCCCAGATCGCCGGCCGTGCCGGGCGGCACGAACAAGACGGCACCTTCGGGGTAACCGGCGAGGCGGTCGCGCTGGAGGACGGTCTCGTCGCCGCCATCGAACAGCACCGCTTCGCTCCGGTTGCAAAGCTGCAATGGCGCAATGCGCGGCTCGACTTCGGATCGGTCGAGGCGCTTGTTGCGGCGTTAGAGCTGTCGGCACCGCGCGACGATCTGATCCGTGCGCGAGAAGCCGACGATCTGGCCGCACTGCGTGCCCTGGCCTGCGAACCGGATGTGGCCCCGCGCCTGGAGGATGCGCGGGCGATCCGGCGCTTGTGGGATGTCTGCCAGATCCCGGATTTTCGCAAGGTCAGCCCGGCGGAGCATCATGGGCTTCTGGCTCGGATTTTCGGTTTTCTCGGCTCAAGCAGGGGGTGTATACCTTCCGAATGGCTGTCCGGGCAGCTGCAGCGCATCGATCGCACCGATGGTGATATCGACGCGCTGTCGCGCCGGATCGCACATGTGCGAACCTGGACCTATGTTGCGCAGCGTGCGGGATGGGTCGAAGCGGAGGAGCGGTGGCGTGAGGAGACCCGCGCCGTTGAGGATCGTCTGTCGGACGCGCTGCATGCACGTCTCACGCAACGATTCGTGGACCGTCGCACATCCGTTCTTGTCAAGCGCCTGAAGCAGAGGGAGAGGCTCGTGGCCGAAGTCGATACGGGCGGCGCGGTGACCGTCGAGGGCCAGTTCATCGGCCGTCTCGAAGGGTTCCTGTTCCACCCCGATCCCGATGCAACCGCCGAAGAGGCGCGCAATCTGCGCGCGGCCGGCCGCGAAGCGCTGCAAGTGGAGTTCAACAAGCGTGCGGATCGTTTCTACAACGCCCCCGACCCCGAACTCGGGCTGACCGAACAGGGCGGTCTGATGTGGGGCGAACATGCCGTTGGTCGGCTGGCGCCGGGGGCCGATCCCTATTCGCCCGATATCCGGGCTTTCGTTGATGAGGATGCGGCCCCGGCCGTGGCCGAAAAAGTGAGCAGGCGCCTTACCCATTGGATCAATCGGCGCATCGCCACGCAGTTCGAAGCCCTGCTGAAGATGCGAGACGACGAAGCGGTGTCGGGTCTTGCGCGCGGCGTTGCCTTCCGGCTTGTCGAAGCGCTGGGCGTGATCCCGCGCGATGAGATCGCAAGCGATATTAAAGCGCTGGATCAGGAGGCGCGGGCGGGGCTGCGCAAGCATGGCGTGCGCTTCGGCCAGTACACGATTTTCCAGACTGCGGTGCTGAAGCCGGCGCCCACCCAGCTGCGCCTGGTGCTGTGGGGGCTGGCGGCGGGGCTGGAGGAGTTTCCCCAGGCGCCGCCGCCCGGTTTGGTCACGGTCCCGCAACGCCCCGGGATGCCGGCGGGATACTATGCCAAAGCGGGCTACCGGCTTTGCGGCGACCGGGCGATCCGCATCGATATGCTGGAGCGTCTGGCCGATATGATCCGCAGCCGCGACACCAGGGCAGGCTTCGAGGCGGCGCCGGAGATGCTCTCGATCACCGGCCTGTCGCTCGAACAGTTTGCCGGGCTTATGCAAGGGCTGGGCTATCAGGCGGAGCAGGGCGAGCGGATCAAGCAGCGCGCGGCCAAGCCGCCGCCGCGCCTTGGGCAGGCGGGGGCCGGGGCGGCCGCGGACGGCGGGCGCCCCGATCCGGACGAGACCGCTGCGGACGATACCGCTGCGGACGATACCGGCGCGGACGAAACCGGCGCGGCTGGGCCGGAGGCGGCCAAGGACCAGCCGGCCGAGGACACGCTGCCGGCCGATGCGGTCGCGCCGTTGGGCAATCTTGCCAAGGCATCGCCTGAAGACCGTTCAGAGGATTTTCCAGGGGATCGGGATCTCTCCTCTACCGGCGATGCTGACGCGTCCCACGCAGCGGACCACAGCGTGGGCGACGCCGCCCCCAAGGCCACACCGGATGCCGCTCCCGCCTCAGACGCGGCACTTGGCCAGGGCGGTGATGGGACCGCATATGCAATGGCATCCGGCGGCGACGCCGTCTCTGCCGGGGGCGCGGATTTGCCGAGTATGGCGGACGGCGCGCTTGGGGACGCAGAAGGCTCAGAGACCCTCTCAGACCAAGCGCCGCGCTTGCGCTCGAACGAGACTGCGGCCGTGCAGTCTGCACCCCATCCCAGTGAGCCCGTCTTCGACAAAAGCGAAGGGGCCGCGGAATCGGTGGAGCCAGTGGAGCCGGGAGAACCTGGGCCGAGCGGCGCGCCCGAGACGCCCGAGCAGGCCGGCGAGACGGAGGTTTTTTATACCTTCCGTTGGGTCGTGCAGCGGCGGCCGAGCGGACGCCCGCGACAGGACCGCGGACGCCGCGGCAGCGACCAGCCCCGCGATGCCGCTGCGGCGTCTGCCGGGTCCGACAACCGGGCACGTACCGAACCGGCGGGGCGCGCCGAAGGGACAGAACGGGCCGAAGATACGGAGCGGGCGGAGAGCGGCCGGCGGCGCGGCAAGGGCAAACCGCGCGACAGCCAGCGCGCCGAAGGGCCGCGCGACCCTGCACGCCAGGGACGGCACGAGAAAACCGGCCAGATGGCAAAAGCGCCGGGCGGCGGACCGCGTCCACCGGAGGACAAGCGCGACCGGCCCCGCCGCAAAGGCCCGCGCCCGCATGATGACCGCCAACACGGCGCCAAAGCCGCGCGCACCTACACTGCAGCGCCTCCGGGCAAGGCCGACAGCAAGCGCAAGCCCGAGATCGATCCGGACAACCCCTTTGCGGCTCTGCTCGCGCTCAAGCAACCGCGTGAGTGAAAAAGGCGTCGGGGACGCGGCGATCAGGGTCGACAAATGGCTCTTTCACGCGCGCTTTTTTCGCAGCCGGGGCCTCGCCGCGGCGCTCATCGAGGGGGGACGCCTGCGCGTGAATGGCGGTCGGACCATCAAGCCAGGCGCCCGGGTGCGCGTCGGCGACGTGCTGACCTTTCCGCAGGCAGGCACCATACGGGTGGTTCGTATCCTCGCACTTGGCGTGCGGCGCGGCCCGGCCGCCGAGGCACAGCGGCTTTTCAGCGAGGTCGCACCCCCCGAGAGCAGAAACTCTGAGAGCAGATACCCCGACAAGGCATACCCAGACAGCGGATCGCCCAGCAGCAGAGAGGCGCGACCGGCCAGGGGGAGCGACGGGAAGGTCCCTTGAACCCGGACCGTTCCATACCTACACCGGAGATCTGGAGCAGCCTGGCTTCGCGCGGCGCGCAGACCCCGTCTGTGGCAAGGGCGTGCCGCTTGGGACGCGGCTGAGGTGAGGCGGGCACGGTCGGCAAGCCGGCGGCCCCTGTGAATGGCGACGCCGGCGGTCTGGCAGGGCCCGCCGTCGGTCTGTTGAGACTGGGTGGATTCGGAGACAGGGTGCATGACCTATGTCGTCATCGACAATTGCATAGCCTGCAAATACACCGACTGCGTCGAGGTATGCCCGGTCGATTGTTTTTATGAGGGTGCAAATATGCTCGTCATCCATCCCGACGAGTGCATCGATTGCGGCGTTTGCGAGCCCGAATGCCCCGCCGACGCGATCCGGCCCGATACCGAGCCGGATATGGACAGCTGGGTCGAATTCAACCGCAAGTATTCTATTGCCTGGCCCAACATTATCTCAAAGCGTGATCCGCTGCCCGATGCGGAAGAAAATGACGGCAAGCCTAACAAAAGAGAAACGATGTTTGTCGAGGATCCGGGCGAGGGCGACTGACCGCTTTCTTGGCGCGTTAACCCTTTTGCCCTGTGCCCGGATAGGCGGAAGGGGTCGGTCCAGGCTGACGCAGCGGCATTGTGGCGATTTCTTCACAATGCTTCCAGAATCGCTCCGGGAGTGCTATATATTGGACACATTCGCAGGATGTCGGGCCGATTGGCCAACGGGTAATGTGTTGGCCAATGGGTGTTTTTCGCGCCGGTCGGGAAGAACGAACAGGTGGAGAGGGCGCTCTGCCACTCACAGTGCGCGCGAGATTGTCTGGCGTCCGAAAGGGGAAAAGACACTTATGACCAAAACCAAGCTCGACGGACGGTCCGAGTTCCACCCAAACGACTATGTCGTTTACCCGGCGCATGGCGTCGGCCAGATCCTGCGCATCGAAGAGCAGGAGATTGCCGGCATGCGCATGGAACTGTTCGTGATCTCCTTCGAGAAAGACAAGATGACGCTGCGCGTGCCGACGGCCAAAGCCACGTCGGTGGGGATGCGGTCGCTCTCCTCACCGGATATCGTATCGCGCGCACTCGATACGCTGAACGGGCGCGCCCGGGTCAAGCGGACCATGTGGTCGCGCCGGGCGCAGGAGTATGAGCAGAAGATCAATTCGGGCGATCTGATCTCGATCGCCGAAGTGGTGCGCGATTTGCACCGCAACGACGATCAGCGCGAGCAATCCTATTCCGAGCGTCAGCTCTACGAAGCGGCGCTGGAACGGCTGACCCGCGAGGTTGCCGCTGTAAACGGCCTTGACGAGGCCGGCGCCCAGCGTGAGGTGGATGCGCTTTTGGAGCGTCGCGCCGCCTGAGCCGGGTCGCTTCGCGCGGGACCCGCGTCGCACCCACACAGGCAGGTATTGACCGACCCGCGCCCCGCATTCGGGGCGCGGGTTTTTCGTGTCAAACGGCCTTAAACGGCCGCGCCCGGCCGCAAACGGACCGCACGGCCTCAGGACCGCACGGCATGGCCACCGGACTCTATGGCAACCAAACCGCGCGACTTACCCGGGACCGCGCCGCAAAAAATTCTGTGCCCGAAGCGCCCTGCCCAAAGCACCGTACCCGAAGCGCCCTGCCCGTCCGGCGCAACAAGAAATCCCCGCATCGTCGCCCGGCACAGCCGCAAGACGGCTCACTCGCGCCGCAACAACCCGTCCACGAGCAGACCGGCGCCGAACCCGGGCCGGAAACTCTTGGCCACGCGTGTGGGATCGTAGCGCGTGGCAACCCAGTGCTCGAGACTGTCGCCATCGGCTTCATGCAGATAGGTCTCGAAGAAATGATCGAGGATTCCGGTCTTTGCCGCCTTGATATGCCCATAGCGCAGCGAGAGCTGGCCGATCGCTTCGCGCAAGGGCTGCCCTTCGATTAAATGCATATGCAAGACCGAGACGAAGCCAACCCGGTCCGCACCGGATTTGCAATGATAGAGCACCGGCGGCTCGGCAGTGCGCATGGTTGCAACGATCTCGGCGAATTCGGTGCGACTTGGAAGCTGACGCGACCGGGCGGTGATTCGGCGAAAGGTCAGCCCGGCCGCCGCACAAGCCTCCATTTCCAGCGGCAGAGAGCCAAACATCAGCCCACCTCGCAGGCTGATCACGCTGCGCCCGCCCGCACCGGCAAAGCGCCGGATCAAGCCGGGCGAAGGCTGCGCCGACCGCGCCGCGCGCGGCGACAGCCAGTGGTAATTGGCATAGATCAGGCGAAAAATACCGTGGTCGGCGATCAACATATTCGCCCAGGCACCCAGCCGACCGCTCCAGCCCCGCGGTGGCTCCGACCAGCGTGCGGCGTCCCTTTCGCGGCGCTGGATCCGGCTGGCCGGGTCGGGGCGAAACAACATGGCGTGAGGTTTCCTTTGGCGTTTTGCGACTTCCCGGGCGCGTGCTTGGCGACGGCTGCCGGCTTCTCTCCTATCGGCAACGCGTATCGCGTATGCGGGCCGGCATCGAGCGCTCCCACCTAGTGCCTGGGTCTGCGTTTGTAAACGCGCTCTTGGACCAAATCCTGACGCCGGCGGAAGACCGGGTCCTGCGACGGCCCGCCGGGCCTGTCTTCACAGTCGCGCAAGTCGCTGTGAAGGCAGCTTGATGTTTACCGCCAATGTGCAAGCGTCGTCGATCTTGGTTCGGGAGGCGTGGATGAAAAAGCGTGCGCGACATCAAAAGGCCCGGCGTAAACAGGCCTCAGCATCTGGAACGGCACCGGGATCTGCACCCGGACGGGAAAACGGGTCGACCATTGGGTCCGTATTGGGCCGCTCCGCCCCGAACGCCTCGGCCCAGGGCTCGCAGAAGCGAAGCCGGACGGCCGCGCCTATGACGCGGAAAAAGCCGATCAACCGCCGTGCGGCCCTGCAGATGGCGGCCGGGTGGGGCGTGGTCGGGCTTGCGGTTGCTGGCGGCGGTTATTGGCTGGTCGATGGCATGCTGGCCAATGCAGCCGAGCAGGACCTCTCGCGGATCGGGAACGGCACTCCGTCGGTCGTGCAGATCCACGATCCGAGCTGCAGCCTTTGCCGGCAGTTGCAGCGCGCCACGCGCACGGCCCTTGCCGCGTTCGAAAATGGCGACCTGACCTATGTGGTTGCCAATATCACCACGCCCGAGGGGCGCGCTCTCGCCAACCGGCACGGGGTCGGCAATGTTACGCTGCTGCTCTTTGACGGTGCAGGCAGAATGCGGACCGTCGTGCGCGGGACACAGTCGCCCGACGCGCTGATCGCCACTTTTTCGGCGCATCTGAAGGCAAGCCGCGCCGTCGCATCCTAACCCCCCGGAACCTGACGAGACCTGATCGCGCTTGGCGCGACTTGGCGGGGCCTGGCGAGACGTCGCAACACCGGACAGGATCCGGGCCGAACGGCGCCGCAGCCCGAGCCAGATCGCGTTGTCCGGCAGACTTCACTGTTGCCGATTTGTCGGTTTGCGGCCCCTCCGGCCGCCATCGTCAACCTTCGGCAAACCGATTGTCGCTTATTTGCGTATTCGGGGTACAGGAGAACGCGCATGCAGGCACTTCAGGAAAGACCCGTCCGCGAACCGGTCCTAGCCGATCGCCGGCTGTTGATTGTCGATGACGAGACCGAGTTTACCGAAAAGCTGGCCAACGCCATGCTTCGTCGAGGCTTCGATGTGTATTGCATCGCATCGAGCGACCGGGCGCACGAAATGATCGAGGCGCAGCCCCCGGCCTTTCTGGTCAGCGAGCTGCGACTCGCCGATGGAAACGGCCTCGATCTGGTCGAAGCGCTTTGCGCCGCCCGTCCCAGCGGCCGATCCGTTATCGTTACCGGGTTTGGCGATGTGGCGACTGCGGTCGCAGCGGTCCGGGCCGGTGCGATCGATTATATTGCAAAGCCCGCCGCGGCGGACGACATCGTGGCCGCCTTGCTCGCCCCGCGCGGCGGCAAAGCAACCCCGCCGAAAAACCCCATGAGCCCCTCCGAACTGCGCCAGGCCCATATCGACCGGGTCTTTGCGCTCTACGGCCAGAACGTGTCGGAAACCGCGCGGCGGCTCGACATGCACCGCCGAACGCTGCAGCGGATCCTCGCGCGCCGCTGAAAGCAGGGCCAGAAGAAGCCCCTCGCAGCCCCGGCTGGACCGGTCCCGCGCGCCCTGCTAGGTGCACGGGATACGGGCTGGAAGGGGAGGGGTCGATGCCGTCTGTGCTGGTTCTGAACGGACCCAATCTCAATCTATTGGGCCGGCGCGAGCCGGGCATCTACGGCACCGACAGTCTGGCGGATGTGGAGACGCGCTGCACCGCGCTGGGCCACGCGATGGGCCTGCAGACCGTGTGGCGGCAATCGAACCATGAGGGGGTGTTGATCGACTGGATCCAGGAGGCACGCGGCACCGCCGCTGCCATCGTGATCAACCCCGGCGGGCTGAGCCATACCTCGGTCGCGCTCCTCGATGCGCTCAACGCCGTGGAGGCGCCGGTGATCGAGGTGCATATCTCCAACATTCATCGCCGCGAGGCGTTTCGACACCACTCCTTTGTCTCTGCGCGCGCCGACGCCGTGATCGCCGGATGCGGGGTGCATGGCTATGCGCTCGCGTTACGGCAGGTTGCGCTGCTTTTAGGCGGCGCGGAAGCCGCCGGTTAGCAGCCGGGCTCAAACGCGAAGGCCGGTTGGGCGGACCGTCCTGTGCGGCTGCGAGGGTCCAAAAGCGGTCTGGGCCGCAAAGGAGCAAAGCCGCCAGCGGCTTCGAAGACCAACGGGACGGGGCGGCCTTTGTTGCGCATCGGCAATCGGCCGGAGATTCGCTTCAGGCATCCTTGCGGCGCCATGCATGCCAGATCGGGCCACGGCATGACGCTTTGGCGCGATCGGGCAGGCGCATTGCGCAGCCGTCGCATGGCCCTCGGCGATAAGCGCGTCTGGAACGCGGCAAAGGGCGACCTGCCCCGTTTCGGGCTCGGCTGAATTGGCCGCTTTGCGGTTCGAGCGCCGGTAGAGAGGCCCGCCTTGCGCTGGGTCGAGCGCGGCGGATGTTCTTTGCACACGCCGCCGAGACGGCTAGTCTTTGCCGAAATCGCAGAACAAAGGGGGGGGCCATCGATGAGCCTTGAGGACCGCTACCCAAGCGTTGCATACCTCGCGGCGCGCGCCAAACGACGCATCCCTCACTTTATCTTCGAATACGTCGACAGCGGCACCGGCGCGGAAGCCGGTCTTGCCCGCAGCGTCGACGCCTTGCAGCGGGTGCAGATGTGGCCGGGCGTAATGGCGGGACGGTTCGAGCCGGAAATGAGCGTCGATTTGTGGGGCACGCGCTACGCCGCGCCTTTCGGCGTGGCACCGATGGGTATGGTCGGGCTGATGTGGCCCGGCTCCGAGCAGGCGCTCGCCAAAGCAGCCGCCAAGGCCGGCGTGCCTATGTGCCTCTCGACCATGGCGAACTCCAACCCCGAAAGCGTGGGGCGCCATGTCGGCGATATGGGCTGGTTTCAGCTCTACCCGCCACGCGATCCCGAAATCCGCGAGGATCTTCTGGCGCGCGCCAAGGCCAACAACTGGAAGGTTCTGGTTGTGACCGTCGATGTGCCCGTCGGGTCGAGCCGCGAGCGTCAACGCCGGGCCGGGGTACGGCTGGGCCTGCCCAAGCACCCCTTCCAAGTCCTGGATGTCGCGCTGCGCTGGTCGTGGCTCTATGCAGTCTGGCAGCATGGGCGCCCGCGGTTCTGGACGGTCGAGCCCTATACCGGCGGGCCGGATCTGAAGGCCTTCGGAGCCTATCTTGCCGAGCAGGTCGATATGACGCCAAGCTGGGACTACATGGCCGAGCTGCGCGATCTCTGGGATGGGCCGATGGTGGTCAAGGGCATCCTGCGGCCCGAAGATGCCGAGCGTTGCGTGTCCATCGGTTTTGACGGCATTGGCGTGTCGAGCCATGGTGCGCGGCAACTCGACGCCGTGCCGGCGGCCATCGACGCCCTGCCGGCTGTCAAGGCGGCTGTCGGCGACAAGGCCAAGATCATCTTCGATTCCGGCCTGCGCGGCGGCCTCGACATTGCCCGGGCGTTGGCGCTGGGGGCCGATATGTGCCTTTTGGGACGCGCCTTTGCTTACGGCGCCGGCGCGCTGGGCACGAAGGGGCCGGCCCATGTCATCAAGATGCTACAGGACGATCTGCGCAATGTGATGGTTCAGATGGCGGCCGAGCGCTTGTCCGATCTGCCAAACCGGCTGGTCGATCGGACAGGCTGGCCGCGCAACGCCCCTCTCCCAGCCTGACCGAACGCGCCTAACCGCACGCGCCTGGTCTTGTGTGCTGGATCCAGTGCGATTGCACCCAGGCACGCAGGCGCGTATGGAAAGCGACGCGCTAGACGGGGGGCGCGGCGGAGAACATGATGCGGCGGCCCAACATCCTGATCCTGATGGTTGACCAGCTCACAGGGCGGCTTTTTCCCGATGGTCCGGAACCCTGGCTGCATACCCCCCATCTTGCAAGGCTGGCCGAGCGCTCGGCGCGCTTTTCGCAGGCTTACTGCGCCTCGCCGCTTTGCGCCCCGTCGCGGGCGAGCTTTATGACTGGGATGCTGCCCGCGCGCACCAAGGTCTATGACAATGCCGCGGAGTTCTCCGCCGATCTACCGACCTTTGCGCATTATCTGCGGGGTGAGGGCTATCGCACCGTCCTGTCGGGCAAGATGCATTTTGTCGGCCCCGATCAGCTACACGGGTATGAGGAACGGTTGACCACCGACATCTACCCTTCCGATTTCGGCTGGACGCCCGACTGGCGCCGCCCGGGCCAACGCATCGACTGGTGGTACCATAACCTCGGCTCGGTGACCGGTGCGGGCCCCGCAGTCAGCTCAAACCAGCTCGACTATGACGACGAGACGACTTTCGAGGCGGTCGCGGCCCTGCGCGATTTGGCGCGCGCCCAGGACGACCGGCCCTGGTGCCTGACGGTCAGCTTCACCCATCCGCACGACCCTTATGTCAATCGCCCGGCCTATTGGGCGCGGCATGCGGACTGCCCGGCGCTCGATCCCGTCTGTCCCGAGCCCGCCGGGGATTCGCACAGCGCCCGGCTGATGGCAGCCAATGATGCGCCGAATTTTCCCATCACGCGCGCCGATATCCGGCGGGCACGGCAGGGTTACTTCGCCTCCATTTCCTATATCGACGACCGGATCGGTGAAATCCTTGCCGCGCTTGAGGAGATGGGACCGCATGCGAGCGAGGAAACGATCATCCTGTTTCTCTCCGATCACGGCGACATGCTGGGCGAGCACGGGCTCTGGTTCAAGATGAGCTTCCGGGAGGGTTCGGCGCGGGTGCCGATGATGCTTGCCGGGCCGGGGGTGACGCCTGGTCGGATCGACACACCCGTCTCGACCCTCGATGTGGCGCCAACCCTTGCCGCGCTTGCCGGCATGAACACCGAGCCGATTGCCGGCTGGCTCGACGGCGAGAGCCTCTTGCCGGTGATCGCCGGCGCTGGGCGCGGACCGGTGCCGATGGAATACATGGCCGAGGGTTCGGTAGCGCCGATGGTCGCGCTGGTCGACTGGCCCTGGAAGCTCGTCCTGTGCCCGGCCGATCCGGATCAGCTCTTCCGGCTCGACACCGACCCGGACGAGCGGGTGAACCTCGCCCGCGACCCGGCCCATGCCGCCGAGCATGCCCGCCTTGTGGAAGCCGTGGCACGCCGCTGGGATCTGCGACAGATCGATGCCGATGTCCGGGAAAGCCAGGCGCGGCGTCTCGCGCTTTACCCGGCGCTTCGCATCGGCCGGTATCAGGCCTGGGACTGGCAGCCGCAAAAGCCTGCCTCAGCCCGGTTCATGCGCAACCATCTCGACCTCAATCGGCTGGAAGACGATCGGCGCCATCCGAAAGAAGGCTGACGGTTTGGAGCCAGCGTTAAGAATGCGCAACAGAGGGGCCGGCTGATGGAAAGCGATTATGTGATCGTCGGTGCCGGTTCCGCGGGCTGCGCGATGGCCTACCGGCTGGCCGAGGCCGGGCGCTCGGTGATCCTGATCGAGCATGGCGGGACCGATGCCGGGCCGCTCATCCAGATGCCGGGTGCGCTGAGCTACCCGATGAACATGGCGCGGTATGATTGGGGCTACACCTCGGAGCCCGAGCCGCATCTGGGCGGGCGGCGCCTGGCCTGCCCGCGGGGCAAGGTGATCGGGGGGTCGAGCTCGATCAATGGCATGGTCTATGTGCGCGGTCATGCCTGCGACTATGACCATTGGGCCGAAAGCGGCGCCGACGGCTGGGGGTATGCCGATGTGCTGCCCTATTTTCGGCGCATGGAGACCTGGCATGCGGGCGGCCATGGCGGCGATCCGGACTGGCGCGGCCGCAAGGGGCCGCTGCATGTCAGCCGCGGGCGGCGCGAAAATCCGCTGACACGGGCCTTTGTCGAGGCGGGGCGGCAGGCGGGCTACGAACTGACAGACGACTACAACGGCGAAAAGCAAGAAGGCTTCGGCCCGATGGAGATGACCGTCTGGCGCGGGCGCCGCTGGTCGACGGCCAATGCCTATCTGCGGCCGGCGCAGCGCACGGGTCGGGTGCGGCTTGAGCGGGCGCTGGCGCGGCGGGTGGTCTTTTCGGACGGTCGGGCGCGGGGTGTGGAGGTATCCCGGGGCAGCGCCACATCGGTTATCAAGGCGCGGCACGAGGTGGTGCTGGCCGCCTCCTCGATCAACTCGCCCAAGCTGCTGATGCTGTCGGGGGTCGGCCCGGCCGCGCATCTGGCCGCGCATGGGATCGATCCGGTGGCCGACCGGCCCGGTGTCGGCAGCAACCTGCAGGATCATCTGGAACTCTACATCCAGCAGGCATCGATCCAGCCGGTCACGCTCTACCGCTACTGGTCGCTTCTGGGCAAGGCCTGGGTAGGCGCGCGCTGGCTTTTCACCAAGACCGGTCCCGGTGCCTCGAACCAGTTTGAGAGTGCGGCGTTCATCCGCTCCAAGCCGGGCGTGGAATATCCCGACATCCAGTATCACTTCCTGCCGCTTGCGGTGCGCTATGACGGGCAGGCCGCGGCGGAAGGGCACGGGTTTCAGGCCCATGTCGGGCCAATGCGCTCGCCCTCGCGCGGCACGGTTCGGCTGCGTTCCGCGGATCCGGCAGACGCGCCAGCGATCCGGTTCAACTATATGAGCGACCCGCAGGATTGGGCGGATTTCCGAACCTGCATTCGGTTGACCCGAGAGATCTTTGGCCAGGAGGCGTTTGCACCCTATCGCGGCACGGAGATCCAACCGGGAGAGGCTGTTCAGACGGACGAGGCGCTGGACGGCTTCATCCGCGATCACGTCGAGAGCGCCTATCATCCCTGCGGCACGGCACGGATGGGCCGCCCCGATGATCCGATGGCAGTGGTCGATCCCGAATGCCGGGTCATCGGGGTGGAGGGGTTGCGGCTGGCCGACAGCTCGGTCTTCCCCCGCATCCCAAACGGTAATCTCAACGGCCCGTCGATCATGACCGGTGAGAAGGCGGCCGACCATATTCTCGATCGCCCGCCCTTGGCGCGCGAGAACGCGCAGCCCTGGATTAGCCCGCGCTGGCGCGACGCGCAGCGCTGAGCCCGGCTCAGAACTCGCTTTTCACCCCATCGAGCACGGCGCGGAACCAGGCCAGGGTGGTCAGGATGTTGCGCTCTTCGATCCCGCCTTCCACCACCACATTGAGCTGGACCGTCAAATCGCCGTCGCGATCGATGAAGAGCTTTCCGTAGTGGTAGCTGGCGTTCCATTCATTGACCGCGCGGGTCGAGGGGCGCATATCGAAGAAGTAGCTACGCCACTCAAACCCCAGGCACTCGCTGTCGGGATAGGCGATCGAGCTCATATCACCGCCATCGCATTCGTAGAAGTAGATCTGAAACGGGGTACCGTCGATACGACCTTCAAGGGTGGTGTCGCCGCCCGTCGGGTCGACCTCGACCTCGTCGACATGCGCGCTGAGGATGTCAAAGAGCATGTTGGGGGAAATCGCGGCCATCGAGGTCGGCTCGCGGACCACAACGACCTCCGGCTCGGCCTTTTCGGGCGCGGTCTTTTCGGCGACCTCCTCTTCCTCGGCAGCGTCATCCTCTTCGGCGGTCTCGGTCTTGGGCAGGGATTTGCGCGGCAGATCCTCGATCCCAGTATCGTCGGTAGCCTCCTCGACATTCGGCGCGTCGACCTTCGGCTCGGCGGTTTTCTCTTCGGCGGTCTCCTCCTCGGCGGTCTCCTCCTCGGCGGTGGTTTCTTCCTCGGCAGCGTCCGGCGGCGTCGGCGTCGTCCGCTTCAGAAAGGGGGCGAGGGGGTCGCTTTCGTCTGTCGCATCAGCCTGGGCGAGCAACAGGTCGGAATGGCGTATCGCCGCGTCATCCTCGGCCGTTGCGGCAACAGGCAGGGCGATGGCTGTACACAAAAGAAAAGCGCTTATCGAGCGGTGACGCATGGGAGGCTCCTTGTTCGTCTTTGTGCGCGAACACTAGCAGCAGTTCGCAGAATCGAGAAAGGTTATCCGACAGCGCACCGCGCCTAGCGCGGTATCCGCAAAACCGCCTGCAAACCGCCCAGAGCGCTGCTGTCGCCAAGCTCCAGCGTTCCGCCATGCGCATGCGCAATGTCGAGCGCGATCGCCAGGCCCAGCCCCACGCCGCCGCCGGCGTTCTGGTTGCGTGCCTCGTCAAGGCGGGTGAAGGCACGCAGCGCCTGCTCGCGCCGGTTTGCTGGAATACCCGGGCCGTCATCTTCAACCACGAAATCGATCCAGCGCGGCAGAACCCGCACCGAGAGCCGAGCGGACTGTCCGTAAGTGGTCGCATTGTCCAAAAGGTTCTGCAACGCGCGGCCGACCGCGACGGGTCGAAGCGAAACCTGGGCCGACGGCGCCTCAGGAAGCGGTGTCGCGGCTGTCTTCGCGTCGATTGTGCCGCCCGGGGCGTTGGCCGGTACAGACAGCGCGATGGCACCGCCCGCCCGCCGGGCAGCGTCGACCGCACGATCGGCAAGTACGCCGACATCCGTCATTTGCGGGGCTTCATGCCCCTCGCCGCGGGCAAAGGCCAGAAACGCGTCCAGCATGCGCTCCATCTCGCCCACATCGCGCGCAATCTCGGCAGTCTCCGGGCTCGGCTCGGACATTGCGAGGGCCAATCGGATCCGCGTCAGCGGCGTGCGCAGATCGTGGCTGACGCCCGACAGCATGCGGGTGCGCTGCTCGATCTGGCGTTCGATGCGGTTGCGCATGGCCACAAAGGCGGTGCCGGCGCTGCGCACCTCATCGGCGCCGCGCGGTCGAAACCGTATGGCGCGCCCCTTCCCAAAAGCCTCGGCCGCGCGGGCAAGGTCGCGAATGGGCCGGATCTGGTTGCGCAGAAACAAGATGGCGATGGTGCAGAGCACGCCGGAGGTTACGAGCATCCAGACCAGCAGCAGATGCGGGTTCGAGGCGACCATGCGCCGCCGCGGGATCTCGGCCAGCAGCACGCCGCGCCCGGTCTCGACCTGAAGGAAAACCACCTTGTCGTCGCTCAGAAGGTCTATCGCAATGGGCGCCTCGATGGTCTCGGCCAGAACATCGGCAAGCGCTGCCCCGGTTACATCGTAAAGCAGCCGAGACTCGCCGGGTGCGAAAGGGGCCAGCGGATCGATGGTCAGAAAGAGCCCGAGCGGAACCGCAATGTCGTCGAGCCTTGCGCGGGCGGCCTGCAGCGTATCGGCCTCCTCCACCGTGGCCATGGCATAGCGGATCTCCAGCGCCACGGCTGCGGCCATCTGTTCAGTCACGCCCTCGAAATGACGCTGGATCACCACAAGGGCGACCACCGCCTGCAATAGCAGCATCGGCGCCAGCAAGATGAGCAGTGCGCGGCTGAAGAGCCGCCGGGGAAGCGTGCGCCTGACCCATTGCAAGTTCATCGCCGGACGCTAGCTTTGCCGGGGCGCACGGGCAAGGCCGAGGGGGGCAAGGCCGAGGGGGGCAGGGCCGGGGGAGGCAAGGCCGGGGGAGGCAAGGCGGGCCTCTACCGGACCGCCTGGCGACTGCTGGGCGCCTGCGCTGCCGCGGGGCGCGGAGGGCACGGGACGCCACCGATGCGCGTTCGGCCGCTGCGAGGCTTCGTGCCAAGGCTTAGGGCAAGGCGGAGGCAAGGCGGGGGGAAGGATGGGGGGAAGGATGGGGGGGAATGATGGGAATGGCGCAGAGCGATGGAGGGGTGACGGTGACGGGTGCGACGGCGGGCGAGGCTTCCCCTTTTTCGACCGACCACGCGCCGATCCCCGGCGCGGTCGAGCGCCTGGAGCCTGGCCTGCGCGCGATCACCGCACCCAATGCGGGCCCGATGACCTTTACTGGTACGCGCAGCTATCTGGTCGGCGTCGGTGCGGTCGCGCTGATCGATCCGGGGCCGGAAGATCGGGCGCATTTCGACGCGCTCTTTGCAGCCTTGGACACGGGCGAGCGGATCAGCCACATCTTTGTGACCCACAGCCATGTCGATCATGCACCGCTGGCCCGGGCTGTGGCCGTGGCGACGGGGGCGAAGATCTATGCCTTCGGACCCCATGGCACAGGAATGCGCCCAGCCATGGCGGCGCTGGTGGCGGCAGCGGCGGGGGATTTGGGCGGCGGCGAGGGCGCGGATCGCGCCTTTGACCCGGATGTGAGCCTGGCCGATGGCGATGTCGTCGCCGGCGCGGGCTGGCAGATCACGGCTTTGCATACGCCTGGACATCTTTCCAACCATCTTTGCTTTGCGCTGGCAGGTGATGGCATCGCACCGGGCGGGGTTTTGAGCGGCGATCATGTGATGGGCTGGGCGACGACGCTGGTCAGCCCGCCGGATGGCGATCTGAGCGCGTTTATGGCCTCGCTTCGGCGCATGGCGACACGCAAGGATCGGGTTTACTTTCCGGGCCATGGCGCGCCGGTCGGGGCGCCGGGAAAGCTCATTGCCCATATCCTTGCGCATCGCGCCGGACGGGAGGCGCAGATTGTGGAGGCGTTGGGCGATGGGGCCGCATCCGCGCCGACCCTGGCCGCGCGGATCTATCGCGAGGTCGACCCAAGGCTGCTGCCGGCTGCCACGCGAAATGTCCTGGCACATCTTTTGGACTTAACCGAGCGTGGCGTTGCCGGCCCTCTGGGCAATCTATCGGTCGATGCGCCGTTTCGCCTCGTCGGTTAAGCGTCGCAGGCGGCCGGGCCGTCGCGGGCCAAAGAAAGGGAGGGCTCCCGCGCTTGGCCGCGCATCCAAGATGCGCGCCCGCGCTTTGGGCCCGGCCCGCCGCTGTCGCGGCGGGTCCTTCCGCCACGTCCGGGTTTGGTGCTCTTTCGACACGGTTTTCCGGGCGACACGGTTTTCCGGGCGAAAAGGCGCGGCCGGCGACGGCCCGATGCCGGGGCGCGTCGCACCGCAGCGAGCCCGGACAAGGCGGTGCGCCTAAAAGGGTGCGGCCGCGGCGACCACCTGAACCATCACGGCGCTGTAAAACACAAACGTCGCGGCGAGCACGAAGCCATGCCAGATCGCGTTTTGATAGGGCAGAGAATCCCACAGATGGAAGACCACCCCGACGCTGTAAAGCACACCGCCGGCCAGCATGAGGATGAAGGCCGCGCCGGAAAGCTGGTGCCACATATCCGGGATGAGCAGCACACCGGCCCAGCCCAACAGGAGGTAGAGCGCGATCGACAGCCCTTCCCACCCCTCGGACCGGGCAATCTTGGCCAGCGCGCCGGTCGCAGCGGCGCACCAGACGCCGGTCAGCAGCCAGGCCGACGTCGCCCCGCCGGCCAGCACCGCAAAAGGCGTCTGGGTTCCGGCGATCTTGAGATAGATCGAGGCATGGTCCAGCCGGCGCAAGACCGGGCGGGCGCGGGCGGTGCGGATCATATTGTAGGCGCCCGACAGGCTGAGGGTCGCAAGCACGCAAACCGCATAAACCGACAGGGCGAGCATGGTCGCAGCCCTGCCGTCCCAGACCGCCGCCAAGGTCAAAAGGATGGGCAGCGAAACAAGGGCAAGGCCGATGCCCGCGACATGCACCGCAGCGTCAGCCAACCTTTCCCCTTTTTGAACATCGCGCATCGCAAAATCCCGCCCAGTGCCGCGTTAAGGGTAGGGGCGCCGCCGCACCCGGGCAAGTTTGCCAAGATTTCGACGACAAAGCGTAAAGGCCGCCCGCCACTTTCGATTGCGACCCGTGCTGTTCCTGCCTAAAGGGCGATCACATTCCGCGCCGGACCGTAAGCAAAGCCGGTGATGTTCTCGGCCGCCGCCTCACCGACCACCAGAATGTCGTGCTCGCGGTAACCGCCGGCGCCAGGGGCGCCATCCGGCACCGTCAGCATCGGCTCCATAGAGACCACCATACCGGGTGCGAGCACCGTTTCGACATCCTCGCGCAGCTCCAGCCCCGCTTCGCGCCCATAATAGTGGCTGAGCACGCCGAAGGAGTGTCCGTAGCCGAAGGTGCGATAGGCAAGCATCCCTTCGCTTTCTAAAAATCGGTTGATCTCGCGGGCAATATCGCAGCAACGCGCGCCGGGGCGGATAAGGCTGAGCCCAAGCTCATGCGCTGCGGTGTTGACGGTCCAGACGCGCAGGCTGGCCGGGTCCGGCGCCCCGAGAAACAATGTCCGCTCAAGCGCGGTGTAATAGCCCGAGATCATCGGAAAACAGTTCAGCGAGAGAATGTCGCCGGGCAAAAGCGCGCGGGTCGTGACGGGGTTGTGTGCGCCGTCGGTATTGAGGCCGGACTGAAACCACACCCAACTGTCGCGCAGCTCACTTTGCGGAAAAGCCCGGGCAATCTCGCGCTCCATCGCATCGCGCCCGGCCATGGCGATGTCGATCTCACGCGCGCCGGGACGGATCTCGGCCCGGATCGCGTCTCCCCCCAGATCGGCGATGCGTGCACCCTCGCGGATCAAGGCGATCTCTGCAGGGCTTTTGACCATGCGCTGGGTTGCCATCGCCGGGGCTATGTCGACCGGTTGCGGTGCATCCAAAAAATCGGCCAGTTTTGCCGCCTGGCTGAGGGGCATGTGATCCCCCTCCACCCCAAGCTGGCGCACCGCGGGCAGCAAGGCGCGCACGGCACGCCAAAAATTGTCCCGCGTCCAATCGGTATAGGTGAGCGTGGCACAGGCGGCCCGCCGGCCCGGCTGCCCGTAGTCGATATTGGCGACGACCAGCGTTGCCCCTTGGGAGGTCACGACCAGCCCGTAGGGGCGCCCGAAACTGCAGTAAAGAAAGCCCGAATAATAAGCGATGCCATGCATCGAGGTGAGCAGCGCGGCCTCCACACCGGCCTGGGCCATCAGCGCGCGCAAGCCGGCCAACCTTTGAGCATATTCGGCATCCTGAAAGGGCAGAGACGCCCGAGGGCCGTTGACGATCTGAAAATGCGACGGTCGGTCCATCGGCCAACCCTTTCCTGTCGGGGTCCGGGCGTGCAGGACGGGGTGGCCGGGACAGTCTGCGCATCCCGCGGCGACGCCATCGCCACGCAGAGCCGACAAGACCTTGCGCACTTGCCGCGGCATCGGTCAAGAAGGCAGCTTGCGCGCCGCGCCGCTGCCGACTAACCCTGTCGAGGAGCAAAGCGCCAAGGGACATCTATGCCGACCAGCGATCCGCAGCTTCTCGTCTCGACCCAATGGCTTGAGTCGCATCTGGGCGCGCCCGACTTGCGAGTGCTGGATGCCAGCTGGTTCCTGCCCGATGCCGCGCGCGACCCGCGCGCAGAATATGCCGAAGGCCACATCCCCGGCGCGCTCTTTTTCGACATCGACGAGATCGCCGACACCAATTCGGCCCTTCCGCATATGGTGCCGCCGGTTGAAAAATTCATCAGCCGCATGCGGGCGATGGGGGTGGGCGACGGACATCGGATCGTGGTCTATGATGCGGGTGGGATGTTCTCCAGCCCGCGGGTCTGGTGGATGTTTCGCCTCTTCGGCAAGCGCGATGTTGCGGTTTTGGACGGCGGTCTGCCGAAATGGAAGGCCGAAGGGCGTCCGCTGGAAGAGGACGCGCCGGTCCCCCGCGATCGGCACTTTACCGCCCGCCGCGAGGTTGCGCTGATCCGCGATGTGACGCAGGTGGCGCGCGCGGTCAAGCTGGGCGACGAGCAGATCGTCGATGCGCGCTCGCCCGAACGCTTCCGGGGCGAGGCGCCTGAGCCGCGCCCGGGCTTGCGCGCGGGCCGTATTCCAGGCTCCAAGAACGTCTACTACCGCGATCTGCTGACCGAAGACGGGACGATGAAGGCACCCGAGGCGCTACGGGCGATTTTTCAAACCGCCGGGGTGGATCTATCGCGCCCGATCGTGACAACCTGCGGCTCCGGGGTGACGGCGGCGATCCTTGCCCTTGCGCTTGCCCGGATCGGCCATACACAAAACGCAGTCTATGACGGCTCCTGGGCCGAATGGGGCAGCTACCCGGACCTGAAGGTCGACACAGGTGCGTGAGGCCAAGGCCGGCGAGACCGTCGAGACCGTCGTGACCTATCTTGTCATGGAGCGGCGGCCCGATTTCGCCTGGCCACCGGCGCCGCTGGGACCGCCGCTTGCACTGCTTCACGCCGTCGAGCCGCCGCCTTGGTACTTTCTATCGCTCTACGATGCGGTCGGCGGGCGTTATGAGTGGACCGACTGGCACGACGCGTCGGACGATGACCTGGCAGCCTATGTCGGCGATCCGCAGGTCGAGCTTTACACGCTGATGCGCACCGGATGGCCGGCCGGGTTTTTCATGCTGGATTTCCGCACCGCCGGAAGCTGCGGCCTGGCCTATTTCGGCCTGGTGCCGGAGATGGTGGGCAGGGGCCTGGGCGGCTGGATGCTGCGCACGGCGGTGCATATGGGCTGGGATCGCGACGGGGTGGACCGTATGCGCGTCAACACCTGCACGCTCGATCATCCTGCCGCCCTACCGCTGTATCAGAAGGTCGGTTTTCAGCCTGAATGGCGGGAAACCCGAAGCCATCAGCTGTCGCGCGACCGGACGATGCCGCCTT
Organism: Pseudomonadota bacterium; assembly: GCA_039184655.1. Classification (GTDB taxonomy): domain Bacteria; phylum Pseudomonadota; class Alphaproteobacteria; order Rhodobacterales; family Rhodobacteraceae; genus J013. The sequence continues at coordinate 1,508 of JBCDAZ010000022.1, read as the reverse complement.
GAAGCATCCGGGCATTGCGCCGCGGCGCGCATCGGCGTAGCAGCAGCGGGGGAGGCGTCGAAATCCAGGCGCTTGCCCCCGCCAAGGGAGACGTCGTTATGTTCGAGACGCTGACCACGCAGCCGCCCGACAAGATCATCGCGCTTATCGGTGCCTATCGGAGCGACCCGCGGGAGGACAAGATCGACCTCGGCGTCGGTGTCTATAAGGATGCCGACGGTGCCACTCCTGTGATGGCCGCGGTCAAAGCGGCCGAGGCATGTCTGCATGCCGCGCAGGACAGCAAATCCTACAAGGCGCTGCTGGGCGACGGCCCGTTCAATGCCGCAATGCGCGACCTCGTCCTTGCCGATTCGGTCGACCCCGCCCGGGTGGCCATGGCCCAGGCCCCCGGCGGCACCGGCGCCTTGCATCTGCTTTTCGAGCTTATCCAGAAGGCCGATACCGGGGCGACGGTCTGGATCTCGGACCCAAGCTGGCCCAACCATGCAGCGATGCTGAAGCATCTCAAGATCCCGATGCGGGTTTATCGATACTTCGATGCGACGACCCGCATGGTCGATACCGCGGCGATGCGCGCCGATCTGGCCGAAGCCGGGCCGCGCGACATTGTGGTGTTGCATGGCTGTTGCCACAACCCGACCGGCGCGAACCTGTCGGAGGATGACTGGTCCGCGCTCGCCGATCTGGCGCTTGCGCGCGGGTTTACACCGCTGATCGACTTTGCATATCAGGGCTTCGGCGACGGCCTCGACGCCGACGCGGCCGGCCTGCGCGCGATGGCCGTAAAGCTGCCCGAGTTGATGGTCGCCGCCTCCTGCTCGAAAAATTTCGGGCTCTATCGCGACAGGGTGGGCGTTGCGCTCGCCTTGGCTGCACATGCGGACGGGGCCGCGCTGATCAACGACAATTTCGCGTCGCTCAATCGAATGAACTTTTCCTTTCCGCCCGATCATGGCGCGGCATTGGTTGCGATGATCTTGGGCGATGCCGCGTTGAAGGCGCAGTGGCAGGACGAGCTCGACGCAATGCGGCTGCGTATGCAGCGCCTGCGCGAAGGGCTGGCAGAGGCGCTTCGCCGCGAAACCAACGACACACGTTTTGACTTTATCGCGCAGCACCGAGGCATGTTCAGCCGGCTCGGCGTCTTGCCGGACTTGGTCGAGCGGATCCGGGCCGAGCATGGCGTCTACATTGTCGGCGACAGCCGCATCAATGTCGCCGGTCTGCCCGAAACCGGGCTAGACCGGCTGGCCCGGGCGATGGTGGCTGTCGGGATGTAGCCGGACGCAGCGCCGACGTCGCGCCGTCTTGCGGCATTTGCGGCTCTGAGCCCCCCGCCGCCGGGCAAAAAGAACCGACCACCCCAGCGGGACCCGTGCCGCAGGCACGGGCGGGCCTAAGGCAGCCCTGGCCGGGCCCAAAGCGGCGCGGGCCGATATCTGATCGGCTGTGCCGCGGGGGCGCCCTCCCTTCGGTGCGCATTATCGCAGCAGCGCCGCTGGACG
>JBCDAZ010000021.1:0-57849 GCA_039184655.1 Pseudomonadota bacterium | reverse complement strand
GTGGCAGATGCGGCTCGATCGCCGCCCAGGCCGCATCCGAAAGCCAAAACAAAGTCGCCATCGCGCGCCTCCATCCCAAAACCTCAAATCAAAGATAGAGAAGCACGCAAATTCCAATATTTGTATAGGTTCTTAACCTAGGGGCTGGGCATTTGTGGGCCGCTTAGAGACAGACGGGTTGCCAGAGCCAAGCCCCCTTTCTTTGCGCCAAACCCGCCCGATCAGGGCAGATCCGGCGCGCAGTCGGCCTTCTCCGCGCCGATCCGCCTTTGCGCTGGCACGCGCTCCGCTGGCGATCAGAGCTTGAACCCGCCATCGATCTTCAGAACCGCGCCGGTCACAAAACCCGCCTTGGGTTCGCATAAGAAGCCGATCACACCGCTGACATCCTCGGGCAGGCCGACCCGCCCAAGCGCAGTGCCGTTGGCGATGTAGTCGCGCGCGCCGGGAATGATCTGGTTAAAAAGCTGGGCATTGAAATCATCGTCAAGGCCGCCCGGGGCGACGGCGTTTACGGTGATCTGCCTTGGCCCCAAGATCTGGGCCCAGTAGAGCGTCATCGCCTGGAGCGCGGCCTTGAGCGGCCCGTAGGCGATAAGCGGCGGAAATGCGCCATTGGCCAAGCCGGAGCTGAGATTGACGATCCGGCCCGCCTCGGCCATGTGCGGCACCAGCGCCTGGGTCAGCAGCACGACGCTTTTGAAGTTGGTTGTGTAGATGGCATCGAGATCCCCTGCGGTGATCTGGTCGAACCCGCCAATGCGCAAGGTGCCGGCGTTGTTGATTAGGATGTCGAGCTGCGCTTTATCCCAGCTGTCCAGAACGCCCAGCGCCCGCTCGGCCAGATCCGCCGCGTTGCCATCCTGGCCGAAGTCGGCCTGCAGCGCCTTGGCCCGTTGGCCCAGCGCGCGGATCTCTGCGACGACCGCCTCGGCCGCTGCACTCTGGCTGCGATAGGTCAGGACGATATCGGCGCCCTTGGACGCCAGCTCCAACGCCGTCAAGCGCCCGATGTTCCGGCTGCCCCCGGTGACAAGTGCGGTTTTGCCGGCAAGTGTGTGTTCCATAGTCGACCCTCCTATTGCTGCCGAGAGGACCCTAAGGCGAAGAAATCTCCACAACAGTCGTTGTTTTGACAGTGCGGTGTGGACTGTTTAGCAACAGGCCGATGCGGAATGCTGCCGAGATTGCCTTTTTGAAGGCTGTGGAGACGGGCTCGATCCGCGCCGCGGCGCGCGCGATGGGCCAGGACCCGTCCGGGGTCTCGCGACGCATCGCTCAGCTTGAGCGGCGGCTGGGAACGCGGCTGCTCGCGCGCTCGGGCAGCGCGGCTACACCCACCGCCCAAGGTCTCCTCTATTACGAACGGCTCAAGCGGGTTCTTGATCAACTCGACGTGTTGGAGGCCGAAATCAGTGGCGAGAACCTCGCGCCAAGCGGCCGGCTTCGGGTCACTGCCGCTATCGACTTCGGACAGGAATTCGTGACGGATTGGATGCTTGAGTATCGCCGACTTCACCCCGAGGTCGATTTCGATCTCACCCTGGCCGGCGGATATGTCGATTTTACGCAAAGCGGCCTCGATGTGGCGCTGCGGGTCGGCGCTTTGCCCGATTCGGGCCTGATCGTGCGAAAATTGGCCGATGTTCCGCGGGTGCTCGTCGCCTCCCCCGCCTATCTCGCCCGCCACGGCACCCCACGCCGGCCGGAGGATCTTGCCCAGCATGCCTTTGTGTTCTTCTCGCCCCGCCATCGGAGCGAGCCTCTGGTGCTCTACGATAAGGCAGGCAAGCGCTATGCTGTAGAGCGGAACGGGCGCGTGTCCGTCAACGCGGTGCGTTCGGCCGTTAAGGCGGTGCTTGCCGATCAGGGTGTGCATAGCGGCCCGCTTTGGGCGTTTGCACGCCAGATCGATACGGGCGCGGTTGTAGAATTGTTGCCCGCATTTCAGCAGGCGGTCTTGCCGCTTTATGCGGTGCGCCAGCCCTCGCCCGTCGTTCCCGCCCGGATTTCCAGTTTCATTTCGTTCTGCGCCCGCAAGGTCAAGACGATCGATGGCCTTGTCTAGCATCGGTTGGGCGTGGCTTTTCGCCGAGACTTGGCAGCCGGGCGTTATGATGGGGAAACTTAATTGCGTTTCAGTGCCTTGTGGGGTCGCATTATACCGCAAAATGGTTAACATACCGCAATTGTCGTTGCGAATCGCGGCTCTTCTCCCGGGTCCGATCCGTCGGCGAACGCACAGTTCGGTACTTTCTTTGGCGCAGACGGTCCGATCATGCGCATGTCGGCGTATTTCGCTGCTGCATGAGGGTGTTTTGCATGCCCCGACCATGTCGTGGGTGTGCGGGGATGTGGTGCAAACCGGCTGATGTTACTGAGGGGCAATGGCCAAGGAGATACAACTGGCGCATCAATTCGATCAGATTATGCGCCGAATGGATGCGTTGCTGGCCCGCGAACTGACACGGATCGACTCCGAGCATGTGGGCCGTTTGGGCTGCTTTCTGCTGATCCATATTGCCAGCGTCGAGCCTGCACCGATGCAGACGCTTGTCGATCTGGTGGGGCGTGATAACTCGCAGTTGACGCGCGCAGTCCGGTCGCTGGAGAGCAAGGGTCTGGTGGAGCGCAGGGTGAGCGCGCGGGATCGCCGCGTCTGTCATGTGATGCTGACGCGCCGGGGCCACGATCACGTAACGCAGATCCAGCACGTCCTTTCGTCGGTGATCGACGAGATCCTCGCACCGCTTGCACGCGACGATCGCGAAAAGATCCGCAACATTCTCCAGACCGTTTAAGGTATGCGCCCGGCCTAGTCGCCGGCGCTGCATCCGGTTTCCCGGCCGTTGCGGTTCAACTTCCTGTGACTTGATGCCTTGGAAAGGCGCCGCTTAGGACCCTGCCGCGGCCCGTCAATCGCGCCCAAGGGTCGCCCCGGCTGTCATCCGATCCGGCCACGCATTCGTTAAAGGCTCTGACGCAGAAGGCGTCTGCTCATTCGAAAGGACGAAAACGTGCAGAGACGTATCTTTCTTGGCGCAGCACTTGCGGCTTCGGTCGCTTGGGCGGTGCCTGCCCAGGTTCAGGCCGCCGACATCGTGGATACCGCCGTCGCCGCCGGCCAGTTCGACACGCTGGTTGCGGCCGTTCAGGCGGCTGGACTTGTCGAAACCTTGAAGGGTGACGGGCCGTTCACCGTCTTCGCACCGACCGATGAGGCGTTTGCCAAGCTGCCCGAAGGCACGGTCGCAACGCTTCTGATGCCGGAAAACAAGGACCAGCTTGTGGCGGTCCTGACCTACCATGTGATCCCCGGCAAAGTCATGTCGAGCGACATTGCGGGACAGACGCTGAGTGTGACGACCGTGCAGGGCACCGATATCGCTATCGACGCGACCTCGGGCGTTACGGTGAACGAGGCGACCGTCACCGCCGCTGATGTCGAGGCATCGAACGGCGTGATCCATGTGATCGACACGGTGATCCTGCCCCAATAGGGTCCGTCAGACCCCCGGCGGCGTTCTTGCACCGGGGGTCGCGGCCCTGCAACGCCCGCGCCGGCGCCCTGCGGCCGAGGCACGTCTGGCAGGCTCCGGCTTGGGCTACGCTTCGGGTTTTGGGGATGGTCCCGTTCTGGGGCGTTTTGGGCGGCCTGCGCCTGTTCACCTTTTCGGCGGGCCCGGTGTCGCATGGGCGGGATAGACGATACGCAAACCGAGCGCCTGACCCGGCGCGAGGCGGGCCAGAGTACGCCGCAAGACGGCGTTCATGCCGGCCTACGCTGCCGGCGCGACGTAATGTTCGATTCGCAATAGCTCGATGCGCGCAGTCTTTGCATCGCGCCCACCGCCGTCTGGACACATCGCGCAACGATCGACCGAAAGCTTGGGGTCGGCACGAAACTTGCCACTCTTGCGGCGCTTGTCGGAAGCTGCGTTTGCACTGCGTGTCGGCTTTGAAATGCGCCTCGGAACGGGGTCGTTATCGCGCGGCGCGCATCGCTCTGCGGACCGGGACAGCGGCGATCACCGGACCATTGCCGCTGGCGCTGCTCCGCCGTGCTGCTGCATTGAAGGAAGGTGTCGGGTGCGGGGGTGGGGTGGGGGGCAGCGCTTTGCCGCGAGGGTTTGCGGGCCGTACTAACGGTTGCGGAACGGGATAGGCGCGAGGATGCCGAATGCGACCTCTTGAACTATCTGCAGCGAAGCCGATGTCTACGCGGCGGTCCCGAGGCGGCAATCGACCGGCTGGAACAACAGTCTGAGGCTTGCGAGGCGCGGTCCAGCGCCTTTGAGGAGCGGCTCGCGACGGGTCTCGGGCTTGCTTTGGTCGCACGGGGCGGTGAATTCCGCGGCCATGATCCGAAGGAGCGCACCGGGAAGAGCAGGCGGTCGTACCGTTTGGGCCCATTGCGGCCGTTGTTTTGCGCCCAGCATGCGGCTGCCTAACTGCTGATCGGGTCGCCCGGCCCGCGCATGATGCGACAACCCTGGGGCTTGGCAAGGCGGCGGGCACCGCATCGTCGCCACCCCCCTTCGCGGATCAAATCCTGGCCGGCCCTCCCGCCAAAGCTGTCGGCGCAAGGCCCGCCATCGAGTAGATCGTCGAGGCCGCTACTGTTAAGGTCGTCGTCGCCGACCCCGCCGACCCCGCCGACCCCGCCGAAAAGCCCGCTTCCGCCCGCATCTGCGCTGATGACGTCGTCGCCCGCCCCGGCGAAAAGAACATCCTTGCCCGCCTTTCCGAAAAGGCTGCCATCTGCGCCGAAATCGCAGATGGCGTCACAGCCGCCATGGCCGCAGATCACACCTTCTGTGGACGACCGGTTAAGGCGTCTCCCCCATCATCGTCATTCGCGGCATCCGTCGGGCCGATGAGCGGGACGATGCCGACGAACGGGGCGATGCCGACGAACGGGGCGACACCGACGAACGGGGCGACACCGATGGGATCTCGTGGTACAGCGTTGAACCCGCCCGTGGTTTCGGACGCAGCCTTGCCGCCGCGTTGGTTGCCGTTCATCGTCTCGGCGGGGTTGTGGACGACCGCCTTTCTTGCAAAGCTTCGGAGGGGCGTTTGGCGGACAAGCGCAGGCGGCCAGTAGAATGCTTCCGTCCGGCATCTGAGCCTCTGTCCCGTTTTGGCGGGCGACCTCAACCCCTGCTAAGAGAAGGATCGGTGCCAACATCCCCGCGCCGGTACCGTGCATATGCCTTACTAGTTGCAGGCTTTCGCGGTTGTTTGACAGGCCCGCGGCGATCGTGGCCGGCTCCGCCGCGGCTGGGCCACAAAACCAGCGGAGGTTGCCCTGAACGCCTTTTTCGGCCGACTTAACTCTGTGCAGGCTTTGTTTTGCCGTTCCCCGAAGCCGGGATCGTTGCGTGTCTTAGCGGGCGCGCCCCACAAAAAACCCCATTGTCGGGGGCGATGTCGCCACAGCGGCAAAAACACGGCGCAACCGGAGGCTGCATTAGCGCTCGGTTTGGCGCGTGCGCCGGCGCGCTGTCCAACGGGTCGCTTTGCGTTCGACCGAAGAAGGAGGGCGCGCCGCGCATCTATGCGGTGCGCCCAGTCGCGTTTGAAGCGTGGACCTGTCTGTAAGGCTCTGATCTAAATTTGATTTTTGGTGGAGGGGGCTGGATTCGAACCAGCGTAGGGTTTCCCCGACGGATTTACAGTCCGTTGCATTTGACCGCTCTGCCACCCCTCCAAAGGGTCGTGCTGGCCAGGGCTTGGTGCATAGGAATTGAGCCCAGTCGCGTCAACCGGTAATCGTCGTCGGGCAAGCTGCTATGGCGCGGCCCGAAGAGCGCCCGAAAAACGAGACCGAAGATGGACAGGAAACCGAAACCGGCTTGGGCCGTTGCCCGCGAGCGCGAGCGCGAGCGCCGAAGCGCTGCGCCGCAGCGGCTCTGGCTTTTCGGCCTGCATGCGGTGCGGGCAGCGCTGGACAACCCGGCGCGGCGATTGCACCGCCTCATCGTCACAACCAACGCAGCTGATCGATTGGCCGACAGCATCGCCGCCGGTCGCGTGGCGCCCGAAGCGGCCGATGCAAGGCGGTTTCCGGCGCCGCTCGACCCCGGCTCCGTCCATCAGGGTGCTGCGCTGGAGACCGAGCCCTTGATATGGCCGTCCCTGTCCGAGCTCTGTGCGCCGCGCGGTGCTGTCCCGCTCTTGGTGCTGCTCGACCGGGTGTCGGACCCGCATAATGTCGGCGCGGTTCTGCGCTCGGCCGCAGTCTTCGGCGCCCGGGCCGTCATCGCGCCGGCACGCCATTCCGCACCCGAGACGGGCGCGCTGGCCAAGGCCGCTTCGGGCGCGTTGGAGGGCCAGCCCTATCTGCGGGTACGCAATCTTGCAACGAGCATGCAGGTCCTTGGTGATATGGGCTATCGGCTGATCGGGCTGGACGGCGATGCTGACATGGCGTTGTCAGCCGCGCTTGACCGCGATCCCGGTGTTCCAACGGCGCTGGTGCTTGGTGCAGAGGGCAGCGGCCTGCGACCGCTGACGCGGACACGCTGTTCGGCGCTGGCAAGTCTTGGGGTAAGGGGCGGGTTTTCCTCGCTCAATGTTTCGAATGCGGCGGCCGTTGCCCTTTACGCTGCGCGTGAAACGCTGGATGGCACAGAGGCTAGCCCGGGCGCTGCCAGCCGGCGGCGGGTTTCCGCAGAATAGGTCTACGGTTCATTGGTAAGGATTTATTCACAAAATGCTTACATGATCTTTCAATGTGAGTGAGGAAATCCTATCTTCCATTCTGAAGCGGGGTCTACGGCTGTAGCCTGGCTTCATCACTCACTGTCCCTCGTTCCGACTTCGCGCCCAGGCTTTTCCTGGGCGCTTTTTTGTGCTTGGAGGTCTGCAGGGAGGAGACATGGGCTATCGCGACGCCGATCTGCGCGCCATACTGCACAGTACGAAAACCATCGCGGCCGTGGGCGTTTCGCTCAACGAGCTGCGCCCATCCTATTTCGTGGCCCGGTATCTTGCACTTAAGGGGTATCGCGTGCTGCCGGTGAACCCTACCTATGCCGGGCAGGCGGGTTTTGGAGCCACCGTCAAGGCCAGCCTTGCCGAAATCGCCAGCGGACCGGTCGAGATGGTCGATGTCTTCCGACGCTCCGACCAGGCTGGCGCGGTGGTCGACGAGGCGCTCGCACAGCTTCTGGACAAGGGTCTGCGCACGATCTGGATGCAGATTGGCGTGATGGATGCGGACGCCGCTGCGCGGGCGGAGGCAAAGGGCGTGACGGTGATCATGAACCGCTGTCCGAAGATCGAGTATCAGCGGCTCTTTGGCGAGCTGCGCTGGGGTGGGTTCAACACCGGCGTGATCGGCTCGAAACGCCCCCGCTTGCCCTGACTGGACTGTGCCGCGAGGGATGCGCCAAGAGGGATGCCGCGACAGGAATGCGCCGAGAGGGATGCGCCGAGAAGAGCGCGATGCGACGGGCGGGGCAAGCCGTATATGCGCATCGCATGGTTGGACCTAACGAGGGTTCTGAAGCCGGGTTTTGGGCTAGATCGGCAAGCCGCGCAGGAGCCGCGGTTGGACGCCCGTTTGGCCAGCCGCCAGAGCGATGAAGCCGCGCTTTGCAGCCGGAAGACGGTCGACCAGCGCGAGGCCCATGCGGCGAAGTCCGCGCAATGCACGACGATCATTGGAAAAAAGCCTGTTGAAGCCGTCGCAGGCCAGCGCCATCGCTGCGGTGTCGAACCGCCGCCATTGCTGATAGCGTCGCAGCACATCGGCCCTGCCGATATCCTCGCCGCGGCGCCGAGCGGTCGCCACCACCTCGGCCAGGGCGGCGACGTCCTTGAAGCCCAGATTGAGGCCTTGCCCAGCCAGCGGGTGGATTGCATGCGCGCTGTCGCCGACCAGCGCTAGCCGAGAGGCGATCCAGCTTGGGGCGAGCGAGAGGGCGAGCGGATAGGTATAGCGCCGTCCGACCAGCCGCACCGCGCCCAAACGCTCGCCCATCCGCCGGCGCAGCTCCGCCAGATAGGCCCCGTCGCTCAGACCGTTGATGGCCTCTGCCTCGGCCCGGCTCTCGGTCCAGACCAGGCTCACGCGCTTGCCGATCAGAGGAAGCAGCGCGAACGGGCCGGCCGGCAGGAAGATCTCCTGCGCCACCCCCTCATGGGGCGCTTCGGTCTCAAGCGCGCAGACGAGCCCGTTCTGGCGGTAATCCCACCCGGTTCGGTGGAGTCCGGCTCGCGCCGCGACAGCGCTGCGGCGCCCGTCGCAGGCGGCCAGCAAGCGGGCGCCCAGCCTGCCGCCATCCGCAAGCGTCACCAGAACCGCGCCGTTTTCGGCCCTGTGGTGGGTGATGCGTACCGGTGCGCGCAGTGTGAGGCCCGGCGTTGCCATGGCGGCATCTTGCAGCACGGCACGCAAATGACGGTCTTCGAGCATGAAGGCGAAGGGGCCGCCATCCGTTTCGCGATGGTCGAAATGCAGCAGGGGTGGGGCCGGATCCTCGCCCGGACGACCGTCGCTGACGCGAATGTCGGTCATGGCCTGCGCGTGGGGTGCGAGGCTGTTCCACAGCCCCAATGTTGCCAGCATGCGCTGGCCTGCCGCCGCCACAGCATAGGCCCGCCCGTCGAAATCCGCCGCCCTGCGGGTGGCCTCAGGCAGCGCATCGCAAACGGTTACGCGCAGCCCGGACTGCGCCAGGGCAACGCCAAGAAGGGTGCCCACAATGCCGCCACCCGCGACGATCACATCCATTCGGTCCATCGCTTGAAGGTAACGCGCCGGCGCCCCCACTGTCCATGCGGCGCTGCCGCCCGTTCTGCGGCCCGTTCTGCGGTTGATCGTGGACTGGGTAGTGCGGCCTGTGCCTGTTCCAGGCGTCGATGCCGAGCGCGTATCCCGCGAAGATCTGTTGCGCTGCGCCCCCGAGATCTCCTGGTAGCGCAACCGGCCGCGCGCAAATGGCCGTTAGCGACGTCATCGATGCGCAGGGCGGTCAGTGCGCGGGTGTGTCCATCGGGTCGAGCAGGGTTCGTCCCCCATCGACCGAAAGGATCTGGCCGGTCACGAAGCTGGCCGCCGGCGAGGCTAGAAACGCCACCGCTTCGGCGGCCTCATTCGCCTCGCCGATGCGCCCCAGGGGCGTTACGTCGATCATGTCGCGTCGCGCGCTGTCGCGATCCTTTAGCGCGAGACGTAGACTGGCGGTCATTACACCGCCCAGGGCCACGGCGTTGACCCGGATCGCATGGGGCGCCAACGCGACGGCAAGCGAGCGGGTCATCTGGTCGACGGCCGCGGACGCGATGGAGTAGGCAAGCAGCTCCGGCAGGGTCCGGCGCGAGGCAATGGAGGAGATGTTCACGATCGTCCCATGTCCGCCCGCCGGGACGCTCTCGCGCCCTTCCGCCTGGGCGATCATACGCCGCGCCACCGCCTGGCTAAGCGCCAAGGGCGCCTTGACGTTTTGCGAAAAGAGCGCCTCCAGATCGGCATCAGCGCTGTCGAGCGGGTCGCCCGCAATCAGCTCGCGCGAGGCATTCACCAGCACATCGACATGCTCGAAGCTGTCGATGGCAAGTGCAAGCAGGTTGTTGACCGAAAGCCGCTCGCGTAAATCGCATGAAAACGTCATGGCCTCGACGCCCGCTTCGCGCAGATCCGCCCCTTCCTGGTCGAGCCGGGCATCGTCGGTATCCGACAAAACCAGCCGCATGCCCAATTCGGCCAGATGCCGGGTGATCGCCAGACCCACACCGGTGGCCGCACCGGTCACGATCGCGGTCCTGCCTTCCATCATCGCCCGATCTCCCTCACCCGGTCGCGCCCGAAAGGTGTCGTGTCAGCCTAAGCGCCAACAGGCGCAGGTCCATGCCAAACTGGGCCTTGCCCTGCGGCAGAAGGACCACATGATGGAAACAAAGTCACCGAGGAGCGCCGCGATGACCCTTGACGCCTACAACACCGATCTGCCGCGCCGTCCGGCCAACTTCCAGCCCCTGACACCCCTAACCTTGCTGGAGCGGGCGGCGGCCGTCTATCCTGAGCATCTTGCGGTGGTGCATGGGTTCGGTTCTGCCCGCGTTCGGCTGACCTACGGCGCATTTTACGCCCGGACCCGCCGTCTTGCGAGCGCGCTGGTCGACGCCGGGGTCAGGCGCGGCGATACGGTGGCCTGTCTGCTCTTCAACACCCCGCCGATGTTGGAGGCGCATTACGCCGTGCCGATGACCGGCGCGGTGCTGAACGCGATCAACACGCGGCTCGACGCGGCCGGCATTCGCTTCATCCTCGAGCATGCCGAGGCGGCGGTTCTGATCGTCGACAGCGAGCTTCTGGCCCTTGCCGAGGCGGCGATTGCGCCCACCGACAGGCCCCCCAAGCTTGTCATCTACAGCGACCCAACGCTGCCCGCTGCCGATTCGGCCGCAGCCTGGCCGGATGCGGCCGATTACGAGGCGTTTTTGGGTAAGGGGCGCCCCGATTTCGAATGGTCGATGCCGCAGGACGAATGGGACGCAATAGCGCTCAACTATACTTCCGGCACCACCGGTGATCCCAAGGGCGTCGTCTATCACCATCGCGGGGCGATGCTTTTGGCGCAGTCGAACGCCCTGCACGCCCAGATGGGCGCCCATCCGGTCTATCTTTGGACGCTGCCGATGTTTCACTGCAACGGTTGGTGCTTTCCTTGGACGCTGTCGGCCGTTGCGGGCACGCATGTCTGCCTGCGCCAGGTGCGGGCCGAAGCAATGTTTCAAGCGATTGCCGAGAACGTTGTGACGCATATGTGCGGTGCGCCCATCGTAATGGCCACCCTGCTGAACGCGGCGCCGGAAGAGCGGCGCCCGATCGCTCATCAGGTTGAGTTTCTGACCGCCGCGGCGCCGCCGCCCGAAACCGTTCTGGCGGCCATGGCCGAGGCGGGCTTTCGGGTGACGCATCTCTACGGTCTTACCGAAGTCTACGGCCCCGCCGTGATCAATGACTGGCATGCCGAGTGGGATGCTTTGCCGGCGCAAGAGCAGGCCCGGCTGAAGGCGCGCCAGGGCGTGCGCTACCTGGCGCTTGAGGCGCTCGATGTGCGCGATCCCGAGACCGGTGCCGCGGTGCCGTCCGACGGGCAGACGCTGGGCGAGGTCACCTTCCGCGGCAATGTCGTCATGAAGGGCTATTTTCGAAACCCGACCGCGACGGAAAAGGCGCTGAGGGAGGGCTGGTTCTGGTCGGGCGATCTCGCGGTGCGCCATCCCGATGGCTACATTCAGCTCAAAGATCGCTCCAAGGACATCATCATTTCGGGCGGCGAGAACATCTCGTCCATCGAGGTTGAGGATGCGCTCTACGCGCATCCAGCCGTGGGTTTTTGCGCCGTCGTTGCCAAGCCCGACGCGAAATGGGGCGAGACGCCTTGCGCCTTTGTCGAGCTTAAAACCGGCGCTGCGGCCGAAGCGCAGGAATTGATCCAGTTCGCCCGCACGCGCCTGGCGCATTTCAAATGTCCGCGCGTGGTCGTCTTCGGCCCGTTGCCTAAGACGTCGACGGGCAAGATCCAAAAGTTCGCTCTGCGCGAGAAAGCCCGGTCGATCCCCGGCTAGACTTGCGTCGCCGCCCGGACGGTCCCGCATCAGGGTTACCGACGGTTGCGGCGCGGGCGCGATGCCTCAAGGATCTTGTAGCCCGCCGCGTCCTGGAGCGTTTGCAGCGCCTGGAACTGCGCGGCCATTGTTTTTTCGTAAGGCAGGTGCCGATTTGCCACCAGGATCAGCCGGCCCTTGGGCGTCAACAGCCGGGCGGCTGCGGCGATGAAGGCCTGGCCCAGGGCCGGGTCGGGCGCGCGCCCGTCATGGAAGGGCGGGTTGGTGACGATCTGGTCAAAGCCGCCTTCCGCCTCGGAGAGCGCAGTCACATCGGCCCAGACGGCCTCCGCACGCGGATCGGCCAGATTTTGGCGCGCCATCTCGCAGCTTTCATAGTCGGCCTCATAAAGGACAAGCCGCGCGACATCGGCGTTCTCGCGCAAGATCTGTCGTGCCAGCCAGCCATATCCGGCCCCCAGCTCGGCCACATAGCCCGAAAGACCGCCCGCCACCAACCCGGCCAGAAACCGCGATCCCGGGTCGGCATGCGCGTGGCTGAACATGCCCGGCGCGCTGCGCAGCCCATCGCGATTGGGTGCGGGCGCCGCGGCCGCCTCCCATTCGGCAAAGGCCGCGGGCAGATCGGTCGGCCTTTGAAACGCCAGCACCTTACCATGGCCTTTGGCAAAGCGCTCCAAGGCGACCAGATTGCGCAGCCGGCTTGCCAGCGCGTCGATGCCATCGGTCTTTGCGCCGGAAAGAACCACCGTTCCGCCCGGGCGGGTCAGGCGCGTGAGGGCGGCCAAAAGACCGAGCGTCTGCGCGCGGTTTCGGGTGGCAAGCATCAGACCGGCTGAAACCGACCCCGGCGCGGCTGCCCGCAGCGTTGGATGGCAGGTCAGGCCGCTGCGCAGAAGCATGTTATACGCGTCGCGTCGGGGCTGCACGCAAACCAGCCGAGGCAAAGCAAGCGTCGCCAGTGCAGCGCCGGGTCGGGCGTTGACCAGGAGCGTCGGCCCCTCAGGCGTAGGCTCCTCAGGCGCCGGCCCCTTAGGCCAAAGCTCCTCAGGCGCCGGCCCCTCAGGCGTCGACCCGTGCGGAAGCGCAAAAAGCCCGGCGTCCTGGGCGCGCATCAGCCGTTCGAGATCATCCATGCCGCCAGCCATAAGCAAGATGGGGGCAAAGCTGAAGAGGCGATGCCAGGCGGCGCGCTCAGCGACCCTGTCGGCGTTCCGGCTTCGCGCATCCGGCTGCGCGGCAGAATTGCACTTGAACGAACCATCCGCGCCGGGCCAGATGCGTCCGCAACCCAAGCGAGGTGTGAGTGCCCGTCGATCCGCCGACATTGTTGGCCTTTGTCGTCGCCTCGGCAGTGCTTCTGGTCATGCCCGGCCCAACCGTGCTGATGGTCATGGCCCAGAGCCTGGCGCATGGGCGCCGAGCCGGGGCCGCCAGCGTGTCGGGCGTGGCGCTGGGCGATCTTCTTGCAACAACGCTCTCGGTCTCGGGTCTCGGCGCGCTGCTGGCCGCCTCGGCGACCGCATTCGCGGTGGCAAAGCTTCTGGGCGCGCTATGGTTGATTTGGTTGGGGCTGCGCTTTGTCTTTGTGCGGCGAACGGCTGCGCCTGGCGTCCAGGCCGCTTCAAGCCAGCGCCGCGTCTTTCGCGATGCGTTCCTCGTTACCGCGACCAACCCCAAGGGCCTTCTCTTCTTCATGGCCTTCGTGCCACAATTCATCGCGCCCGACCGGCCTTTTGCGCCCCAGGCCGCGATCTTCGTGGCGGTTTTTGCGCTGTTGGGCGCGCTAAACGCGGCCGCCTATGTCTGGGCGGCGAACCAAATGCGGCAGCTGCTGCGGCGCCCCGGGCTGATCGATGCCCTCACCCGGCTGGGCGGTGCGTTTCTGATCGCCGCGGGGCTTGCCACCGCCTTCTCGCGCCGTGCGGGTTGAGCCGCCACGCCCGCCCGGGCATGGTCGTTAGAGGTCGAATTCGACCAGAAGGTCCTTTGCATCGATCTGGCTGCCGGCCGGCGCATGGATCGCCGCCACGGTCCCGGCCCGCTCGGCATGCAGCGCTGTCTCCATCTTCATGGCCTCGATCGTCAGGATGAGATCGCCCGCCGTCACGGCCTGGCCGCGCGCGACGCTGACGCTGGCAACCACCCCTGGCATCGGGGCGGCAAGATGGGCTGGGTTGCCCTCCTCAGCCTTGGGCCGGGCCGGGCGCAGCGCTTGAACCTGCCGGTCTGCCAGGCGCACCACGCGCGGCTGCCCGTTGAGCTCGAAAAACACCCGCACGATGCCCTCTTCATCGGTGTCGCCGATCGCCTGCAGTCGAATAACCAGCGTTTTTCCGGGATCGATCTCCGCTTCGATCTCCTCGCCCGGTTGCATGCCGTAAAAGAAAGCGCGGGTCGGCAAAGCGCGAACCGGCCCGAATGTCGCATGGCGCCGCGCATAATCCGTGAACACTTTTGGATACATCAGATAGCCGTTGAGATCCTCGCCATCGATCTCGATGCGGTCCAGCGCCGCGCCGGCCTGGCGTTGTGCCTCGGCCAGATCCACCGGCGCCATATCCGCACCCGGGCGGCCGGAAAGCGGTGCTGCGCCTTTCAGGACCTTCGCCTGTAGCGCCTGGGGAAACCCGCCGGGCGGACGCCCCATCTCGCCGCGCATCAGCCCGACCACACTGTCGGGAAAGGCGATGTCGGTGTCCGGATTTTCGATATCGGCGCGCGAGAGCCCGCCTGCAACCATGGCCAACGCCATATCGCCCACCACCTTCGATGTTGGCGTGACCTTAATGATGTCGCCGAACATCCGGTTCACCTCGGCATAGGTCTTGGCGATCTCGTGCCAGCGCTCCTCAAGCCCCATCGCGCGGGCCTGGGCGCGCAGATTGGTAACCTGACCGCCCGGCATCTCGTGCAGATAGACCTCCGAGGTACCCGATTTCATATCGGCCTCGAAGGCCGCATAAATGGCCCGCACCGCCTCCCAATACTGCGAAACCTCGCGAATTGCCCCGATGTCCAGCCCGGTATCCTGCGGGCTGTGCCGAAGCGCCTCCACGATCGAGCCGAGCGGCGGCTGCGAGGTCAGCCCGGAGAAAGCGTCCATCGCCGCATCGGCGGCATCCACACCCGCCTCGGCGGCGGCAATGATCGCAGCCCCGGCAATGCCCGACGTGTCATGAGTGTGGAAATGGATCGGGATGCCGATTTCGTTTTTAAGCGCAGCGACCAGGGCGCGGGCCGCTGCGGGTTTTACCAGGCCCGCCATATCCTTTATGGCCAGAATATGGGCCCCGGCCGCTTCGAGCTTTCGGGCAAGTGCCGCGTAGTAGGCAAGATCGTATTTAGCCCGGTCTGGGTTGTGAATATCGCCGGTGTAGCAGATCGTGGCCTCCAGGATCTGACCGGTCTGCAGCACCGCATCCATGGCCACGCGCATATTTTCGACCCAGTTGAGCGGGTCGAACACGCGAAAGAGGTCGATACCCGTCTCGGCAGCCTGGCCGATAAAACTCTCTACAACATTGTCGGGGTAGTTCGTGTAGCCCACCCCGTTGGAGGCGCGTAGGAGCATCTGCAGCAGCATATTTGGCATAGCACGGCGCAGATCGCGCAGCCGCTGCCAGGGGCATTCCTGCAAGAAGCGGTAAGCCACATCGAAGGTTGCCCCGCCCCAGCATTCCATCGAGAAGATCCCCGGCAGATTGGCCGCATAGGCCGGCGCGATCTTGATCATGTCGATCGAGCGCATACGGGTCGCCAGAAGGCTTTGATGCGCATCGCGCATCGTCGTGTCGGTGATCAGCAGCCGCTTTTGCACCAGCATCCAATCCGCCACGGCCTTCGGACCGCGTTCCAGCAGCAGCCCGCGCGCGCCGGGCGGCGGGGTTTCGGCGCGCAGGTCTGGCAAACGCGGCGTCCGTGCCTCGGCCGCAGGACGCGGCAGACCGGCGACCTCCGGATTGCCGTTGACCGTTACATCGGCCAGAAAATTCAGGATCTTGGTGGCGCGGTCGCGCCGCTCTTCGAAAATGAAAAGCTCCGGCGTCGCATCGATGAACTTGGTATGATAGCTGTTGTTAAGAAACGTTGGGTGTTTGAGTAGGTTTTCGACGAAAACGATATTGGTGGCCACCCCGCGGATCCGGAACTCGCGCAGCGCCCGGTCCATACGGGCGATGGCACTGTCCGGGGTCGGCGCCCAGGCGGTCACCTTTTCCAGCAAGCTGTCGTAATAGCGCGTGATCACGGCGCCCGAATAGGCCGTCCCGCCATCGAGCCGGATGCCAAAGCCCGTTGCACCGCGATAGGCCGAGATGCGGCCGTAATCGGGAATGAAGTTGTTTGCTGGGTCCTCGCTGGTCACGCGGCATTGAATGGCATGCCCGTCCAGGCGTACATCCGCCTGGCTTGCCGCACCCGTGGCCTCGGCCAGCGTTGCACCCTCCGCAACCAGGATCTGCGCGCGAACGATGTCGATGCCCGTGACTTCCTCGGTCACCGTGTGCTCGACCTGAATGCGCGGATTGACCTCAATAAAGTAAAACGCCTCGTCGGCCATATCCATCAGGAACTCGACCGTACCGGCATTGCGATACCCTGTCTGGCTGGCGATCTTCAGCCCAAGCGCGCAGATCTTTGCCCGTTGGGCGTCGCTCAGATAGGGGGCCGGGGCGCGTTCGACGACCTTCTGGTTGCGTCGCTGAACCGAGCAGTCCCGCTCGTAGAGGTGGTAGATGCCGCCATGGGCATCGCCCAGGATCTGGACTTCGACATGGCGCGCCCGGGCGATGAGCTTCTCCAGATAGCCCGCGCCATTGCCGAAGGCCGCCTCGGCCTCGCGCCGACCGGCCGCGACCTTCTCCACCAGCTCGTGCGGCCCATCGATGGGGCGCATCCCGCGCCCGCCGCCACCATGGGCCGCTTTGAGCATCAGCGGATAGCCCACCGCATCGGCCATAGCGCGGATCTTCTCCGGATCGTCGGGCAACAAAGCCGTTGCCGGGATCACCGGCACGCCCGCCGCGATTGCCACCGCCCGCGCCGAGGCCTTGTCGCCCAGGCTGCGCATCGTGGCCGGGTCCGGCCCGATCCAGGCGATCCCCGCAGCGATCACGGCATCGGCAAAAGCTGGGTTCTCGGACAAAAGCCCGTATCCGGGATGCACGGCATCCGCGCCCGCCGCCCGGGCGACGCGGATCATGTCGGGAATGGAGAGGTAGGCCGCAACCGGGCCCAGCCCCTCGCCGACCTTGTAGGCTTCATCGGCCTTGAAGCGATGCAGCCCGAGCTTGTCCTCTTCCGCATAGACAGCGATCGTCTTCTTGCCCAGCTCGTTTGCCGCGCGCATGACCCGGATGGCGATCTCGCCGCGATTTGCCACGAGGATCTTCTGGAACTCTGCCATGCTGTTCATCCTGTCGGGGTTCTGCGTCGAAGCTAACGGCGCCTGCGCCGCAGTGCAACATAGCTGCCGGCGCGGCGGCTTCTGGTCAAAACCGGGGGGGTTTTGCCCATACCCGCTTCTTACCCGTACCCGCTTCTTACCCGTACCCGCGCTTTGCCCGTAAGCGCACTTTGCCCGGATTAGCCCGGAAGGATGCGCCTCCCTGTTTGGCCTTCGGGCGCCTTTTCAGCCCCTTGCTGCGCGCAACGCTTTTCGAAGGCTTGCCAGGATCCGCCCGTCATGCAGCAGCCCGGTCGGCAGGGCGACCGGGGCGACACGGCTGGCGGCGATCAAGAAAAAGCGGGGTGCGCTGGGCCGTGCCGCGGCGGAAAACTCTAAAAACCCTTCGCGCTCCCAAAAAACCTGTTCGGCGGTAAAACCGGCCTCTGGATCGCTCAACACCGATCCGGTGAGCTGCCGTTGATGGCGCAGCGTCAGATGCGGAAAATGCGGGGCGAGCAGCGCGCGAAACTCCGCCAAAGAGAGCTCGCGTTCGTGAAACGGGTTGGGGGAGGTTTCGGCGCCCGCCCGCTCGCGATCGGGCGTTGAGATCAAAAGCACGCCGTCTGGCGCCAGAATGCGGGCCAGTTCGGCCAACAGCGCTTCTTGCGCGACAACATGCTCGATGGTTTCAAAACAGGTGACGAGGTCGACACTGCCCGTGGCGAGCGCCAGCGGTTGTTGCGCATCGCCCGTCTCAAAGCGCAAGCGCGGCAGGCTGTACACCCGGCGGGCCCGTTCGATCGTTGCGGCGTCGATATCGATGCCGGTGACGGCCGCGGCGCCGTTCAGCGCCATCAGGGCGGCGCCGTAGCCTTCCCCGCAGGCAATGTCGAGCACCTTGCGCCCGGCGCAAAGGTCGAGCGCCGTAAAATATCTGTGCAGATGCTCAGCCAGCAGCGGCTCGGTGACAAAAGGCGTCGCCCGTTCGCCCGTAAAGGGGATTTCGGCGCCGGGTTTGGCAAGGCGGATGCGCCGCGCCATCAGCCGGCGTCCTTCTCCCGTGCCCGTTTGCGCGGCACCAGAAGCTTTTCGGGGCGATGATCGCCGGCCGCTTTGAAGAGCGAGAAGGTCTGGTTGACGTAGTTTACCGCGCCCGAGACATGCTCCATGAAGTCGACGACCTCCGGCGTGCGCTCGGCTTCGACCATCTGGACCGGACGCTCCTGCGGCTCGGTTTCAAAATAGACGTAAAACCAGGGCTCGCCGCGCTTTAGCACGATATCCCGGGCGGGGTCGTGCCATTCAAACGCCCACATCAGCGGTCGCGGCCAGACATTGATCGGAAAGCGGCCCCCAAAAATCGTCCCGGGCAGAGGGTCGCGTCGATAGTGCAGAAAGGCCGAAAGCTGGGTCATATAGACCGGCTCGTCAGCGATGAACATGAAGGGCAGACTGACCTGGATCGTGGGCCGATCCTTGTAGCGCCATTCCGGCTCGGCCGTAACATGGATAATCTGGTTGAGCCGGTTGCCGCGCACCGGGCTCGCCTCGCCCAGCATGTTGCGCACCCCCGCTTTGCCCTCTTTCGAGCGTGCAAAGCGCAGATGCAGATCAAAGGGGCAGCGGATAACGAAATAGCGGCTTTCCATATTGATGACGGCCGGGCAGCGCGCGGCGGATTTCGCATGCGTCTTATTCACATCGGGCGAGCGCACACGCTCGGGCGGCGGGTAGATCACGCCGGACTTGGAATCGTTGAGGAACCAGCCGACCTGAACCGGTCCCGTCGGGCGTGGCGGGGTTGGGGCTGGGGCGTCGCGAAACCAGTCGGCCAGGGCCATGCGGGGATCCTCCGTTCCAGGACGCGACCGCAGCCGCGCAGGCGCATTCCTGCCACAAGCGCGGTTCCGAAAAAAGGGCGCGGGCTTCGGCGCGTCCCGCACCGCCCCCGCACCGCACCGCCCCCGCACCGCCTCCGCACCGCCCCGGCCCGCACCGCACCGCCCCGGCCCGCACCGCCCCGCACCGCCCCGGCCGGTATTCACTTTTGAACTCGCCTTTAAGGTGCGCGTTCAAGATGCGCATGCCGGACGCGCCTAATGGGTTGCGCCTAATGGGTTGGGCTCAACCGAACGCGTTTGATCCTGCGTGCGGCATCAAAAACTGTCCTTGCGCCTGCGGATCTCGGCAAAGACGGCGGCGT
This sequence comes from Pseudomonadota bacterium, assembly GCA_039184655.1. Lineage (GTDB taxonomy): Bacteria > Pseudomonadota > Alphaproteobacteria > Rhodobacterales > Rhodobacteraceae > J013. The sequence goes on along the minus strand of JBCDAZ010000021.1, from coordinate 38,671 downwards.
CGTCGGCGCCATCGAGACCCAGGGCAGCCTTTACCGCGTCGCAATTCGCGCGCAGGAACGGGTTGGTCGCAAGCTCGGTACCCAGCAGCGAAGGAACCGTGGGTTCGCCCTTGGCCCGCGCGGCGTCGATCTGCGCGATCCGGGCCTTCAGGGCGGTGTTCTTCGGCTCGATCGTGATCGCGAAGCGGGCGTTGGCGGCGGTGTATTCATGGCCCGAGCAGATCACCGTCTCGGGATCCATGTCCAGAAACTGTGCCAGGCTCGCCCACATTTGCGCAAAGGTGCCCTCAAAGACCCGTCCGCAGCCAAGCGCCATCAGGCTGTCGGCGGTAAAGGCCGCCTTGGCATCGGCAAAGTGGAAGGCAAGATGGCCCAGGGTGTGCCCCGACACATCCAGCACGCGCGCAACGCTTTCGCCCACCGCGACGTTTTCGCCTTCCGCCAGCGCGACGTCGAGCGGTGGCAGACGGTGCGCGTCGGCCTTGCCGCCGTAAATTTTCGGTGCAAAGGCCGCTTTCAGACCGGCAACGCCGTCCACATGGTCGGGATGGTGATGGGTGAGCAGGATCATATCGAGATCCCAGCCGCGGGTTTTGAGGGCAGCCTCGATCGGACCCGCCTCGGGCGCGTCGACCAGAGCGACGACGCCCGTCGCTGTATCGCGGATCAGGAATGCGTAGTTGTCCGAAAGACAGGGCACGGTCACGATGTCGAGCGGCATGGGCATTCCTCCAGGCTTAGGCTAGACTATGGTGCGGACTATTCACGACCGGCCCTGGGGTTGCAATGCACTTGGATGTCGTCGATCTGCGCTCGTTTTACTATCGCAGCCGGCTAGGACGGCAGACCAAAACGGTGCTGCAGGCGCATATCCGGGCCTTCTGGCCGACGACGCAGGGCATGACCGTTGCCGGTTTCGGCTTTGCCGCGCCCATCCTGCGGCCATTCCTTCAGGATGCGCGGCGGGTTTTGTGTCTTATGCCGGCCGAGCAGGGGGTCATGCCCTGGCCTGCGGGTTCGCCAAACACCGCGATGCTGGTGGAAGAAACGCTCTGGCCACTTCCCACCGGCTTTGTCGACCGGCTCGTCATCGCCCACGGCCTCGAAACCTGCGAGCGCCCGGGCGCGCTGCTCGACGAGATCTGGCGGGTGCTGCATCCGGCCGGTCGCGCGCTTTTCGTCCTGCCCAACCGCACCGGGCTTTGGGCGCGGCGCGACGCAACACCCTTCGGCTTCGGGCGGCCCTACAGCGTGGGGCAGATCGAGGCACAGCTGCGCCGGCATCGGTTTACGCCCGAGCGTCACGGGGCGGCGCTTTACGGCCCGCCCTCGCGCCGGCAGTTCTGGCTGCGCACGGCGGGTCTGTGGGAAGGGTTGGGCCGCCGGTTGGCCGTGACCGGCCCGGCCGGATCGATCCTGGTCGAAGCCAGCAAGCAGGTCTACCTCACGCCGCGCGACGGGGTGCGCGAAACCGCCCGGAGCCCGCTGCAGATCCTGCAGGGTCTCGGCCCCGGTCCCAAACCCGCGCTGGGTCGGCTGTCGCGCAGCCGGCCGCCTCTTGCCTAACGGCCGGTCACCGGGCCGCACGTCTTTGCTCGGCAATGCGCCCAGGGCAAAAAAGGCCCAGGCGTTGGCCCAAGCGCCGGCCGAGGCGGACAGGCAAATGAGGCGTGATTCTGCCGTGCAACGTCTCCTGCAATGCGAAAAAATGCCGGTTGCAAAGCGTCGCAGGCAGCTGCGCTTTCGTGCAAGCGGTTGAATTCGTTCTATGGCCGGCGCAGCCATTGCCATCGGGCTGGCTTGCAAGGGTGCAGACCCTATGCTAGCACCCGCGCAACCAATGCTGCGATGCTGCGTCGCGGCGAAAATGATGTCGATCGGGACCGAGGTCATGGCCGCCCGGCCGGGCTTCGCAGCTGGGAAGGGTGACCTTTGTCCGCCACCGCCACTTTTGCATCCGGTATCGCCGGCCGCTATGCCACGGCCGTGTTCGAATTGGCGCAGGAAACCGGCACGCTTGAGGGCGTCGAGGCGGATCTGAACAGCCTGGATGTCGCACTTGGCGATAGCGCGGATCTGCGCGACATGATCGCCTCGCCGCTTTATAGCCGCGAGGATCAGGGCATGGCGATCGTCGCCCTCGCACAGGCGATGGGGCTAGGCGAGATTGCGACCAACGCGCTGCGCGTCATGGCAGGCAAGCGGCGGCTCTTCGTGTTGCCGGACGTCATTGCGGCGGTTCGGGCCCTTGCGGCCGACGCGCGCGGCGAGGTGACAGCGGAGGTGACCGCCGCCCGGCCGCTGAGCGAGGCGCAGCTTGCCGATCTCTCCGCGACCCTAAAAACGCGGGTCGGGAAGGATGTCGCGGTCACCGTCACGGTCGACGAGGCGCTTATCGGCGGGCTCGTCGTCAAAGTCGGCTCGCGCATGATCGACAGCTCGATCCGCGCGAAATTGGCCAAACTGCAATCCGTCATGAAAGAGGCTGGCTGATGACGATCCAGGCGTCTGAGATCTCCGCGATCCTGAAGGAACAGATCAAGAATTTCGGGCAGGAGGCGGAGGTTGCCGAGATCGGCCGGGTGCTCTCGGTCGGCGACGGCATCGCCCGTGTGCATGGGCTCGACAATGTGCAGGCCGGCGAGATGGTTGAGTTTCCCGGCGGCATTCGCGGTATGGCGCTGAACCTTGAGGTCGACAATGTCGGCATCGTGATTTTCGGCTCGGACCGCGACATCAAGGAAGGCGACACGGTCCGCCGCACCAATGCGATTGTGGATGTACCGGTGGGCAAGGGTCTTTTGGGCCGCGTGGTGGATGCGCTGGGCAATCCGATCGACGATAAGGGGCCGATTGCGGCCGATGCGCGGATGCGCGCGGACGTCAAGGCGCCCGGCATCATCCCGCGCCAGTCGGTGCATGAGCCGATGGCGACCGGCCTGAAGGCGATCGATGCGCTTATCCCGATCGGCCGCGGTCAGCGCGAGCTGATCATCGGGGACCGCCAGACCGGCAAGACCGCGGTGGCGCTCGACGCGATCCTGAACCAGAAGAGCTACAACGACGCGGCCGGCGACGACGAGAGCAAGCGGCTTTATTGCATTTACTGCGCCGTGGGACAGAAACGCTCGACCGTCGCACAGCTCGTCAAGAAGCTCGAAGAGACCGGCGCGATCGAATACTCGATCGTCGTCGCGGCCACGGCCTCCGAGCCGGCCCCGATGCAGTTTCTGGCACCCTATGCGGCCTGCACGATGGCCGAGTATTTCCGCGACAACGGCATGCATGCGCTGATCATCTATGACGATCTGTCCAAGCAGGCGGTGGCCTATCGCCAGATGTCGCTGCTGCTGCGCCGTCCGCCGGGCCGCGAGGCCTTTCCGGGCGACGTGTTCTACCTTCACTCGCGCCTTCTGGAGCGGGCCGCGAAGATGAGCAAGGATTATCAGGCCGGCTCGCTGACCGCGCTGCCGGTGATCGAAACCCAGGCCGGCGATGTGTCGGCATTTATCCCGACCAACGTCATCTCGATCACGGACGGCCAGATCTTTTTGGAAACGGGTCTCTTCTATCAGGGCATCCGGCCGGCAGTGAATGTCGGTCTGTCGGTCAGCCGGGTAGGCTCCTCGGCCCAGACAAAAGCAATGAAATCGGTGGCGGGTTCGATCAAGCTCGAACTTGCGCAATATCGCGAGATGGAGGCTTTCGCGCAGTTCGGTTCGGACCTCGATGCAGCGACGCAAAAGCTTCTCAACCGCGGGGCGCGCCTGACCGAGCTGCTCAAGCAGCCCCAATACGCACCGCTGACCAATGCCGAGCAGGTCTGCGTGATCTTTGCCGGCACCCAGGGCTATCTCGACGACATTCCGGTCTCGCAGGTCGGCGCATTCGAGAAGGGCATGATCGAGCACATCCGGAACGCGCATGCCGATCTTCTTGAGGATATCACCAGCACCGATCGTAAGGTCGAGGGCGAGTTGGCCGACAAGATCAAGGGCGTGATCGGCGATTTTGCCAAGACCTTCGCCTGAACGGGTCTGAGGGGAGCGTCGCGCCATGCCGAGCCTGAAGGATCTCAAGATCCGCATCGACAGCGTGAAGAACACGCGCAAGATCACCTCGGCCATGAAGATGGTTGCGGCCGCAAAGCTCAATCGCGCGCAAGAAGCCGCCGAGGCCGCGCGCCCCTATGCCGAGCGCATGGAGGCGGTTCTGGGCAATCTGGCGCAGGCAGCGAAAGACAGCCCGACGGCGCCACGGCTTTTGCAGGGCACGGGCAAGGATGAGGTTCATCTGCTGATCGTGGCCACGGCCGAGCGCGGGCTATGCGGCGGGTTCAACTCCTCCATCGCCCGGTTGGCGCGCAGCCATGCGGCCGCTCTGACCGCCAAGGGCAAGACGGTCAATATCCTGACGGTGGGCAAGAAGGGCCGCGAAGCGCTGCGGCGCGAGCTCGGCGAGCATTTCATTGCGCATATCGACCTCTCCGAAGTTCGGGTGATCGGCTATGCCAACGCGGCAGAGATTGCGCAGGATGTGCTGGCCCGTTTCGACGCCGGCGCCTTCGACGTCGCCACGATCTTCTACAATGAGTTCGAATCGGTTTTGACCCAGGTGCCGACCGCCCAGCAGTTGATCCCGGCGCAATTCGCCCAGGACGAAACTTCGGACAAGGCCGGACCGAACTACGAATACGAGCCGGAGGAGGAGGCGATCCTGGCCGATCTGCTGCCCAGATCGGTGGCTACCCAGGTGTTTCGCGCGCTCTTGGAGAACGGCGCTTCCGAGCAGGGCGCGCGCATGGCCGCGATGGACAACGCAACCCGCAATGCCGGCGAGATGATCAACAAATTGACCATCCAGTACAACCGCTCACGCCAGGCTGCGATCACCAATGAGCTGATCGAAATCATCTCGGGCGCCGAGGCACTCTGACCGCCAATGGGTTTTTATGCGCGCCTTTATCCCGAAGCGGCCCTGTTCGGGTTTCCGGCGCATCATCACCATTTCAACTTCTTTGCGCTGTTGGACCGGATCCTGTCCGCAGACCAGACCGTGCTCGATTTCGGTGCCGGACGCGGCGAGCATGTGGACGGTCAGCCCAGCGCCCTGCGCGATATGCGCATCCTGAAGGGCAGGGTGCGCGAGGTGGTGGGTGCCGATGTCGCGGAGGCGGTAAAGGACAACCCTTATATCGACCGTGCGGTGGTGATCGACCCGACCGGCCCGCTGCCCTTCGCGGATGAAAGCTTCGACATGGTGGTCGCGTTTTCAGTCTTCGAGCATCTGCAGGAGCCGCGCCATGCGGCGGCCGAGATCGACCGTGTGCTGAAGCCTGGCGGCTATCTTTGCGGCTACACGCCCAACCGCTGGGGCTATGTCGCCCTGGCGGCGCGTCTCACGCCGGACGCGCTGCGCGGGACAATGCAGCGGGCCTTTGCCGGCATGGGCGAGGATGGCGGGCGCGAGGAGGAAGACTTCTTTCCCACCCACTATCGGCTCAACAGCCTTGCGGCCTTGCGCCGGGCCTTTCCGGAAAGACGCTACGAGCATTTCAGCCACTACTACAACGGCCCGCCGGCTTACACCGGTGGCCGCGCCTGGCTGGGGCGGCTCTTTATCACCTATGAGTGGCTGGCGCCCAAGGCGCTGTCGCGCAACATCCACATCTTTCTTCGCAAGAAGCCCGGCCCAGCTGCCGAACAACACGCTTGAAAGGGGCTCAGACGTCATGTCCGAAAAAATGGTCGGTAAAGTCACCCAGGTCATCGGCGCGGTCGTGGACGTGCAGTTCGACGATCATCTGCCTGCGATCCTGAATGCGTTGGAGACCGAAAACCAGGGCCAGCGCCTGGTTTTGGAGGTCGCTCAGCATCTGGGCGAGAACACGGTTCGTACAATTGCGATGGACAGCACCGAAGGCGTCGTGCGCGGGCAGAGTGTTACCGATGCCGACGGCCCGATCACTGTGCCGGTGGGCAATTCCACCTTGGGCCGCATCTTGAATGTGGTCGGCGATCCGATCGACGAAAAGCCCGCGCCCGAGGCCGAGGAGCGGCGCCCGATCCACCAGCCTGCGCCAGAATTTGCCGCCCAGGCCACCGAAACCGAGATCCTGGTTACTGGCATCAAGGTGATCGACCTTTTGGCGCCTTACGCCAAGGGTGGGAAAATCGGCCTTTTCGGCGGCGCCGGGGTGGGCAAAACCGTGCTTATTCAGGAGCTGATCAACAACATCGCCAAGGTGCATTCGGGTTTTTCGGTCTTTGCCGGGGTCGGCGAGCGCACCCGTGAGGGCAACGATCTCTACCACGAATTCATCGAATCCGGCGTGATCAACGCCGATGACATGGAAAAATCCAAGGTCGCCCTGGTCTATGGCCAGATGAACGAGCCGCCGGGCGCGCGGGCCCGTGTGGCGTTGACCGGCCTGACCCTGGCCGAACAGTTCCGCGACCAATCCGGCACCGACGTGCTCTTTTTCGTCGACAACATCTTCCGCTTTACCCAGGCAGGGTCGGAGGTGTCGGCACTTTTGGGCCGCATCCCCTCCGCGGTGGGCTACCAGCCGACGCTGGCCACCGATATGGGCGCGCTGCAAGAGCGGATCACCTCGACCAAATCGGGCTCGATCACCTCGGTGCAGGCGATCTATGTGCCGGCCGACGATTTGACCGACCCCGCCCCGGCGACCTCCTTTGCCCATCTCGATGCGACCACCGTGCTCAGCCGCGCAATCTCCGAGCTGGGGATCTATCCGGCGGTGGATCCGCTCGATTCCACCTCGCGAATCCTCGATCCCGGCGTGGTGGGCGACGAGCATTACCAGGTTGCCCGGCAGGTCCAGACCATCCTGCAGCGTTACAAATCGCTTCAGGACATCATCGCGATCCTGGGCATGGACGAGCTTTCTGAGGAGGACAAGCTCACCGTGGCGCGGGCCCGCAAGATCCAGCGCTTTCTTTCCCAGCCCTTTGATGTGGCCGAGGTCTTTACCGGCTCGCCCGGCATCCAGGTGCCGCTGGAGAAGACCATCGACAGCTTTAAGCGTGTCTGCGCGGGCGAGTTCGATCATCTGCCGGAGGCCGCCTTCTACATGGTCGGCGACATCGAGTCGGTCGTGGCCAAGGCCGAGAAACTGGCCGCCGCGGCCTGAGGAGGGGACCGGTCGATGCCGATACAGTTCGATCTCGTCTCGCCCGAACGCCGGCTCGCCTCGCGCGAAGCGGATGCGGTGACGGTGCCGGGGGTGGAGGGTGATCTGACCGCCATGCCTGGTCATGCCGCTTTCCTGACGACGTTGCGGCCCGGATTCCTTCAGGTCACCGGCGGGGCGGAGGCCGAGGAGTTCTTCGTGACCGGCGGCTTTGCCGAAATCGCAGAGGCCGGCATCTCGGTTCTGGCCGAGCGGGCGATGCCGCGCAAGGATCTGACCCGCGCGATGCTGGACGATCTGGCTGAGGAGGCCGAAAAAGCGCTTGAGGGGGCCGGCGAGGAGACGCGGACCGCTCTGGCCCTGCGGCTCAACGATCTTCGGGTCCTGGCAACGCAGATCGGCTGAAGGTCGGCGCGCCCAGCCAAGGGTCAGTCGATGGGGTAGAACGCCTCATAGATCGGCGCGAGCGTTTCTTCCTGAAACAGCATCGAGACGGAGGCCCCGTTGGCGATGTTCAGGATCGCCTGCGAGAGCAGCGGTGCGAGCGGGACGGTGCGAATGTTTGGCGCATTCTTCACCGCCTGCGGTTGTTCGATCGAGTCGGTGATCACCAGCGAGCGCATCGCGGAGTTCGACACCCGCTCAACCGCTGGATCTGTCAGTACGCCATGGGTGATATAGGCGTGCACCTCCCGCGCGCCGTTCTCCAACAAAAGATCGGCCGCAGCGGTCAGCGTACCGGCCGTGTCGCAGATATCGTCCACGATGAGGCAGATGCGATCGCGCACATCGCCGATGATTGTCACGCTTTCCACCTCGCCCGGGCGCGATCTGCGCTTGTCGACAATCGCGAGCCCCGCATCGATCCGCTTGGCAAGCTCGCGCGCCCGCCCAACCCCGCCCACATCCGGCGAAACGATGGTGATCGCGTCAAGATCGGGAAAACGGTGCTGGATATCGAGTGCAAAGACCGGCGAGGCATAAAGATTGTCCACCGGGATGTCGAAAAACCCCTGGATCTGCGCAGCATGAAGGTCGACCGTCAGTACCCGGTTGATTCCGGCTTGGGTGATCAGATTGGCAACCAGCTTAGCCGAGATCGGCGAGCGCGATTTGGTGCGCCGATCCTGCCGGGCGTATCCGAAATAGGGAACGACGGCCGTAATTCGCGTGGCCGAGGAGCGTCGGAGCGCATCGGTGATGATCAGCAGCTCCATGAGGTTGTCATTGGCCGGGTTCGAGGTCGATTGCAGGATGAACATGTCCTCGCCGCGGACATTCTCGAAAACCTCGACGAAAATCTCGCCATCGTTGAAACGCTCGACCCGGGCATCGACGAGGCCGACGGGCGCGCCGCGGTAAACGGTCATGCGACGCGTAATCGCCTCGGCAAGGCGTAAATTGGCGTTGCCGGAGATGAGCTTTAGGGGGATGTCAGACTTCATGGGACGGCGGCGCTCCGGTCGCATGGCAGGTTGCGCGGCTGCTTAACACCCCGTTGCGGGGGTTGCAAAGGCCGTGCCGGCCTGCTTTGAGCGAACCGAACCAGGGGAGGCCGAACATGGCGCGCATTGACTATTTCTTCGTCACCATCTCGCCCTTTAGCTATCTTGCAGGCACGGCGTTGGAGGAGATTGCCGCGCGGCATGGGGCGGCGGTGACCTACCGGCCTTTCAATATTTTGAAGGTGTTCGAGGCGGTGGGCACGCTGCCGCCGCCCAAGCGCCATCCCAGCCGGCAGGCGCACCGTCTGGCCGACATCACCCGCTCGGCCAAGATGGCAGGGCTTCCCGTGAACGCACAGCCGGCGCATTGGCCGACGAACCCCGTGCCCTCCTGTGCGGCCATCATCGCGGCACAGGCCCAGGGTGGGGATGTCGGCGCGCTGACGCATGCCTTTTTGCGCGCCTGCTGGGCGGAGGAGCGCGACATTGCCGAGGATGCGGTGGTGCGGGAGATCCTGGCGGCGAATGGCTTTGATCCAAAGCTTGCCGATAGCGGTATGCTGATGGGCGCTGAGGCGTTTGAGAAAAACACCACCATGGCCCTCGATGCGGGGGTTTTCGGTGCGCCCAGCTATGTCGTCGATGGTGCGGCGGTTTTCTGGGGGCATGACCGGCTCGACCAACTCGACGCGTATCTCGCAGGCCGGCTTTGATGCCCGATCTGGCGGTCGCCGGACGGCGCTTTGCCTGGCGCGCGGAGGGGGTCGGCCCGCCGGTGATGTTGGCCCATTGCTCGCTGGCGCATTCGGGGCTGTGGAAGCCGGTGATCGCTGCGCTTTGCGAGGATTTTCAGCTGATGGCGCCGGATATGCCGGCCCATGGCCACTCCGACCCGCCGCCCGAGGGCGTCTCCTTGCAACGCCATGCCGTGGCGGGTTGTCGGGCGATCGCCGAGGCCGCCGTGGCGCCGGTGCATCTGGTCGGGCTGTCGCTGGGCGGTGCGGTGCTGGGGCGGCTGGCGCTGGAAGCGCCGCAACTGGTGGCCAGTCTCACGCTGATCGAGCCGGTCTGGTTTCACCTTTTGCGCGATGCGGACCCGTCCGCCTTTGCGGCCAATGAGGCCACGATGGTCGCGGTTCTCCCGGCCATTGCCCGCGGCGATTTCCACGCCGGAGCGCGGGCCTTTATGGAGGCCTGGGGCATGCAGGGCAAGTTTGACAGCATGGACGCCAAGGGCCGGGACTATGTCGCGCAATGCCTCACCCATCTGGCGCGCGATTTCGAGATGGTGACGGGCAGCCCGCCGGGGCAGGTGACGCTGGGCGATCTGCCGCGGCTGCGCATGCCGGTGATGCTGGTCTCGGGTGCGACCACCCAGCCGCCCGCCACGGCGGTGTGCGATGTCATCCACCGCCAGCTTCCGGCCGCTCGGCGCGAGGTGATGGCCGGTGCCGGGCATCTCGCCCCGGTCACCCATCCCGCCGAGACCGCAGCCTTGCTGCGCGATTTCTGGGGGCGGCCATGACCCTCGATCCCCAATTCGTGCGCGCCCAATTCCCCGCTTTTGGCGAACCCTCGCTGGCCGGCCAAGCGTTTTTTGAGAATGCTGGCGGGTCTTATCCCTGCCGCCAGGTGATCGACCGGCTGACGCGGTTTTACACCGCCCGCAAGGTCCAGCCCTATGCGCCTTACGCGGCCTCGCAAGCCGGCGGGGCGGAGATGGACGAAGCCCGCAGCCGCCTTGCGGCGCTTTTGAACGTGGCCGAGGACGAGCTCTCCTTTGGCCCATCGACCACGCAAAACGCCTATGTGCTGGCGCAGGCCTTTGCCCAGATGTTGCCTGCGGGTGCGGCGATTGTGGTGACCGATCAGGATCATGAGGCGAATTCCGGGCCCTGGCGGCGGCTGGCCGAGCGCGGCATCGAGATCCGCGAATGGCAGGTCGATCCCGAAACCGGGCATCTGGACCCGGCCGGGCTCGCACGGCTTCTCGATGCAAAGGTGGCGCTGGTGGCCTTTCCGCATTGCTCCAACATCGTCGGCGAGATCAACGATGCCCCGGCCATCACCGCGATGGCCCATGACGCGGGGGCCGTGGTCTGTGTGGACGGTGTTTCGTATGCACCGCATGGCTTTCCCGATATCGGTGCGCTTGGGGCCGATATCTATCTTTTTTCCAGCTACAAGACCTATGGGCCGCATCAGGGGCTGATGGTGGTGCGGCGCGCGCTTGCCGACCGGCTTCCCAATCAGGGGCATGGCTTCAACGCCGGCGCGCGCGAGAAGCGCTTGACCCCGGCCGGGCCCGATCATGCGCAGATCGCGGCCTGTGCGGGCATGGCCGATTATGTCGATGCGCTTTATGCGCGGCATGCCGGGGGCGCGGCGTTGCCGGAGGCCCGCGCCGCGGTGGTTCGGGATCTGATGCGGGCGCGGGAAAGCGCGCTGTTGGCGCCGTTGCTGGAGGCGCTGCGCGGCCGCGACGGGTTGCGCATTCTAGGGCCGGAGATTGTGGCGGGCCGGGTGCCGACCCTGGCCATTGCGCATCGCCAGCCCGGCGCGGCGCTGGCCGCCGAACTCGCCCCGCATGGGATCATGGCGGGAGGTGGCGATTTTTACGCCGGGCGCGTGCTGCGGGCGATGGGGGTCGATCCCGATCATGGCGTGCTGCGGCTGAGCTTTACGCATTACACTCATGAGGATGAGATCGCGCGGGCCGTCGCGGCGCTCGATGCGGTTCTCTAGTGCGGATCGTCGGTGGGCGATTCCGCGGCACGAAGCTGGCCGATCCGGGCCCCGGCGATCCGGCCTCGCGGCTGCGCCCCAGCACGGATCGGGTGCGCGAGGCGCTCTTCAACCTGCTGGCGCATGGCGGCTACGGCACGCCGCCGCCGCCCGAAGGCGCCCGCCTGCTCGACCTCTTTGCCGGTACCGGCGCGCTCGGCTTTGAGGCGCTATCGCGCGGGGCGGCGGCGGCCGTCTTCGTCGATGATGGGGCGGTGGCGCGCGGGCTCATCCGCCGCAATGCCGAGATCCTGGGTCTCACCGGGCAGGTCAAGATCTGGCGGCGCGACGCCACCCGGTTGGGGCTTTGCCGCGGCGCGCCCTTTGACCTTGTCTTTCTCGATCCGCCCTATGCGCAGGGGCTGGGCGCTGCTGCGCTCGCTTCGGCGCATGCGGGCGGCTGGCTGGCGCCCAACGCGCTCATCGTCTGGGAAGAGGCGCGAGTGCAGGACCCGCCGCCCTGGGCGGATCCGCTGGATCAACGGCGCTATGGCCAGACGGCCATCACCCTCTTGCGGGCACGCGCTGGGCCCCGGCTTGGGCTTACTGGGCTTTCATCTCGGAATTGATGGTGATCTCGATCTCGTCCGAGCCAACCGGAACCATCGCGCCCATCCCGAATTCTGAACGCTTGATCGTGGCGGTAGCGGTCAGACCCACCCAAGTGCCTTTGTAATAGTCAAAGAACTGGCCGACGGGATGATCGCCAATATTGTGGATGACGACATCGAAGACGACCGGGTTGGTCACCCCTTTCATGGTCAAATCGCCGGTGATCTTGGCGGTTTTGTCGCCAGTCATTTCGATGCCGGTCGATACGAAGGTGACAGCGGGATAGCTGGCCGCGTCGAAAAAGTCGCCGCCCTGCAAATGGCCGTCGAGCGCTTCGACGCCCGTATCGACGCTGGATACGGCGACGGTAAATTCGGCTTTGGCCGCTTCGACATTGCCCTCGTCGAGTTCCAGCGTGCCTTCGACTTGATGGAATTTGGCCGTCTGGATCGAGAACCCGGCATGGTTCCAGGCGACCACGACTTCCGTGTGGCCCGGATCGGGCACGAAGGTGTTGGCGTTGGCGGCGGTTGCGATGAAGCCCGCGCTGAGCATGGCGGCGGCGAGGGTGGCGAGGCGCATGGAAGACTCCCTGGTTGCGGTCCACATGTTCCGATATGGCACGGTTTTTCGGCGGGTAAAGTGACCGCGCCGGGGACGAATTGTCCCTTATTCGCGATCAATCGGGACGCAACATTGTCTTCAGATCGATGTCCGGATCGGCGAGCCGAGCCGGGTCGGGCGACCGACCCATCTCGAGGCAGCGCTTGCCGACCATATATGCCCGCGGATCGTTCATCGCATCCACAGCAATCAGCCTGTCGCCGGCGAAATACCAGACCGATTGAGTGCCTGCGCGCGGTCCGGGTCGGAGCACCACCCGATCATGGCCAGCATTGAGCCCGGCAATCTGAAGCTTCACGTCATATTGATCGGACCAGAACCAGGGAACCGGGTCGTAGCGCACATCCTTGCCCAGCATTGCATCGGCCGCGGCCTCGGCCTGCTCGATCGCGTTCTGAACGGATTCCAGCCGGATCCGCTTGCCGCGCCAAGGAAAGGAGGCGCAGTCGCCGGCGGAAAAGATCGCAGGGTCGGAGGTCTGGCCGCGGGCGTCAACGGCAATGCCGTTCTCGATGGCAAGCCCGGCCGCCTCGGCAAGCGCGATCTCAGGCAGGATGCCGATGCCGATCACCGCGAGCCTGCAGCCCATTTCGGTGCCGTCCGAAAGCACCGCGCCGCGCAGCTGCCCGGCCTTTCCGGTTAGGGTGGTAAGCCCGATACCCTCCTTGATCGTCACGCCATGGCCGCTGTGCAGGGTGCGGAACCATGCCGCTGTTTCGGCCGAAGCGACGCGGCCCAGAATGCGCGGTGCGGCCTCGATCAGCGTGACGTTCATCGAACGCTTGCGCAGAACGGCCGCGGCCTCCAGCCCAATATAGCCGCCCCCAACGATCAACGCGTCGCCGCCTGGTACTATCGCCTCGCGCATCGCATCGATATCGGCCAGGCTGCGCACCATATGCACCCCGTCCAGCCCCCCGCCCGCGCTGCCGGGCAGCGTCCGAGGCGTGGCGCCAAGGGTCAGGGCGAGACCGTCATAATCAAGCCCCCTGCCGTCGGCGAGCATCACCCGGCGCGCCGCGCGATCGATTGCCACAGCCTTGACGCCAGTCATCAGCGCGATGCGCTGCTCGGCCCAAAACCCGTCACCGCGCAACAGCAGCCTTTCACGCGGCATCTCGCCCAGCAGATAGGCTTTGGACAGGGGCGGGCGCTGATAGGGCGGGGCCGTTTCGCCCCCAACCAGCGCAATCGGGCCCGCATGGCCCTTTGCGCGCAGACGCGCAGCCAAGCTGGCCCCGGCCTGACCAGCGCCGAGTATGACGATCCGCTCCATCCCGTCTCCCAGATCCTGCGCGTTTTGTGGCTGGCTGGCCGCTCGCGGCCCTGCTGGCATGCTGGCGCCGGCGTTAGCGCAGGCTATATAGAGCGCGCAACGAGACGCAACTGCAGAGGAGGGGTGAGATGGCTATTTCCGTGGGTGAATCGGTCCCGGCAGCAACATTGCTCAAACATGGCGCAGAGGGGCCAGAGCCAGTGACAAGCGAGGCGCTGTTTGCGGGGCGTCGCGTGGCGCTCTTTGCCGTTCCGGGGGCGTTTACGGGAACTTGCACCAACACGCATGTCCCGAGCGTTATCGCGGCGGCCGCGGCGCTGAGCGCGAAAGGCGTAGACGAGATCGCCTGCCTTTCGGTCAACGATCCCTTCGTGATGCAGGCCTGGGGCAAGTCGACCGGGGCCAGCGAGGCGGGCATCACGATGCTGGCCGATGCCGACAGTGCCTTTACCAAAGCGCTGGGCATGGACTTTACCGCGCCGCCGGTGGGGCTTTTTGCGCGCTCGATGCGCTACTCGATGCTGGTCGAGGACGGGGTAGTCAAGCTGCTCAATGTCGAGGAAAGCCCGGGCGCGGCCGAAGTGTCGCTGGGCAGCGTGCTGGTCGACCAGATCTGAGCGCAGCTTTACGTCGGTTCGGCCGAACGATCGGAAAAGATGCGTCCCCAACTGCTACGCCGCGGCAGGCGGTGACTGCCGCATCGGAGGCCGAGCTGGCCTCCGCCGGGGCCGCACAGGCCCCGGGGCGCGGCGTCGGCACGCCTCTTCTGAAAGGGCGGTCAACACAGTGCGGGCAAAGCGCTGCAGGCAACACGCTGCAGGCAAAACGGTGCGGGGCAAAACGGTGCGGGCAAAACGGTGATCGCGATCCTCGGCTATGGCTCGCTGGTTTGGGATTTGGCGGACCTCGCCCCGCAGGTCGTCGGGTCTTGGGCCATAGCCGCGGGCCCGGCTCTACCGGTGGAGTTCTCGCGCATCTCGCCCAAGCGCAAGATGGGTCTGGTGCTATGCCTCGATCCCGAGCATGGCGTACCCTGCAAGACGCATGCAATCGTCTCGCGCCGCGATCGGGTCGACGCGGCCGCGGACGATCTTGCCCGGCGCGAGCGCGCGCCCAGCGATCGCATTGGCCGCGTCTCTATGCGGCATGGGCAGATCCTGACGCGGCATGCGCCGATCGGCGCGCGGGTTCAGGCCTGGTGCCAAGCGGGCGGTTGGCAGGGGGCGGTCTGGACAGAGCTTGAGGCCAATTTCGCCGCGCATACGGGGCGCGCCTTTTCGATCTCCGCAGCGCTTGCCTATCTGCAAGGGCTGCGGGGCGCTAGCCTGGACGAAGCGGTGCGCTATATCGAAAACGCCCCGGCCGAAACCGACACAGACTTGCGGCGCGCCCTAAGCGGCTGCGCATGGTGGCAGTCGGCGCGTCGCAGCCTCGGCCCCTGATGCGGCCAAGACGGGGCCAAGACGGGGCCAAGACGGGGCCGAGGCGGGGCCATGACGGGGCCATGACGGGGCCATGACGCGGTCCGGCTTAGAGCGGCTCGGTCAGCATCATCAGCACAAAGAGCCCGATAAGGGCGGCCATGGCGACGTTAAAGCAGCGCAAACGCAACGGGGTCGACAACAGCCTTTGCAGCGCCGCGCCGAACCCTGCCCATCCCAGCGTTGCCGAAGCGCCAGCCAGCGCAAAGACGCTGGCGATCTGCAGCGCCGTGTCAAACCCGGTGCGCGCGCTGGCAAACTGGCTGACGACGCCGATGCAGATCGCCCAGGCCTTGGGGTTGATCCATTGAAACCCCGCCGCCTCAAAGAAGCTGAACGGGCGGGACCGGCCGGTCCCGTTGGCGCTGCCGGCCGCCGCGATGCGCCAGGCAAACCACAACAGCACCGCAGCTCCGGCCCAGCGCATCACCTCCGCCAGCCAGGGCACGCGTTCGAAGGCCGCGCCCATGCCCAGCCCGGCCAGAAACATCATCGCCGAAAAGCCCACTACGATGCCCGCCACATGCGGCAGCGTGCGCCGAAAGCCGTAATTTGCGCCGGATGCGGCGAGCAACGCGTTGTTCGGCCCGGGCGTCCATGACGCTGCAAAGGCGAAGGCGGCTAGGGCAAGGAGCGTTTCGACGGACATGGGGTGCGGCCTCCAGGCTATGTGGCTGCATTGGTCAGCATAGCTGACATAACACCTCCAGGTTTTCCAAGCAATTAGGCGGCCTGTCAAGCCTGGGGCTGCACCCAGAGGGTCAGCAGCACAGCGGCCAGCAGCGCCACTGCCATGACCCGGTTGATCCACCGCTGTTGATGCGGCTTGGGCGCGAGCCGTCGCAGCCCGATCCCCAACCCCAACCAGCCGGCATGAAGGGGCAGCCAGATCGCATTGATCAGCAGAAACTTGACCGCACCCTCTTGGGTGGGGCTTTCGGGCATGAAGGCAAATCCGGAAAAAAGCGCCAAGTAGACAAGATATGCCTTGAGGTTGACGAGTTGAAACAAAAGCCCGCCGAAAACGCCCGGGGCGCGGTCGGCCGCGGCGAAACCGATCTGGGCGCCCGCGAGCGAAAGGCGCACGGCCAACCACAAGAGATACCCCGCCGAGGCGAGGGTGAGGATCAGGCGCAGCGCCGGATCGGCCAAAACCAGGGCCGCCGCACCGCTGAAGACCATCGCGGCAACAATGTTGGACCCGATCATTAGCCCCAGCATATAGCGCAGCCCGGTCCGCAAACCGAAACCGGAGCCCACCGCGGCGACCGACAGCACGCCTGGGCCGGGCGTGGCCATCAGCAAAAAGACGGCCAAAGAGAAACTCAGCATCGCAGCGGCCGAACGACAAAGGCTGTCATAGCACCGGGTGCCGTCCGGGTCAGCGGCCCGAAAGAAGCGCTTCCCGGGTCAGCGCGAAATCCGAGGCGATCCAGTCATTGCGCATTGCGTCCAACCGCTTGCCCAGCGCCGGGCCGGCGCCGATCTTGTCGACCAAATCATGGCCGCTGATCGGGAAGGTTGCGGCAGCGCCGCGGGCGATCTGGGCCTGCCAGTCATCCGGCGGATCGATCCCCTGGGTCGCCTCGATCAGGATCGCGGTGCGTGCGGCTTCGGCACCATACCGAAAGGCACGGGCCGCAGGCCGCTCGGCTTTCGCCAGCGCTTTCTTGCCGGCCTGTAGCGCCTCGTTCTGCGCCCGCGGCAGCTTCAGCGCCTCGGCCGGGTCGTCGCATCCCATCGCGGTTAGCCTGCGCAGCCAGGATGGCGCTACCCCAAGCCGCTTTTCGAGCGCGACGACGGCCTGCGCCGGTTCGGCTTTGGCGCCCGGCACAACCGCGTTCAGAACGCCGCTGGCCGCCATGGCCGCAAGGGCCGCGCGCGGGTCCGGTGCCGAAAGCAGCTTGCGCATTTCCGCGCCGACCCGCTCACGCGCGATCTGCCCGATCCCCTCGCGCAGCGCCCCGCAGGCGGCCAGCCCCGCCGGATCGATGCCATGCCTGGCATCGGCATACCACGCGATTATCCGAAAAAACCGCAGTATCCGGAGATAGTCCTCAACAATCCGGTCGATCGGATCGCCCACAAACCGCACATAGCGGGCAAAGAGATCGAACCGCCCGTCAAGCGGGTCGACGATAGTCCCGTCCGGTTCGGCATAAATCGCGTTCATGCTAAAGTCGCGTCGCTGTGCATCGTCGCGGATGTCGGTCGAGAAGGCGACGACCGCGCGCCGCCCGTCGGTTTCGATGTCCTTTCGAAAGGTGGTGACCTCGAACCGGGCATTGCCCGCCACGATCGTCACCGTGCCATGCGCAAGCCCGGTCGGGATCGCCCAAAGACCCGCATCGCGGGCGCGCTGCATCACCTCTTCCGGTACCATCGGGGTGGCCAAGTCGATATCCGCCACGCGATGGCCCAGCACGGCGTTTCGCACGCAACCGCCGACAAAGAGCACCGTGTCCGCCGGGCTGCCGAGCGCCGACAGCAGGGCGGTGGTGTTCGGCGCGTTCAGCCAGTCGCCCGCGACCCGCATCGCTCTAAACCGCGTCCGCTTGCATGAGCCGCAGCGAGAGCCCTTTGAGGATCCGAGCCGTCGCGCCCCAGATGTAATGCTGACCCCATGGCATCTCGTAAAAGTACCGCTTCTGCCCATTCCAATCGCGCGAGGCGCGCTTGTGATTGCTCGGATCCATCAGAAAATCGAGCGGGGCCTCGAAGACCTCGGCCACCTCGCCGGTTTCGGGAACGGGTCTGAATCCCGGCGCGACAATGCCCACAAAGGGCGTGATGGCAAAGCCGGTCGCCGTCTCATGACCGTCGATAGACCCCAGCACCTCGACATGCTCGGGTGCAAGCCCGATCTCCTCTTGCGCTTCACGCAACGCGGCTGCCAAAGGCGAGGGGTCGCCCGCATCGACCTTGCCGCCTGGAAAGGCAACCTGTCCGGCATGGTGCTTGAGCGCCGGCGCGCGCCGGGTGAGCAGGATATGGTAGGCCCCGTCGCGTTCGGTCAGACCGCAAAGCACGGCCGCAGCGCGCAAACGCCGGTTCTTGGGTAGGGCGCCGACGATCTGAGGGTTAAGGTCATAGTCCGAGCTTCCCCCGACCGAGGGCCCGCGCACAGCGCGTTCAAGCGACCTTCGAGTGAACCGCAGATGAGTCATTGTCCGTTAATTTGGTAAAAACAGCGGCAAGATCAAGTGTCTGCGGGCTGTGGGCGCGGCGGTCTGCCCGCCGAGGCCAGCCAGGGCAGGATATCGGCGGCCGAGCGTAGCGGGATCGCCTGAACATCCAAATGCACACCGCGCAGGTTGAGGTTCTGCCAGGCCGCATCGGGCAGGTAGACGCCGGCCTCCTCTAAGACCGGCCGACTGATTACCGCCTGCGCCTGCAAGGGCTTGCACATGCCCTCCAACCGGGCCGCCATGTTGACCGCGTCGCCGATGATGGTGATTTGTGCGGTTCCGGCCGCCCCGATCTCGCCCTGCACCAACTCACCCACATGCAGCCCCATACCGATAGTCACCGGCTGCGTGCCGTCAGCGGCCAGCTGGGCGTTAAAGCGGATCAGGGCCTGGTCGATCTCGGCAATGGCCTCAAGCGCTGCGCGACAGGCCGGGCCGGGCCCGTCTGGGTCGTCGAAAATCGCTAGGATCCCATCGCCCAGATATTTGTCGATGCGCCCCCCATGCTCAACAATCGATGGCACGATCGCATCGAAGAACCGGTTGAGCAAGTAGACCACATCATAGGGCAGCTTGCCCGATGTGCGCGCGGTAAAGCCGCGCATGTCCAGAAAGAGGATCACCATACGCCGCTCGATCCCTGTGGAGGCATGCGCGCGGGCGCGGCCGCGCTTGACGTCATAGACGCGAAACACGGTAACCGGTCCTTGCGGGCGCATCTGGCAGGCCAGCCGGGTCGGCTCGCGCGCGCCGATGGCCCCCAGCATCTCGCGCTCGGC
Organism: Pseudomonadota bacterium; assembly: GCA_039184655.1. Taxonomy (GTDB): domain Bacteria; phylum Pseudomonadota; class Alphaproteobacteria; order Rhodobacterales; family Rhodobacteraceae; genus J013. Next base: position 19,386 of record JBCDAZ010000021.1, on the reverse strand, counting down.
CCCTTCGGGCGGGGCGACATTGTCGCGCCCCCGCTCTAGGATGACGCGGCAGGTCGTGCAGCGCCCATGGCCGCCGCAAAGCGCGACGATCGGCACCCGGTTGGTCTGGGCGATTTCCAACACCGTCATGCCGCGATAGCCCACCGCCCGTGCGCCGTCGACGAACAGAACCTCGACCCTCCGGCGCGCGGCAAGAAGGCGCCGCGCAAGATTAAGCAGCAGCGCCAACAGGAGCAGGGCGAGAAACCCTGCCAGCAGACCGCGGGCGGTTTCATGGCTCCAAGCCGCGGCATCGCTGCGCCAATTGATCGAGGCCAGCATGGCATCGCGCATCCCAGGCTGGGCCAACAGCTGGTCGAGCCGTTCCGCAGCGATCGCGAAGCCTGCAAGCGCAAAGGTGGGAACCAGCGCGGCAAGGGCGGTCGCTGCCGGCAGCAGCGCTGCCCACCAGGCCTGACCGCGTAGCCAGAAATGCAGGCCGAGACAGGCATGCGTCCAGACCGCCAAGACAAGCAGCGTCAGGCTCAACGCATCCGACGCGCTCCAAAACTGCCAAAGCTGATAGGGATAGCCGTCGCGTACCCCCAACACCTCGGCAACGCCGCGTGTGTCGACCAGGTAAGGGATCAACAGGACCGGCACGGCAAGGCCCAAGAGTCCCTGGCCGGCTTTGGCCAGCGGCATCCGAAAACTCCGCCGCCGCACCAGACCGGCCAAGGCAAGGGCGGTATGCACCGAAAGGGCGGTAAGAACCAGCGCCGTGCCCGGCAGGCTGCGATCGAGATAGATCCGGACGGCGCGAACGGTCTCCATCAGCTCGATGGAGACGATGCCTGCGGCCAGGTTGAGCAGATGCGCAAGCGCGAAGACGAAAAGGACGAGACCGGAGAGAATGCGCGCGCGTCCGGTCCAGCCCCCGCGCCAGAGCCCGGTCATGGTCCGACCATGCGCTTTGTCCCTCGCCGCCCCGATTCGGCCCGCCCCGATTCGGCCCGCCCCGATTCGGCCCGCCCCGATTTGGCCCGCCCCATTTTGGCCCGACCATTCCCGGCGCTCGCTGCGTTCCGGCCCTTGTCCCGCATCGCCCGGCGGTTATTGTGCCGCGACGCCCTGGGCCGCGGTTTGGGCTGTGCCGGCGTCTTCGGCGGCAAGGAACTTCTCTGCGTCGAGTGCGGCCATACAGCCCATCCCGGCGCTCGTGACCGCCTGGCGGTAGATATGGTCGGTCAGGTCCCCCGCCGCAAAGACGCCGGGCACCGAGGTGCGGGTGCTGCCCGGCGCCACGGTCACATAGCTGCCGTTATGCATGTCGAGCTGGTCTTGCACCAGCGCAGAGGCAGGCGCATGCCCGATGGCCACGAAGACGCCAGCCAGGGGAATGTCGCGGGACGCTCCGGTCATGACATGCCGGACCCGCAGGCCGGTGACCCCAAGTGGATCGCTGTCGCCCAGCACCTCGTCGACCACATGGTTCCATAGCGTTTCGATCTTGGGATGCTTGAAAAGCCGGTCCTGCAGGATCCTTTCGGCCCGCAAGCTGTCGCGTCGGTGAATCAGCGTGACCTTAGAAGCGAAATTGGTCAAAAAAAGCGCTTCCTCGACCGCCGTATTGCCGCCGCCAATAACCGCGATCTCCTTGCCGCGATAGAAAAAGCCGTCGCAGGTCGCACAGGCCGAAACCCCAAAACCCTTGAAACGGTCTTCCGAGGGTAGGCCGAGCCATTTGGCCTGGGCGCCGGTGGCCAGGATCAGCGCATCGGCGCTATAGGTCGTTCCGCTGTCGCCGAAAGCCAGAAAAGGGCGCTGTGAAAGATCGAGCCTGCCGACATGTTCGGCGACGATCTCGGTTCCCATCGCGCGCGCGTGATGGGCCATCTTCTCCATCAGATCGGGTCCCAGGATCGAGGCCTCGCCGGGCCAGTTCTCAACATCGGTGGTGATGGTCAGCTGGCCGCCGGGTTGGATGCCCTGCAGAAGGATCGGCGCGAGCATGGCGCGGGCACCGTAGACGGCTGCGGTGTATCCGGCCGGGCCCGAGCCGACGATCAGCAGCCTGGTGTGGCGGGTTTCGCTCATGATGTGCGCTCCTTCGCTTAGCCGTCTCTATACGCGGCCCCGGGAGATTGCGCAAAGCCCAAGCGGTTCAAGAGGAGCGGGGCGATGCGCGCGGCTTCGTGAAGAGGCGGGTACGAAAAGCGCATAGGCGCGTCGGACCAGACCGGAACCTCGGCGGCCGGCCGGCTCGCCCCATGCGCGGCCAGTGCGGCGTGAAACCGCGCATTCTTGCCGGGGCTGGGAAGACCCGAGACGAAGACCGGCTTGCCGGTCGACGCGGCCTCGCACGCCATGTTCACGCTGTCGCTGGTCACCAGAATTGCATCGGCTGCCGCCAGCAGCCCCGGATAGGGGTTCACCCCGGTCCCGTCCCACAGCCAGAGCGCGTCTTGCGTCGCGCGCAGCTGTGCGATCAGGCGCTTGGGCGTGCGGCGCGAAGCTGTGGCCAGGATCGACCAGCTCGCAAACCGGCCAAGATCGCGCAAAAGCGCATCGGCGTCGAAACGGGCGCTGCGCGAGGGCCCGCCGATCAGCACCGCAAGCCGCGGCGCGGGCCGGGACGGAAACGGCCGCGCCGCCCGGTCCAGAGCCGCCGCCGTCAAGCGGTTGAGCGCACCCAGCGTGGTCAGCACCCGCGCATCATGCAGGCGGTCATGGGCGGGGATCACAAGCGCCGAGAACGCGTCGGTCGGCAGGTGCGGCTTTAGGATCGCCACGGTTTTGCAGCCACGGCGCCCCAGCAGCGCTGCCGCGAGATTGCCGCGACGCCCCGCCCCGATGACAAGCTCGTATGGGCTGTGCGGCAGGCCGTGGAGCGCCCGGCCCCCGAAAGGCAGCAGCAGCCGGTTCGGCCATCCGGCAAATCCCGGCCGCAGCGCGATCTCGGCCTGCGTGATCGCAGCCGGCAGATATACCGCGATTGCCTCGGCCAGACCCAGCGCCTGGGTCAGATTGGCTGGCCGGCCGTCGGTCGCCACAAGAATGCGGGTGATATCGGCGCTACCGCCGGGAATTGGCATTTCTTGCGCCATTGTGAAACATTATTGCCTGATACCCGACGCTCAGGTAACAAGTTCTGCTGGAAATGCCCAGCGTTTGCCTCAAAGAACTGTAGTACGCCATGACTGGACTGAAGCTCGACGCCATCGACCGCAAGATCCTCGCCGAGCTCCAGGCCGACGGGCGCATGACAAATGTCGAGCTGTCGCGGCGTGTGGGTATTTCGGCGCCGCCCTGCCTGCGCCGGGTGCGCGCGCTGGAGGAGTTGGGCTTTATCCGCGGCTACCACGCCGATATCGACCTGCGCGAGCTCGATTTCGAGGTGATGGTCTTTGCGCTGGTCGGCTTGTCGAGCCAGGCCGAGGCGGATCTGTCGGCTTTCGAGGCCTTGGTCCGCGGCTGGCCGTTGGTTCGCGAATGCCACATGCTTAACGGCGAGATCGACTTTATCCTCAAATGCGTATCGCCCGATCTTTCGACTTTTCAGAAGTTCCTGACCGCAGATCTTACCGCGGCCCCGAATGTGGCAAGCGTGAAAACCTCTCTGGTCATTCGCTGCGCGAAGGATCTACCGGCAGTGCCTTTCGAGATTGTCGAGGAGCGCGCGCAGGTCCGCGAGGGCTAAGCGGCGCCCAGGGGCTTTCGGGGGGCTTTCGGGGGGCTTTCGGGGGGCTTTCGGGGGGCTTTCGGGGGGCTTTCGGGGGGCGGGGTCGCCCCCATGACCTGGCGGCTAATTAAGCCTTGCCCCGCAACGCAAGCCTTGCCCCGCAACGCAAGCCTTGCCCCGCAACGCGTCCCCCCAAAGGATCCCCCAATCGGTCCCTCCGCAAAGCGCGACCCGCAGCGATGCCGGCAGCTAGCCGGTCGCTGGCCTTGCGCTTGACGTCGCCCCGCCGGCGCCTCTAATCACGATCCCTCCAAGCACGGCCCCGCCATTCGGGCCGTGCCGATGCGCCGATGCGGCTGAAGAGGACGGGAGACGGCGGCATGACGGCTGTGATCGAGGCTCATAAGCTTGCCTATTTTTCGATCCCCAAGGTCGCCAGCACGTCGCTCAAAGAGCTGTTCTATCAGATCCAGCACGGGCGGCTCTTCACGAAGGAACGCCGCGGCGTGCATTTTGAGGCGTTTCGCACCGAGCCGTTCTACCGCATGGACCGCGAAAGGCTGAACGGCTTCACGCGCATCGCGGTGGTCCGCGATCCGATCAAGCGCATCCTTTCATGTTACACGAACCGCGTTTTGCAGACCCGGCGCCTTTCGGCCGAGCAAATCGATCTTGTGGCGGCCGAGCGGCTCGGCGTGTCGCCCGATCCCGGTATTCGCAAGTTCATCCTACATCTCGACCAGTATCGCGCGCTGTCGAGCTCGATCCGCAACCACACCCAGCCGACCGCGATGTTTCTTGGCCCGGATCTGGGCTACTTCCACAAAGTCTACCGCATCGAGGAGCTCGACGAGCTAGTCGGCTTCTTGCAAGAGCAAACCGGCCTTGCCCTGACCCTGCCCCGTGAGATGACCAGCGAAAAGAAGATCGACTTTGCCGAACTGACCCCGAACTGCCAGGACCGGCTGCGCGAGTATTGCGCTGCGGATTATGCCTATCTAAAGGATTTCTATCCTCCAAGGTGACTGCGTCGCCAACCCAAGCCGCTCCGGACAACACCGCTCCGGGCAACACCGCTCCGGGCAACACTGCGCCGTGTTGTGCCCTGTAGCGCCATCCGGTGTCGGTTTTCGGGACCCGCGGGCAGACGCCGCCTCAATCGAGCAGGGACCGAAAGAATGAGCTTCGAGACCAGTTTCCGGCGCCTGCGCGCCCAGATGCATGCAATGGAACGCACCGTGCGCATGATGCGGCTGGAGGTTGAGAACGCGCTGATCGGTCTGGGGGCGGAAGGCATCGAAGAGACCGTCGAGGTGCCGACGGGGCTCGGACGGTTGCTGGAAAGCGGCAAACCGATCGAACTGCAGACCGTTCAGCCCTACGCGCCTTTCGAAGATGGCGCCTGGATCAGCTACGACAAGGATGCGGTGGGAACGCGGATGGCTGTCGGCACCCGCGGGCTGGCCCGGCTGGGCCCGGGCGACCGGGCACCGACCGTGGCGCGGTTGAGCGTTCATCCGGTCTTCAGCGCGTCGGCCGAGCCGTTATGGGTGTCGCTGGAAACCGAAATCGACGTCGCGCAGTTTGTAACCGCCGAGGCGCTCCAGCTCGATTTCATCGCCCATTTCGATCTCAACAGAACGGCAAAGCAGCCCGTGGCGCCCAACTGCAGCATTATGGTCCGGCTAAGCGATGGCAATGGCGACCGGCGCGACGTGCTCACACGGTTCTTTCCCACAACGACCATGCCGCTGGAACAATCCGTCGCTTACAGCGCACCGCAATTGCGCGAGGTGCAAAGCCCGGGCATCAGCGCGGCCACGCTGATTATCATGCTGCCGACGACGGGCGATTATGTTTTCAATCTCGACTATTTCAGCCTGCGCAAGGTCGTGGGTTGAGCGCGGGGCATGCGGATCCTCTATGTCAGTTCGGAATCGCCGCTGCTGCCTTCGGGCGGCGCGGGCACCTATATCGACTATATGGCTCGCTCGATGTCGGCCCAGGGCCATGACGTTTTCCTGCTGACCTGGGTCGACGAGGCCAAGCGCGCCCGCATCGCTGACTACAGCCCCTTTCAGGCCGATCGGGTGCGCGTGCTGACGCTTAACCGGCGTCAGCTCTGGCGCGAGGCGCCGGTTGAATCGTCCGATCTTGTGCTTTCAACGCATCTGCGCCGCCAAATTGCCCAGCTGGTTGCCGACTGGCGGATCGATGTCGTTGAGGCGACCGACTTCTTCGCCCCGGCCCTGCCCTTCTTTCAAGACTTTCAGTCGCGGGCGGGAAACCAAACGACCTTGTGCGTGACCTACAATCACGGCTTCATCCAGGACTTTTATGCTGCCGATCAGCTGCGCGTCCCGCGTGGCGTGGAGGTCGATCTGGTTTGCGAGCGGCAGCAATGCCGGGTCTCGGATCTGGTCGTGACGCCCTCTGCGGCCGCTGCGGCACGGCTTGCCGGCTACGGCATTCGCGACAATGTCGCAATGACGCGCGAACCCTACCGCTTCGAGACGGCTGCGGGCTTTAGCGAAGTGCGCCATGAGCTCGACTATATGGGCCGGATTTCGTTGTCCAAGGGCATCGACAAGCTGATCTATCTGGCCAATACGCTGCACGCCCTGCACCCGCTGCACCAGATCCGGCTGATCGGCCGCATCATCGATACCCCCTTTCGCACCAAAGACATGCGTCGCTATATCCGCCAGCGCCTCGTCCCGGCGCTGCGCGATGCGGTGATCTTTACCGATTTTCTACCCCGTATGGTTGCGCTCAACATGGTCGAGCCCGGCGCGATCTGCCCCAATCTGGGCGCTGCGGAGACGTTTTCCTATGCCTGCGTCGAATCGCTCGATCGCGGCGCCGTCCCGGTCGTTCGCCATGGCACGCCGATGGCCGAGTTCTTTCCGCCGGAGATGCAGGATCTGGTATTGGACGAGCGGATGAGCGACCGGCCCAAGCTGCTCGACACGCTCACCCGTCTGCTTGAACGCGGCCCCGAAATCGTCGCGGCGCTGCAGGCCTATAACCGCGAGGCGTTGGATCCGGAACGGATCGCGACCGAGATGGGCGCGCTTTACGACCGCAGGCTTAGCGAAAAGCGCGGCCGGTCGCGGGTTCAGGTCGGCCAGGCTGCGGGGGTAGACGCAATCACGCTCCTGATGCCCATCTACAGCCCCGGGCCACAACTGGCCGAAACCGTCGAGACGCTGGCCCAACAGACGGTCGGCGCGCCGCGGGTGCTGATTTGCAATGACGGCACGCCGGAAGGCCGCGACGAGTGGTTTGACTATGCGCGCGCCCGGCTCGACGATGTCACGGTGATCGATCAGCCTAATGCAGGCCTTCTGGGCGCCCGCAACACGCTCATCGCCGCCTGCCAGACCCGTCTGGCGGTGTTTTTGGACGATGACGACTTGCTGATGCCGACAGCGCTGCAGCGGTTGTTGGAGGCCTATAACGAGGCGCCGAGCCGGCCTGCCGCATCGATCCCGCAACGGGTGAATTTTGGCGAAGGGGGCGAGCTGGTGCTGCGCCATCTTCTGGACGATCATATCCACCTGCTCGACAATGACTATCGTATGACCGCGCTGATCGAAACGGCGGTCTTACGCGAGATCGGGTTCGATGCGACGCGCCGCAATGGCGAGGCCGATGACTGGGCGTTCTGGCTCGACTTCACCGGGCTGGGCTACCATGCGGTGATGGTGCCCGAGCCCCTCTTTCGCTACCGCTTTCGTCGCGGTTCGATGTCCTGGCCCTGGTCGGAGGGGCAACATGTCGGTACCCATGCGCTGATCGGCGAAGCGATCGAGCGTATGTGCCGGCGCGACCCATCCCAGATCGGGCTGCTCGCTAAGGCGATGTACGCCCGCTCGGTTCGGCGCGGCGAGGCATGAGCGCGGCGCGCGCGGCGCTGGCCGACCGGGTGTTCTGCCTGGGCGTGGGCGCACAGAAAGCCGGCACAACCTGGCTGCATCGCTACCTTGATGCGCATCCGCAGTGCTGGATGTCGCCGATCAAAGAGATGCATTTTTTCGACGAGCTCTACCTGCCCAAGCTCTGCCGGCCCTTGGCCCAGCGGCATTACACAAGGCTGAGCGATATGGTTGCGCGGCTTGTCAGTGGCCATGCCGGCCCGCGCGGGCGCCTGGCGATCCTGCATGATCTGTTGGATCGCGCCGCGATGCAGGGCGATGCCGAGGCTTATTTGCGCTATTTTGCACAGCGCGTCGGCCCGGCCCGGGTTTTTGGCGAGATCACCCCCTCCTACAGCATGCTCAGCGCCCGCCATTTTCGCGAAATCGCCGCGCTTTACGGCGATATCCGTCCGATCTTTCTGATGCGCGATCCGGTCGAACGGTTCTGGTCGGCGCTGCGTATGCGCGAGCGGGAGGTACCGGGTTTTTCGGCGATCGCGCATGTCGGGCCCGAGCTTGAAAACGTCCAGAACCAGCGGCGCGGACGCTATGATCAGACCCTAAAGTCGCTCAAGCGGGGGTTCGCGCCCGATCATGTGCTGGCGCTGTTTTACGAAGACCTCTTTACGCCCGCCTCGGTGCACGCCATCTGCGCGCATCTAGGGCTCGACTATGTCGAAGCCGATTTCGACCGGCATGAAAATGTCTCGCCGAAATCCGAACCGCTCGACGAAGCGACCGAGGCGCGGATCTTTGCGCAGTTTCGCGATGTTTACACTTACCTGCTGGATGCAGGATACCCTCTGCCCAAGATCTGGCGCGACCGGATCGCGCGGTTCGACACCGCCCGCCCGTCGGCCGCCAAGGGCGAGGAGTGACGCATGCGCAAGGTCTTCATTATCGGTGCCCATCGCTCCGGCACATCGAAACTTGCCTCCTACTTCTCCGAGGTGCTGGGTTTCAGCGGCCATGCCGAGGGCCATGTCTACCGGCTGCTCTCCCATCTAAAGAACGGCCGGACCGATATCGTGAGGACCATACCGGAGAACGCCTATGAGGTGAACCGCGTCGGGTTCGACCGCATCTTTCGGCGTTTGACCCGGGCGCTGGATGCGCTGATCGCCGAACACCACCACCATCAGGACTATTTCGACAAAACCCCGGGCTACCGGATGATCGATGCCGCCCCGGTGATCCACCGCCATATCCCCGAGGCGCGGTTTATCCATCTGCATCGCAACGGTATCGACAATGTGCGCTCGAACCTGCGGCTTTGGCCAGACCGGCATTTCGACGATGCCTGCAAGATGTGGGCCTCGTCCATCCGCACCTTCTTCAACGTGCAGGATCAGATCGCCGACCGGCTGCTGGCGCTCGAAATGCAGGATCTGATCGCGCGACCCTGGGAGGTGCACTGCCGGATCCTTGCGCATCTTGCGCTAGAGCATCCGGTGGCCGAGGCCGATGTCGCAGCCTATTTCGCCTCTGGCAGCACCACCAGCACGACCGCGCTCGACACCACCGCGGCGCAACCCAGGCTCGATCAGCAGGGCTGGACCGCTGCCGAGCAGGAGACGTTCCTGCGTATCTGCGGCGAGGCGATGGACCGCCTCGGCTATGTCTATCGCTGAACGGGCGGGGCAATGGGCAAGGGCGCGGCAACGGGTTGGGGCGCGGCAACCGGTTGGGGCGGGGCAAGGGGTTAGGGCGGGGCAACGGGCATGGACGCAACAGCCGGTGCGGGCAAGGATCTGGTCTTTATCGTGGGGCGGCAGCGCAGCGGCACCACCGTCTTTCGCCGGCTTCTGGTTCAGGCCGGCGCCCTTGATTGCGACGAGATCTTTCACGGCAATCTTGGGCGGCCGAACCGCTTCTTCGCCTATGTCGCCGCCCGCGCCGAAACGGATCGCGCGCTGATCCATCCGCAAAACCACATGCAGCTTTTTCGCGATTTCATCGCCAAGTTGCGTCGCGAGGCAGACGGTGCGGTGCTGGCGATGGATGTGAAGTATTTTGGCCTCAACCTGATCCCGGCACGCGAGGATGTGGAGGGCAAGCGCCCTTTCATGGTCCAGTATATGGCTAAAAACCGCGCGCATGTCGTGCATATCGTGCGGCGCAACAAGCTGCGCGTGCATGTCTCGGAAGAGATGTCGAAAACCACCGGCCGTTGGTCGGCCGGCCAGACCCGCCATCTGCCCCAGCACAAGCCCAGACTGACCCTCGATATCGGCGCGACGTTGCGTATGGTCGGCAAGCTCGAAGCGCTCGACCAGAGGGTCGGACGGCAACTGGCCAGCCTGCCCGGGCTTGCCCGCCTCGATTACGAAGCCATGTTTCGATCCGACGGGCTCTTCAGCGACCGCACGGTCGAGATCGCGTCGGCCTTTATGGGCGGGGCCGAGCTGGTGCGAACGCCCTCCAATCTGCGCATGAACCCCGAACCCTTGGACGCGCTGATTGAGAATTTCAGCGCCGTCCGCGCGGCCTTTGAGAACACACCGCATCGCTGGATGCTGGAGGAAGAGGCTGCCGCGGACTAGCCATGCGAGGCGCGTGCCCAGTTCACGGCGCCCAGTTCACGGCGGCAAGTCTTTGGTGCTTTCAGGCACGCCGCGCCGGGTCAAAACGCGCCAGCACGCGGATGCCCAGAAAGAGGCAGGTGGCCACCAGTACCATGCTAGGTCCGGTCGGTGTGTTCGAGGTCCAAGAGAGGGCCAACCCGGCAAGGACGGAGATCATCCCCGCGGCCACCGCTGCAAGCGCCATAACTTCGGGCGTGCGGACCAAAGGGCGCACCGCGGTTGCCGGAAGGATCAGCATTGCCGCGATCAGCAAGGCACCGACCACCTTGATGGCGACAGCGACGATCACGGCCAGCGCAAGGGTTAGGTAGACGCGTTCGCGCCCGGGATCGACACCGGCAGCATGGGCCAGATCGGTGCCCAGCGTTGCCGTCAGGAGAGCCGACCAGCGCCAACCGATCAGGATAAGAACCAGTGCGCCGCCGCCCCAGATCAGGCCCAGCTCATCCCAAGAGACCGCAATAACATCGCCAAATAGGAAGGCCGACAAGTCCATCCGCAAATTGGTGATAAGCGATGCCGCAACGAGGCCGAGCGATAGGGTGCTGTAGGAAAAGACGCCCAGAAGCGCATCGGTGCCCGTATCGCGACGCGCAAGCACGGTCAAACCGGCACCCATGCAAAGCGCCACCGCAAGCACGCCGGCGGTAATCGGCAGTGCAAACACCCAGGCAAGGGCAACGCCCAGGATCGCGCCATGGCCGACGGCATCGCCGAAATAGGCCATGCGGCGCCAGATAATGAAGCAGCCAAGCGGTCCCGCGGCGGCTGCCACGCCAAGCCCGGCCAGCCCGGCGCGGATCATGAATTCGGGCAGCATCAGGCCTCGGACCCGTCGACACGTACCGCTTCGCCCTGTCGCTGCGACGCATCGCGCTTGCCATCGCGCCTTGGCACCGCACTGTCGCCGGTTGCCTTCGCGTCCGGCCCGTGCACACTACCCAGATCATGCCCATGAGCCAGATCATGCCCGTGCGCGCGATCATGCTCGTGGCGATAAAGCGCGAGCGTGCCGCGTGTGCCCAGCCCGAAAAGGGCCCTGTACTCGGGCGCCGAGGCCACGATTTCCGGCGTGCCCTGGCAGCAGACATGCCCGTTAAGGCAGATCACCCGGTCCGATGCGCTCATCACCACATGCAGCTCATGGCTGACCATAAGCACCGCACAGCCCAGCTCGGCCCGCAATGCCGCAATCAGCTCGTAAAATGCCGCTGTGCCGGGTTGGTCGAGGCCTTGTGTCGGCTCGTCGAGCAGCAGAAGATCCGGCCGTCCCATAATGGCCCGGGCCAGCATCGCGCGCTGCAGCTGCCCGCCGGAAAGCTCGGTGATCTGCCGCTTGGCCAGATCGGCGATACCAATACGCTGCATGGCGCCTTTGCGCAGCACGGCGGGTCGCCTTTGGGGGAGGTTGAGAAACCGCTCGACGGTCATGGGCAGGGTCGGATCGGCCTGAAGCCGCTGCGGCACATAGCCGATCGACAGACCCGCGCGGCGCTCAAGCCGCCCGCCCAACAGCGGTTCGGCCCCAATCATACAGCGCAGCAGCGTGGTCTTGCCCGAGCCGTTCGGACCCACAATGGTGACGATCTCGCCCGGAGCGATCGCCAGCGACACGCTGTCGAGAACCGTCTTGCCGCCAAGCGCGACGGTCAGGCCCTGCGCGGCAATAAGGTTCACACCACGTCCTGACAGGCCGGGCAAAGCCCTTCGGCCTCCACGACCAGCGCCTCGACCGCAAAGCCGCTTTGATCCGCCAGCATTCCAAGCGCCTGGTCGGCCGCATCGAACTCGGCTTCCGCGACCGAGCGGCAAGCCCGGCAGATCAAGAAAGCCGGGCTGCGATGACAGTCGGGCTTCAGGCAGGCGACAAAGGCGCTGAGCCGGGCGATTTTATGGGCCAGCCCCAGCCCCACCAGAAAGTCGAGCGCGCGATAGGCGACCGTGGGCTGCGAGCCATGCCCCTCGCCATCCAGACGGGCCAGCACCTCGTAAGCGCCAAGCGCCTTGTGGGATTCCAACAGAATCTCCAGCACCCGCCGCCGCACCGGTGTCAGGCGCATGCCGCGCGCGCTGCAAAGCGCCTCGGCCCGCGCGAGCGCGTCGGCCACGCAGATCCCATGGTTATGCGGTGTAAAGGCATTGGTCTGACGGGTCATGATGCTTGCGCCTCTCCTCACCGCCGTTTATAGCGTAATGCAATAACATCACACAAGGAGCTACCAGCCATGCGCTCTCCCGCCACCCGCATAAAGGCCCGCGTGAAGGCTGCTTTGCTGGCCTCGATCCTGCCTGTCGGTCTTTCTGCCGAGGCCTACGCGGATGCGCCGAGAGTGGCAACGGATATTCCGCCTGTGCACGCGCTTGTGGCGCGGGTCATGCAAGGCGTTGCGGTGCCGGATTTGATCCTACCGCCCGGCGCGTCACCGCATGGCTATGCGATGCGACCATCGGAGGCGGCAAGCCTGGCTGAGGCCGATCTTGTGGTGTGGATCGGACCGGCGCTGACCCCGTGGCTGGGACGGGCGATCGATACGATTGCCGAGAAGGCCGACACGCTTGAGCTGGCCGAGGCCCCGGGGCTGACGCTGCTCAGCTACCGCGAGGGCGCCCGCTTCGAGGCGCATGATCACGCGCACCACGATCATGACGCGCATCACGATCACGACGCGCAGGACGCCGCGCATTCGGATCACGACGCCGAGCATGCCGCGGCGCATGACCATGACCACGACCATGCCGAGAAGGCGGCGGCGCACGACCATGATCATGACGACGATCACGCCGCGCATGACGACGCCGACGATCATGCCGACGCCGACGATCATGGGAATGACCACGGGAATGACCACGGGCGTGACCATGCGGAGCATACTGAAGCGGATCACCACGATCATGCGGAAGCCACGAAAGCCGATGCGCATGATCATGATCACGCGGGCGACCACGACCATGCCGAGGAGGCGCATGCCGATCACGACGATCACGCCCACGAGGCCGCAGAGGCGCATGACGATCACGACGATCACGCCCACGAGGCCGCAGAGGCGCATGACGATCACGACCATCACGGGCACGCCGAAGGTGAGTTCGATCCGCATCTGTGGCTCGATCCCCGCAATGCGGCGGCCATGATCGATGCGATCGCCGCAGCACTGACTGAGGCCGATCCCGAAAACGCCAGCGCCTACGCGACAAATGCGCTCGCCGCCCGTGCCGAACTGGCGATTTTGGAGCGGGACCTGGCCGGCCGGCTGACCGCGCTGCGCGGGCGACCCTTTCTTGTCTACCACGACGCCTACCAGTATTTTGAAACCCGCTTTGATTTCGAGGCGAGCGGTGCCCTGGCGCCCGGCGATGCGGCCGCGCCCGGCGCTGCGCGGCTGGCCGAGGTAACGGCGCTGATCCGCGAGGCAGGCATTGTGTGCGTCTTTACCGAGCCGCAGCTTCGCGACAATGCTGCCCGGTTGGTGGCGGGCGAAACCGCGGTTCCGATCGGTACGCTCGACCCGCTGGGTGCGGCGTTGGAGCCTGGGCCTGCCCTTTATGCAGGGCTCCTGCACGGCCTTGCCGACGGGCTTGAGGCGTGTCTTTCGGAAAGCTGAGCGGGAGGGACGGTGAGGCGCGGGGTTTCCGACGCTGCATCCGCCACCCGTTCCGGGCGACCCTTCCGGCGGCGCCGGTAGCCGGTGCTGCCGTAGCGGCCGCGCCCGTCGTCCAATAGCCTGCACGATACCCTGGTCGGACCGTTTGCCGCGGTCTGTCTCGACGCCCTGCGGTTGAGCCGGCATCATCGCCAGCGACACAGGAGGACGGCGTGGCAGTCAACGCGATGATGGTGCCGGCCGGTGAAGCGCTGGAGGTTCTGCGCGCCGGCTGGAACGCTCAGAGAACCGGCGCTTTGACGGCATCATGGATGCTTCATGGCCGTCCCGGGGTGGGTAAGACTCAGATCGTCGCGCAGCTGGCCGAGGAGATCGGTGCGCGGCTCTTCGATCTGCGCCTCACGACGATCGAACCGCAGGACCTGCGCGGCTTGCCCTATTACGACCATGATGCCAAGCGCACCGTTTGGTACCGGCCGGAGGATTTGCCCGACGATCCGGACCGGCCGGCAGTGCTTTTTCTCGATGAGCTCACCGCCGCGCCGGCGCATCTACAACCCACTGTCTATGGCCTTTTGCAGGAGCGGCGCGTCGGCCAACACCGCCTGCCCGACGCGGTGTTTCTGATCGCTGCCGGCAATATGGTTGAGGATGGCGCGATCGCCTATGAGATGGGCACAGGCCTTTCGGACCGTCTTGTGCATCTGATCGTCCAGGCCAGCGCCGCGGACTGGCTGGAACGCTTTGCGGTGCCTCGGGGTCTCGACCCGGCTGTCGTGGCTTTCGTAAAAAGCCGGCCCGATCTTTTGGAGACGACACATTCGGCGTTGGACCAGGGCCAGATGATTGCAGCCACCCCGCGCTCTTGGGAGCGGGCAAGCGCCATCCTGCAAGCGATCCCAGATCGCCGGTTGCGCAATGCGATGTTGGCCGGCACGCTGGGCGAGGCGGTGGCAGCCGAATTCGGGCTCATCGCCGACGAAATCGCCGCCACCGTGCGGGTTGCAGAGATGCTGGCGACGCCGCGCCGGACGCGTGCTGCGCTTTACCCCGAAACGATGCATGGGCTGAATGCCCTGGTCTACGGTCTGCTCGCCGCGCTGCATAAGGATCGGGTGCCGGAGGTCATCGAGGTTCTCGCCGATATCCGAACTCTGGCCGAAACGCGGCCCGAGCCGGTTTTCGCCCGCCTGCCGCTTGCGGAGCTTACCACCTACGGCTTCGAGATCTTGATCCGCAAAGGGCTGGAGATGGGGCTCGGCGAGGCGTTCCTCGCAGCACCGGCCTATCGCGACTATGCGCGAGAGCGTGAGGCGTTGGGGCTTGCATGACCAGGCATTCGGAGCGCGCTGCGCGCGCCTTGCGTCGGTTGGCCGAGGATGATCCCGCCTTTGCCGCGCTGGGGCTTTGGTGCGCGCATCGCGACGCCGCGCCGGGGCAGGGACCGCCGGCGCGCGCAGGACGGGCCGGGATCGCGCCTGCCGATGGTCCGGCCTGGTCCGACGATCGGACGATCTATTACGCCGCCGCTTTTTCCGCCCTGCCCGATCACGAGCAGGTGGGCCTTGCCGCCCACCATATCCTGCATGTGGCGTTTCGCCATGCCACGCGCGCGAAAGGCATGGCGCTTCGGCTGGCCGATCGCTTCGATGCCGATCTTTACGGTCTGGTAACCGACGCGATTGTCAACGAGACGCTGACCGCTGCGGGTTATGTCTTACCACGCCCCTGCCCGGAGCTGACCCCGCTGTTGCGCAGCGCGCTCAAAGAGGACCCGGCACCGGGCGAGGCGCTGGCGCGCTGGGACGCCGACGCGCTCTATATCCGGCTCCGTCAAACGCGGCGGCGGGGCGAGGGTGCGGATGACGATCCGGAAGAGCGTGCCAAGAGCTATGCAAAAACGGCCGGCTATGCGAGCGATATGGATTGGAGCGGTGCAGAGCCCGAGACGGCGCAGTCGGCGGCCGAGTGGCGCGAACGCATTGCCCGGGCTCTGGCCGAGGGCAGGGCGGCGGGGCGGGGGCTGGGCATGGTGGGCCATCGCCTGGGCGATCTGCCAAGGGCCAGTACGGCTTGGGAGGTGGTGCTGCGCGGGTTCCTGGCCAAGGCGGTCTCGCCCGAACCGCAGATCGCCTGGCGCCGCCCGGCCCGCAGTTGGCTTGCAGCCGACAGTGCCGCGCGCGCGGTCGGTGCGGCCGCGCCGCCGCCGCTACCGGCGGTTCTGCGCGATCTAAAAATTCCGCGAATCGCCGTCTGCGTCGATTGCTCGGGCTCGGTCGACGATGCCCGGTTGGGGCTTTTTGCAGCCCAGATCGCCGGCATCGGGCGCCGCCTCTCGGCCGAAATCCATGTGCTGGTGTTTGACACCGAACTGCGCAGCACACATCGCATGGGGGCGGGGGGCTGGGAGGAGGTGATCCGCCGCATCGCCTTCGCCCGCGGTGGCGGCACCGATTTCGGACCTGTGCTGGCCGCGGCGGCGGCGCTCGACCCATCGGCCATCGTGGTACTCACCGATCTCGACGGCCCGCTCGGATCCGCCCCCGGCATGCCGGTCCTCTGGGCCGTACCCGACGCGGCGCCGCGACAGCGGCCGGCTTTTGGCCGCGTCCTTTCGCTTGCGCGCTAGCGTTGCGCTTCGGTGGCCAGCGCCGCTAACCGCGCATGGGCCGACACGCCCCGCGCCTCGAACGCCACCGATCGGATGAAACGGTTTTCGGCCAGATTGACCCGTTGCAGCAACCGCTCGCTCAGCGCCTCGTCAAACAGCGCTTTGAGCGTCGCGCGCTCTTGGGCATCGAGGTTTAAAAAACTCGGCCGGGTCTCGGGCTGTACCGACAGGATCGTCAGCGGCGCCACCCGTGCCATGGCCGATTGCTCGACCACCAGATACAGCACGCCGTCCTGCATTTGCCGGCCGGCTGCAATCTGCGCCAGGATTTTGCGGGCCCGAAGCTGTAAAAGATCGCGCGCGCGCGCGGCCTCGTCCGCATCGATCAGCGCCTGGCGCCGCGCCTTGCTGGGTATCGCGAGTACGCGCGTTTCAACGAGGTAGACACAAAGAAACATCGGCAGCGGTGCCTGGGCCAGGCCGAAGGCCGCTTCCGGCCAGATCAGCATGGCCAGCAGGAACGGCAGCAGCGCCGCGACATAGCGCAGGAAGGAAATCTCGAAAATGACCCGCCAGAAAAGCGCTGTGCGCACAGTGCCGCGCGGGATCGGCATCCGGCCGCGCGAAAGTACCTGTCGCGGCACATTGCGTGCAACCAGCGATTTCGGGCCGAGAAGCGTCTGGGCGCTGAGGATCAGGATCATCCGTACCACCTTGTCCTAAAGGCGTGCGCTTGCCCAGCGGCTCTTGGATGGACGCGGCGTCGCAGGTCGGGTGGACAAATATCCCACTTTTGCTACAGCTGGTGCATGGCTTTGGGCGATCCTGACACGCGTGCCGCTCTGTTTCTCAATGTCGCCCGCAGCCTTTTGCGGCCGCTGATCCGCGCCCTGATCGCACAAGGCGTCACGCTGCCCTCCCTTTATAGATTGATCAAACGGGTCTATGTCGAAGTCGCAGAGGATGAGTTCGGGCTTGGCGGTAAGCCGCCGACCGACAGCCGGATCAGCCTGTTGACCGGTGTGCATCGGCGCGACATCCGTGCCTTTCGTGCCGAGGAGACACCCGACGACAGCGCGGTTCGCCGGCAGGTGACGGCGCTGGCCACGATCCTGGCGCGTTGGCTGGCGGGTCCCGACACGGTCGATGCCGACGGTCGCCCGCGCGCCCTTCCGCGCAGCGCCGCGCAGGGCGTCAGCTTCGAGGCGCTGGCGCGCGATGTCAGCTCCGACATTCGCCCGCGCACCATGCTTGATGAGTTGGAGCGTCAAGGGCTTGTCGCGATCGACGATAAGGGCCTTGTGCACTTGCGCCAGGATGCGTTTCTCGGCCCCGCGGATCAGGACCAGCGCGTTCATTTCTTTGCGGCAAATGTCGGCGATCATATCTCGGCGGCGGTGGCGAACCTGCTGTCCGAAACACCACCCTATATGGAACGGGCGGTGTTTTATAACCGCTTGACCCCGGCCTCATTGGACGCGATTGAGGCCGAGGCACGGACGCTCGGCTCTAAAGCGCTTGTTGCGCTGAACCGGATGGCGCACCAGAAACAGGCGGGCGACCTCGACGCCGCCGACGGGACGCAGCGCTTCCGCTTCGGTGTGTTTTTCTACAGGGTAGACGAGTCGGAGGACGACACGCTGGATCCGGCACAGACCGGAAGCGGGGAAGGCAAGGGATGAACGTCATCGACCGGCGTCGGCTGATTTTGGGGGTCGGTGCGACTGCCCTTGCAGGCTGCAGCCAGCCATTGGGACCCGTGACCGAGGCCGACAAGCGCCCGCCGGAGGGGGGCATTGGCGGCACCGGTATCGTCGGTACGCTGACCGGGTTCGGGAGCCTCTTGATCAACGGCTTGCGGGTTGAAACGCGCGGCGCGACGGTCACCGATGCTTATGGGGCGACCGCGCTCGACGCGCTAGAGGCGGGCCAGGCGCTGACCGTCGAAGCTGCCACGGTGGATGGGGCGTTGCGCGCGGCACGCATCCATGTTGCCGACCCGCTGATCGGTGCGGTCGATGCGGTCTCATCCGACCGACGCCGAATACGCGTCAACGGCGTTATCGTGACGCTGCTTCCCGGGCTCTCCGCTGCTTTATTGCCCGGCGACCGCGTCGCCGTCTCGGGCCTTTGGCGGGCCGGCGGCATCGTGGCAAGCCGCATTGCCCCTGTCGACATGCACAACGTAGTGGGACAGGATGTGCTCGCCGGCGCATTCCGGCGCGGCAGCGAGGGCCATCACAGCATCGAGGGCGCCGCGCTGCGCTTACAGGTCGGCATCGCCGTGCCCGAGGATGGAAGCTTCGTTACTGCCCGGGGCCGGCATCTTGCGGAGGCCGGTCTCTTCTTGGTCGAGCGTCT
The DNA here is from genome assembly GCA_039184655.1 of Pseudomonadota bacterium. Taxonomy (GTDB): domain Bacteria; phylum Pseudomonadota; class Alphaproteobacteria; order Rhodobacterales; family Rhodobacteraceae; genus J013. Next base: position 646 of record JBCDAZ010000021.1, on the reverse strand, counting down.
GGTGCCTGGCCGTTTCCTCGGCGCGGCCGGCCCGTTGCAAAGGCTTTCGGTCGAAGGCTACCTCGACCCTGTCGAGACCGCGCCCGGCTACACGCTTGCCGGCCTTGGCCACAGTTTTGACGCCGCGGCCCGGCTGTCGGCCCTCGCTACGCGACGGGCGCTTTACACCGGCCCCTACTCCGGCCTCTTCGATGTGGCCGAGGCGGTACCCTTGCCCGAGGCAGTCACAGCCCGTCGCGCTTTGCTTGACAGGCTGCGCCTGGACCCTGCCGGGGTGGAGCGGCTGTCGACGCGCTGACGGCCTTTTCCAGCGATGGGGAGCGTGGCTTTCGGTCGGCAACGCCCGGCTCGCGGGGGGCAAGTCAAGCGCGATCCCGGCCGTTATGCGAGCGGCCTTGCCAAGCCGGATGGGGCTGGTCGGTCCCTACCTCGGGTATGGGGCCTAGGTTGAGAACCTATACAAATATCAGATTTTGCGTGCTTCTCTATCTTTGATTTGAGGTTTTGGGATGGAGGCGCGCGATGGCGACTTTGTTTTGGCTTTCGGATGCGGCCTGGGCGGCGATCGAGCCGCATCTGCCACACGGCAAACCGGGTAAGCCGCGTGTGGATGATCGGCGCGTGATCTCCGGTATTCTGCATGTCC
>JBCDAZ010000020.1:0-69434 GCA_039184655.1 Pseudomonadota bacterium | reverse complement strand
CAGCCGTCGCCAACGATACAACAGGTTCGGCGCAACGCCATTGCGTCGTGCGACGGATGACACGCTCTCCCGGCTATCCAGGTTCGTCAGGGAAACGCCCCGCTGGGGCCTTTCCTTATCCTCCTCACCTTCAACGATCCGGAGCTTCTCCGCCGTGCTCCACCGGCGGCGACGCGCCGTCCCGGTGATGACTTCAATACGTTGATACTCGTCCGACGTAAGCCTGTGCTTGAGGATATCCCCAAGCCTCCCTGCTCATGCCGCACTGTCCGATCCAAACGGGGGCCAGTTCAGCTCGGCAAACCACGGAATGGCTAGGCATGACCCGGCTGGATCGCGACCAGCCCTATCAGATCGAGGTTGCATTCCCAAGGGACCGAAGGGTCAGAAGCGCCCGGCCGATATCGTCGCCACCGCGGTGAAAGTCATGCGGATCGCGACCGGCGAGGAAGAGGAAGAGGAAGAGGAAGAGGAAGAGTACGAAGATGACGACGGGAAGGACCCGGCGGCAAAGGCCCTTGGCAAGAAGGGCGGCGCCGCGCGCGCCAAAAAGCTCACGCCGGAGCAGCGGTCGGAGATTGCCCGGAAGGCGGCGGCTAAGCGGTGGTCCAATTTAGGCTTGACCTGAGTTACTTCGCTATTTGTGAGCCTCCCCAGACGAGTTGGTCCACCGCTATGTTTAAGAAAACGGAGGATCAGATATGGCGAAGAAGCGCGCCAAACCGGAAGAGATCGTGACGAAGCTGCGGCAGGTGGAGGTACTCGTCGGCTAGGGAATGCCGCGTGCGGATACGATCCGGCAGATCGGCGGGACCGAACGGACCTACCACCGTTGGCGGAAGAAGTATGGCAGCGTGGGTGCAGAGCAACTCAAAGAGTTGAAGCGCCTGCAGAAAGAGACCGATCGTCTTCGGCGGGCGGTGTCCGACCTCACCCTGGACAAGCTGATCCTAACGGAGGCCGCAAAGGGAAACGTCTGAGCACCGCCCGCCGCCGCAGATGCATTGGTCAGGTTGGCCAGGCGCTTGGCGTGAGTGAACGCCGAGCTTGCCGCGTTCTTGGTCAGCAACGTTCGACGCTGCGACGCATTCCGTAGGGACGCATTCCGCAGGGACGCGCCGGCGAAGGCAGTTTGGTCGCGGACATGATCGAGTTGGCCAGGCAGTACGGTCGATACGGCGATCGACGGATCGCAGTGCTCTTGAGAGATGCCGGTTGGTCGGTCGGCGCTGGCCGCGTCGAAGGGCTCTGGCGGCGAAAGGCTCTGGCGGCGGGAGAGGCCGAAAGTGCCAATGAAGCAGCCGAAGAAGGGGCGACTCTGGCTAAACAACGGGTCGTGTGTCCGGCTCAGACCAAAGCATCGGAACCACGTCTGGTCCTACGATTTCGTCCATTGCCGGACTGATGACGGAAGGGCATTCCGGACATTGAACATCATTGATGAGTATAGCAGCGAATGCCTGGCCATCCGCGTGAATCGTAAGCTGAACTCAGGCAATGTCATCGATGCCTTGAGCAACCTGTTCATCCTGCGCGGTGTGCCGTCGTTCATACGTTCTGACAACGGCCCGGAGTTCATTGCCCAGACCGTTCAGGACGGGATCAAAGCCGTCGGCGCAAAGACGGCTTACATCGAACCGGGCAGCCCTTGGAAAAATGGATGCTGCGAAAGCTTCAAAGCAAGGTTCCGCGACGCGTTCTTGAACGGTGAAATCTTCTACAGCCTGCGGGTGGCCCAAATCCTGATTGAAGAATGGAGGAAACATTACAACACGAAGGGGCCGCATAGTGCGCCGGGCTACCGCCCGCCAGCCCCCGAAACCATCGTCCAGATGGACCCCAGGCACGTCATGCACTAACAATCAAATCGGACCACTCGGATAGGGCTGCTCATACCTATCAGGCTGGCACTTCAAATCTCTCAACATTGAAATGCGCAGACGGGGGTACAAAACCACCGAACCTGAGGGTTCGCCAATGGAGCAGTCCAAGGTTTTCGAATTGAACTTTGGGCGGTTGCGAGAAATTGGGATGCCTCTCCGGTTCGTTGCCAATCAAATTAGTCTTCCTGAGGATGAGGTCAGAAGCCTCGTTTTCGGGCTAGCGAAGGTCTCGTTTGATGGAGGTGCGGAGAGCGAAGGTGTAAATAGGCGCCCATCACGTCACATATTAGGGGTATGAACAAGCTGCCCCTCGGAATCCGCGCGCCATCCTGAAAATGCTCTGCGAGGGGCAGTCCATGCGGGCGACCGCGAGGCTGGCCGATGCAAGCTTCTACACTGTCGCGAAGCTGATGCTGGATGCGAGCAAAGTCTGCGCTGATCTGCACGACGAACTGGTGCAGTGCGATGAGATTTGGTCCTTCACCTACGCCAAGCATGAGAACGTCGCGACGGCGAAGAACGCGCTGGAAGAAGCGGGCGACACGTGGACGTGGACCGCACTGGACAGCGAAAGCAAGCTGATCATCGGATGGTTGGTCGGTGGGCGCGACGGTGAATATACCATGGCCTTCATGGACGGTCTGCGCAGCCGTCTGGCGAACCGGGTGCAACTGACCACGGATGGGCACCGCGCCTATTTAGAGGCTGTTGAGGGCGCCTTCGCGGGCGATGTGGACTATGCCCAGCTTGTGAAGCTGGACGGCGAGCCGACCGGCTCAAAGGGCCATGAGCGCAAATACAGCCCGTCAGAGAGCACCGGGGTCAAGACGCGCACCGTAAAGGGCAACCCGGACAAGGCACACATATTCACAAGCCACGTTGAACGGCAGAACCTTACCATGCGATTGCACATGCGCCGCTTCACCAGGCTTACAAACGCGTTCTCGAAGAAGTTCAACAATCACGTCGCCACGGTCAGCCTGTACACGATGTTCTACAGCTTCGGGCGCATCCATGAGACCCTGCGCGTCAGCCCGGCGATGGAGGCGCGTCTGACGGATCGCGTCTGGGACATGGAAGACATCATCGCCATCATGGATGAGCGGGCGCCGAAGCCCGGCCCGCGCGGCTCTTACAAGAAGCGCAGTGCCGATTTTTCAGACTGATGCGCTACCGGCGGCTCGGACCCCTTGACAGCTTCGCGCCGGCACGCGAGGGACAGGCAGCATTGGGGAGGCGGTGACATGCGCGCGCGGGTGACCATCATGCTCAAGACCGGGGTGCTGGACCCGCAGGGCGACGCCATCCGTCATGCGCTGGGCAGTCTGGGCTTTGCGGGTGTCGAGGATGTCCGCCAGGGCAAGATCATCGAGATCGCGCTGAGCGAAAGCGACCGCGACAAAGCCGAGGCGTCCTTGCGAACGATGTGCGAAAAGCTGCTCGCGAATACGGTGATCGAGCGCTATGCGATCGAGCTGCTCTGATACCCGCGGCAAAGGCGGCAAAAGCGTTCGGGCGGTTGGGATGCCGCCCGGGAGAGGCGGCGCAAGCCGATCCGCGGTGCCGATTGGGGCGCGATGCGCGCCAATGCGGGCGGATGAAAATCTCGGCCCTGCAAACGCAAGTCGGATCGCACTGGCATGCCCGCCTTTGCTGGTTTAGGAACGAAACTGGGAAAAGGGCATTCAGGAGGGCACGCTTTTCCCCGGATGCGCTTTAGAGCGGAGCGAGTGCAATGCGGGCAGCGGTCTTGCGCGAATACCAGGCAGATCTAAGCCTGGAGGATGTGCCGGAACCGGTTTGCCCCGAAGACGGCGTGGTGCTGCGCGTGCTGGCCTGCGGTGTCTGCAGATCCGACTGGCATGGCTGGGCCGGAGAGCATCCGCGCGTCAAACCCGGGCAGATCCCGGGCCATGAATACTGCGGCGTCGTCGAGGAGGTCGGCCCGCGCGCCTCCTGGCAGGTGGGCGATCGCGTGATCGCGCCCTTTCTGCTGGCCTGCGGGGCCTGCGGCACCTGCCAGTCGGGCCGTCAGACGGTCTGCCCCGACCAGCGCCTGCCCGGCTTTGTGGAACCGGGCGCCTTTGCCGAGCGCGTGGCGGTCCCCTATGCCCATAATCTCTCGCCCCTGCCCGATTCGGTCAGCCCGACCCTGGCCGCGGGGATGGGCTGCCGCGTGACCACCGCCTGGCAGGCGCTGACCGGGCGCGCCGCGGTTCAGCCCGGCGAGTGGGTGGCCGTACATGGCACCGGCGGAGTAGGCATGGCCGCCATCATGCTGGGTCGGGCGCTGGGTGCGCGGATGATCGCGGTCGATATTGTGCCGGAAAAGCTCGACATGGCAAAGACGCTCGGCGCCGAGGCGGTGGTGGATGCGCATGCGGGCGACGCGGCGCTGGCGATCAAGGATGTAACCGGAGGCGGGGCGCAGGTCTCGCTCGAAGCGCTGGGGATCGAGGATACGCTGCGCGCTTCCATCGCATGCCTTGCGCCGATGGGCCGTCATGTTCAGGTCGGCATGCCGGTCGGCCGCACCGCCGAGATGACGCTGCCGATGAATCTCATCTATGGCGGCCAGCTCGCCCTTTACGGCACACGCGGTATGGCCGCTTGGCGCTTTCCCTCGCTCTTTTCACTGATCGCCGGCACCGGGCTCGATCTGTCACCGTTGATCGGCCGCGAAATCCCCCTTTCGGCCGCATCGACGGCCCTCAGGGCCATGAACGGGCCGACACCGCCGGGTGTCGAGGTCATCACGCATTTTGCGGGGTAAAGACCGATGAAAGCAGGAGTCGTCGTATTTCCCGGATCGAACTGCGATCGCGATCTCGCTGTGGCGTTGCAACGCGCCGGCGCCGCGGTGTCGATGATCTGGCATAAGGACCGCGCGCTTCCGGCCGGGCTCGATCTGCTCGGCCTGCCGGGCGGCTTCAGCCATGGCGACTATCTGCGCTGTGGGGCGATTGCGGCGCGGGCGCCGATCATGGATGCGGTGCGCGCGTTTGCCCTGAAGGGCGGCGCGGTTATCGGCATCTGCAACGGCTTTCAGGTGCTGATCGAGGCGGGCCTGCTGCCGGGCGCGCTGATGCGCAATGCTGGGTTGAAGTTCGTTTGCAAGCCGGTCTTCGTGCGGGTCGAAACGGCGCAAAGCCCGTTTACCGCCGGTTACGGCAAGGGGCGCGTGTTGCGCCTGCCCGTCGCGCATCACGACGGGAACTATTTCGCCGACGATGCGACGCTGGCACGGTTGGAAAGCGAGGATCGCATCGCTTTTCGCTATTGCACGGCCGACGGGGCGCTTCTCGATGCGGCCAACCCGAACGGATCGACCGCAGGCATTGCCGGCATCCTGTCGCAAAATCGTCGCGTACTCGGCGTGATGCCGCATCCGGAGCGTGCGGCCGATCCTGCGCTGGGGATGAGCGATGGGATGGGCGTCTTTGAGGCGTTGGTCGACGCCTGATCCGGCGGTCTTGCCCCTGGCTTTGGCGTCCGGTGACGTGCGCCGGACCTGCTGCGCGCTTTCGCCCGCTGCCAAGCTCGGCGCATCATCGCAGAGGGATGCGGTTGCCCTCCTTACCCGCCTGATACCGTGCGGAGAGCTGGGCGTAGGCCGCCCGGATGGCCTCGGCGCGTGCCTGCAGCGCATTGCGGTCGGCCGCAGCGGCGATCAGATCCGAGATCGCGATCCCGTTCCAGAAAGCATTGCTGCGCCGATACCCGCCCGGCCGTAGACCGAACACTTCGGCAAGGATCCGCAGATCATGCGGGATGGCGAAGGCGTCGCGACTATCCTCATGGCTGAAGAAATAGTGAAAGCTGGGAAACCCCGCCCAGGCGATGGCCGACAGGCACATGCTGCACGGTTCGTGGGTGGACAGGAACAACAGCTCGCCCGGGCCGGGCCTGCCGCCCAGCCGCTCATGCCACAGCTTGATGGTGTGGACCTCGCCATGCCAGAGCGGGCAGGCGGTCTCGTTGTTTGTTCCGATCAGCACCGTCTCTAGGCTGTCGCGACGCAGCAAGGCGGCTCCGAAAATCTTGTTGCCCGCCGCAACCGCATGCTCGGTCGCCGGCAGGATCTCGCGTTCCAGGCAGGATAGAAGACGCGACGCAAGCCGCGCATCCTGTGGCATCAATACCAGATCGTGCGGCCGTCCTCGCGACCCTTGTAGAGCTCGGCGACCTGCGGGCCGTAACCGTTATAGATGACCGTCGGCACGCGCTCGTTGCTGCCCAAAACCCGCTCGGTCGTCTGGGACCAGCGCGGATGAGGCACATCGGGGTTCACATTGGCCCAGAAACCGTATTCATGGCCCAAAAGCTCTTCCCAAAAACTGACCGGACGAATGTCGGTAAAGGTGACCCGGGTGATCGACTTGATCGACTTGAAGCCGTATTTCCAAGGCAGATGCAGCCGGATCGGCGCGCCCATCGATTTGTACAGCTCCTTGCCGTAGACGCCCACCACCATAAGCGGCAGCGGGTTCGTCGCCTCGGCCATCGTGACGCCCTCAATATAGGGCCAGGGATACCAGCGCTGACGCTGGCCCGGCGCACTCTGCGGATCGAGAAAAGTCTCAAAGCGAAGGTATGTCGCGCCGGAGCGTGGCTGCGCAAACTTCACGAACTCGGCCAGGGGAAAGCCGATCCAGGGCGCGACCATGGACCAGGCTTCCACGCAGCGATGCCGATAGACCCGCTCCTCGATCGGCATCACCTTGAGAAGATCCTCGAACGCAACGCTGCGCGGGGTCTCGACCATGCCGTCGATCTGGATCGACCAGGGGTCTGTGACCAGCGCCTCGGCCGCCTCGGAGATCGCCTTTGAAGAGCCGAATTCGTAGAAATTGTTGTAACTGGTGTTGAGCCGCTCATCGGTCACCGGGCGGCCGGCATCGGCAAAAGCCGGGTTGAGCGGCGGGCGCGGGACGAAGTCGGGCGGCGTTGCCGCGCCGGCCGGGCCGGGCGCAAGGCCTGTAACGGCCAGGGCAGCTGTTGCGCCGCCCAGAAATGCCCGCCGGTTCATGAACACATGCTCGGGTGTGACGGCCGATTCCTTCAGATGCCAATCCGGCCGGCGGTGGTAAATCATCGACATGCTCCCTGCCAATCCGTCCGAGGGGTATTGCGCTCAGCCCGGCCTGTCCAATCAAAGGCGCTTGATGGTACGCGCTGCCGGGCGTTAAAACACCCCTTATGCGAAGGATGCTCTGGGCGCTGCGGAATTGGCTGAAGCGGGGACGCCGGCGTCACCTCTTGCGGCTTGCCGTGATTGTCGGAATCGCCTTGGCGGTGTTGCTGATCTGGGTCAGCCACAGCTATCTCACCGGGTTTTACAGCGAGCGGCTGCGCAACACGGCCAATGTGCGGGCTGCAATCTACTCGGCCAATCTGATGAATGTGTTGGAGCGCCACAAGCTGATCCCCGGCGTTTTGGCGCGCGACCGGGCGCTGCTGGACGCGCTCATCAAGGATCGCTATGCGCTCACATCGGCACGGCTGATCGATGTAAACCGACATCTGCAGTCGCGCAATCTGATGCTGATGGATCGCGACGGCCGCGTGGTGGCCGCGTCGAACCGCAGGCTTTTGGGCACCACGCGGGCTGACCATGTCTATTTCCGCGAGGCGGCGCGCGGCAATGGCACAATCTTCTCGATCACCGGGATCGACGATCGCAATCTGGGCTTTTTCTTCGCGCATCCGGTTCGGATGGGCGGCAGCTTGCTGGGCGTGATTGCAGTCGAGGTCAATCTGGGCACGCTTGAGGAGGGTTGGAGCCGCGATATGGGCCGCGTTTTCGTGACCGACCCGCAAGACATCGTGATCCTGTCCTCCAACACCGACTGGCGCTACCGACAGCTGTCGCCGTTGATGGAGGAGGCTCGGCTTGCCGCTTTGCGCGACCGCCGCCTGGGTGGGATTGAGATCCTGCCCATCGGTTGGATCGAATCCGGCCGCGAGGTGAGCATCGACGGTCAGAGTTTTCTGCGCCGCGAGCGGGCTATCGGGTTTCGCGGCTGGACGCTAAACTATCTTGCGCCGATGGATGAGGTGCGGGCCAAGGTCAATGCCGGGATCGCCCTTGAAATCATGGTGTTGGCCCTACTGGCCGCGCTGATTTTCTGGATAAACTCGAAACGCGCCTGGCGCCGGTTTCTGAGGTTGCAGCGGGAATCCGACCAGCTGCGCGATCTCAACAGGCGTCTCTCGGCAGAAATCGTCGAACGCCGGCGCGTCGAAAAGACGTTGGCGCAGACCGAACAGAGCCTTGAGCAGGCCAGCAAGCTGGCCGCGTTGGGCCAAATGTCGGCCGCGGTGAGCCATGAGCTTAACCAGCCGCTTGCGGCGATGCGCACCTATATTGCCGGGGCGAGGCTGCTGCTGGATCGCCGCCGCACAGTCGAGGCCCAGGCGTCGATCCAACGCATGGACGATCTGATCTCGCGCATGGCGCTGCTAACCAGACAGCTCAAGAGCTTTGCGCGTAAGGGCGACCAGGATGTCCGCCCGCTCGATCTACGCGATGCCGTGCGCGGCGCGCTTTCGGTCATGCAGCCGCAATTCAGCCAGGTCGGGGTCGCGGTCGATGTCGACATGCCTTCCACGCCCTGCATTGTCCGCGGCGACCAGCTGCGCATCGAACAGATCCTGGTCAACCTTTTGCGCAATGCCTTTGATGCGGTGCGGGGGCGTCGGGATTGCCAGATCGCGCTGAGCGTGGCGCCGGGCCCCGACTATGTCATTCGCGTGACCGACAACGGTCCCGGCTTGCCGCCCAACGCCGAAGCGATCTTCGAGCCCTTCTTTACCACCAAGAAGCCCGGCGAGGGGCTGGGCCTCGGGCTTGCCATTTCGGCCGGCATCGCCCAAGATCTCGCCGGTCGGCTGATTGCGCGCAATCGCGAAGGGGTCGGGGCCTGTTTCGAGCTCCACCTGCCGGCCATGCAGGACATGGAAACGGCCGCTGAATGATCCGGCCTGAGCGGAGGGGCCCGATGAAGCCGCTACCACCAACCCCGGTCGTCATTGTCGATGATGAAGCCGATATGCGGGCCTCTATCAGCCAATGGATGGAGCTTTCGGGCTTTATTCCTGCCGGGCATGAAACGGCCCAATCCGCGCTGGATGCGGTCGTGCCCGACTTTCCCGGCGTGGTTGTCACGGATGTGCGCATGCCGGGCATGAGCGGACTTGAGCTTCTCTCGCGCCTGACCGAGCGGGATCGCGACCTGCCCGTCATCCTTATTACCGGTCATGGCGATGTGCCCATGGCCGTAGAGGCGATGCGCCTGGGTGCCTATGATTTCCTGGAAAAGCCCTTCAACCCGGACCGGCTCTCCGATCTGGTCCGGCGGGCCAGCGAGACGCGGATGCTGGTGCTGGAGAACCGCACCCTACGCCGCGAGCTGGCCGACGGATCGGCCCTTTTGCGCCAGATCGCCGGCGACAGCGCGGCGGTGCGCCGGCTGCGCGAGGATGTGATCGATTGCGCCGCAAGCGAGCGCAATGTTCTGGTCTATGGCGAAACCGGCACGGGCAAGACGCTGATTGCACGCGCCCTGCATGGCTGTTCGGGTCGTGCCGAGGGGCCTTTTGTCGCCGTGAATTGCGCAGCGCTTTCCGAAGAGACGCCGCCCGAGCAGCTTTTGGAGCGGTTGGAGGCGGCAACGGGCGGAACGCTCTTTCTCGACGAGGTAACCGCGCTTCCGCTCGTTTTGCAGCCGCATCTGATCGAAGGGTTTGCCAGGCGCAGCGGCCCGGGAGCGCCCCGGGTTGTCGGCGCCACGCCGGACGATCCGCATGTGGCCGAAGCCGAGGGACGCCTGCGCAAGGAGATCTTCTACCGGCTTGCGGAGATGGAGGTGGTCGTGCCGCCGCTGCGCGCCCGGGGCGAAGATGTGCTGACGCTGTTTGATCTTTTTGCGCAGAACTCGGCGCAGGAGCATGAGGCGGCGGCACCCGTGCTGTCGGCCGACGACGCCGCGGCGCTGCTGCAATTCCCCTGGCCAGGCAATGTGCGCCAACTGAAAAATCTCGCCGAGCGCGCGGTATTGCGCGCCAAACGCGGCCCGATTGCGATTGCCGAGCTGCTCGACCCGATCTTGCCGGCCCGACCCGATAGCATTCAGACCGAACAAAGGCCGCTCAAAGAGCATGTCGAGGCGTTCGAGCGCATGTTGATCCGCAGCGCCCTGCGGCGGCATCGCGGCTCGATTGCCGAAGTGATGATGGAACTCGCCCTGCCGCGCCGCACGCTGAATGAAAAAATGGCGCGCTATGCAATTACGCGGTCCGACTTCGTGTAGGGGGCCGGCTTCGTGTAGGGGGCCGGCTTCGTGTAGGGGGCCGGCTTCGTGTAGGGGGCCGACGCTGTCCAAGCTGCGCCTGCCCCCGTTTCTTAGCCTTTCGGCAAGGTGCGACCCGGGACGCACACCGCCCCGGATCACGCTTCGCCTGTCTCAGCCGAGCTTTTCTTCCAACTCTGGAACCGCGGAGAAGAGGTCGGCAACCAGCCCGTAATCGGCCACCTGGAAGATCGGCGCCTCTTCATCCTTGTTGATCGCAACGATCACCTTGCTGTCCTTCATGCCGGCCAGATGCTGTATCGCACCCGAGATGCCGACTGCGACATAGAGGTCGGGCGCGACCACCTTGCCGGTTTGACCGACCTGCCAATCGTTCGGCGCATAGCCCGAATCGACCGCAGCGCGCGAGGCGCCCACGGCCGCGCCCAGCTTGCCGGCCAGTTTCTCGATCAGGGCGAAATCGTCTTCCGAGCCCACGCCGCGCCCGCCGGAAACGACGATCTTGGCCGAGGTCAGTTCCGGCCGATCGCTTTCGGCCACCTTGTCCTCAACCCATTCCGACACACCCGGATTGTCGGCAGCCGCGATTTCCTCAACCGGGGCCGAGCCGCCTTCGCCCGCCGTATCGAAGGCGGTGGTGCGCAGGGTGACGACCTTCCTGGCATCGGTCGATTTGACCGTCTGAATGGCATTGCCAGCATAGATCGGACGCTCGAACGTATCGGCATCGACAATGCCGGATACATCAGACAACACCATCACGTCGAGCAAGGCAGCGACGCGGGGCATTACATTTTTGGCCGACGCGGTGGCGGGTGCGACGATGTGAGTAAAGTCGCTTGCCAAAGACTGAACCAAGGCGGCGACGGGTTCGGCCAGCCCATGCCCGAAGGCCGGGTCCGAGGCGCAGAGCACCTTGGCCACACCGTCGAGCTTGGCGATCTCGGCGGCGGCCGCATGGCAGCCTTCGCCAGCGCTCAGCACCGTGACCGGGCCCAGCATTTTTGCGCCGCTCAGCGCCTTTGCCGTCGCGTCCATAGCCAGCGTATCGCCGTTTACTTCTGCAAGAAGAAGGACCGCCATCAGATCACCCCCGCTTCCTTGAGCTTGCCGACAAGCTCGTCCACCGTTTTCACCTTGATCCCGGCCTGGCGCCCCTCGGGCTCGACCGTTTTCAGCACTGTCAGCCGCGGCGCGACATCGACGCCGTAATCGGCCGGCGTCTTCTCCTCCATCGGCTTCTTCTTGGCCTTCATAATGTTGGGAAGGCTGGCATAGCGCGGCTCGTTGAGCCGTAGATCGACCGTGACGATCGCTGGCAGACGGACCTTGATGGTTTGCAGACCGCCATCGACCTCGCGGGTGACATTGGCCGCGTCGCCCTCGATCGCCACTTCTGAGGCGAAGGTGCCTTGGCTCCAACCCAGAAGGGCGGCGAGCATCTGGCCGGTTGCGTTCATGTCATTGTCGATGGCTTGCTTGCCCATCAGCACCAGGCCCGGCTGTTCCGCCTCGACGATCTTTGCGAGGATCTTGGCGACGGCCAGAGGCTCGATATCGTTATGCACATCGTCGGTCGCCACGACCAGGATCGCGCGATCCGCACCCATCGCGAGCGCCGTGCGCAGCGTTTCCTGGGCCTGTTTAACGCCGATCGAGACGGCAACGACCTCCGTTGCCGTGCCGGCCTCCTTCAGGCGGATCGCTTCCTCGACGGCGATCTCGTCGAAGGGGTTCATCGACATCTTCACATTCGCCAAATCGACGCCCGATCCGTCGCCTTTGACCCGAACCTTCACATTATAGTCGATCACCCGCTTGACGGGCACCAGCACCTTCATCGCGACTCTCCCAGCTCGCATCCCTTATGTGCCGGTCCGGGGCTAGCAGCAGCGGGCGGAGCCGGACCGTTGGAAACCGACGACCGCCTGCCGCGAGGCGTCGCCCGCCGCGGCGTCAGCCGACTGCTTGGGGTTTACGTGCACGTAAAGCGGAGTGCAATCCCGACGTGGCGTCATGCCGCCCTCACCCGGTCTGCAAGCGGGGGTCTTGGGGTTAGGCGGTGCGCCGTGAGTATTTTTGCCAAGAAGAAGCGGGCGGTGATTTGCCGCGAACCCGCCGCTGAAGAGCCGTTCACCGATGGGCGCCGGGCACCCAGAGCACATCGGCCGCGCCGTTTTCATTGGCGACCCGCGAGGCCACGAACATCCAATCGGAGAGCCGATTGAGATATTTTGTGGCGTGCGGATTGACCTCTTCGCGTGTTGAGAGCGCGACAGAACGCCGCTCGGCCCGGCGACAGACGGTGCGCGCAAGATGCAGATATGCCGCGAGCGCCGAGCCGCCGGGGAGCACGAAGCTGCGCAGCGGCGCGAGGCGGTCGTTCATCGCATCGATTTCGCTTTCCAGCCGATCGACCTGCCCCGACGTCATGCGCAGCGGGGTATAAGCGGCCTCCTTATCTTGGGCGATGTCGGGACGGCAAAGATCCGCGCCCAGATCGAAAAGGTCGTTCTGGATGGCCGCGAGCTTGGCGTCCAACGCGCCCTCGGCATACTGGCGCGCGAGGCCGATGGTTGCATTCAGCTCGTCAACCGTACCGTAGGCCTCGACCCGATCGGCGAATTTCGGCACCCGCGCGCCATTGCCGAGCGCGGTTTCGCCATCATCCCCGGTCCGCGTGTAGATGCGGTTCAGAACAACCATGCCAGACCTTTCAGCGAAAGAGCGCCACGGCGATGATTAGCACCACTGCGATCGCCTGTAAGAGGAGGCGCAGCTGCATGATCTTATTGGCGTTGCGCTTGTTGAACGCGCCGCCGCGCGCAAAGCTGCCCACACCAAACAACAGCACCACAAGCACTGCCAGACAGGCGATGGCGATGATGTAGAACCCGGCGCCGCTCATGCGTTGCTCATAATGGGCACCGGGCAAAAACGCAAAGGATCAAACGTCGCGCAGGATCCGGTCGCGCAGTTTTGTGGGTAGGAGGCACAGCCAGCGCGCCAGCCTGGCGGGCAGTGTAATGCGGTAGCGCGGACGTGGGCGCGATGCTTCCAGCGCCTGGACAACGGCGGCCGTAACGGCCGATGGCGGGCGCTCGAACCGGCTTTTGGGCAGATCGTCGGCAAAGAGCAGCGGCATCATCATGTCGCGATACTCGTCGCGCAGGCGCGAGGCCTGCCATCGGATCCAGCGCGTGAAATGCGCCCGCGCATTGCTGCGAAACGCCGTGTCGATGGGGCCAGGCTCGATTAGGATTGCCTCCACCCCCGAGCCTTCGAGCTCCATGCGCAACGCATCGACCATGCCTTCCAGCGCGAATTTCGTACCCACATAGGCGCCGCGGTAGCGCCCGGCGGCATAACCGAGCACCGATGAGCAGAACAGGATCCGGCCCCGCCCGCGCAGGGCCATTCCGGGCAAAGCATGGTTGACGATTTCCATCGGCCCGAAAAGGTTGCTTTCAAAAATCGCGCGCAGCGCATCGCGCGGCAGATCCTCCACCGCGCCGGGGATCGCATAGGCGCCATTGATAAAGACCGCATCAAGCGGGCCGCCCGCGCGCCGCTCCGCCTCAGCAATCCCCGACACAATGCTGTCGCCATCGTCATGGTCGAGCCGAAAGCTCTCCAACCCCTGGGCAGTAAGCCGCTTGCAGTCCTCGGCCTTGCGGCAGGTGGCAAAAACCTGCCAGCCGCGGCGCTTGAGGGTCAGCGCTGCGTCCTTGCCGATGCCCGAGGAACAGCCGGTGATCAAGATGCTGCGAGTCACGCGGATGTCTTGCCCCATGGCGTTGAGGCTGTCGACCGCCATATCGCCGCTTTAGGGCACAGCTTGCGAGCCGACTGGACGCTGCGCGCCGAGTGCGCTAGCCCATTCACCATGGCCGATCCCATCGACAGCAGCGAGCCGCCGCAGGGCGGCACCATCGTGCCCGAGCCGCTGCGCCGGGCGTTGGGCGAGCGCTACCTGCAATATGCGCTTTCGACCATCACCGGACGCGCTTTGCCCGATGCCCGCGATGGGCTGAAACCGGTGCATCGCCGCATCCTTTATGTGATGCAGAATCTGCGGCTCTCGCCCTCGAGCCTCTTTCGCAAATGCGCCAAGATCTGCGGCGATGTGACGGGGAACTTCCATCCGCATGGCGATGAAGCGGTCTATGATGCGCTGGCCCGTATGGCGCAGGATTTCGTCATGCGCACGCCCCTGGTCGATCCGCAGGGCAATTTCGGCAATATCGACGGCGATAATCCGGCCGCGCGGCGCTACACCGAGGCTAGGCTGACCGCCGCGGCCCAGGCGATGATGGATGGGCTGGCCGAGGATGCGGTGGATTTCCGCCCCAACTATGACGGGACGGATGCCGAGCCGGTGGTCCTGCCGGGCGGGTTTCCCAATCTTCTGGCCAATGGCGCGGCGGGCATTGCGGTGGGCATGGCGACCTCGATCCCGCCCCATAATGTCGGTGAGATCTGCGCGGCGGCGACCGCCTTGATCGACGATCCCGATCTGCCGCTGGAGCGGGTGTTGACCCATCTGCCGGGTCCGGATTTTCCCACCGGCGGGGTGTTGATCGAACCCGCTGCAAGCATCGAGGAGGCCTATCGCACCGGCCGCGGCGGCTTTCGGCTGCGCGCCCTCTGGCAGCGCGAGGATCTGGGCCGCGGGCAATGGCAGATCGTGGTCACCGAAATCCCCTACCAGGTCGCCAAATCCAAGCTGGTCGAGCGCATTGCCGAGCTGATCAATGAGCGTAAGCTGGCCGCCCTGTCGGATGTGCGCGACGAGAGCGCCGAGGATATCCGCCTGGTGCTGGAGCCGCGGTCGCGCGGCATCGATCCGGCCGCGCTGATGGAGCAGCTGTTCCGGCTTACCGATCTGGAGACGCGTTTTGCGCTGAACATGAACGTTCTCATCGATGGGCGGCAGCCGCGGGTTTGTGGGCTGATCGAGGTGCTGCGCGCCTGGCTCGATCACCGCCGCACCGTGCTGCAGCGCCGCGCGCGTCACCGGCTGGACAAGATCGCGGCGCGGATCGAGGTGCTCGACGGCTATATCGTCGCCTTCCTCAATCTCGACAGGGTCATTGCGATCATCCGCGAGGAGGATGAACCCAAACCAGTGCTGATCGCCGAGTTCGCGCTGAGCGATGTGCAGGCCGAAGCCATCCTGAACATGCGCCTGCGCAATCTGCGCCGGCTGGAGGAGATGGCGCTGCGGCGCGAGCGCGACGCGCTGATCGCCGAGCGGGGCGAACTTGAGGCGTTGCTTGCCGCGCCCGCCGCGCAATGGGCCCGGATCCGCGATGAGATCGGCGAGATTGCGGCCGCGTTCGGCGCCCCGCCCGACCGGCTGGGCCGGATCGATCCCGCCCGCCTTTCGGCTCTGAAGTCGGGTGATCCCCCAAGCGATCACCCCCCGGGCGGGCGCCGCACGGCTTTCGACGATGCACCGCATCTCGACGAGGCCAGCGTTGAGACCCTGGTCGAGCGGGAACCCGTCACGGTGGTTCTCTCGCAGATGGGCTGGATCCGGGCGATGAAAGGTCATGTCCCGCTCGACACTGCCTTCAAGTTCAAGGATGGCGACGGGCCGGCCTTTGCCTTTCATGCCGAAACGACCGACCGGCTGATCCTTGCGGCCTCGACGGGGCGGTTCTTTACCCTGGCCACGGACAGGCTGCCGGGTGGGCGCGGGATGGGCGAGCCCGTCCGTCTGATGATCGATCTCGCGCAGGATGCCCAGATCGTGGATCTCTTCGCGTTGAAACCCGACACCAAGCTGCTGGTGGCCGCCTCGGACGGAAACGGCTTTGTCGTGGCTTCGGCCGAGGTGGCGGCGCAGACCCGCAGCGGCAAGGCGGTGCTGAACCCCACCCGCGGGGCCGTTTTGTCCTGCGTGCGCGCGGTCGCAGGCGATCATGTCGCCGTGGTCGGGCAGAACCGCAAGATGCTGGTCTTCCCGCTGACCGAGCTGCCCGAAATGGCGCGCGGCAAGGGGGTGCGGCTGCAAAAATACAAGGATGGCGGGCTCTCGGATGTCCTGACACTGGCGCTCACGGAGGGGCTTTCCTGGCCAGACAGCGCCGGGCGCACGCGGCGCGAGCCGGATCTGTCGGAATGGCTGGGCAAGCGCGGCACGGCCGGGCGCATGGCACCGCGGGGATTTCCGCGCAACAATCGCTTCGCGGGTTGAGGCAAAACCACCCCGCCGCGCTTTGCCAGGCGATGGACAAGCCCGGGCCGCCTGGCGATACTGCTCGCCCGGTATTCCCGCAGCATGGAGACGGATCATGAGCTACGCCTCGGCACGTTCGATCGACAGGTTGGATATCCCGGTCATCGATATCGGACCGCTGCGCGATGGCTCCGACCCGGACCGTGTAGCGGCCGCGCTGCACCGCGCCAGCCGCGAGGTCGGCTTTCTTTATGTCTCGGGCCATGGGATCGCCGCAGACCGGCTGGCGGCGGCGCGGGAGACGGCGCTGGCATTCTTTCGCGGCGCCGGCGCGGTCAAGGAAAGCGTGCGGATCAGCGCCAAGCATCGCGGCTGGCTGGCCGCGGGCGGGGCCAAGATGCAGGACGACGCCAAGCCCGACCTCAAGGAGAGCTTTATCTGGGGGTTTCAGGACAGCGCCGGCCGCACGCCCGAGGATCATGCGCTGCGCGGCGCCAATGCCTGGCCGCTGGCCATGCCGGCGCTGGAGACCGCGGCCATGGGCTGGTTCGAAGATGCCCATGCGGTGGCCGGGCATCTGATGCAGGGTTTTGCGCGCGGGTTGGGTCTTGCCCCAGATTTCTTCACCGGCAAGGGCGGTGCGCCGATGAGCCGGGCCTCTTTCGTTTACTACCCGCCGCAGCCCGAATCCGCCGGGGATGCGCAGTTCGGCGTCGGTCCGCATACCGATTTCGGGGTGTTGACCGTGCTGGCCCAGGATGATGTCGGCGGGCTGCAGGTGCAGGATCTTTCGGGCGATTGGGTCGCCGCCCCACCGATCCCCGACACGCTGGTCATCAATGTCGGCGATCTTCTGGCGCGCTGGACGAATGATGTCTACCGTTCGACCCCGCACCGGGTGGTGAACGCGTCGGGGCAGGAGCGCCTGTCTCTGGTGCTCGCCTATGATCCGGAGCCCGAGACGATGGTCGATCCGCGTTCGGTGTTCGGCACCGGGGTCGAGACTGCCCACGCTCCGATCACCTGCGGCGACTATCTGGAATGGCGCTTTGCCAAGGCCTTCAGCTACCGCAAATAGTCCTCGGGAACATCGCTGGCGACCAGCCCCAGAAAATCCCCGGGCGCGACCAGCCCGCGCCGGGTCTCGGCCAGAAGCAGCCCGTCGCAGGGGGCGTAAACCGCTCGCGCCGCGGCGTCGATCTGCAGCGGATCGAGAAGCTGTCCCAGCAGGGCCCCTTCGACCACATCCGCCCCGGCCGCAACCGCCGGTACCCAAAAGCCAGGCGCCATCGCACACACGCTTTGCGCCGGGTGGGCGATCTCGACGGCCCGCGACCGATGCTCCGGCACCGGCGCGTCCAGCACCCCCAGATGCGACAAGGCCGCCCGCAGCCCCGCCTCGGCCAGCGCCAGCGGGTCGATCCCCAGCGCCCCGCCGCCGCCCAGCTCGGCCGCGATGCAGGGAAGGCCGGCGCGGGTCGCCGCGCCATTGACCGAGCGGTCGTCGTTTTGCGCGCCCAGCACCCAGATCAGCGGCGCGAAGGCGGCCGCCAGCGCCACATTGGCCGCATCGAGCCCGCCGTCGGGCGCCCGGGCCGCCAAGGCGCAGGGCACGAACCAGGAGGCCTTGCCGCCCGAATGCAGATCGATCACCGCATCGGCAACGGGCATCAGGCAGGCTTCCAGCAGATGGGCGAGCATCGCCGTGGGCCCACCATCGGGATCACCCGGAAAGGCGCGGTTGAGATTGGCCCCGTCGAGCGGCGAGACCCGGGCCGCATCCGCCACCGCCGGAGCATTCAGTGCAGGCAGCAGGATCAGCCGGCCGCGCACGGCTTCGGGCGCAAGCGTCTGAAAGAGGCGGATCAGCGCCACCGGCCCCTCATACTCGTCACCATGCACCCCCGCGGTCAGCAGCACGGTCGGGCCCGGCGCGCCGGCGATCACCCCCAGCGGCACCGGGCGATGGCCCAGCGGGTTCTCGTTGTCCGACCAGGTCAGGCGGAAATGCCCCGCCCGCTTGCCCGGCGCGGCCAGATCCAGCGCCGTCCCGATCCGGCTGGCCGACAGATCCGGCGCGCGATGCCCGCTCACAGCTGCACCTGCACCCGCCCATCCACCACCCGGGCGGGATAGCAGCGCAGGGGTCGGGTCACCGGCGCGCCCAGCGGCCGGCCATCGCGGATGTCGAAACACCCCTGATGCAGCGGGCATTCGATGACGAAGCGGTCGAGATAGCCATCGACCAACCGCGCCCCGCCATGGGTGCAGAGCGCGGCCGTCACGAAGATCCCACCCTCGGCGTCATAGACCGCAAGCGTGCGGCTGCCCAGTGAGACCTCGGTCACGTCGCCCGGTTCCAGCGCATCCACTGCGATCAAATCGACCCAGTCGGCCATGAGCCCTCAGCTGCGGGCGCGCATGGCATCCAGGATCTCGCGATGGGCGGCGAAATACCCGCCCGGCTCAACATGCAGATGGCCCTTGAGGCGCTGATGCAGCTTGTGCAGCGCATGGAAGGGGACCGAAGCGGCATAGTGATGCTCGGCGTGATAGTTCATGTTCCAGGCCAGAAACCGCCAGGGCGCGGAGACCACATTGGTGCGGGTGTTGACCTCCAGATCCGCCACTTGCGGGCGGCCGACATGCTCGGTCATGCGGATAAAGCGCATCACCGGCTCGCCCAGCAAGAGCGGCAGCCACCAATACCAGAGAGGCGCGGTCCAGCCCGCAAGCACAATGGCCAGGAGCGTCAGATATCCCGCCAGATAGATCCGCGATTCCCAGATCACCGCGCGGATCTCGACCTTGGGGATGAAGCGCCGCTCCTCCTCCGTCAGCCGGCCCAGCGCACGCCGGGCGACTCCGCCATACTGATACCACCAATAGGGCAGCGCGGAGAGGTAGAGGGCGTAGCGGCCGGGCGAGATCGGCAGGTCGATCAGCTCGGGATCTTTGCCATGCTGGTTGGTATAGGTGTGGTGGTCGCAATGCTCATAGCGAAAAAATTTCAGCGGCACGATCACCAGAAACCCCGCCACATGGCCGATGGCCGTGTTCAGCCAGCGGGTGCGAAAGGCGGTGTAATGGCTGCATTCATGGGTGAGCGCGAAATTATGCACCATGACGATTCCATGCAGGAACATCGCCGGGACCAGCCACCAGCCCGGCGCGGCCCAGACCAGCGCCCCGGTCGCCGCGATCAGCGCGCACCAGAGCGCCAGATGGATCAGCCCGGGCCGGTCCGAGCGCTTCATCAGCGCCTTGAGCTCGCGCCGGGTGATCGCCCCATCCGCCATCGCTTGATCGAGCGGTGTGACAACGCCGTTCATCGCTTCCTCCCCGCCGCTCTCAATCGACCCCGACATCGCGCCGGGGCGCGCGGACCAGCGCGGCCAGCTTTGGATGCCGCGACAGCAGATCGGCCCCGCCCGGCAGCCGTTCGGGATGCAGCACCCCGTGCTCCCACAAGGCAATACCGTCGACCGTCACGGTCGGGTCGAACAGGTTCCAGGAAATCTCGCCAGGGGCATAGTCGCCGCAGGTGTGAAAATGCAGGATCCGGGGGCTGCCGAAGGCGCTGCCGGACCAGCGCAAGATGTCTTCCTGCGCGACGCGGTCAAAGCCGCAGCCCGGATGGATGCCGGCATGCCAGGAATGCACATACCAGGGATCGATGCCAAAGCGCCGGGCCACCTGGCGGTAATGCCGGCCCACAGCGGCGGCCACATCCGCGGGGCCGGTGATATCAACGATGCGATTGTCCTCGACACAGGCAAAGACATCCTGCTCCAACGCCAGCCAATAGGGCTCGTAATGCCGCGAGCCGGTGCCCACCAGAAAGCGGCTGATCGCGATGCGCCCGCGCATGCCCGCCGAGGGCACGGGGCGCGGCACCAGCATCGGAAAGCGCTGCAGCGTCACATCGATGGGCCCGCCCGGCCCGAAGCGCGGCCTTCCCTCAAAGGAGGTGCCGCGGGGGCAGGTTACGGTGACATAGTCGGCCCGGTAAAACGCCTCGTCGATGGCGGTCTTGAGCTCACACATGCCGTGATGGCAAGCCGCACCGAAGGGGCCGAACAGCATCTCGCGGCTGAGCGCGTAGCACATGGTGGCCTTGGGCATGCCGGGGAGTTGGGAGAAGCGGATCTGATCGCCGATGCGCGAGAAGAACAGCACATGATCAAAGCCGCGCAGGGTCTCGACGAAATCGTCGATCTCGTCGGATGTGGCGACGCTGGTTGGCGCGACGGTCTCATAGACCCGCAGACCGAGCGCGCGACCGGCCGAGGCCGCCAGCCGGGGCGTCTCATTGTCGTAATACCCGCCACCATCGGGTTCTTCGACGATCAACAGCCGGGCCCGCGGTGCGGCATGAATACACTCCGAAAGAAGATTGAGCGCCCCGGCAGGAATGGCCTCTCTTGCAGTGATCCCAGACATACCCCTCTTTCCCCTTCGCACCCGGTCTACGTTTTTGCGTAGTACCCCACAATGTCGCCCTCCGTGCTCACCCCAAGCCCGTTGAGCAGCCGATTCACATAACAGAAATAGCCCACGATCTGGTTGGCCTCGAGGATCTCGCCATCGGGCACGCCGAGCGTCTGCAGCGCCGTGACGTCCTCGCGGCGCATCGCGCCCGGTGTCAGGGTCAGCTTGCGGGCATAGCTCAGAAGCGCTGCTTCGGCGCCATCGAAGGCCTGTGCCGGGTCGTCGGCGCGCAGCGCTGCCTCGATTGCATCGGCCCGCACCTCATCCCCGATCAGATGCCGGGCATTGGCCCAGTGATTGGCCAGCGAATAGGGACAATCGTTCAGGATCGAGACGTAGGAGGCGATCACCTCCTGAAACCACATCGGCAGGGTGTTGGCATCGTCATGCAGGCAGGCCCGATAGAGCAGGACATGCCCGCGCATCGTCGCGGGACGCAGCGAATGCACCCGCATCACATTGTCGACCGTGCCATGGGGCGTTCGGGCGAGGTCGAGCACCGCGCGCAGGGCCGGGTCGGCCTCCTCATCCGGGATCATGCGGATCCAGGCGCTCATTGCGGCATCCCCCTCACAGCGCATCCCCCTCGGCGGCAATCTCTGCAAAAGCGGCGATCTCGCCGGCCAGCGCGGCATGATCGGCCAGGCCGGTTCTCAGCGCCTCCGGCAGGCCCGCCGCCCCAACCAGCAGGCCCAAAACCCCCGCGCGGTTGACATTATCGCCGCCGGCATTGGCGTTCCAGAGCAGCGCGCCTTCAGCCTCGCCCCCCGCCAGGGCGGCCAGATAGAGCATCAGCGGCAGCCCATGCTCGGGATAACAGGCGGTGCCAATGGTCTTGCGGATCACCGCATCGGGCGCCTGGGCCAGCAGCGCGTCGAGGTCGAGCGGCGCCTCGGCCAGTTCGGTGTGATAGCGCCACATCGTATCCTTGGGAATGTTGCCGGGCCCCTGCGCATCGCGATAGGCGGCAAAGAGCGCTTCGCCCCGCACCCGGGCCGGCCGGATGCGGGCGGCCATGGCGCGGATCTCATCCATCGGATCGGCCCCATCGAGAAGCGCGTGCAGCGCCGGAACAACCACGCCCAGCGCGCCGGCGACGTTTTCGGAGCGGTGCGTCAGCCCCTGATGCTCCAGCGCAAAGCCCAGCCCCTGATAAGCATCGCCCGCCAGCATCGCGACGACCATGGGCCGGATCATCCCGCCATGCGAGCCGATCGACCAGACATCGCGCTGATGGGCCGCACAGTCGCGCGGATCCTTGCCGGTGCTGTAGGCCTCGAACCAGGCGCGCAGATAGATCTCGGAATAGGGATCGCGATTGATCCCCGGCGTGGTCATATAGGCGACCATCGCCTCCAGAAATGCCGCGGGGTCATAGCGCCCGGCCCCGATCACGCTGCGCATCAGCACCCGCACCAGATGCGCGCCCAGCGTGTTCTCCGCCCGGCCCAGCCCGTGATG
Organism: Pseudomonadota bacterium; assembly: GCA_039184655.1. Lineage (GTDB taxonomy): Bacteria > Pseudomonadota > Alphaproteobacteria > Rhodobacterales > Rhodobacteraceae > J013. The sequence continues at coordinate 47,103 of JBCDAZ010000020.1, read as the reverse complement.
GTAGTGATAGCGCTCTTGGGTGGCGGGGGCGGCATTGCCATGCTCGCTCTCGCGCGCGTCACGGGCGATTTCCAGCGTCGAATAGCTGGTCTGATAGAACCGCGCCGCCCCGTGCAGGATGTCATAGGGTCGGCCGGCCGCATGGGCCGCCGCGACATCCGGCTTGTAACGCATACCGACCATGAAGCTTTCCGGATGCGGGTGCCTGGGCGCCTCATACCCCGTGATGCCGCCCGGAAAATCGGCCGTGATGTTGTCGCGGTTGTAGTACCAGTGCACCGGCATCGACAGCGCATCGCCGGCAAAGAGGCCCCAGAGCGCGTTCTCGATCCGGCTCTGTCGGTTCATCGGCGTCTCCCTCAGCGCGTATAGGCCCGGCGCATGCGGACCTCCATGCGGGCGAATGCCCAGGCCAGCGCATAGCAGAGCACGAAATACATCAGCGCCACAACGATCCAGGTTTCGAACCGCCGGCCGGTCGATACCGCAATCTCGGTGCCGATGAAGGTGAGCTCCTGCACCGAAATGACCGAGACGAGGGCGGAGTTCTTGACCAGCATGATGAACTGGTTGGCCATGGGCGGCGTTACCGCGCGCAGCGCCTGGGGCAGCACCACAAGCCGGAAGACCTGCAAGGGGCGCAGGCCGAGGCTTTGGGCGGCCTCGGTCTGGGAATGCGGGACCGAGCGGATGCCGGCCCGGACGATCTCGCAGATATAGGCCGCCTCGAACATCGCCAGACAAAGCACGCCGGAGATGAGATTTTCCAAAAGCACCGGCGGGCCGAGCAGCACATTCATGACAGCCGCGCCTTCGGGCGAAAGACCCCGGGCCCAGCGATCGACGCCCAGAAGCGGGATGATCTGGCTGGAGATAAAAAAGTAGAAGACGAAGATGAAGACCAAGGGCGGGACGTTGCGGATCAGCCCGACATAGGCCATCGCCACCAGCCTTGGCAGCAGGCGCCGGAGCGTGGCCATCACCCCCAAAACCAGCCCCAGCATCGAGGCCAGGATCATCGCCCAGATCGCCATCCGGATGGTGGTCAGCAACCCTTCAAGAAGCAGGTTCGGCGCCCAGCTATCCTCCTTGAACAGCACCGCGGGCAGATAGCTCCAATCCCATTTGTAGACGAGAACGTCCGAGACCCGGATCCAGATATAGACAATGGCCGCGATCAGCAGCGCGATCAGCACCGCATCGAGCGTGCCAAAGCGACGGGGTCTCTCAGGATCGGGATACATGCTGTGGGGTTCGGTGTGACGGGTTTGGGTGCAGGGGCGGCGCGCACCGCCCCCGCGTCGATTAATTGGCCAGCTGGTCGGCCCAGGGACGCCCGCCGAACCAATAGGCATGGCGGTCATCGAGCCAGCCCGACTGCCGGTTCAGAAGGATCCAGTTGTTGAAGTAGTTGAGCGCATCCGCATCGCCCTTGCGCAGCGCGAAAGCCTCGGAATTCGGCTCGATCTTGCCGGTCGTCGGTGCGTAGGCGACCTCGGGATTGTCGAAGATCGCAAAGGCCGGCTTGGGCTGGCTGGAGAGCATCGCATGCGCGTTGCCGTTGAGCACTTCCTGCTCGACCTGCCCATCATCGTCAAACTGGCGTAGCGTGGCCTTGGGGAAATTCTCCTGGATGTAGATGCAGGGCGTGGCACCGCGCCGGCAGGCAAAGGTCACCGAGGTGTCGTTGAAGCCATCGGGCCAATCCAGCCCCTCGGCCAGCCCCTTATTGGCCATCACACCCAACGAGGAGTTGGCGTAAGGCATGGTGAAGTTGACGGTCAGGTTGCGCGACGGGGTGATCGACATCCCGCCGATGATCACATCGAACTTGCCCGCGAGCAGCGCCGGGATGATCCCGTCCCAGGCGGTCGGCACGAACTCGACCTCCACGCCCATATCCTCGGCGAGTTTCTTGGCCACATCGATCTCGAAGCCGATCAGGTCGCCGTTCTTGTCGCGCATCGCCCAGGGCACGAAGGTCGACATGCCCACCCGGATCACCCCGCGCTCCTGGATTTCCTGAACCACGCTTTGCGCCGCGGCCGGAACCGCAGACAGCAGCGCGGCAGCGGCCAGGGCCGACGCCGCAAGCGCCTTGATGTTTCTGAGGATTTTCATCGATAGTCTCCCTTGGTCGATAGAGGTTATGCGCGGGCCAGGCCCCGCCTTGCTCGCGCCTCCAGCCGCGCGGCGACGGCCGAAAGGCTGATGGTGATCACCAGGTAGATCGCGGCCACGGTGAACCAGATCTCAAAGCTCATGAAAGTCTCGGAGATCACATTGCGACCTTCTGTCGTCAGATCGAAGATCGCGATGGTCGAGACAATGGCGGAGTTCTTGATCAGGTTGACCAAGGCCGACGTCATCGGCGGCGCCATGATCGGCACGGCCTGGGGCAGCACGACCCGGGCATAGACTTGCCATGGGCGCAGCCCCAGCGCGGCGGCGCCCTCCCACTGTCCGCGCGGGATCGAAAGGATGCCGCCGCGGATGATCTCGGAGATGAACGAGGCTTCGAAGACCGCCAGCGCGATCACCCCGGTCCAGAAGCGGTCGATCCCGATGATCGGCGAAAGCACGAAGTAAAAGAGGTACATCTGCACCAAAAGCGGGGTGTTGCGGATCGCTTCGAGATAGACGCTGGCGACCGCATGCCCAGCATAGGAGCGCGAGAGGCGCAACAACGCCGTGACCAGCCCGATGGCAAAGGCCAGCACTGCCGCCCAAAGCGTGATCTCCAGCGTCACCCACAGGCCCCGGACCAGCGGGCCCCAGATGATCTCGCCATCGATTTCGCGGTAGATATAGCGCGGGACCCGGTACCATTGCCAATTATACCCCATCTGGTTGGCGCCCGTGATCACCCCCCAGATCAAAAGCCCGCCGACGAAGAGAAAAAGCACCCAATCCGAGGCCGCACGACGCCGGTCGAGGCGCCGCGCTGCGGCATGCGGCGCAATCCGCGCTCCGGCCTCTGGTTCCGTCCTCGTATCCACGCCTCTCCCCAGCCCAAGCCCTGGCCCCTGCCCCGTCACGGCAGCATTGATCACATCATGGTTACAACTGCATCCTTCGCACCGGCTCGACAGTTTGCAAGAAAACAACGCGCAAATGCCGGGGTGGCTGCGCGGAATGCCGATGCTGCACAGGGAATGAGCAGGCGGGTGAGGCTCGCAACAGCTGCCTTCCGCGACGGCATAAGATCGCGTAGACTGCCACAGCAATCACACATTTGTATGAAACATACCCCACACGGTCGGAGCGCCGCGGGTAGGCAAGCGCCCATATGCCCGACAATAGGGCATTCTCCCGTGGTAGTGAGAGAGCTGCGTGCAAACGCCTCACCGCGGCTATGGAAAGGCCGGAATGCTTGGCGTTCTCTAACGAGGATACCATTTAATAACCAGAACTGTCTCACACTGGAACATCGGCCGGGCCACCCGGCGCCCGGGGAAGGAGTTCGATGGAACTTTTCAGCCAGTTCGCCGATGAGTACGACCGCACCAAGGTCGAGGAGATATCGCTGCAGGATTATCTGCTGGGATGTCGCGAGGATGCCGGCATGCGTGCCACGGCGGCCGAGCGCATGGTCAAGGCGATCGGCGAACCGAAGGTGATCGACACCAGCCAGGATCAGCGGCTGGGGCGGATCTTCCTCAACCGCACGATCAAGCGCTATCCCGCCTTCGACGATCTTTTCGGGGCCGAGGAGACCATCGAGCGCATCGTCGCCTTCTTCCGCCATGCCAGCCAGGGGTTGGAGGAGCGCAAGCAGATCCTCTATTTGCTCGGCCCCGTGGGTGGCGGAAAGTCGACCTTGGCCGAGATCCTTAAGCGGCTGATGGAGCGCGAGGAGGTCTATATCCTGAAGGCCGGCGAGCAGATAAGCCCGGTCTTCGAAAGCCCGCTGGGCCTTTTCGATCGCGACCGGTTCGGCACGACGTTGGAAGACAAATACAACGTTCCGCGCCGGCTTTTGACAGGGCTTATGTCGCCCTGGGCGGCAAAGCGGCTGGAGGAGTTCGGCGGCGATATCTCCAAATTCACCGTCGTGCGGGCCTTCCCTTCGCGGCTCAAGCAGCTTTGCGTTACCAAGACCGAGCCGGGCGATGAGAACAACCAGGACGTCTCGACCCTGGTGGGCAAGCTCGATATCCGCAAGCTGGAGCATTTTAGCCAGAACGATCCGGATGCCTATTCGTATTCCGGCGGTCTCAACCGCACCACGCAAGGGCTGTTGGAGTTCGTCGAGATGTTCAAGGCGCCGATCAAGGTGCTGCACCCGTTGCTGACGGCGACGCAAGAGGGGTCTTATGCGGGCACCGAGAATATTGGCGCGCTGCCCTATCAGGGCGTGATCATCGCGCATTCCAACGAATCGGAATGGCAGGCATTTAAGAACAACAAGAACAACGAGGCGTTTCTCGACCGGATCAGCGTGGTCAAGGTACCTTACTGTCTGCGCGCCTCCGAAGAGGCGCAGATCTACGGCAAGCTGATGCGCAACTCCTCGCTGTATGAAGCGCCCTGCGCCCCCGAGACGCTGCCGATCCTCGCCCGCTTTTCGGTGCTCACCCGCCTGCGCGAGCATGAGAACTCCGCGCTCTATTCGAAGCTGCGCGTCTATGATGGCGAGACGCTCAAACACACCGATCCCAAGGCGCGCTCTATTCAGGAGTATCGCGACAGTGCCGGCGTCGATGAGGGGATGAACGGCATTTCAACGCGCTTTGCCTTCAAAGTGCTGTCGGAGACGTTCAACCACGACACCGAGGAGGTGGCCGCCGATCCGGTGCATCTGATGTATGTGCTGGAACAGGCGATCCGGCGCGAGCAGTTCCCCGATGAGATCGAGACGCGCTATCTCGACTTTATCAAGACCGAGCTGGCGGGACGCTATGCGGAGTTTATCGGCGAGGAGATCCAGAAAGCCTATCTGGAAAGCTACACCGATTTTGGCCAGAACCTCTTTGATCGCTACATCGCTTATGCCGATGCCTGGATCGAGGAGCAGGATTTCAAGGATCCCGACACCGGCCAGATGTTCGATCGCGACGTGTTGGAACAGGAGCTGGCCAAGATCGAAAAGCCGGCAGGCGTCACCAACCCCAAGGATTTCCGCAACGAGGTGGTGAAGTTCGTGCTGCGCGCGCGTGCCGAGCATGGCGGCGAGAACCCGGCCTGGACGAAATACGAAAAGCTGCGCCGCGTGATCGAGAAGCGCATGTTCAGCCAGGTGGAGGATCTTCTGCCGGTGATCAGCTTCGGCGCCAAGCGCGACAAGGAAACCGACGCCAAACATGCCGAGTTTGTCGACCGGATGGTCGCGCGGGGCTACACTCCGCGTCAGGTGCGCCGGCTGGTCGAGTGGTATATGCGCGTGAACAAAGCGGGCTAGCCAGCGTCAATCCAGAGTGTCAGGCACATGGCCCAGTTCATAGATCGACGGCTCAACCCCAAGGACAAGAACCTCGGCAATCGGCGCCGCTTTATCGATCGCGTGCGCAATCACGTCAAATCGGCGGTGGACGAGGCCGTCAAGCGTCGCGACATTGCCAATGCCGACCGCGAGGGTCGGGTGTCGGTCCCCGCCGACAGCATCAACGAGCCGGCCTTTCGTCATGCCCGCGATGGCGGGCGGCGCGAACGGGTGTTGACCGGAAACAAGCAGTTCCATGGTGGCGATCGGTTGAACAAGCCGCCTGCCGGCGGCGCTGGAGGACGCGGCCGCAAGGGCTCGAAGGATGGCGACGGCGAAGATGATTTCGTCTTCATTCTATCGCGGGAGGAGTTTCTCGACATCTTTTTCGAAGATCTGGAGCTGCCGGATCTGATCAAACGAACCCTCAAGGAGCTTGCCGCCACCCGCCCGCACCGGGCCGGTCTCTCCGTCACCGGCAGCCCCGGCAATTTGAATGTCGAGCGAACGCTGCGCAATGCCATGGGGCGCCGGCTGGCCCTGCATCGCCCGACCGATCGCGAGATCCGCGAGATCCGCGGCCGGATCTTCGAACTCGAAGCTGTCGCATTGCCCAGCGAGGCCCAGCGCGCCGAACTGATCGAATTGCGCGAGGCGCTCGAAACCCGGCAGCGGCGCCAGAAGCTGGTGCCTTATCTCGATCCTTTGGATGTGCGCTACAACCATTTCGAGCAGCGCCCGGAGCCCAATGCCAACGCTGTGATGTTCTGCCTGATGGATGTGTCGGCCTCGATGCGCGAGCGCGAGAAGGATCTGGCCAAGCGCTTCTTCGTGCTGCTGCATCTCTTCCTGATGCGCCGCTACGAGAAGGTGGAGCTCGTGTTCATCCGCCACACGCATCAGGCCAATGAGTGCGACGAGGAGACGTTCTTTCACAGCCGTGAGACGGGCGGGACCGTGGTGTCGACCGCGCTGGTGGAAATGAAGCGGATCGTCGACGCGCGCTACCCGGCGGCTGACTGGAACATCTATGCCGCGCAGGCCTCGGACGGCGATAATTATTCGGGGGATTCGGCTGGCTGCGCCGCGATGCTCGAGGCCGAACTGATGCCACTCTGCCAGTACTTCGCCTATGTCGAGATCATCGATGAGGAAGAGGCGCAGTTCCTGACCAACGACCGAACCGGCACGGAGCTTTGGCTGGCCTATCGCGGGGTTGCCGAGGCGCTGCCGAACTTTGCGATGAAGCGGATATCGGGACCGGGCGATATCTATCCGGTCTTCCGCGAGCTGTTCTCACGCGATCTTGCAAAGGCCACCGATGGCTGAAAGCGGCTTGTTGTTCGAGGGCTCGGACTGGGATTTCTCGGTGCTGGACCGCAGCTACGTGGCGATCGAGGCGGTTGCGCGGCAGGATCTGGAGCTCGATCTCTACGCCAACCAGATCGAGATCATATCGTCCGAACAGATGCTCGATGCCTATTCCTCGGTGGGCATGCCGCTGATGTACCGCCACTGGTCCTTCGGCAAGCATTTCATCCAGAACGAGCGGGCCTACAAGAAGGGCCAGCAGGGGCTGGCCTATGAGATCGTGATCAATTCGAACCCTTGCGTGAGTTATTGCATGGAGGAGAACTCCATGCCCATGCAGGCGCTGGTGATCGCGCATGCGGCCTGCGGGCATAACCATTTCTTCAAGGCCAATCACCTCTTCAAGCAATGGACCGATCCGGAAGGGATCCTCGACTATCTCGATTATGCGCGCGGTTTCGTGGCCAATTGCGAGGAGCGGCATGGCCAGCGCGAGGTCGAACGCATCCTCGATGCCGCGCATGCGTTGATGGGGTCGGGCGTCTTCCGCCACCGCCGGCCGCCCTCGCTGTCTCTGAAGGCCGAGCGCGCGCGCGAGCGGGAGCGTTTGGCGGAGGAGGAGAAGCGCGTCCATTACCTTTGGGACAGTGTGACCCGGGGCAGCCGATCGACCGCCTCAGACGAAACTGAGGCGCGCGAGCGAAAACGCCGCATGCGCTTGCCAGAAGAGAACATCATCTTCTTCATCGAGCATTACAGCCCGGTGCTAGAGCCCTGGCAGCGCGAGGTCCTGCGCATCGTGCGCAACATCGCGCAGTACTTCTATCCGCAAAAGCAGACCCAGATCATGAATGAGGGCTGCGCCTGCTTTGTGCATTACCACATCCTCACCCTGATGCATCAGCGCGGTCAGATCGATGACGGGGCGATGCTGGAGATCCTGCACAGCCACACCAATGTGCTGACCCAGCCCGATTACGACGACCGGCGCTTTTCAGGGATCAACCCCTATGCGCTGGGCTTCGCGATGATGCAGGATATCCGGCGCATCTGCGAGGATCCAACGGACGAAGACCGTCACTGGTTTCCCGACACGGCCGGCTGCGGCGACTGGCGCGGGGTGCTCAAGGATGCCTGGGCGAACTATCGCGACGAAAGCTTCATCCAGCAATTCCTCAGCCCGAAGGTGATGCGCGATTTTCACATGTTCGCGCTGTCTGACGATGCGACCGATCCGTGGTTTCTGGTCAGCGGCATCCATGACGAGCAGGGCTACCGGGTGGTGCGCGATGCGATGGCGCGCACGCGCGACATCTCGATCCAGGAGCCGGAGATCGAAGTCGCCGACGTCGATCTGCTGGGCGACCGGGTTCTGCAGCTGCGCCACATCCGCCGCGACGGCATCCCGCTCGATCCGGCGCAACGCGACGCGACGCTTGCCCATGTCCGCGCGCTTTGGGGCTATGCGGTGCGCATGCAGGAAAACTGACGCTCAGCGCAGCGGACCCAGGGTTGCGACAGCCTCGCGGGCCAGCGCCTCGATCCCGGCCCAATCGCCCGCCAGCATCATGGCCGGAGGCACGACCCAGGACCCGCCGACGCACAGCACATTGGGCAGGCGCAGATAATCCGCCGCATTGCCCATCCCGATGCCACCCGTCGGACAGAAGGCCAAATCGGGCAGGGGCGAGGCGAGCGACTTCAAAAACGGCGCCCCGCCCGCGGCCTCAGCCGGGAAGAACTTCAGCGTGTCGAACCCGGCATCGGCCAGGCTCATGGCTTCGGTCGCACTGGCGCAACCGGGCAGGAAGGGCAGACCGTCGGCCTTGATGGCCTCGACCAGAGCAGCCGGCGCACCCGGGCTGACGCCGAACGCGGCCCCATAGGCCCGGACCCGCGCAAGGTCGCGCGCATGGCGGAGCGTGCCGGCCCCGACGATCGCCTCCGGCACGGCCGCCTTCATCGCTTGGATCGCTTCCAGAGCGACCGCGCTGCGCAGGGTAACCTCCAGAACCCGCAAGCCGCCTGCCACAAGCGCCTCGGCCAGCGGCACGGCATGGGTCAGATCCTCCACGATGATGACCGGGATCACCGGTGCTTCGGCGCAAATCGCGCGGGCGTTCATGACGCATCCTTTCCGGTCAGCCGGGCGACCATCGCGGCCGTTGCCGCATCGGTGCTGGCGGGCAGCACCCCTGAACCGGTCAGCGCCGGGATCAACGCGCCGGCCAGCTCCTTGCCCAGTTCCACACCCCATTGATCATAGGAGTTCACCCCCCAGACCGCCCCCTGCACCATGACCTTGTGCTCATAAAGCGCGATAAGGCCGCCCAGCCCTTCCGGATCCAGCCGGTCCAAAAGCAGGGTTGCCGAGGGCCGGTCGCCCGGAAAAATCCGATGCGGGGCCAGCCGGTCGATCTCGGCCGCGGGCACACCGGCTTTGGCCATGGCCGCGCGCACCTCCGCCTCGGTCCGACCGAAGGCGAGCGCTTGGGCCTGGGCAAGACAATTGGCCATCAAGAGCGCATGGTGGTGCGGATCGGCATCGCGCGGCGCCCGTGCTGCGATGAATTCGGCCGGGATCACATCGGTGCCCTGATGGATGAGTTGAAAGAAAGAATGCTGGGCATTCGTCCCGGGCTCGCCCCAGATGACCGGACCCGAGGCATGCGCAAGGGTCGACCCGTCACGCGACACCCGCTTGCCGTTGCTCTCCATGTCAAGCTGTTGGACATAGGCCGGAAACCGCTCCAACCGCTGGTCGTAGGGGATCAGCGCGACGGTCGGCCAGCCCATACCGTTGCGCCGAAAAATCCCCGCAAGCGCCAGCAGGACCGGCAGGTTCTGGGCAAGTGGCGCATCGCGGAAATGCGCGTCCATGGCCGCAGCGCCCGCCAGAAAAGCGCGAAAGGCCTCGGCGCCGACGGCAATGGCCAAGGGCAGGCCGATCGCCGACCAGATCGAATAGCGCCCGCCGACCCAATCCCAAAACCCAAAGACCCGCGCGGCATCAATGCCGAACTCCGCCGTGCCGTCGAGATTCGTCGAGACCGCCGCCATGCGCGGGCCCGGATCGCCGGCCTGGGCCAGCCAGTCGCGGGCCGCGTGGGCATTGGCCATGGTCTCCAACGTCGTAAAGGTTTTCGAGGCGATGATGACCAGCGTGGTTTCCGGGTCGAGATGGCGGACCGTGTCGGCCAGATGCGCCCCATCGACATTAGAGACGAAATGCAGCCGCGGCCCGTCATGATCGGGGGCGAGCGCACGGGTTGCCATCACCGGGCCCAGATCCGAGCCGCCGATGCCGATATTGATCACATCCGTCGCGGGTCCCCGGCGGACAGCCTCGGCATAGGCAAGGAAGCGGACAAGCGAACCGCTGACATCGGCATCGGCCGGCGCATCTGCACCGCCGCGCAGGGCCATGTGCAGGACCGCCCTTCCCTCGGTGACATTGATCGCCTCGCCGGCAAAGGCGGCATCGCGAAAGGCCTCGACGCCGGCAGCCCGCGCCAGAGCCAGCAGCGCATCCAACGCTGCGGCATCGAGCTTTTCGCGGCTGAGATCGAGCAGCATGCCCGGCCCGCGAAAGCTCAACGCGGCCGCACGCCCGGGATCGGTGGCAAAGAGCGCACGCAGATGCAGGGCGCGCAGCCGTTCGGCCTCTTGGTGCACCCGCGCCCATGCCGCCTCGATGTCGCCCATGCGCCTCTCCCCTCAGATCGCCACGCCCGCGCCGGTTTCGGCCGGCCCCACCGCGCCGCGAAAGGCGGCAAACATCTCTCGCCCCAGCCCTTCGGCCGAAGCTGAAAGATCGGCGGTCGCAGGCACCCGGGTCGCCCATTCGGCCGGATCGACCAGCGCCTCCAGCCGCCCGGCGACCGCATCGACACGCAGAATATCGCCGTCGCGCAGAAGGGCAATCGGGCCACCATCGGCGGCCTCGGGGCTGACATGAATGGCCGCGGGCACCTTGCCCGACGCGCCCGACATCCGCCCATCGGTGACCAGCGCCACGTTATGGCCCCGCTCTTGCAGAATGCCCAAGGCGGGCGTCAGCGAATGCAGCTCGGGCATGCCATTGGCCTTGGGACCCTGAAAGCGGACCACCACCACGACATCGCCCTTGAACGCGCCGGCCTTGAAGGCGGCCTTCACCGCCTCCTGATCGGTAAAGACCCGCACCGGCGCCTCGATCACATGCCGCTCGGGCGCGACCGCAGAGACCTTGATGCAGCCCCGCCCCAGATTGCCCTCCAACAGCGCCAGCCCCCCGGTTTTGGCGAATGGCTCGGAAAACGGGCGCAGGATCTGCAGGTTGAGGCTTTCGCGCGTGCCCTCTGACCAGACCAGCGCGCCGCCCTCCAGCATCGGCTCGCGGGTGTACGCCGCCAGCCCCTCACCGACCACCGTGCGGGTGTCGGGATGCAAAAGCCCCGCACCCAGAAGCTCGCCGATCAGAAAGCCCAGCCCCCCCGCCGCGTGGAAATGGTTCACATCCGCAAGGCCATTGGGATAGACCCGCGCCATCAGCGGCGTGACCGCCGAGAGATCCGAGAAATCCGACCAATCGAGGATCACCCCGGCCGCCCGCGCCATGGCAATGAGGTGGATCAGCAGGTTCGTCGAGCCCCCTGTCGCATGCAGCCCGACAATGCCGTTCACAAAGGCCCGCGCGTCGAGAATGTCGCAGACCCGCGGCCCGCCCGCGGCCAGGGCCAGCGCCCGCTCCGCCCCGGCCCGGGTCAACGCATCGCGGATCGCACCGCCGGGATTGATAAAGCTGGTGCCCGGCAGATGCAGCCCCATCAGCTCCATCAGCATCTGATTGGTGTTGGCCGTGCCGTAAAAGGTGCAGGTGCCCGGCGCGTGATAGGAGGCAAGCTCGGCGCGCAACAGCGTGTCGCGCCCCACCTCTCCGGCCGCATATTGCTGGCGCACCTTGGCCTTTTCGTCATTGGGAATGCCCGAGGGCATGGGGCCGGCCGGGATGAACACCGCCGGGATATGCCCGAAACTCGCCGCGGCGATCACGAGGCCCGGCACGATCTTGTCGCATACTCCCAGGAAAACGGCGGCATCGAAGACATTGTGCGAGAGCGCGACGCCCGCGGCCATGGCGATCACATCGCGCGAGAAAAGCGACAGCTCCATGCCCGGCTGGCCCTGGGTGACCCCGTCGCACATCGCTGGCACCCCGCCTGCCACCTGGGCCGTGGCGCCGACGGAGCGGGCGGCCGCGCGGATGATGTCGGGATAGCGCTCAAAAGGCTGATGCGCCGAGAGCATGTCGTTATAGGCGGTGACGATCCCCAGATTGGGTGCCTTTTCGCCGGCGACCGAGGCCTTGTCGGGCCCCGCCGCCGCGGCGGCATGGGCAAGATTGCCACAGGACAGATGCGCCCGACCCGGGCCCATCTCGCTCCACCGGTCGCAGCGGGCCAAATAGGCGCAGCGGGTCTCGCGCGAGCGGTCGATGATGCGAGCGGTGACGGCAGCTACTGTCGGATGCATTGGCAGCCCTCCTCGCGGAGGGTTTTAGCTTATGTATGGAGCGGCGTCATGGGTTGTTGGAAAGTGCTGCGAGAGCAAATTGAAGATCCATTTGTTCTTAACAGCACAGAGCCTGCCCCTGCCACCTCGGCAGGTTATGCCTGCGAGCTTTACAGAAATAGACGATCCCTCAGATACAAACGCAAAAACCGGACCTCCACTCATACCATTTGGATGAAAAGATGATCCATTGACAGCAATTGGATCACGATAATGCAAATTGAAGCAATTTTCGTCTGTACATTTATCCTCAAAACTACCTTTTAATATTTGAGTTGCCATTTTTAACTCGGTCATCCGAGCTCCAATTTCATCACAATCCTCATATTTTGGAGTCTGTTGGCAAAAAGGAAAACCAAAGGCCGCGGCGCAATCGATCAAATCGCCATGTGCCACAGTTGTAGAACATCGTAGGGGAAAAAATCTGTGACTAGGTAATCCAAATTCCTCCACTAAGTGAGTAAAGTCAAACGCGCGGAGTTGCAGCCTGTCCGAATAAATTTCTTCTTGTTCAATATCAATCCAATAAAGCCCCTTGGATGAATGAGTTGTATTACGTTCTTTACCCAAGATTCTTACTTCAGACACATCAACATTCTCTATCTGATGGCTTGTTGCAATAGCAAAATATCTCTCCTTGAATTCTATAAGCGTACAGCTTCCTATTCGATTTACAGGATATTGTTCCCACGTCCAGAATAACATCTCAACATGCGGCGACAATAGTGAATTCAATGATCGTGAGGGCACAAAAATGCCGTTTTTTAAGATGTAGTCCGAGCTTGCCGCACTAATTACGGGCACAGTCATTTCATGAAACACGACGCAAACTCCCGCCATTCGCCCTTGGACATGCCGGAGCTTTCCTGGGTTACGGTTTCGCCCGCCAGCATCCGGCGCAGGGCGGCGAGGGCCTTGGCGGAGAGATGCGCCCCGCCCAGCCGGTAATCCTCAAACGCGGCATAGGCGAGCGGGCACCAGGCGCGGGTCATGGCGCACATCACCTCGGCAAAGGCGCGGATTTCGTATTGCGCATGGGCATCGGCGCGCAGCCGTAGGAAGTGAAAGAGGTTGTGCAGATCGGTTTTCCAATACCATTGCGTGTAGATGTTCTGGGGCAGGTTCATGCGGGCAAGCTCGCGCGCGAGCCCCTGTTGCCCGTCATCCCCCAGCATGGCCTGGTAATTGTCATAGGCCCGGGTGCTGTCGGCCTTGAGGATCTCGAGCACGCGCGCGGCCTCCGCCCCCTCCAGCACCGCGCCCCGCCCCTGGCGGTTGGAGGAAGACTGCGCGGCCAGATGCTCGGGCGCGGGGATGTAGAACTCCCGGTCGAGGATCGAGTAGCGGGCGGAGATCTCGTTGACGTTCGCCGTGCGGTGGCGGATCCATTGCCGTGCGACAAAGAGCGGGAGTTTGACGTGAAACTTGGCCTCGCACATCTCGAAGGGCGTCGAGTGCCAATGGCGCATCAGGTAGCCGATCAACCCGGCATCGTCGCGCACCGCCCGCGTGCCGGGGCCGTAGGAGACGCGCGCGGCCTGCACGATGGCCGCATCATCGCCCATATAGTCGATGAGGCGCACGAAGCCGTGATCGAGCACCGGATGGGCGGTGTAGAGCAGCGCCTCGGCTCCTTCGGCGACGGCCCGCCGGGTGGGGCGGCTGGCAGCACGCTGGGCGGCGATCGCATCCTGTTGCGCATCGGTGAGCATGGGGTCCTCCGGTCGATTCGACGTCACAACTATATCTTGCGGGCAAATCAACCGAAACCACCAGATCAGCGACAGGCCCTTGCGATGTTGCGGAAGATCGGCCGGGGCTGGGGCCAGGGCCGGGCGGATCGCGCCGTTTGCGATGGGCGGCTGACGCGATGTCACGCCGATAGCCCGTGGCGCGTGGGATTTTCGGCGGTCGGCGCCGCCATGGCCCGTGGCATGCCGGGCCGGAGCCGCTATGTATCGCCCAGACAAGTCGAGGAGACAGACGATGAGCATCACCTATCTGCACACCATGGTCCGGGTGAAGGATCTGGAAGCATCGATGGCCTTTTACGCGCTTTTGGGGCTGATCGAGACGCGGCGGCATGACAGCGAGGCGGGGCGATTCACGCTGGTTTTCATGGCGCCGCCCGATCAGCCAGACTGCCCGGTGGAGCTGACCTATAACTGGGATGGGGATGCGGGGCTGCCCTCGGACAGCCGGCATTTCGGGCATCTGGCCTATGCGGTCGAGGACATCTATGCGATGTGCGCGCATCTGCAAAAGAACGGTGTGGTTATCAACCGTCCGCCGCGGGATGGGCGCATGGCCTTTATCCGCTCGCCCGACAATGTTTCGGTCGAGCTCTTGCAGAAGGGCGCGCCGCTGGCTCCGGCCGAGCCCTGGACCAGCATGGGCAATACCGGGCACTGGTAGCCGGCAGCGGGATGCGGCGCGGGCGGTGCCGCCCAGCCAGTTACCGTTGCGCAGGCGGCAGCGTTCGGCGGACCCCACCCCCCCACGCCGCATCCCGCCGCGCTCGTCATGCGACGCTGCGCCCGGTGCCATGCGGTTTTTGCCAAGGCTTGCCAAAGCGTGACTTGTCGGCCGGGCGGGCGCGCGGCTAGGCTCGCGCCATGGCAAAGCCCTCCCTTCCCGCGCTGATCGGCGCAGCTTTTCTTGCGTTTTTTTGCGTGGCCAACCCTGCCGCGGCGCGCTGCGATCTGGCTTTGGCGCTTGCAATCGACGTTTCGGGATCGGTCGATCCGGCCGAATATCGGCTGCAGATGGACGGGCTTGCGGCCGCCCTGCGCGATCCCACGGTCTCGGATGCGCTTGTCGGCGCGCAGGCGGCGGTGACCGTGATCCAGTGGACGGGGGCATCGCGCCAGGCCGTGGTTGTGCCTTGGCGGCGCACAAGGTCGCGCGGCGACCTGCTCGCCCTGGCCGATGAGGTCGAGGCTGCACCCCGGATGTGGCGGCATTTTTCGACCGGAATCGGTGAGGCGCTCACCTTTTCGGCGACCCAGTTCGATGCCGTGACCGATTGCCGGCGCCGGGTGATCGACGTCTCGGGCGACGGGCGCTCGAATGAAGGCGCCGCACCCGAGGATGTTGCGGCCGGTCTCATCGCCTATGGCTTTACGGTCAACGGTCTGGCCATCGAGGGCAGCGAGGAGGATCTGACCGGCTATTACCGCCACCATGTCATTGCCGGCCCAGGGGCCTTCGTGATGACCGCGGCGAGTTTCGAGGACTACCCCGAGACCATCCGGCGCAAGCTTCTGACCGAGGTTGCCACCCCGGTGAGCGAGCATGCACCGCGCCCAGCAGGCAGCCTGCGGCTTGCCAAGCAATGATCCGCGCATCGTCGCTGGTGCCGGCTGCTCTGCTGGCCCTTGGCGTGCTTGCCGCCGGTCCGGTTCGCGCCTGCTCGTTAGCGCTGGTGCTGGCGCTCGATATCTCGTCCTCGGTCAATGCGCATGAGTACCGCTTGCAGATCGGCGGCCTTGCCGCGGCCCTACGCGACCCGGAGATCCGCGCGGCAGTGCTTGCCACCGCGCCCGTGTTCGCGACGGTCTTTGAGTGGTCTGGTCATGCGCAGCAAAGCGATGTGCTGCCCTGGACGCGCCTGTCCGCGCCGGCTGATATCGACGCGCTGGCGGCGCGGCTCGATGCGCATATCCGGCCCTATGACAGCTTTGCCACGGCAATCGGCGAGGCGCTGGCGTATGGTCTCGACCGTTTCGATGCGCTGCCTGTGGGCTGTGCCCGGCGGGTCATCGACATTTCCGGCGATGGGGTGACCAATGAAGGCCGGCTGGCCATCGCCCTGCATCCGCAGGCGGCGCAGCGCGGCGTGACGGTCAATGCGCTGGTGATCAAGGGTGCAAACCCCGACCCCGAGGCGCATTACCGCTATAATGTGATTACCGGCCCGGGGGCGTTCCTGATGGTCGCGCGGAACGGGTTTGAGGATTATCCAGCGCTGATCAAAGGCAAGTTGCTGCGCGAGATCCTACCCGACATGCTGGTGGGGGCCCGGATAGGGCCTTTGCCACAGCCCGCACAGGCGCTCGACTAGGCGGGTCGCGCCGCTGCAAGGATCGGTGCGCCGCGGTCAGGCGCCGCGCCGGCGGGCCCGAAAGCGGCTGACCAGAAGCAGGGCAAGGCCCAGCCCGCCGAAGAAGACCGCAGCCGGTGCCAGCAGAATGGACTGGATGATCGGGTTCCAAAGCCAGGGCGCCGCATAGCGTTCCACGGCCGGCTGCGCGACCAGCAAGCTTTCGCGGTGATAGGTTGCCCAAAGATCGCCAATAAGGCGCAATTCGACGTTCTGGGGATCGGCGCTTGCCCACCAGTCGAGCCCGAGCAAAACCAGCCCAAGAACAAAGAGAACGAAGCCCAAAAGCCGCATAAGATCCTCCGCCGGCGCGAACCTAGGGTGGATTGCGCTTGCCGGCAAGCCTTGGCATCGGCGAGACTGGCCGCGGAGGGACCATGTACCAATCGTTCGATTTACGCAGCACCCCGCAGACCGGGCCCGCACGGCTGTCGGATCTGCGCGCCGCGATGGCGCATGCCGGGCTAGATGGTTTCCTGGTTCCCCGGGCGGACCGGCATCAGGGTGAGAACGTCGCCCCCTGCGACGAGCGGCTGGCCTGGTTGACCGGCTTTACTGGTTCGGCCGGCCTCTGCGCAGCCCTGACCGCACGGGCTGCGCTTTTTGTCGATGGGCGCTACACGCTACAGGCCAGCAGCCAGGTCGACGGTGCGGCCTTCGAGATCGTGCCCAGCCCGGAGGTCAAGCTGTCGGATTGGCTCGCAGACGCCTTAGCCGACGGGGCGGTTCTGGGGTACGATCCGTGGCTGCACGGGCGCGAGCAGATCACCGAACTGACGGCGCAGCTGACACCGAAGGGCATCACGCTGCGCGCCAGCGAGAACCTGATCGATGCGGTCTGGGCGGATCGCCCCGCCCCGCCCATGGCCCCAGTGCGGGTGCATGATCCGGCCTTCGGCGGTGCGGCGCATGACCAAAAGCGCCGCCGGATCGCCGCGGCGCTGGGCAAGGACGGCGTCGATGCCGCGGTGCTGACGCTGCCCGACAGCATTGCCTGGCTGCTCAATATCCGCGGCGGCGATATCGCCCGCACCCCTGTTCCGCACGCTTTCGCGATCCTGCGGGCGGATGGCGCGGTCAGCCTCTTTAGCGATCTCGAAAAGTTCGACGCGACCGTCCGCTCGCATTTGGGCAATGCGGTCGATATCCAATCTTGGAGCGGTTTTGAGCCGGCCCTGGCGGCGCTGACAAACGCAAAAGTTGCTGTCGATCCTGCAAGCGCGCCGATGCGCGTGGGCGCGTTGCTTGCCGAAGCCGGGGCCGAGATCCGCTGGCAGCGCGATCCCTGCATGCTGCCCAAAGCCTGTAAATCGGCGACCGAGCTTGCCGGGATCCGTGCTGCGCATCTGCGCGACGGCGCCGCGATGGCGCGCTTCCTGCACTGGCTGGATAGCGCGCTCGCGCAAGGCCAGGCGCTGACCGAGATCGATGTCGTCCGCGCCTTGGAAGGGTTTCGTGTGTCCACGGGGGCTTTGCGGGACATTTCCTTCGAAACGATCTGCGGTGCGGGCCCCAATGGGGCCATCGTCCATTACCGCGTCACCGAGGCGACGAACCGCGCGATCCTGCCGGGCGACATCCTGCTGGTCGATAGCGGCGGACAGTATGAGGACGGCACCACCGACATTACCCGGACCATGGCCACCGGCCCGGTCGATGCGGCCGCAGCCACCGCCTTTACCCTGGTGTTGCGGGGTATGATCGCCATTTCGCTGGCCCGCTTTCCTGTCGGTCTGGCCGGGCGCGATATCGATGCGCTGGCCCGCGCGGCGCTATGGCAGGCGGGGTTTGACTATGCGCATGGCACCGGGCATGGGGTCGGCGCCTATCTTGGGGTCCATGAAGGGCCGCAATCATTGTCGCGCCGTGGCACGGTGCCCTTCGAGCCGGGGATGGTGCTCTCGAACGAGCCGGGGTTTTACCGGGAGGGCGCTTTCGGCATCCGTATCGAGAACCTGTTGGCGGTTCTGCCGCCGGCGATCCCGGATGAGGGGGTAAGTCTGGAAGGCGGCGCTGTCCTGGTTGGCGGGGGGATCCCGATGCTGGGTTTCGAGACCCTCACCCTTTGCCCTATCGACCGGCGGCTGGTCCGCCCGGCCCTGATGACGGCTGCCGAGCTCGCTTGGCTGAACGCCTATCACGCCCGGGTTGCGGCTGCCTTGACGCCGCTGCTGCCGGCCGACACGGCTGCCTGGCTCGCCGATGCCTGCGCCCCGGTTCCACAACATGCGCCGGTCTGACGCGGTTGGGGATCGCGGCCCGGCGATTGGGCCGGTTGGGCCGATTGGACAGGTTGAGGCAAAAAGAAGATCGTTGCACCGCGCCTGTGCGACGGCAGCAGGGAAGGAGAAAGCCGATGAGCGAACGTAAGATCCTCGTTAGACGCGCGTCGGGACGCTGGGTGGTTAGGGCCGGCGGGGCGGTTATTGCCGAGACGCGCGCCGCCTTGGAGCTTTTTGAGGGCGACCGCGACCCGGTCATCTACTTTCCGCGCGAGGATGCGATCGCGTTTCTCGATCCCTCCGATCGCGTCACGAGCTGCCCCCATAAGGGCGAGGCAAGCTATCTGCATATCGCCGCCAAAAGCGGACGAATCGACAATGCCGCCTGGAGCTACGAGACCCCGATTGCGGGGGTGGGCGAGATTGCCGGCTATATCGCCTTCGATCTGGATAAGGCGACGGTGGAGCAGGTGTGATCGCGCGGTCCGGCGCGGTTGCGCTGCCGGGCTACGCTTAAGCCGCAAAACCCGGCCCGCCGATCAAGGATCGATGCGGTCGGCACTGCCGCCTTGGCCCAGCGCCGCCCTTCAGGCCTCAGCGGCCCGGATCCGATAGCGACCCAGAACGGATCTTGGCGGGGCGGGCGGGTGGGCCGCGGCTCAGGGGCCGGCCTTCACCCCACCGGATGCGCAGACTAGCGCGGCTTGGGCCCGACCATCGCCTCGGGCCGAACCACCTCTTCAAACCGCTCCGGCGTCACAAAGCCCAAGGCGACGGCCTCTTCCTTCAGCGTCGTCTTGTTGCGATGCGCCGTCTTGGCCACCTTGGTGGCATTGTCATAGCCGATCTCGGGGGCCAGCGCGGTGACCAGCATCAAGCTCTCGCGCATCAGCGCGTCGATCCGCGCCCCATCCGCTTCGATCCCGGCCACGCAATTATCCGTAAACGCCACCGCCGCATCGCCCAGAAGCTGCATCGATTGCAGGCAGTTATAGATCATCATCGGCTTGTAGACGTTCAGCTCGAAATGCCCCTGGCTGCCGGCAAAGCCGATGGCCGCGTCATTGCCCATCACATGGGCGCAAACCTGGGTCAGCGCCTCGCATTGCGTGGGGTTGACTTTTCCCGGCATGATCGACGAGCCCGGCTCGTTTTCGGGCAGGATCAGCTCGCCAAAACCGCAACGCGGGCCGGAGCCCAGAAACCGGATGTCGTTGGCGATCTTAAATAAGCTTGCCGCCACCGTCTTCAGCGCCCCCGACATCTCCACAATCGCATCATGCGCGGCCAGCGCCTCGAATTTGTTGGGCGCGGTGACGAAGGGCAACCCAGTGATCCGGGCAATCTCTTCGGCCACTTTTTCGGCAAAACCGGGCTGCGTGTTCAACCCCGTACCCACCGCGGTACCGCCCTGCGCCAGGGGCCAGATATTCTCCAGCGCCGCTTTGATCCGCGCGATGCCCTGGGCGACCTGAAACGCGTAACCGCCAAACTCTTGGCCCAGCGTCAGCGGGGTCGCGTCCTGGGTATGGGTCCGCCCGATCTTGATGATGCCCTCAAAATCCGCAGCTTTGCCGGCCAGCGCCGCGTGCAGCGTCTCCAACCCCGGCAACGTCACCTGGGTGGCCGTCATCGCCGCGGCGACATGCATCGCGGTGGGAAACGTGTCGTTGGAGGATTGGCTGCGATTGCAGTGATCGTTGGGGTGCACGGGGCTTTTCGAGCCCATCTCGCCGCCCAGGATCTCGATGGCGCGGTTCGAGATCACCTCATTGGCATTCATGTTCGATTGAGTGCCCGAGCCGGTCTGCCACACGACCAGCGGGAAATGATCGTCGAGTTCTCCGGCCACGACCTCGGATGCCGCCTGCACAATCGCCGCCCCCAGCGCCGGCTCCAAATTGCCCTGCGCCATGTTGGCCTCGGCCGCGGCCTGCTTGACCACTCCCAGCGCACGGACCACCGCCATAGGCTGTTTCTCCCAGCCGATGGGGAAATTGCCGATCGAGCGCTGGGTCTGCGCGCCCCAATAGCGGTCCGACGGCACCTCCAAGGGGCCGAAGCTATCTGTTTCGATCCGGGTTTTGGGGGGTGTGGCGGTCATGGCGCGTCTCCTGGGGCTGGCGGCGCCTTCTTACGCCGCCCTGCTGATGCTGCCAAGCCGCAGCAAAGAAACGCTTCGCGGTCCCGCCGCTCAGGCTTGGCGAAAGGTATAGACCCGCGCCGGGGGCAGATTCCACCAGACCTTTCGCGAGACAGTCCAGCTCAGCCCCAGCTCCTCGCGGATCGGTTTGTCGATCGGCGGGCGATAGCCGTAGGTGAACTGCACGAAGATGCCGCCGGGGCGCATCTTGCGAAAGGCGCCGCCGACAATCGCGCGCTGCAGCTTTGTCGGCATGGAGAGGAGCGGCAACCCCGAGACCGTGGCGCCGACATCCTCGATGGGCGCCTCGTCGCAGCGCGCCGCGCTGATCTGGCACAGATGCGCCTTTGGAAAGGCGGTGGCCAGCACATCCGTAAAGGCCGCGTTGATCTCGAACATCGCAATCCGGTCTTCCGGAACGCCGCGCGCCAGGATTTCGCGGGTAATCTTGCCGGTGCCGCTGCCCAGCTCGATGACCGATCCGGTCTCGGGTGTCAGCTCCCGCGCCATCATCCGCGAAAGCTGCAGCGAAGACGGCGCCAGCGCCACAATCCGGTTCGGCCGCAGCAGGAGCTGGGCAAGAAAGAGACCCAGATGGCCCGACCCTGTGGGTTTCGTGGCGGCATTCTGCCCCTCTGGCACTTGCGTCAGCGTCATGGATTGCCCTCGCTTTACCTGGTTCGGAGCGTTTAGTGGCCTCGGCCGCCGCTGGCAAGCGCCCGGCCGGTTTCAGTGCCGGCGAAACCGGTCCAGCGAAACCACATCGCCGCGCTCGGGCGTCGCCCGATCCGGCTTCATGCCGCCCCCGGGGTCGACCGGATCGGACGGACCGTCGGGATCGCTCTCATCCCCGTCCCGAATATCGAAGCGCAGGCCGAATTCGACCGACGGGTCGACGAAGGTCTGGATGGCGCCAAGGGGCACCACCAGTTTTTGCGCAATGCCGTCGAAGCTGAGCGTGACCGAAAACCGATCGCCGGCAAGGGCGAGATCCTCAAACCACTCCTGCAACACAATCGTCATCTTGTCGGGAAAGCGGCCGCGCAGATGGGCTGGAATGTCGACACCCGGATGGGTCGTGTCGAAGGTGATGTAGAAGTGGTGATCGCCCGGCAACCCGTCTTCGGCCACGCGGCCCAGCACCTCGGCCACCAACCGCAGCAGCGCTTTTTGCATCAACTGGCCGTAGTTGAGCCTGTCGAGGGCCATGCACGCTTTCCTTCCCACGCCGGGCATTGATTGACACGGAACGCGAATCGCGGAGACGGAGGGTCAACCGGACCCCAGGGCGACACCGCCAAGACACCACACCCAACGCAGCGCGAATGCAGGCTTCTGTTGCCAGGTGCCTGCGAACCCCGCCCAGGCTTGCTAGAGCCTGGGGCTTAAGATTTCGATGATGCGCGCTGCATTACGCAGCGAGCGCCACCGGAGCACGGTTGTCATTGGCAACTGTACTGTGCGGACCGATAACGGTGGTACCTCACCGAGCGAAAGCTAACCCCTTTCAACGTCCGTCGATCCTGTTTCGGCCCCGTTCCCCGCCAATGAAGGGTTCTGGTGGAGCCGCCGGGTACCGCCCCCGGGTCCGATCCGTCTAGTACGAGCGCGTTTATCGCCATAGCCGCTTGCGCAGCCTTGTAGATATAGGCCGACTACTCTGGGCTGAAAAGGCCGGAGAGGGCCGCGCCCGACACAGGCTGCAGCGCAAATCGTCCAAAACTGCTTTGAATTGTAGGCAAGGGCCGAAAAGCGTGGCCTGGACAGAACCCGCAAAGCCCCCTGCGCGCGGCGCGGTCCCGCGGCGCGCGCTTCTGCCGCTGTGCATGGCGATCCGCATCGCGCGGCGATTCGGCCTCAAAGCGACCTGGGCCCGACCCCGAGGCCGAACGCGCCGCTTGTCGCACGCCTCTCCGCCGATCCGCGCGTCAGCGAAGCGCTTCGAGATCCTTACGCAGATTTCGGCAGCCATCCTGAAGCGAAAGCTGCATCGACAGGATAACCCGCCGCGCGAGGTCTTTTTCCTCGGTCGTGCCGTCGATCAGCGACACCAGCACGCTCTGAAAACGGGCTTCGCCCATATCCAGCGGGTGGGCGCCGCTATAGCGCTCCACCGCCCGCAACTCGGCCGCAATCAGCTTGGCATGCGCCTGGCAGGTTTCGCTCCCCCGCGCCGCCTGCGCCAGGTCCGAAACGCCAAAAACCGCTGCCAGGATCACAAAAAGACGCATGACGGCTTCCTCATCTCCACACAGCAAGGGCAGGCACCGAACCGGCGAACGCTGCCGTGAGCGTGAGGCCAAAATCCCGCCTGTCGATACGGGGTCTGTCCATGGTGATCGATCGCTCAAATTCCAAGCCTACTGTGCAGGCAGATAGGTCAGGCAGAGCTTAAGAACGCGCAAACATGGCCGGTGCTGGCCTAGTTTTCAGGCTGCAGCGCGATGCCGGCTTGCAGATGGCGCAGACGACCTCGGACCCATCGCAGGGCGCCTTAGGGGGGCGGGCCGGCTGAGGCCGCCGCTCAGCCAGGCCGGCGCGTTTCCCAAAGCGCGATATGCGCACCGGCCGGATCGCGGATGATCGCCATCCAGCCCGATCCCAAAAACCGCCGATCCTGAACAATGGCACCACCCCGCGCGGTCACCTCGGCCAAGGCCTCGTCCAGCGACGCGATCTCGACATAGGTCATCCAAACCGGCGGCGTGTCGGCATTGTCGTCGCGGGCATGGCAGATGCCAGCCACCACCTCACCATCCGCGGTCAGAATGTCGAAGTCGGAATACGCCTCCATGTCGTGGTCTCGGGCCGTCCAGCCGCAGACCGCGACGTAAAAATCTTTCACCGCTGCCGCGTTCTGAACCGTGAGATCGCGCCAGAAAGGCTTGACGATGCGCCCCGGCGTCATGTCAGGGTCTCCTTAGTTCAGCAATGGGCGCTGCCCGCGCCTTCAGGCCGACCGACCTGCTTGGATGGGGCGGCCGGAGCAGCGCATTCCAAGACCGGCCTTTGGCGCAGCTTAGTCGCCGGCTGATCCGCCGGCCAGGGCCAAGCCGGGGGGTGCGCCCGGCGCGACGATCCGGGCGGACGCCGACGGCATACAACCGTCAAAGCGCGTCGCATCAAGCAAAACGGCGCGCACCGACGGAAACCTGCTGTCGCATGGCCCGGCCTGCGGCCTTGGGGTCGATGTCGAAAAGCGAGGCCAGCTGCTCGGTCATCGCCCCGGCAAGCTGCTCGACATCGGTGATGGTGACGGCGCGCTGGTAATAGCGCGTAACGTCATGGCCAATCCCGACGGCGATCAATTCGACCGCGCGGCGCCGTTCGATCATTGCGATCACGTCGCGCAGATGCTTTTCGAGATAATTTGCAGAGTTGACCGATAGGGTCGAATCGTCGACCGGCGCGCCGTCCGATATCACCATCATGATGCGCCGCGCCTCGGGCCGGCCGGTCAGGCGGCGATGTGCCCATTCCAACGCCTCGCCGTCGATATTCTCCTTTAACAGCCCTTCCTTCATCATCAGGCCCAGATTGTCGCGCACCCGGCGCCAGGGTGCGTCGGCGCCTTTATAGACGATGTGGCGCAGATCGTTCAGGCGACCGGGCATTGCGGGCCGTCCCTGCCTTAGCCATTCCTCCCTTGCCTGGCCGCCCTTCCATGCCTGGGTGGTAAAGCCCAGGATTTCGACCTTAACCTGGCAGCGCTCCAGTGTCCGGGCCAGAACATCGGCACAGATCGCAGCGATAGAGATCGGCCGGCCGCGCATCGAGCCCGAATTGTCCAGAAGCAGCGTCACCACCGTGTCGCGGAACTCGGTATCTTTCTCGACCTTGAAGGACAGCGGCGTGGTCGGGTTGGCCACAACGCGGGCGAGCCTGCCGGCGTCGAGGATCCCCTCCTCGCGGTCGAACTCCCATGAGCGGTTCTGCTGGGCCTGTAGCCGCCGCTGCAGCCGGTTGGCCAGCCGGCTGACTGCCCCTTTGAGCGGTTCGAGCTGTTGGTCGAGATAGTGCCGCAGCCGCTCCAACTCGGCCGGGTCGGCCAAATCTTCTGCCGCGATGACCTCGTCAAAGCGCGCCTCGAACACGGTGTAGTGCGGATCGGCATCCGAGGCGGGCCGGGGCGGCGGCAAATCGTCGGGCGGCTCGCCCTCCATCTCTTCTGCCTCCTGCAGCTCGCTGTCGTCGAGCTCCTCAAGGCTGACTTTGGCGCGCGCCTCCTGCTGTTCCTGCTCGACGCTGTCGTCGGGCGCGCTGTCATCCTCGCCCGCCTCCTCGTCATCCTGCCCATCCTCATCCTCGGAGGTGTCTTCGCCGGCTTCCTGGTCGGTCGCCTCATCTTCGTTTTCCTGCTCGTCGGGATCCTCGCCAAGCTGTTCGCCATACCCCAGATCGTCGATCAACTGCCGGGTAAAGCGCGCAAAGGCCGTCTGATCGTCCAGCACATCCTCAAGGCCTTCCAACGTTGCGCCGGCCTGGCCCTCGATATGGCTGCGCCAAAGATCCATGACGTTGCGCGCGCCGCCCGGCAGGTCCCGACCCGTGGCTAGGTGACGCACCAGATAGCCGGCCGCATCGGCCAACGGCGCGCGATGGACATCGGTGATGCCCGCATAGCCCAGCCGTTTCGTCTCGGCGTCGATCTTGGCGTCGAGATTGTCGGCGCAGCCGGGCATCGCCCGGGCGCCCATTGCCTCGCATCGCGCAGTCTCCATCGCCTCGTAAAGACCTCGCGCCACCTCGCCCTGCGGCGCATAGCGCGCATGTGTGGCGTCATTGTGAAAGCGCAGGCGCAGCGCGTACGCGTCCGAGGTACCACGCGCAAGCATCACCTCGTCACGCGTCATGCGCCGGCTGACCTGTGGCAAACGGGCAGCGTCATTGACCAGGTTGGGCGGATCGACCGAGTAGGTGACCTGCAAATCCGGGGCGTTACCGATCGCCTTGGTGGTTTCGGCCAGCGCCTTTTTGAACGGGTCGGCAGGGTTTTCAGGCTTGTTCATGACGCCGATACATCCCCAGATTCTTCTTAAGTTGCAAATGCTTTCGCAAGGACCGCTTTACGCTTAGGGCGCGTGCCCCGTTGCCGCCATTTTTGCCCGCCGGCTATGATGGTCGGGTTCGCGTATAACGACAACTGGAGTGAATCATGTCGCTTATCCCCGTGCCCGACGGGCCGTCGACCGCCGACCCCATCGACAACACGCTTAGCTTCGACATGGACGGCTTGATCGAGAGCGGCTTGCTCGTCAACCCGGCCCCGCTCCAGTATAACGTCTTCTTCTTCGAGTTCTATCTCAGCCATGTTTTGAGCCTGGGCGGCTATGGCGCGCAGGCCGCCGCGATGGAGCGCTGGTTTCCCGACGCGACGTACCATGTGGGGCTGTCCAGCATCGTTTCGGTGTCGCTTGAGACCGGCGGCATCGGGCTGGAACTTCTGGCCGACAATCTGATCGAGACCGGAAACGGCCGGGACGTGATCCTCGACCTTGCCGGCGATAATTTGATCCTGGCCGGTGGGGCGGCGGATGTCATCGTCACCGGCTCGGGCTGCGACGTGATCAGCGGCGGAAAGGGCAACGATTTGGTCATGTCGGGCGCGGGCGACGATTTCGTCGAGGGTGATGGCGGGCGCGACACGCTTTTGCTGGGCGCTGGCGACGATCTGGCGACGGGCGGTCGCGGGGCGGATCTTCTGATGGGCGAAGCCGGCGAGGACTGGCTGTGGGGCAATAACGGTTTCGACGTGCTCGATGGTGGCACCGGCAATGACCGGCTTGAAGGCGGTTGGGGTTGCGACACCTTCCGTTTCATGGCCGGCACCGGGCGCGATATCGTTACCGATTTTCAGGCCGGTCGGGACCGAATCGAGCTGGACATGGCTTTGGGGGCCTCGGATTTTGAGACGCTGCTGAGCCTGGCGCGCGAAACGCCTTCGGGCGGTGTCACCTTCGAGCTTGCCTTCGGCGACGCGGTCACACTTGAGAACACCGCGCTGGTCGCGCTTCGGGCAGAGGATTTCGTGTTCGTCTAAGATGGCGGCTTCAGTCGAGAAACCAACCGGGCGCGGCGTTGCCGCCGCACAGCAGGACCGCCACCCGCTCATCGGCGCTCGGCGTGTAGATCCCCGAGGTCAGCGCGGCCATGGCCGTGGCCGCGCCGGGTTCGACGGCAAGCCGGGCCCCCTCCCAAAGCCAGGTTTGCGCGTCGCATACGGCCGCGTCGGTGACGACCGCGCTCTCCACCGGGTAAGCGCTCATCGCCGCGATCGGCAGGTCGCCCACGCTTTGCGCCCCCAGCGCGCTGGCCGCGATGCCCTGAGGCGTAACTTGTGCCTTGCGGCCGCTGGCCAGCGTCTGAGCCAGCGAGTTCGTGCCCTCGGTCTCGACCGCAACGATACGGATGCGCCCAGCATACCATGACACAATGCCGCCGATCAGCCCTCCGCCGCCCACAGAGACCAGCAAGGTGTCGAGCGCCGGCGCATCGCGCTCGATCTCCAGCCCCAGCGTCCCCTGGCCGGCCAGCGTGGGTGGCGCGTCATAGGGATGCACCGAGAGCGCCCCGGTCCGCTCGGCATGCGCGGCATAGGCGCGCATCACATCGTCGACGCCGCCTTCGATCAACACGATCTCGGCGCCAAAGCGCTTCATGCGGGCGATCTTGACCGGATCGGCGATCAGAGCCGGTACGAAGATGGTCGACCGCGCACCCAGCCGCGTGGCCGCGTAAGCCACCGCCGCGCCGTGATTGCCGCCCGACGCTGCAACGACCCCGGCGGTCGGCATCGGCCCTGCCAGCATGGTGTTGAACGCGCCCCTAAGCTTGAAGGACCCTGTGATCTGCAGATGCTCAAGCTTAAGGGCAACGGCGCTGGGTGCCGCACCACCGGGCTCGACGGTTAGCATCGGCGTGTTCCGGACATGGCCTTGGATGCGCGCGGCGGCGGCTTCGATATCGGCTTGCGTGATCATCCGCCCTTCTCCCAGACCCGCGCGCACTGAACAAGTCCGGCAGCCGCACTGTCAATCCGCCAGAGCCGTCGCGCGGTTCTGGCGGGGCATTGCATGCCGGCGACGCAATCAGGGGTAGGCCGCCCGCGGAAGCTCGAAATGCGGGCCGTCGAGGAAGGGACGCCCGCCCTGTTCGCGTTTACGCAGGATGTAATCGCTGGACAGGGTCTCGGCGTCCAGGGCCGTGTCCCGCAGATCCAGACAGTGCCAGGCCCCACCCCAACGCAGCGGTGTGTCCAGCGCCTGGGCGGCTCGGATCATCGCATCGGCGATCATGTAGTAAGCGGGCCAGTCCCAGGTCAACCGGCCACGGTGATAGCCCGCAAGATCCACCGCATGACCGGTAAGATGCCGCGACCGCAGCGTTTGCGAAAGACCACGGGCGACAAGGTCTTTTTGCCGCGCCAGGCTTCGCACGCCTTCGATGACGCCGAAATCATACTGGGTGATATCGATGGCCTCATGGACGATCGCGACAAGGTCGGGATGTACAGCGGAAAGCCGCTCCAATGAGCGTTTGGACAGTTTGAAAGTCATTTCCAAGTCTCCTCAATGAATGCAGCAGAGATGGGAAGCGCGCGCGGCGCGCGCTAGGCTCAAGACCCTTCGATCACGGATTCCGGGCATGGATCGCAGGCGTGGATCGCGGCGCAAAACCGGGCGGCGACCAAGTCAGGTCTTGTCCGGCTCGGCGACCTGCAGATGGCGCGTCTCGAGCCCTTCCTCGCCAAGTCCCTCGGAAAGCTGCGCCTTGATGGTCGGCGCGTGTTGAGCGCGATACCTCCAGCAACCGCCTCGGCCTGCGCTGGCGCGCGAGGCTCTAGACCCGCCGGAAGGGGTGGAGCGGCAAGGGCGGCTTCGCCCGGCTGATGGCAGATCCGGCTGCCGAGCGCGGCGAAAAAGAGGGCCGCGACGATCACGGCTGCGTATCTGAAAACCCACCGAACAGCGACCCGTATGGGCGTTAAGAAAGCGGGCGCCCGATGGGCTGCGCCGAAGGCGGCATGAACATCAAGCTGCACGCCCTTTGCGACAGCCTGGGTCGGCCTATCAACCCGTTCGCCGCCGCCGGTCACGTCGGTGACCGCCTCGGCGCCCGCGGCTATGCGCAGATCGGCTTAGAAAACCATTGAGAGACAATGGGATAGGCCTCTGCATCCCCGGCAGAAGGCAGCGCAAAGCCACAGCCGGCTATGACAGGTGCCGATGGAAAAGGCGCGACCGCATCGCAATCATGTTCGGCAGGCTCAAAGGCTGGCGGCGCGCTGCAACCCGGTAGGACAGCGGCCCAAAGGTCTGCCTTGGTTTCAACCATCGCCCGCGCGGCAATCGTGCGCAATTGGCGGTGAGGCCTGAGCCTTTCTCGCCCTTTTAGGGTCGAGAAGCGGTTATCCTTCCTTCGATCCGCCGAGATCGAGCGACAGCGCATGGACCGGACCGGCCAGTTCGGCCGACAGCACCCCATGCACGGCCCGATGACGCGCAACCCGGCTTTGCCCGTCGAAAGCGGCCGTGCGCAGCACGACCCGAAAATGGGTCTCGCCGCCTTCGCGCCAGCCGCCATGGCCGCGATGCTGCTCGCTCTCGTCGATCACCTCGAGTGCGGTCGGGTCAAAGGCTGCCTCGAGCTTTGCGCGAATCTGCGCCGCCATGCCCATTTTTTGCCTCCAATTCTGTCAACCCGTTTCATCTGGCGGCGTTCGGGCCTAACTTGCGCGGTCACACCGATGCCGCTGCAGGACCCGTTGATCATCACAGATGAGCCGACCGCCGCCCTTTGACTACGACATCTCGGTTTCTGCCGACAAGCTGCGCCGTGCGCGGCGACGCGGGATGACCGGCGCTGTCGAGGGGGCGGTGCGCTGCTGCGACTATCCTGGATGCACCCGCAGCGCATCCTACCGCGCGCCGCGCTCTCCGGACGATCTGGAGACTTTCTACTGGTTCTGTCTCGAACACATCCGCGAATACAACAGCCGCTGGAACTACTTCGCCGATCTCGACGCGGCCCAGATGGAAGCGCAGATCGAAGCCGATCGTCTGTGGGGCCGGCCCACCTGGTCGTTTCAGCAGCGCTTTGCACAGAAGGCCCGTGCGACGCCGCATCTGGACGGGGCGGCCTGGCGTCGCATGGGCTTTGAAGATCCTATCGAAATCCTCGGCGAAAAGGCCACCCGCGGCGGCGACCCGCGTGGGAAAAGCGTCCGCGTTCGGCGTTTGCCGCAGACCGAAAGACGGGCTTTGGACATTCTGGGGGGCGAGGAGACGGCGACGAAAACGACGCTGCGCGCGCTTTACAAAGAGCTGGTCAAACAGCTTCATCCCGATCTCAACAGCGGCCATCGTGGCGACGAGGATCGTTTGCAAGAGGTCCTCTGGGCATGGGAGCAGATCAAGGGCAGCCGCAGTTTTCGCGATTAACGGCACAAGAAAAAGGCCCTGGGGCACGGGGCCGGGGAGGATGGGTTTGGACAAGAAGTTCGTCGAAGTTCTGGGCCGCCGCATGGCCTATGTCGAGGCCGGCGCGGGGCGGCCAATCGTGTTTCAGCACGGCAACCCGACCTCAAGCTATCTCTGGCGCAATATCATCCCGCATCTCAGCGGGCTAGGCCGCTGCATTGCCGTCGATCTGATCGGCATGGGCGACAGCGACAAGCTGCCCGAGGCTGGCGTGGGAACCTATTCCTATGAGGTGCAGCGATCGCATCTGCATGCGGCCTGGGACGCGTTGGGTATCGCCGATGCCGTCTTGGTCCTGCATGATTGGGGCGGGCCCTTGGGCTTTCATTGGGCGCGCGAGCGTGGGGGCGTTGCGGGCATTGCCTACATGGAGACCATCGCGGGGCCGGTGCCGCAATGGGAAGACTGGCCCGAAGTGGCGCGCAAGATCTTCCAGCTGATGCGTTCTGAGGCAGGCGAGGAGCTGGTGCTGGACAAGAATGTGTTTGTGGAGCGGGTATTGCCCGCCTCGATCATGCGCACGCTTTCCCAAACGGAGATGGCCGAGTATCGCCGCCCCTTCGCCCAGCCTGGGGAGGGCCGACGCCCGACGCTCGACTGGCCGCGCCATATCCCCATCGCGGGCGAGCCCGCGCCGATGGTCGCGGTTGCCGAGGCCAATGCAGCCTTTCTCGCCGCAACCGAGATCCCGAAGCTTTTTATCAACGCTGAGCCGGGCTCGATGCTCGTCGGGACGATGCGGGCGGAGTGCCGGACCTGGCGCAACCAGACCGAGGTGACCGTCAAGGGCACGCATTTTATTCAAGAGGACAGCCCCGACGCGATCGGCGCGGCCCTGGCCGCCTTTGTCGAAGGTCTGACCTGACGCGGCGGCGACAACACCGCCTAACAGAAAGCCCTGCCCAAGGCTCCGTTTGGCGGCTGCCGCTAGCGGCACGGGTTTCCCGCCACCTCGCTGCGTGCAGCGAAAGAAGACCGGATCGACCTCTAAGCCTCAACAAGCCACGGCGCCGAACCGCCCCGGTTACCTTACCCATACTACCGCGGCGCGCTCCGGCTGACCGGGCAAAAACCGGCCGGCGCAGTCGCCTCGCTGCCGCCGCCAGACAAGGGGCGCTAAGGGGCGGCACGCCGCAGGTCCCCGCCCTTGCGCTTGCCTGCGCTAAGGTCGTAGGAAGACCGCGGGCCTTGGGGTGGCGAGGAAGGATGCTCGGACATGGCGGATGGGGCGATGGAGATGGCAGGCGAGCCGACGGTCGACGTCTCGGTCCGAGAGACGTTCGGGATCGACACCGACATGGTGGTAAAGGGCTTTGCCGAGGCCACCGATCGGGTGCCCGCCGCCGACCCCACCTACCGTTTCGACCGCGACACCAGCTTGTGCATTCTCGCCGGGTTTCAGTGGAATCGCCGCGTCATGATCCAGGGCTATCACGGCACCGGCAAATCGACCCATATCGAACAGGTGGCCGCTCGGCTCAACTGGCCCTGCGTGCGGGTCAATCTCGACAGCCATATCAGCCGGATCGACCTGATCGGCAAGGATGCGATTAAGCTGCGCAACGGCATGCAGGTCACAGAGTTCCACGAGGGGATCCTGCCCTGGGCGCTGCGCAACCCGGTGGCGATCGTCTTTGACGAGTATGATGCCGGCCGACCGGACGTGATGTTCGTGATCCAACGGGTTTTGGAGACCGAGGGTAAGCTCACCCTGCTCGACCAGAACGAGATCATCCACCCGCATGCCTATTTCCGCCTCTTTGCGACGGCCAACACGGTTGGCCTTGGCGACACAACAGGGCTTTATCACGGCACTCAACAGATCAACCAAGGCCAGATGGACCGCTGGTCGCTGGTCGCCACGCTGAACTATTTGCCCCATGATGCGGAAGCCGAGATCGTCCTGTCGAAGTCGCCCGGCTATCAGGATGCCGAAGGTCGCAAAACCATCGGGCGGATGGTGACGGTTGCGGACCTCACCCGCTCGGCTTTCATGAACGGGGATCTTTCGACCGTCATGTCGCCTCGCACGGTGATAAACTGGGCGCAGAATGCCGAGATTTTCGGCAGTGTCGGCTTTGCCTTTCGGCTCACCTTCCTCAACAAATGCGATGAGCTAGAGCGCTCCACGGTGGCGGAGTTCTACCAGCGCTGCTTTGGAGAAGAGCTGCCTGAAAGTGCTGCGAGCCTAAGCCTGGGCTGAGGCTCTCCTTCCGATTTCGCGGCGACTTGAATGACTTTCCTTTTGGAAAAATTTCAAATTTTTAAGGTAGATCTATTTTTTAAACTATTTATGTACTGACCTTTTTGAGGAAATTTTGTATAGTATTATTGTGATCTGACGCGTCATTCTCTTGCAAACTGTGAAGTCAATTAGCTGCTCATAATCCGTGTTCGAGATACATCACTGACTAAATTCGTTTTTAGACTGCACGCAAGGTTCAAAGAGCCGACGGTAGATCTGCCTTTGTCGATCACGATATCGTCTTTCATCTGTAGGGCTATTCCTAAGCCCAGCCGCGATGGACTCGTAACGATTTGCTGCGCGCCGAAGTGACGCCTTCATATCGCTCCATGATCGAAAGGTCCTGAGTCTAGTCGGCTTTCTCGCCGATCGATTTGTTAAGAAGGATGACCGGCATGTCTTCGCCATCGCCGTCGAGGGCCGGAGGCGGTCGCAGCACCGGGCCGGATGCGCGTTGAGTGGGCGCCTCGGCCTCGGCCTTTAGCGCACGGCGAAAAACCAGCAGACTCTGCAGGGTCTCGACGCGTCCTTTCAGCATGCCCTGGCGCTCATCCATGGGAAGCGTTTCCGTACGGTAGAATTCCCAACCCTCTGCCGCAGCTTTGTTTATCGTTTCGGCAATGGTTGCGGCGAATCGGTCCTGTGTCGTTTTGATCCCGCGGATCCGGCGGGCGCGCCGCGGTGCAGCAACAACCTTGTAGTCATACTTGGTCATAGGCGCGTCCTATCCTTGCCCTTCTGTCCGCTCGCCAAGATCGCATCTATGTGACAGGCTTGGCGAGCGTCGTGCAAGCGCACCATACCCAATGTTTACCTCCTGTTAAGATATCTGGCGCGAAGTTGGGTGAAAGTTGGTGGAAACGGGCGTTTCTTGGGGAAGAGATGTCCAAACAGCAAAGGCGCCGGACCGTTTCTGGACCGGTGCAGGTGGCCATGTCCGATAAGGACTTTCTAATCTGGCAGAATCTCGCCTGGCAGGCAGAAGCTCATCTCTCGGAGTTTGGGGTAAGGCTTCCGCTCGAAACGCGCATGCTCCTGGCGCAGGTCCGCGACCTGTCCGATGCGATGGCCGAGGCAAAGCGCAAGGATTGGATTAGCACCGAACGCAACCGCGCGGCACATGACGAGCCCAAGCCGCAACTGGTCGTCGCCGGCGTCTGATCCGTTCGTCCGCGGTTTCGTGCGACCGGGGGCTGAACCGGTCGCCCGTTGAGGGGCTTATTTTTCGTTCCCGGCCGGTACGTGAAGCGCACCACATACAGCGCAAGGCGATTCAGGGTCATCTGCACGAAACCGGGCGGCAACCGCGCTTGATGCAAGGCAGCCCTCCGCAGTCAGAGGACCTGTCGATGACCAAGCATGATCGCGGCCGGCCTGAGGCCACAAGACTGACCGATGGGCTGCAGCCGATCTTTCCCGTAAGACACGACACCAGCACGCGGGCTATGAAGCGCCATATTGCCTGCATGTACGCCTTTCCCGACCCGGTCGAGCGGTCGGCCGTTGCCACGTTGGTCGATCTGACCCGCGTTTTGGAAGGCGAGGCCGCCTTGATCGAGCGGGTGCTGCACTTGCTGGGCGCGCTGCCTGTCGACGATGCCAGGCGAATCGCCGCACAGGCCCGCCAGGCGCTAGGCGAGGCCCTCGACACGGTCTGTGCCCCGGATGAGACGGTGACCACGGTGCTGCTGCGCGTTCAAGAAGCCCCAGAGCGCTTCAGCGATCCGCTGCGCTCGGCTGCGGACGGGTTTAGTACCGCATTGCAGGATTTGGAGGTTGCGCTAATTCGGGTCGAATCGCGCATCTGAGCGCAGGCCGTGGGGCCGAGCCCAATGGGTCGGGGCGCGGATCTGGGGCCTGACAGCGGGGCGGTCGGCATCGGGGGCGTGCCGGCCGATCCTGTCTTTTTCTTCGCGTCGGAACGTCGCCCTTTGCTTCCGCACCGCCGCTGACAGCAGCTGCGACGGAACTTAAAACCGGAAGGGCCGGAACTGCGAAAGCGATCGCCTGGTGGGCGACGGCGCTATCGACGCGGGGCTGGTGCCAAAGCTGTGGGGCTATTCAATGCCGAGCTTGGCCTTGACGCGCGCCTGGACGGCCTGCGGGTTGGCCTTGCCGCCGGTCGCTTTCATCACCTGGCCAACGAACCAGCCGGCCATGGCCGGCTTGGCCTTGGCCTGTTCAACTTTTTGTGGGTTGTCGGCCAGCACCTGATCGACCGCCGCCTCGATCGCCCCGGTATCGGTGACCTGCCGCATGCCGCGGGCCTCGACGAGCGCGGCCGGATCGCCGCCTTCGGCCCACAGGATCTCAAAGAGCTCTTTGGCGATCTTGCCCGAAATCTCGCCCCTGGCGATTAGATCGATCACCCCGCCGATCTGCGCGGCCTTCAGGGGGCTGGCGCCGATCTCAAGCCCCTCCTTGTTCAGCCGGCCGAAAAGCTCGTTGATCACCCAATTTGCCGCCTGCTTGCCGTCGCGGCCCCGCGCCACCGCCTCGAAAAAATCCGCCGCGGCGCGCTCGGCCGACAGCACCGAGGCGTCATACTCGGTCACGCCGTAATCGCGCACGAAGCGTGCCTTTTTCTCGTCAGGCAGCTCGGGCAGCGAGACCCGGATCGCCTCGATGAAATCCTCAGAAAGTTCCAGCGGCAGCAGATCGGGGTCAGGAAAATAGCGATAATCATGCGCTTCTTCCTTGGAGCGCATCGAGCGCGTCTCGCCCTTATTGGGATCATAGAGCCGGGTCTCCTGATCGATCCGGCCGCCATCCTCTAGGATCGCGATCTGGCGCCTTGCCTCATACTCGATGGCCGCCTGAATAAAGCGGATCGAATTCATGTTCTTGATCTCGCAGCGCGTGCCGAGATGCGAAAAATCCTGGCTGGCCTGGTATTTTTCATACTGTCCGGGGGCACAGACCGAGACATTGACATCGGCGCGCAGGCTGCCCTCGGCCATATTGCCGTCGCAACTGCCCAGATAGCGCAGGATCTGGCGCAGCTTGCGGACATACTCGCCCGCCTCCTCCGGCCCGCGGATATCCGGGCGGCTGACGATCTCCATCAGCGCCACGCCGGTGCGATTGAGATCGACGAAGGAGACGTCGGGATCCATGTCGTGGATCGACTTGCCGGCATCCTGCTCCAGATGGATCCGCTCGATCCGCACCCGCCGCGCCACGCCGGGCGTCATATCCACAATCACCTCGCCCGCGCCGACAATGGGATGGTAGAGCTGAGAAATCTGATAGCCCTGGGGCAGGTCGGGATAAAAATAGTTCTTGCGGTCGAACTGGCTGACCCGGTTGATCGCGGCCTTGATGCCCAGCCCGGTGCGCACCGCCTGTTCCACGCAATAGCCGTTGATGACCGGCAGCATGCCGGGCATAGCGGCATCGACCAGACTGACCTGGGCGTTCGGCTCGGCCCCAAAGGCGGTGGCAGCACCGGAAAAGAGCTTGGCTTGCGAGGCGATCTGGGCATGAACCTCCATGCCGATCACAATCTCCCACTCGCCCTTGGCGCCATGGAAGGTTTTCGGGGTCGGGTCTGAAAACGCCAGTTCGGTCACGCGGCCTCCGTCATTCCTTTGCGGGTGTAGGAGATGCACGGCATACGAGCAAGGGGCGCGGAGCGGCTTATCAAGTCGATCGGCCGGCTTCGGCCCTTTGGGCTTTCGACGCGCAATCGAGTGGGGCTAAAGCGTCTCAGCGGCCGCCGGAGACGTCGATGGTACATCCTGTCATATAGCTCGCCGAGTCCGAGACCAGGAACAGCACGACATCGGCAATTTCGCGCACCGTGCCGGCGCGGCCCATCGGTACGCTGGGCGCAAGCCGGTCGAGCCGCCCGGCATCCCCGCCCTTGGCGTGGATGCCGGTTTCGATCAGCCCGGGGCGGATACCGACCACGCGAATGCCATCGCCGGCATGCTCGGCCGCAAGCCCTGTGGTCAGCGTATCCACGGCCCCCTTGCTGGCGGCATAGTCGACATATTCGCCCGGCCCGCCGCGTCGGGCGGCGGCCGAGGAGATGTTGACCAGCACCCCGCCTTGCCCGCCGCGGGCGCGACTCATCGCCCGCACGGCCTCGCGCGCGACCAAAAGCGCGCCCATCACATTGATGCGGATCACCTCGGCCATTTCGTCGGCGGTGGCATCGGCCAGCGCCCGACCCCGGGGCGGAACGATCCCAGCATTGTTGATCACCGCATCCGGCGGGCCGAACGCGGCGTTATGGGCAGCGAACATGGCCTGCACATCGGCCTCGACCCCCACATCGCCCGGCACAAGCACCGCCTGACGGCCTGTGGCACGCGCCGATGCGGCAAGGCTTGTGGCAGCGTCGCGGTTGGACCGGTAGTTTAAGGCAAGATCGAAACCGGCGGCTGCGGCAGACCTGGCCGTCTCGGCCCCGATACCGGCGCTTGCACCGGTGATCAGCATCGATGGCATGGGCCGGCTCCACCCAAGATGCGCGGGCTCATTCTTCGCGCAGGATCAGGACCCGATTTCCGTCCGGCACGTCCTTGTTGAAAACCCATTTATAGTCTTCGCCGGCCAGATCCAGCGAGGAGCGGAAGAGCTCGGACATGAACTCGCTGATGCTGACCTCCTCCAAGTGAAGGTCGTAATAGCCCTCATCGAGGAGACGCTCCATGATCTCGATCTTTTGCTCCTCGAAGGTGCCCTCAGAAACCTGCAGCATTATCCGCTCCGGCGCCTCGCCTTCGGGGACGAACACGGCCATGGTCGGTCTGCGCGGCGATTCGCTGCTTGCGGGGGCCGTCGCCTCTTCGGTCTCGCCGGCAGGCCCCGGCCGGGACCGCGGGGTCGGTGCGCGCAGCACGCCGTCCACGTCGATCTCGGCAAGCCGGGGCGGTGCGAAACTGGGGTCTTCCAGACTGAGCTGAGGCGCGATCGACGCGTTTGGCAACAGGCTTTCCGGCGGCTCGGGGCGCGCGGCTTCTGCGGTCTGCGTCGCTTCCCGCTTGCCAACAACCTGATCGACCAGCTCGTAAAGCGCCGTATCGC
This sequence comes from Pseudomonadota bacterium, assembly GCA_039184655.1. Taxonomy (GTDB): domain Bacteria; phylum Pseudomonadota; class Alphaproteobacteria; order Rhodobacterales; family Rhodobacteraceae; genus J013. Next base: position 9,592 of record JBCDAZ010000020.1, on the reverse strand, counting down.
GCAGATCGCGCGTCGTCTCCGTAGTGGGGACCAGATAAATGCCGCCCAGCGCGGCAGCCCCGACCAGCAGGCCCAGCATGAAGCCAACCCGCCCGCGATGTCGGGGCGTGGCGACAGGCTTGCGCGCGCGTTGCGCGACCACCTTTCGATAGTCGGTAACCGGCGCAAACCTTTCGTCAGGCAGCTCCGCACCTGCGCGATAGGCGCGGATGACGGGCGCCCTGGCCGGTACCGGCAAAGCGCCGTTCGGGCTGCGATCGGGCTGCGGCAGGCGAAGCGCGCTTGCCGGCAGAAGGTCTTCGCGCTCCGGTGCGGCGCTGTCGGCGCCGACCCTCAAGGAAGGGGGCGGGTCCGAAGGCACGCGCGCCATCGGCGCCATGTCGGAAGAACGGGCCGCTCCTTGCGCAAGCGCTGTGGCGGCTGCAGTTTCGGCGCGCGGGTCCGGGAATCCGTCGTTCCGGGACGTCTCGGCGGAGGGCGTTTTGTCCGAAAGCGTTTCGTTCGAAAGCGTTTTGTCCGAATACGTTTCGTCGGGATCCGCCTCGTCCGCAAGCACCTCGGCCAGAACCTTGCGCAGATGGTCGAGATCCAGCGGTTCCTCGGCGGGTGCCGCCGGTTGCGGCTGAGCCGGTACCGGCGCGGCGCCGAGGGAGACGGAGGCAGGGCCCGAGGTTGGCGCCCCCGAGGTTGGCGCGCCTGAGATTGGCGCGCCTGAGGTTGCCCCCGATCTGGCCGGCGGCGTCGCCCCCGGGGTCAGCCCCGTGGCTGTCTCGGCAGCTAGCGGGTGTAGGGCCCCGACCTCCGGAATAGGCGTCGTGGCAGGCGGAGCGTTTGCCGTGGGCGTCGCAGATGCCGTGGGCGTCGCAGGTGCAGCGGGCGCGGCAGAGGGAGCCGGCGATGCCTCGCCCGAAACCGGCGCGAGCCGTTTTGCCAGCACGCCGGTGCCCTTTGCAAGCTCGGTCAGGATCTCGCGCATCCGCGCGCCTGTCAGCGTAGCGGTATTGGTGCCGCCGCCGCCAAGCACGGTCATGCAATGCACCAGCAACGAGCGCATCAACCGAGGATTGCCGCGGGTTGCGCGATAGATGAGGTCGAGCGCGCTGTCCTCGGCCTGGCCGGGCCCCATGCCCTGACCGGCCAGTTGCCGGCGCATCAGACCATGCGCGGCCTCGGCATCAAGAAGATCGAGCGTGAAAACCGGGTCAGGCTTAATCGGCATTTGCTGGGCCTGCAGCGTCGCTAGAACGCTTGCCGCACCGGCAACAAGGCCTGTGACGCGCTTGTCGGCGCCGCTATCGGCAACAAAGCCGACAAAGCGCGCGAGGCTCTCAGGCGGCAGGCCTTCCGCGGCATCGGCCACCAGCACCACATGCTCGACGCCGTCGCGCGAATCGACGGCTGAGCGAAGCGCCTGGGCGATTTCGGCGTCGCTGCCGCTGGCAGGCCGGCCGGTCATCGCCATGACGAAATGGCTCAATACATCGGTACCGCGCCACCAGAAATCATGTCGGATCAAAGAGATATTGTCGGGAAGCTTGCGGCCAACCTCCGCCGCCAATGTCGATTTGCCGGCCCCTTCCGGCCCCGTCAAACAGACCAAGGGCGCGCCAGAGCCGATTGCGATAACCAGGGCGTCCAGCATTCGGCGCTGCCCGGCTGAAAGCTCGATATTAGAGATGCCGTTCGGAGAACCGATCCCCGGTACAGGCTGCGAATCATTCGAGGTCATAAACACGTTTGAAACCGTTCGCATCGCACAGTGCACACGCGCGCGATGCCCTTTCAGCCCCTATATCGATTAACCAAGATATCAGAGTCTTGTCGCAGAACAAGCATTAAGGCTGGCAAGGCTTCAGCCGTGGCGGACGAGGAAGCGCAGACCGTCGGAAGACGTCGCTTGCGTCTCCAGCACATGTCCCGCCTCGGTGCAGAAATGGGGAATGTCGATGGCGGCCATCGGGTCGTCTGCCAGGATCAAAACACGATCGCCCGGCGCAAGCCGGGCAAGGCCTTTGCGCAGTCGCAGGACCGGCAGGGGGCACAACAAACCCCTTGCGTCGATCTCCGTCACAGTGCCGTCCTGCATTCCGCCCTGTTACCGGGCTCTGTTTCATCCGTCCACGGCCGCGTGATCGATTATGACATGACGGCATGGCGCGTGCAGGCTACAGCAGCAATGAAGGAGGTGGTATGCTCGGGATCGACATAATGGACGCGTCCAGCCTGGTGGCATTGACCATCGCTGTCATGGCGGGGTTCATCAGCTTTCTTTCGCCTTGTGTGCTGCCGATCGTGCCGCCTTACTTGGCCTTCATGGCCGGATCTTCCTTCGATGAGATCTCCAGCGGCGCGTCGCCGGCCCGGGCGCGGGTGGTCACCTCGGCCCTATTCTTCGTGCTCGGCCTGTCGACGGTCTTCCTGTTGCTCGGGGCAGCAGCCTCGACCCTGGGGCAGGCCATCCTGCAGTATCAGGACTGGTTTGCCCGCGTCGCCGGGGTCGTGGTGATGGTCTTCGGCCTGCATTTTCTGGGCATCTGGCGGATCGGCTATTTGATGCGCGAGGCGCGGGTGGATGCAGGCGATGGCGGCGGCGGTGCCGTCGGCGCCTATGTGCTGGGCTTGGCATTCGCCTTCGGATGGACCCCCTGTATCGGACCCGTTCTGGGCACGATCCTCAGCTTTGCCGCGCAGGGCGATGTCGACCGTGGCGTCATCCTTTTGGCTGCCTACGCGCTGGGGCTGGGCGTGCCGTTTATTCTGGCCGCTCTCTTCATCGGCCCGTTCAGCCGCTTCATGGTCCGGTTTCGCAAGCACATGGATAAGGTCGAGCGGGTGATGGGCGTAATGCTCTACACGATCGGCCTGATGATGCTAACCGGCGCATTCGCCGATCTGAGCTTCTGGTTGCTGGAGACGTTTCCCGTTCTGGCGCAAATCGGCTAAGCCTGCGGCGGAGCCTCGCGCCGGCGGTCTTGCGGGACCCGCTGCGGTCCCTTGCCGGCGTCTTGGGGGCAAGGGCGCATGCTTAAGGCTTGCCGGGCGGAGGAAGCGCATGCAGAAAACCGGCATGCACAAGACGCGTGAACACAAGACGGGACCTCACAAGGCGAGCCCAAACGGGACGGGCCCAAACGGGACGGGTATGGCCAAGAGCGCCTGCGCAGACGTCACGGACGCATCCGGCCGGCGCGCAAAGGACGGGCAAAGGGTCCGGCGACGGCAGGTCTTCTTCGTCCCCGGCTACGATCCGCATCCGGCTCGCCGATACCGCGAGCTCTATCGCAAAGAGGCTGCAAGCCAGAGCGCCATATCAGGCTACCGCATCGCTGTGACGGGGACGGGCCGGCAGGGTTGGGCCGCTACGGCGGTGATGGAAACCGCCCCCGCCGGGGCGGCTGCCGCGGCGGCGCCCGTCGAGACGCAGTTCGAAGTGCTGCGCTGGAACGATATCGTGCGCGGAAACCTCGACGGGTCGATTGCGCGGATCTATCTGCGCATGGCGCGAACGCTCTGGCGGTATCTTGCATCCGGCGCCCTGCTCGCCCTCATCCGACTTCGGCCGGCGCCGATGGTTGCGGCCCTCGCACCGGTCGGGTTCATGATCCTCTATCTGCTTGCCGCCGGTCTTGTCGGCTGGGTTGCGTTCGCCTTGACCGCGCTCGTTGGCCTGCCGGTTTGGGCCGGTCTACCCGCCGCGGTGCTGAGCTTTCTTGCGGTCATGGCAGCGACCAGACGTCTGGAGCCGTGGCTTTTCACCTACTATCTTATGAGCGACTTCGCTCACGTCGCCAGCGCGCATGGCGCCTGGCCGCCCGATCTGGACCGCCGCATGGTCGCTTTTTGCGAACGGATCGCACAGGCCTTGAGCGCGCCCTTCGATGAGGTGCTGATTGTCGGTCATTCCTCGGGCGCACAGATTGCCGTTTCTCTGACGGCCGAACTCCTGTCCCATCCCGGCGCCGACAGGCTGGCGCTTCTGACGCTAGGCCAGTCGGTGCCGATGACGAGCTTTCTGCCCAAGGCCGACACGCTCCGGGCGGATCTGCGCCGCCTAGCCGTGGGTCCTGCGCCCTGGCTCGACGTCTCGGCGCCGGGCGATGGCGCGGCTTTTGCGCTTTGCGACCCGGTTTCAGTGTCCGGGGTCGCTCCGCCCGGACAGCGCTGGCCGGTGGTCATGTCCGCCGCCTTTCGCCAAACCCTGTCGGTTTCGCGGATGCGTCAGATGCGCTGGCGCTACTTTCGGCGCCATATCCAGTATCTTTGCGCCTTCGATCACCCGGGCGATTACGACTACTTTGCGATCACTGCCGGCCCGATCCGCCTGGCCGAACGGATTGCAGGGCGCCGGTCCAGCCCGTCGCGCCGCACAGGGCCCAGTGCGCCGATCCGGCATCGGGCGGCATGATCCCGCCCAAACCGCCCACGCGGTCCGACAGGGCGGGGTTCGTGCAGCGGCTGCGCCTGGCGCGCCGTAATCTGCTGGCAGCGCAGCCCGACCGCCTGTTCGATGCGATGATGGCCGAAATGCGCACCCCGGTCTCGCATTCCGTCCTCGTCAACGACCCGACGCTGGTCGGCACCGTTTTGCAAAGCCCGGCCGCGCGCTTCCCCAAACCGGCGATGCTCGCCCAGATACTGCGCGATCTTCTTGGCCGTTCTGTCTTCGTGACGAACGGGGCCCGGTGGACGCGCGCGCGCGCACTCATCGATCCTGCGTTCTCTGGCGGTCGGTTGGTTGACAGCCTGCCCGCAATGCATGCGGCGGGCCGGGATGCGCTTGCCCGGCTCGGGCGCGGCGGTGTAATCGAGGCGGAGGCGGTCACCGGCCGTCTGGCGGCAGACGTCATCGTGCGGGCGATGTTCTCGCGCCCGGTCACGACGGTCGAGGCCGATACCCTTCTGGCCGCCTTTCGGCGCTATGCGCAGAGCGCCCCGCTCCTTGCGCCGGCGGCCCTGATGCGCGCGCCCGCCTGGCTGCCCCGGCCCTTACGCCGCGGACGCAACGCGGCCCGCGCGGTGCGCCAGGTTCTGGACGGGCTGGTGGCCGAGCGGGCGGCCGCCCTGGTCGAGGGCACCGCCCCAGACGATCTGGCCAGCAGGCTGATGACCCGGCAAGGGCTGGGATGCAGCGCTTTGCCCGAAGGCTTCACTGCCGATGAGTTGGCCGACCAGATGGCGATCTTCCTCCTTGCCGGGCATGAAACCTCCGCTGCGGCATTGGCCTGGGCGCTCTGGCTGCTGGCCACCCACCCCGAGACGCAGGCCGCGCTGGCGCGCGAGGCCGCCATCCTCCCCGACACGCCCGATCTGGCCGCGATCCGCAGCCTCAGCCTGACCCGCGCGGCGGTGCAGGAGACGCTGCGCCTCTACCCCCCTGTGCCGATGCTTCTGCGCGAAACCGCCCATCCCGAGACCTGGCGCGGCCGGAGGCTGCCTCGCGGCACGCTCGTCATCCTCTCGCCCTGGCATTTGCACCGCCACCGCCGTTTTTGGACCGAGCCGGATGCGTTTCACCCCGAGCGCTGGCGGACCGCTCCGGCCCCCGCGGCCTACATCCCCTTCTCGGCCGGGCCGCGCATCTGCCCCGGGGCGGGCTTTGCGATGATGGAGGTCACGCTGCTGCTGGCCATGCTGGTCGGCCGGTTCCACATCGCGCCGGCCGGCCCGCCGCCCTGCCCGACCGCCCAGTTGACCCTGCGCGCCGAAAACGGCATCCCCCTGCGCCTCACCCCCCGCTGAGCCCGCTTGGCCGAGGCCGACAGCACGGGCATAGTGCGGGCCGGAGGGCGCATGGCAAAGCTGGCCAACAGGATCGGTTCAAACCTGCGAAAGCGCGGGCCGGCAGCCCGCGCCGCACTCATCCGGCTGTGGACACGGGTCAAGGGCTTCTGGCGGCGCAACTATGTCTGGCTCGTAACGCTCACCGCCTTCGTTCTGGCGGCCCTTGCCGCACTGACCTGGCTGTGGCGTCTGCCCTTTCTGGCCGGCGATCTCGCCAGCCTGCTTGCCGAAGAACTCGGCACGGCGCGCGCGGCAGACGACGACTTCGCCGATCTGCGCAACATTGCCTATGCGCTGGCCGCGATCCTGGGAGCGACGGCCATTGTGGCCGCCATTCCCTTTCAGCTCATCAAGACCTGGGTGAATGAGCGGCTGGCCACGGCGACCGAGGAAGGGCTGATCACCGACCGCATCGCCAAGGCGGTGGAGCAGTTGGGCGCCGAGAAGACCGCCAAGCTGCGGGTGCGCACCATCCGCTACAAAATCACAGCGGGCGACCGGACCGATGAGGTCGAGGTCGAACAGATCGAGGGGGAGGCGCTGCAAATCCCCTCGGACGCGGCGGATGACGACATCGACCGGCCGAAATGGCAAAGCATCGAGCGGCAGGTGCCCAGTATCGAGGTGCGGCTGGGCGGGATCTATGCGCTGGAGCGGATCAGCCAGGACAGCGCGCGGGACCACATCCAGATCATGGAGATCCTCTGCGCCTATATCCGCCACAACGCCCCGGCAAGCGCGGCCAAGGACGGTATGCCGGACCTGCCAAAGGATGGCATCCCGACGGACGAGTGGGTGAAGGGGCTCCGTGCTTGGGTGGAGAAACTAGAACGCCCGCGCGAGGATGTTCAGGCAGCCCTCACCGTCATCGGACGACGGTCGGAGGAGCGCATCGCGCTGGAGCTTGAACGAACCCCGCCCTATCGCCTCGATCTGCGCGCCACCAATCTGCAACGCGCCGACCTAATGGGTGCCCGGCTCAACCACGCCCAACTGACCAGGGCGCAGGTGCAAGGGGCGACCCTCATTGGGACGCAGATGCAAGGGGCAGACCTTCAAAGGGCGAAGATGCAAAGGGCGAACCTCTCAGGGGCGCAGATGCAAGGGGCGGTCCTCAGATTGGCGCAGATGCAACGGGCGGTCCTCATTCGGGCGCAGATGCAAAAGGCGAACCTCGAACGGGCGGAGATGCAAAGGGCGGTCCTCTGGGAGGCGCAGATGCAACGGGCGAACCTCGAACGGGCGGAGATGCAAGGGGCAGTCCTTGTAGGGGCGCAGATGAAAGGGGCGAACCTTCAGAAGGCGTCGTTCTATCGATCCAAGGATATCAGCAGCGCTAATTTTGCAGCCTCGGCACTGAGAGAGGTTGATTTTACCATCTTTACCAAAGGCGCCGAAGATCTGAAAGACCGGCTGGCGCAGGCCTTTGGCGATGGCTCGGTCAAGGTTCCCGCGGAGTGGGGCTGGGACAGTTATGAGACAGGGCGACCAACACATTGGCCGCTTGAGGTTCTGGATGCCATTGAGTTCAAGGACCTGTGGCTTGGCTGGCGGTCAAGAGGATCCTCGCCCTGAGCGCGGGCGGTTTTCAACCCCGCCCCGATGGGTCATAAGGCGCGCGGAACGGCACCAGCGCTGCAACGAGGCTCGTCATGCATGACATTCGCGCGATACGGGAGAACCCGGCCGGGTTCGACGCGGCTTTGGCCCGGCGGGGCGTGTCGGCGGTGTCGGCCGAGGCGCTGCGGCTGGATGCGGATCGGCGCGCGGCGGTGACCTCGGCCGAGGCGGCGCTGGCGGCGCGCAACGCGGCCTCGAAGGCCGTGGGCGCGGCCAAGGCCCGGGGCGATGAGGCGGAGTTTGCCAGGCTGCGCGCCCTGGTTGCCGACAAGAAGGCCGAGATTGCGGCGCTGGAGGAGAGCCAGCGCGCGGCCGATGCGGCGCTGAGCGATCTCCTGATGGGGCTGCCCAACCTGCCCCAGGACGACATTCCGGATGGGGCCGATGAGACGGGCAATGTCGAGATCCGCCGCTGGAGCAGCCCGCGCAATTTCGGCTTTGCTCCGCGAGAGCATTACGAGATCCCCGCGGCGCAGGCGGGCATGGATTTCGAGGCCGCCGCCCGCCTTTCTGGGTCGCGCTTTGTCGTGCTGCGCGGGGCGATGATCCGTTTGCACCGGGCGCTGGCGCAATTCATGCTCGACACGCATGTCGAGGCGCATGGGCTGACCGAGGTGTGGACCCCGGTGCTGGTCCGGCCCGAGGCGATGCTGGGCACCGGGCAGCTGCCGAAATTCGCCGAGGACAGTTATGAGACCACCAATGGCTGGTGGCTGATCCCCACCGCCGAGGTGACGCTGACCAATCTGGTGGCCGGCCAGATCCTCGATGCCGGCGCCCTGCCGATGCGGATGACCGCGCACACGCAGTGCTTTCGCTCGGAGGCCGGTTCGGCGGGCAAAGACACCGCCGGCATGCTGCGCCAGCACCAGTTCGAGAAGGTCGAGATGGTCTCGATCACCCGGCCCGAGGAGAGTGCGGCCGAGCTCGGCCGGATGACCGGCTGCGCCGAGGCGATCCTGCAGAAGCTCGGCCTGCCTTACCGGACGGTGGTTCTGTGCACGGGCGATATGGGCTTCGGCGCGCGGCGGACCCATGACATCGAGGTCTGGCTGCCCGGGCAGAACACCTTCCGGGAGATCTCTTCCTGCTCGCTCTGCGGCGATTTCCAAGCCCGGCGGATGAATGCGCGGTTTCGGCCCGAACCTGAGGCGCGGCCGGAATTTGTGCACAGCCTTAACGGCTCAGGGCTTGCCGTTGGCCGTTGTCTTATTGCCGTTTTGGAGAACGGCCAGCAACACGACGGTTCCGTGGCGCTACCTGCCATTCTGTCGCCCTATCTTCGTGGTGCGACGCAGATCACACCCGACGGGGCGTTGATCTGAGCTTGTTGCCGCTATGTGCCTTAGCGCACAGCGCAACCAGAACGGGCGCCTAGGTTGAGGTGAAAGCAGACACGCGACCACGGAGAGAGCCATGTTCGACCTGATGCCACAGACCGCCGCCGACCCCATCGCCCGCGATGCCAGCCCGGCCCGTGCCATCGGCCGCTGGACCGTGATGGATCATATTGACATTGCCGACCGCTGTTCGAGCGCCCGTACGGCGATTGCCGCCGCCCGATGCGACGCTGAAAAAGCGTTGGAGGCGCAGGGTGCCGCCGCGGCTGGGTTTCGCACGCTGGGCCTCTATTGGGAACGCAAGGGTGCTTTCGTCCATTGCCGCGCCGAGGTTGAAGCCTGGGCGACGGCCACGCACAGTCGCTGAATTCAGGGGGCGCAGCGCGTCGCAGCATGCTTTGGGTCCGATCCCCAAATGTCGAACGGACAGTCCGCTCCAAGCCGGTCTTGTCGCGTTCGATCTCAGCGACGATGCGGCATACCCGCCGAGACGCGGTCTTGTAGGCAACGGTTGCGCAGGTGCCAGGTCCGTCTCACACCGCGGCAACGCGGAACCACCCGGTAATCCCCCATTTTTAGAGGGGCGCTTCAGTAGAATTTAAGCTGCTTTCAATTTCTGTGCTGATGATAGAGGTGGTTCGGTTCGTTTGAACAGTTTTGAGCCGTTTCCTAAGTGGTTTTCCGCCTCGGCTTCGCCGCCGCCATCTCTTGCGCCGACGGGTTGAAGTAGGCCTGATCGGGCGTTTTCCCGTCAAGCGATGAGTTGGGCCGGCGGCTGTTGTAGAAGCCGATGTAGCGGCTGATCCCGGCCCGGGCCTCGGAGACACTGGCGTAGGCCCGCAGGTAGACCT
>JBCDAZ010000019.1:0-69761 GCA_039184655.1 Pseudomonadota bacterium | reverse complement strand
GTCCGAACCAGTGCGCCCAGGGGCCGCAAAACCGCCGGGGCACAGCGGTTCAATCGCACGCCATTGGTGATCAGTGAGAACAAATCTGCTCGGGTCCATTCAAACCTCCTCTTTTGGAAGCTTGAATCAGAACTCAATGCAAATGTGAATCCTGAATGTCCACAAACCCTAGCGCGCCGGTGCTTTTTGGGGGCGGCGAGAGCGACACCAATCAGCCGGCGTCCGCAAAGCCCGCCTTTGCTGCGGCCACGCCGTCGCCGATCAGCGCCATGTCGCTGGCAAGAACCGTCAGCGCATATCCCTGAGCGCGCCGCTGCCGGGCGGCGGCGACCGACATCGTAAAAAGACCGCAGGGGCGCTGCGCAGCCTGGCAGGCGGCAAGCACATCGGCACAGGCGGATTCATGCGCCGCATCGCCGGGCGCACAGCCCAGCGACACGGCGAGGTCTCCGGTGCCTATAAAAACCATGTCGAGACCTGGTGTCGCGGCGATGGCAGCCGCATTGGCAAGGCCGGTTGCGGTTTCGATCATCGCAACGACTGCAGTGCGGTTTTGCGCCCCAGCCAGATAGGAGCCGAATGCCGCCAGGGGGCGGACGCCGCCGGCCGAGCGGATCCCGATCGGCGGGTAGTGCGCCGCGGCAACCGCCGATGCGGCATCCGCCGATGTGTCGATCAGGGGCACGATAACCCCGGCCGCTCCCGCATCGAGCGCTTCGCCGATCAGCGCGGCGCGGTTTTCGGCGACCCGCACCATGACCGGAAGGTCGCGTGCAAGACCGATGGCAGTTTCCATGCCGAGCCGGTCGAAAAGGCCATGCTGCAGATCCAGAACCAGGAGGTCGGGTGCGCTGCGCGCAGCGATCTCTGCAATCGCCGCATGGCCCAGCGACAACCAAACCGCGCCGAGGCCTTCACCGGCTGCGATGCGGGCCTTTAGACCGGCCGCTTGGGAGGCATCGCGCGGCGCCGGAAGCGTGTCGCTGCCCGGTCCGCTCTCGCCGCCCGGCCCTCTCTCACCGCCCGGTCCGCTCTCGCCGCCGCGCCTACGATCGTCGTTGGGCGGGCCGCCGTTAGCCGGCATCGCCCCGCCCCTTTTCTTCCGGCCCCGCCGTCTGTTGGTTCGCATCGCGCAAGCCGGCTTCGCGCAACAGCGGTAGAACCCGGGCCGCGAAGAACGGCAGCTCGTCGGTGTAGTTGACGAAGGTGAGCGCCGCGCCCGCATAGCCCTGCGCGGCGATCGTCACCAGATCCTGGGCGATGCGGTCCGGTGTTCCGACCAAAGGGTAGCTGCCGGCACCGCCAGCAAAGCGCTGGCGGTAAAGCGCGTAGGCGCGCGCGTCATGCGAGCCAGCGAACTCCTTCTTGCGCGCCATATGGTCGTCGACAGCGGGATGATCGGCCTCGGCCACGGCATAGCGGTGGTAGTAGGCCTCAGCCTCGTCCTGGCTTTCCCGGCAGACGACATGGGCCACGGTGTAGACGCCGACATCCCGGCCAAAGCCGGCTGCCCGCGCGCGAATGTCGGCGACATGCGCAGCGCCGTCGGAGAGTTCGGAAAAGGTCGAGAAGAGATACTCGCAATGCCGTGCGGCGAAGTCCCGCCCGGGCCCGCCGAAGGCCGCATTCATGGTGACCGGTCGCGGTCGTTGCAGGCTGGCCGGGCGGCTGATCAGGCCCTGAAGCTGGTAATAGGCGCCGGCAAAATCGACTGGCGCATCATCGGCGTAAGACTGCTCCAGCACGGTGATCCATTCCGCGGCACGCTCATAGGCGCGCGGATCGGGCATGGTGCCGAACATTGCGAATTCGGCCGGGTTCCAACCGCACACGACGTTAAGCCCGCTGCGGCCTTTTGAGATGTGATCGACCGTGGCGAGCGCTTTGGCCGCATGGACGGGGTGCACCAGCGGCACATGCACTGTCATAAAAAGCGCGATCCGGCGGGTGACCGCGGCAAGGCCAGCGGCCCATGTGAAGGTCTCAAAAGACCACTCGCGCACGCTTGTCTGACCGCCAAACCCCTTCCAGCGCGCGATCGGCAACAGGAACTCGAAACCCGCATCCTCGGCAAGGCGCGCGACGGCCAGATTGTCGTCCCAGCTTGCCCGCCAGCGTTCGGGAACCGTGGTAATGGCAAGCCCGCCATCGGCGTTGGTCGAAAACACGCCGAGTTTGAAGCGGTTTCCGCCGACAAGCGGATGCGGCTGGACGCGCGGTTCGGTGCGACGGTCAGGCTCGAGGTGTGGCTTGGGATCAAGCTCGGTCATCGGCGGCTCCGTTGGGCGCCGTAAAAGCCTAGGTGTGCGGAGCCGTCCCTGTCAAACCTGCCCAACCCGCAACCGAGGTCAAAAACGCAAGGCGTTTCCGGCGCGCTCACCCCCCCCCAAGACGCGCATCGGCTTAAGGCTTGATATGGGCCGACATCGGGTCAGGATATAGGATCCGCGCAACGCCAGGATACCCCATGCCATCTGCTGCCCCGCGCCCGTCAGGCTCAGTCACCCAGCCCGTCTTGCCAAAGACGGCCCATCGGCCAGTGCAGGGCGGATCGCCGGCCGGGTGCCTCGCCGAATCTCTCACCGAATCTCGCACCGGGTCTCCCGTCGGCTCAGAGCCGCTTCCGCGCCCGCTGATCCAGGATCTCGACCTCGACAACATCGCCGATCTCGCGACGCGGGCCAGCGCGTTGAGCGACGTGGTGACGCTCTGGTATGGCGAAGGCGATGTGGTGACCCCCGATCACGTGCGCGCGGCGGCGAAGGCCTCGCTCGATGCCGGCGATACGTTCTACGTGCCCGACATGCGGGGCAGGGCCAGCCTGATCGAGGCCCTGGCGGCGTATCAGACCCGCCTGCATGGACGGCATATCGGGCTCGACCGCAGCACGGTGACACCGGGCGGCATGCAGGCTGTGCATCTCGCGCTGACCCTGGTGGTCGGGCAGGGCGACAATGTGGTCTTCATCGAGCCGCAATGGCCCAATATTCGCCGCGCCATCCATCTGGCCGGGGCCGAACCGCGTGCCGTGGCGATGCTGCCCGGGGAAACCGGCTGGCAGCTTGATCTCGATGCGCTGTTTGCCGCCTGCGACGCGCGAACCCGCGCCATCATGTTCTCCTCGCCCTGCAACCCGACAGGCTGGACGGCATCGCATGACGATCTGCAGGCGCTGCTGTCGTTCTCGCGGCAGCGCGGGATCTGGATCATCGCCGATGAGGTCTACAACCGGCTCTCCTTCACCGGCGCGGCGGCGCCATCGATCCTGGATCTTGCCGAGTATGAGGACCGCGCGCTCTCGGTGAACTCCTTCTCGAAGGCCTGGGCGATGACCGGCTGGCGGGTGGGCTGGTTGAGCCATCCTCCCTCGGTCGGCCAGAAACTCGGTGCGATGACGCAATACATCAACTCTGGCACGGCCGCGTTCATTCAGGCCGGCGCAGCAGCCGCGATCACACAGGGCGAGCCGACCGTGACGGCGTTGCGCGCGCGATGCCGGGCCGGGGTCGACACGGTGTGGGAGGTGCTTGGCGGGATCAATGCGATCCGGCTCGACCCTAAACCCGAGGGTGGCATGTATGCCTTTTTCCGGATCGAAGGTGTCGATGACAGCCGCGAGGCATGCCGCATGATCCTGGAAGAAGCCCGTGTGGGCCTCGCCCCCGGATACATGTTTGGCGCACCGGCTCAGGCCTATCTGCGCATGTGCGTGTGCCGCGATACGGCCGATATCGGCAAGGCATCGCTGCGCATCGCCGAGGCGCTACGGGGACGCTGAGGGTGCGCTGGGGGGGCGCTGGAGGGTCCCGCCCGGTTGCCGAGATTCTGACCGCGTCTGCCCTATGTGTCTGGGGTCAGAGCGCCCAGCCAGGCTGGTCGGGGTCCGGCAGGGGAATGGCCGCCAACAGATCCCGTGTATAGGGCGCTTGCGGCGTCTCGAACAGCCGCGCTGTCGGGGCGTCTTCGACAATCGCGCCGGCATCGATGACCAGCGTGCGGGTGCAGAGCCGCCGGATCACCGACAGGTCGTGGCTGATAAAGGCCAGGGTCAGGTTCAGCCGTGCGACCAGCGTCTCCAGCAGGTTCAGGATCTTGGCCTGGGACGACACATCGAGGCCCGAGACGATCTCGTCGGCCAGAATGAAGTCCGGCTCGAGCGCGATGGCCCGCGCAATGCCGACCCGCTGGCGCTGACCCCCCGACAGTTCATGCGGATACCGCCTGGCAAAGGCGGCCGGCAGCCCGACCTGGTCGAGCGCCTGCCTCACGCGGTCTGCCGGATCGTCGAGGCGGTGCAGGCGCAGGGGGGCCGCGATGATCGCCGCGACCGTGCGACGCGGGTTCAGCGACGACATCGGATCCTGAAAGATCATCTGCATGCGCCGCCGCTCGGCCCTGAGCGCGGTTTCGGGCAGATGCGTGATGTCGCGCCCCTCGAAGATCACCTGGCCGCCAGAGGCTTCGACAAGCCGCAGCATCGCCCGTCCGAGTGTCGACTTGCCCGATCCCGAGCCGCCGACGATGCCCAGCGTTTCGCCGCGGCTCAGATCAAAACTCAGCCCCTTGAGGATCCGGTTGCGCGGCGCCGGACCGAGGAGCGGCTTGCGCGCCATGTCGGGCAGCGAGACCCGGAGGCCGCGGATCGAGAAGATCGGCCCGGAAGGCGGCGACTTGTCCAACGGGCCGGTTGGCTGTGTCATTGCCCGGCCCGCCGGCCCTGCAACTCTGCCTCCACATCCCGGATCACGGCATCCGGTACCGGGGTCAGGGACGCCTCGGGATCGGTATATTGCGGCGTCGCTGCCAGAAGGGCGGCCGAATACGGGTGCGCCGGGGCGCGAAAGAAGCTGCCGATATCGGTGTCTTCCACGACATGGCCCGCATAGAGGACGCTCAGCGTCTGACAGATCTTGGACACCACGCCCAGATCATGGGTCACGAACAAGAGCGCCGTGCCATGGCGTCGCTGCATCGCGCCGATCAGCCGCAGGATCTCGCGCTGAACCGTAACGTCGAGCGCCGTTGTCGGCTCGTCGGCGATGATCAGCTTCGGCTCGGCCGCAAAAGCCGCGGCGATCAGCGCACGCTGCCGCATGCCACCCGACAGCTCATGCGGATAGCTGCGCAAGACCCGCTCCGGATCCGGGAGGCGCACCTCCGCGAGAAGGTCCCGGGCCCGCGTTTCGGCGGCCCGGCGCGTCCAGCCCAGCCGGTCGGTCAGCCGGTCGGTGATCTGCCGTCCGACACGCCGCGACGGGTTGAGGGCTGTCAGCGGATCCTGCGGGATCAGGGCTGTGCATTGCCCGATCAGACGCCGGCGCGCCGCAGGCGGCAGCGTGCACAGATCCTGACCGTCAAGGCGGATGGTGCCACCGGAGATGGCGACCGAACGTGGCAGGATACCCAGCACCGCTTTGCCGATCATGCTCTTGCCGGCACCGGATTCCCCCACCAGCCCACGCACCTCGCCGACATCGACCGACAGCGACACATCATGAAGAAGGCGCGTCCCGCCCGCGATATCCGCGCAAAGCGCCGTGATCTCCAGAAGGCTCATCGCAGCACCGGATCGAAGCGGTCCTTGAGCCCCTCGCCCAGCTGCGAAAATGCCAGAACCGTCAGGAAGAGCGCGATCAGAGGAAAGGCCAGCACCCACCAGGCCTGATGGATCGAGATCCGCCCCTCGGCAATCATGCCGCCCCAGGTCGGATCGTCGGTGGAAATCGAGAGATTGACGAAGCTCAGGATCGCCTCGACGATCACCGCGATGCCCATTTCCAGCGTCAAGAGCGCGACGATAGTCGGCAGGACGTTGGGCAGGATCTCAGCCCACATGGTCCGCCCGCGCGACATGCCCGCCACCTTTGCGGAAGCGACATAGTCCATATGCGCCTGGTTCAGCGCCTCGGCTCGCACGACGCGGGCAAAGCGCGTCCAGTCGATCACGACGATGGCGATGATGATCGAACTGAGCCCGGTACCCAGCACCGCGATCAGCAGAATGGCAAAGAGCACCGGCGGGAACGACATCCAGATATCGACAAGGCGCGAGATGATCATGTCCGCCCAGCCGCCATAATACCCCGCAACCAAACCCAGAAGGCTGCCGATCAGCCCGGTCAGCACCCCTGCGATCAGCGCAACGGTCAGCGCGATCTGGCCGCCATGGAGAAGCCGGCTGAGCACATCGCGGCCCAGGCTGTCTGTGCCCAGCGGGTAGAGCGGGTCGGCCCCGTCAACCCAGAAGGGCGGCAGGCGTCCGGCAAATAGGTCCTGGGCCAGCGGATCATGCGGGGCGAGCAGCGGCGCCAGCACGGCCCCGAGCACCAAAAGAAACAGCCAGCCGCCCGACAGCCAGAGCCGAAGCCCGATGCCGCGACGGACCGCGCCGCGCCCGTCCATGGCCGCGGTCGGTGCAGTCGTCGGCTCAGCCATGCCGCAGCCGCGGGTTCAGAAGCGCATAGGTCAGATCGACGAGCAGGTTCACGCCGGTAAAGAGCAGCGCAAACAGGATCACGATGCCCTGGATCAGCGGCAAATCGCGGTTGATCACCGCGTCGATGGCCATGTTGCCTAGCCCCTCATAGGAGAAGAGCCGCTCGATGATCACCGTCCCGCCGATCAGGAAGGTGAACTGCACCCCGACAAGGGTCAGCGTCGGCAGGACCGCGTTGGGCAGCGCCTCGGCCAGGATCACGCGGTTCTCGCCATAGCCCTTTGTGCGGGCCAGCGTGACATAGTCGAGATGCATCGTCTCCTTCAGCGCCTGCTTGAGCAGCTGCCCGATGATCGCGGCCAGTGGAATGGCAAGCGCGATTGCGGGCAGAAGCATATGTGCCAGCAGATCGGCGGTGATGTCGAAGCGCAGCCGCACCAGGCTCTCAAACAGGTAGAACTGTGTGGTGAAGGGCAGGTCGAGCGACGGCGACACCCGCCCGGCGATGTGGAACACCGGCCAGACCACCCCGAGCGCTATGATGAGCAACAGGCCCCACAGGAAGTCCGGCACCGAAAGCGCAAGCCCGTTGGTGACATCGACCGCCGCCTCGGCCCGGCGGCCGCGAAACCGCGTGCCCAGCACGGCCAGCAGCCCACCGAAGACAATCGCGATGACGAGGGCCAGCAGCGACAGCTCAAGCGTTGCCGGCAGCCGGCCCAGAACCAGCCCGGCAACAGGTTGGCGCAGCGAGATCGAGGTACCGAAATCGCCCTGAAGCACCCCGCCCACCCAGATCACGAACTGCTCCGGGATCGATCGGTCAAGCCCATAGAACGCGTTGAGCCGGGCGATGTCGGCCTCGGTCGCGCCGGGCGGCAGCATCATCGCCACCGGATTGCCCGGCACGACCCGGATCACCACGAAGACGATGACCGCCACGCCGATCAGCGTGACGGCGGTGGTCGTCAGCCTGAAGAGGATCGCCCTGAGCATCTGAGAAGGCCGGGCGGCGCGGTCAGACCGGCGCCCGTCCCGCGGCCGGTCAGGCCCGTTTCATCAGATGCGGCAGCAGCGCCCCGGAGGCATGGGGGGTGATGGTCACCCCGCTCGCATGCAGGATCGGTTGGACATACTGCATCAGCGGGATCACCAGCGCGTTCTCGGCGATATATTTGTCGACCGCCTTCCAGCCGGCGATGCGCTTGTCCTCATCAGCCTCGCCCCAGAGCGGGCCGATCATGCCCACCAGATCCTCGCCATCCCAGACCGAATGCGGCGAGGGGCCGAACATCGCAAAGCCGGTCGAGGTGGTCGGGTCGCCCACCGCATTGCCCCAGTTGTAAAAGGCCGCCGGGGCGAGCTGATCGGCCGCGCGCAGCTCGAAATGCTTGGCGATCTCATAGACCTCGATCTCGGCCTCGATGCCCACCCGGCGCCAGAGCCCGACCACCGCCTGGATGATCTCATAATCCTTGGGCTTGAAGCCGCGGGTGGTCTGGATGGTGAACTTGACTGGATTGTCGGGGCCATAGCCCGCCTCGGCCAAGAGCGCTTCGGCCGCCTCGGGATCATAGGCCACCGAGATGCTGTCGTCATAGGCGAGATAATCCGGCGTCTGCAGCGTGTCGATCGGCACACCGTAGCCCGAGAGCAGCCGGTCGATGATGGTCTGCTTGTCGATGGCATGGGCCGCGGCGAGGCGCACATTCTTTTCCAGCATCGGGTCGACATCGTTGAGAAAGATCATCCCGATATCGGAGATCGGATGCGCCACCCCGCCAATCGCATCGGAGGCCTTCAGCCGGTCGAATTCCTCATAGGGCACTTCCAGCGTGACATGCGCGTTGCCCGACTCGATCTGGGCCACACGGCTAGCGGCATCGGGCACGAAGCGGATGGTCACCGTCTCGAACTCCGGTGCGCCGCCCCAGTAATTGGCATTGGCTTTCAGCCGCACGAAGGCGTTGCGCTCAAAACTGTCGACCATATAGGGGCCGGTGCCGATGGGGGCGGCTTCGAACCCCTCCTCCCCGACCTTCTCGTAATAGGCCTTGGGCATCACATAACCGGTCAGGAAGTACATCCATTTGAAGATGGTGGGCTCAAAGCGCAGCACATCGGCGGTGACCCGGTTTCCCTCGATGGCATAGTTGCCGATCGTCGACCAGATGAACTGGATCGGGTTGCCGGTGTCGGGGTTGCCCGCGCGCTCCAGCGACCAGGCGACATCCTCGGCGGTAAACGGGCTGCCGTCATGCCAGGTGACGCCCTCGCGCACATCCATCCAGATCTGGGTCTTGTCGTCGTTCCAGCCCCAATCGGTGATCAGCCCGGAGGCCGGGGTGAGGTCCGGGTTCTGATGGATGAACATGTCGAAGACCGACTGGTAGATCGCCTGGATCGTCGGGTTCACCGCCGAAAGCCCCACAGTGGGATCCCAGCTGGGCAGATTGACGTTGTAGGCAATGACAAGCTCGTCGATCGACTGGGCGAAGGCCGGTGCGCCAAGGCTGCCGACGGCGACAGCCGCGCCGGTGGCCCCGGTCATCTTCAACATGCTGCGGCGGGAGAAGGTGAGTTTCATAGTGTCGATCCCTGTCTTGACGGTTCTTGTTTACGAGCCGGCGAGTTTCCGGCCAAGGAGGTAGCCCGAGCCGGCGCCCACGCCAGCGCCGGGCCAGACGGCGGCTCCGGTCATGAAGAGACCCTTTACCGGAGTTCGGCCGTCAGCGTAGCCCCAGGCGGGGCGGAAAAGGAAGTTCTGGGTGATGTGATGGCTGCCGGTGATCTGGTCGCCGCCGACAAGGTTGGGGTTGTCGGCCTCCAATTCGGCCGGGGTGACGATGCGGCGGTTGCGGATCCGGGCCGCGGTGCCGGGAGCGTGACGCTCCAGAATGGCGAGCGCCCGTTGGGCCATCGGCTCCGCGGCCTCCTGCCAGCTGCGTGCGGTGATTGCACCGGCCGCGTCGCCCTTGATTTCGCCGGGCACGACGCGGGTCTGTAGCCAAAGGATATGCTTGCCGGCCGGCGCGCGTGAGGGGTCGATGGCACTCGGCTGACCGACGACGATGGCCGGCGCGTCCGGCAGAAGACCCTCTGTCGCCTGGGCATAGACGGTGCTCATCGCTTCCAGCGACGGGGCGAGATGCACATAGGCAAAATCCCGGAGCTTGGCGTCGGGCCATGCCGGCAGGTCGTCCATCGCCAGATGGATCATCATCGTGCCGGGCGCATGGGTGTAGCGCTCCATAGCCAGATCGTGATGCCGGTTGGTCGGCCCGCCCAGAAGGCCGGGCAGGGCGCGCGGCCCCACCCCGGCGATCACGGCTTTTTTGGCGTGGATTTCCTGGCCATCGGCCAGCACGATGCCGGTCGCCCGGTGCCGGTCGCGCAGGATGCGGGCAACCGGCGCGTCGCAGGTCACCTTGCCGCCGGCCGCCTCGATCATGCCTGTCATCGCGCGGATCATCACGTCGGCCCCGCCCTTGCCCAGCACCATGCCGAAGGACTGGTTGGCCATCCCTTCGAGATAAGGAAAGAGCGCCCCGCCGGCGACATCCGGTGCAAAGTCGAGATGCATGCCCCAGACGCCGAGCATCGCCCGCATCTGCGGGCTTTCGAACGTCTTGGAAAGCCAGCCGCGCGGCGAGGCGAGCAGGAACCGCACCATCTCTGCGGCGCCTGCGCCGCCTCGCGCCCGGACCAGCTTGTAGAAAAAGGATGCCAATGCACGTATGTTCATTGACCCGCCGAGGAGCGCGAAGATCAGCTCCGCCTCGCCGGGAAATGCCGCGACCAGCTTGCGCCAGGCCGCTGCATCGGCTGGCGAAAAGGCCGCGATCCGCTCGGCTGTCGCCTCCAAATCGGTGCTGACCCCAAGCCAGCGCCCATCGGGAAAAAGCGTGGCAAAGCAATCGGCGACCGGGGCGAATTCCAGCCCATGCCGGGCCAAAGCCGCTTCATGCTGGCGGAAAAATCCAGAGCCTGCAAAGAGCGACAGGTTCATCGCCCCCCAGTCATGCAAGAAACCAGCCTCGGTCAGGGGCAGGGTCTTGACCGCGCCGCCTGGCAAGGCCGCCTGTTCAAAGACACCCACCCGCCAGCCCTTGGCGCCCAGATGCGCCGCGCAGGCCAGCGCATTGTGACCCGCACCGATCAGCACGGCATCGTATTCGCTCAACGCACCTCTCCCCATTCCCGATGATATTTGCAAATGCATGGAAACTTGTCTAGCATCTCGCTCACGCGAAAAAGGGATCGACCCAGGCGAACAGGGAGACGGATATGACGGCAGCCGCGACGCTGAGCGAGCTCGGAACAAAGATCGTGACCGGCGAGGTGGAGGTGGTGGATCTTTCCGGCGTGATCGCGCCCGAGACGCCGATCCTCTACCTGCCGCCGGATTTTGCCAAAAACACGCCTCGGGTCGAGATCCACAAGATCAGCGAATATGACCAGGACGGCCCGTTCTTTGCCTGGAACTGGCTGGTGTTGGGCGAGCATACCGGCACGCATTTCGATGCGCCGCATCACTGGATCACCGGCAAGGATTTTGAGGACGGCTATACCGACAAAATCCCGCCCAAGAATTTTATCGGCAAGGTCAATGTCATCGATTGCTCGGCGCAGTCGACAGAGGATCCCGACTTCCTGCTGGATGCAGAGGGCGTGCAGGCCTGGGAGGCCGAGCATGGCGCGATCGGCCAGGATGAATGGGTCGTCATGCGCACCGATTGGGACAAGCGCGCCCATGACGAGGCGCTGTTTCTCAATGCCGACGAGACCGGGCCCCATTCGCCGGGGCCGACCCCGGACTGCATCGCATATCTGCTCAGCAAGGGGATCATGGGCTGGGGCAGCCAGTGCATCGGCACCGATGCGGGCAGTGCGGGCGGGATGGAGCCGCCCTTTCCCGCGCACAACCTCTTGCACAAGGCCAACCGCTACGGGCTGGCAAGCCTGGCCAATCTCGACAAGCTGCCCCCGAAAGGCGCGATCCTGATCGTGGCGCCGCTCAAGATCAAACGCGGCACCGGCAGCCCGATCCGCGCCCTCGCGCTCGTCCCGCGCTGATCGGTAAAGAGGTTTCGGGGTGACCCAGCCCGATTTCGTCATTGTCGGCTCGGGCATCAACGCGCTGGTGGCCGCGGCCATGCTGTCGCGGCGCAAGCGGGTGCTGGTGTTGGAGCGCGAAGACCGCATCGGCGGCTGCATGATGTCGGGCGAGATCACAGCGCCGGGCTTTACCCATGATGTGATGGCCGCAACCTTTGTGCTGTTTCTCACCTCGCCCGCCTATGCCGCCCTGGCAAAGGGGCTGGCACAGCATGGGCTGGCCTTCTGCCACACCGACCAGCCGACCGCCGCATTGCGGCCCAACGGGCAGGCGACGGTGTTGAGCATGGATCGGGCCGCCAATACCGCCGCCTTCAACGCGCTCAGCCCCGGTGATGGCGACCGGCACGCCACCGATGTCGGCATGGTGGAGCGGGATGCGGATTTTCTTTTCGCGCTTCTGGGCGGGCCGTCCTGGGGTTGGCCGCTGGTCAAGCTTCTTGTCCGGCAGGCACGCCGGCTGGGGGTCCAAGGTCTCGGCGCCTGGTTCGGCGAGGCTCTGCAGCCGGCGCGCGGCTGGCTGGAGGCCGGGTATGCCAGCCCGGATGTTCAGGCGCTCTGGGCGCCCTGGCCGCTGCATACGGGCCTGACGCCCGAAGCGACCTATTCCGGCCAGATGGGGCGGGTCATCGCCTTTGCCCTGGAGGCCGCCGGTGCGCCCGTCGTGAAAGGCGGCGCCGGAAAGGCTGCCGAGGCGTTTCGCGGGCTGATCGAGGCACAGCGCGGTGTGATCCGCACCGGGGCCGATGTGGACCGGATCTTGGTGCGCGACGGGCGCGCGACCGGCGTGGCCCTGGCCTCGGGCGAGGAGATCGACGCCAAGACTGTCCTTGCCTCCGTGGCACCGGGCCAGCTCTATGAGCGTCTTTTGCGCGATGTGTCGCTGCCCGAAGCGGCCCGGGCGGTGCAGCGCTATCGTCATGGCCGTGGGAATTTTCAGCTTCACTATGCGCTGAGCCGTCCCCCGGCCTGGACCAGCAAGGGGTTGGAGAATGTCGCGCTGATCCATCTCACCGACGGGATCGATGCGGTCTCGAAATCCGCCAATGAGGCCGAGCGCGGGATGCTGCCGGTGGTGCCGACCATCTGCGTCGGGCAGCCCTCAGCCATCGACCCCTCGCGCTGTCCAGACGGCAAGGCGATCCTGTGGCTGCAGATCCCCGATGCACCGCGGGCCGTTAAGGGCGATGCGGCTGGAGAGATCACCGGCACAAGCTGGGACGAGGCCACGCGCGAGGTTTTTGCCGACCGGATCGAGGCGATCCTCGCTGCCCATATCGACGGGTTTGCCGACAGCGTCATCGCACGCCGGGCCTATTCACCGGCCGATCTGGAAGCCCTCAACATCAACCTTGTGGGCGGCGATCCCTATGGCGGAGCCTGCCAGATCGACCAGTTCTTCGCCTGGCGGCCCTTCTTGCGCCCCACCGGCGCGGCCGAGATCCGGGGCGTGCACCATATCGGCGCCTCGACCCATCCGGGGCCGGGCCTGGGCGGCGGCTCGGGCTTTCTGGCCGCCAGGAGCCTCGGCGCATGAACGAGTCGCTGCGCCCGATGCCCGCCCCACGGCTGGGCGAGATGGGGTTGGAGAACTTTGCCCCCTATCTCATGAACCGCATCATGGGGCGCTACAATGAAAGCCTGCGCACGGAGATGGCCGAGATCGGCCTGACCACGCCAAAGATGCGCACCCTGGCGGTGCTCTCGGTGATCGACGGGCTGCATATCTCGCAACTCGCCGTCTATTCGGTGGTCGAGCAATCGACCCTCTCGCGCACGCTCGACGCGCTGGGCGCCGAGGGGCTGGTGCGCCGGCAGGCAGACCCCGAGGATCACCGCGCCACCTGCATCCAGATCACCGATGGCGGGCGCGCGGCGTTTGAGCGGATCTGGCCCTCCATGGCGCGGTCCTATGCGCGCATGTTTACCGGCATCGATGAGGCCGAGCGCCGGGCCTTCGTGGCCACGCTGCAAAAGATCCTGATGAATGTGCGCGCGCACCCGATCTAAAAGACGAGGGGAAAGAAGATGATCGTCAAAGGTTTGAAAGCATGTCTTGTGGCGGCCTCACTGGCAGTGCCGGCCGCGGCCGACCCGATCCCCGGCATGCGCGGCGTCGATCACATCGGCCTGACAGTGCCGGATGTGCCGCAAGCGATCGGGTTTTTCACCGACATTCTTGGGTGCCGGAAGGCCACGGCCTTTGGCCCGTTCCGCGACGACGAAGGCAGCTTCATGGCCGACCTTCTCGATGTGCACCCCCGCGCGGTGATCAACGAGATCACGCTGCTGCGCTGCGGGTTCGGGGCCAATATCGAGCTTTTTGACTATGAGGCTCCGGATCAGGAAACGGTGCGGCCGCGCAACTCCGATATCGGCGGGCATCATATCGCGATCTATGTCGACGATATCGCAGCCGCCGCGGAATACCTGCAGGGCAAGGGCATCCGCACATTGCTGGGCCCTCTGCCGGTCACGGAAGGTCCTGCGGCGGGCCAGACAGTCCTCTATTTCTTCGCGCCTTGGGGCCTGCAGATGGAGTTGATCTCCTATCCCGACGGCATGGCCTATGAGGCCAATGGCGATACCGTGCTCTGGTCGCCCCGCGCCCCGGCAAACTGAGGGAGGGGGGTATGGCCGAACGCTCCTTTGCCAAAGAGGTCGAAAAGCTGCGTCTGGGCGCGGGCGAGCGGTTTCATGCCGAGGGGATCCTGGCCATCACCAAGGCGCTTTTGGAGAACGGCGTCGGCTATGTCGGCGGTTATCAGGGCGCGCCGATCAGCCATCTAATGGATGTGCTTGCCGATGCCGAAACGATTCTGGGCGAGCTGGGCGTGCGCTTCGAGGCCAATGCATCCGAGGCTGCCGCGACGGCCATGCTGGCGGCCTCGGTGCATTACCCGATCCGCGGCGCTGTCACCTACAAAGGGCCGGTCGGCGTGAATGTCGCCTCCGATGCCCTTGCAAACCTTGCCTCTTCCGGGGTCACCGGCGGGGCGCTGATCATTGTCGGCGAGGATTACGGCGAAGGCTCCTCGATCATGCAGGAACGCAGCCACGCCTTTTGCATGAAATCCCAGGTCTGGCTGCTGGATCCGCGCCCGAACTTGCCCAGCATTTCCAATGCCGTAAAGCACGGCTTTGAACTTTCCGAGGCGTCGAACACGCCGGTGATGCTGATGGTGCGCATCCGCTCCTGCCACGTGACGGGGATCTATGAGGCGCAAGACAATGTCACCCCGCCGCTGACGGTGCGCGATGCGCTGGCCGCGCCACGCTCGGACTTCAAGCGGGTCGTCCTGCCGCCCTGGTCCTATGTGCAGGAGCATGACAAGATCGACAATCGCTGGCCGGCCGCCCAGAGCTATATCCGCGAGAACCGCCTGAACGAGATCTTCGGCCCCTCCGAGGGCCGCGTCGGGATCGTGCTGCAGGGCGGGATGTACAACAATGTGATCCGTGCCTTGCAGCGGCTGGGGCTGGCCGATCTCTACGGCCAGACCGAGATCCCGCTTTACGTGATGAACGTCACCTATCCCATTGTTCCAGAAGAGTTTCTTGAGTTCTGCGACAGCAAAGAGGCGATCCTGGTGGTCGAGGAGGGCCAGCCGGAATTCATCGAACAGGCGCTGGGCTCGGCGCTTTACCGGGCCGACCGGCGCATTGCGCTGCATGGCAAGGACATGCTGCCTATGGCGGGCGAGTATACCGGCCAAGTGATGCTCGACGGGATCGAGGCGTTTTTGCGCAAGGCCGCGCCCGAGATCCTGCCTGCCCCGGTGCGCGCGCCCAATGCCCCGGCGCCGGTCATCCCGGACCTCTCCAAGACCGTGCCGATCCGCCCGCCGGGCTTTTGCACAGGCTGCCCGGAGCGGCCCATCTTTGCGGCCATGAAGCTGGTGCAGGAGGAGACCGGCAAGCATCAGATCACCGGGGATATCGGCTGTCATCTCTTCGGATCGCTGCCGCCTTTCGAGATCGGCGGCTCGACCATGGGTTACGGGTTGGGCGGGGCCTCGAACGCGGCCTTCGACGGGGGCGGCGAAAAGCGACCCATCTCGATCCTGGGCGATGGCGGCTTCTGGCATAACGGGCTCAACTCGTCGATCGGCAATGCGGTCTACAACAAATCCGACGGCGTCACGGTGATCGTGGACAATTTCTACTCGGCCGCGACCGGCGGGCAGGATCTGCTCTCCTCTCGGGCCAGCAATGCCACGAAATCCACCAAGCATCCGATCACCAAGGCGCTGAAAGGCGTCGGCGTGAACTGGGTGCGCCAGATCGACCGGACCTATGACGTCAAGGGTCTGCGCGACACGCTCAAGGAGGCGCTGACGACGGATCATGAGGGGCCGAAGGTGATCGTGGCTTCCTCGGAATGCATGCTCAACCGCCAGCGGCGCGAAAAACCGTTGCGCAACAAGGCGATCAAGGAGGGCCGGCGCGTGGATGTGCCGCGCTTCGGCGTCGATGAGGATATCTGCACCGGCGATCACGCCTGCATGCGGCTCTCGGGCTGCCCATCGCTGGGCCTCAAGCGGCTCGACGACCCGCTGCGCGACGATCCTGTGGCCTTTATCGACGAAAGCTGCGTGGGCTGCGGCAATTGCGGCGAGGTGGCCGATGCCGCGGTGCTCTGCCCCTCCTTCTACCGTGCCGATGTGGTGCATAATCCGGGTCCCTTCGAGCGGGGCTGGGGCCGGATCCGTCGTCGCGTGACCGGCTGGCTGATGGCGCGTCGCGCGGCCCGGACGCTCGATTTCTCGTCCAGCATCGTGCCGGGAGAGTAACGATGACCGAGCAGCGACCGATTTTGCAGGCAGCCGCACGGGACCCCAAGGTCGACGCCATCATCAAGCTCGCGGTCATGGCCGTGGGCGGGCAGGGCGGCGGGGTGCTGACCAACTGGATCGAGGATGTGGCGCGCGAAAGCGGCTATGCGGTGCAAGCGACCTCGGTGGCCGGCGTGGCCCAGCGCACCGGGGCCACGATCTACTATATCGAGATGGCGCCGTCCGTTGACCAGCCGCCGGTCTTCTCGCTGATGCCGGCGGCGGGCGATGTCGACATTCTGGTGGCCGCCGAGATGATGGAGGCGGGCCGGGCGATCATGCGCGGTTTCGTCACGCCCGATCGCACGACGCTCATCGCCTCGACCCATCGCGCGCTGGCGGTCTCGGAAAAGACGGTGCCGGGCGACGGCATTGCCAATGCCGAGGAGGTGATGGCGGCCGGCGAGGTGGCGGCCCGGCGCTTTCTGGCCTTCGATCTGGAGGCGCTGGCGCTGAGTGAAGGCTCGGTGATCTCGGCGAGCCTTTTCGGAGCGCTGGCCGGGGCCGCGGTGCTGCCCTTCTCGCGCGCGGCCTTCGAGGATGCGATCCGGCGCAGCGGGCGCGGGGTCGATGCTTCGCTTCGGGCCTTTGCGCGCGGCTATGAGGCGGCCGAAACCGGGCAGGGGCCGGCACGCGCGGCGCGCCCCAAGGACCCGACGCCGGGTTATGCGCCCACCGGCAACCCGCGCCTGATCGCGGACTGGGAGGCGCTCTTGTCCAAGGCGCAGGCGCTGCCCGAAGCGGTGCGCGAGACGGCAATGCCGGGTCTGCGCAAGGTGGTCGACTTCATGGACCCCGCCTATGGCCGGGCCTATCTCGACCGTGTTCAGCTGGTGCTGGCGCAGGACAACGCGGCGCGCGGCCATCTCTTGACCCGCGAGGCCGCAAAATACATCGCCAACGCCATGGCCTATGACGATGTGATCAAGGTTGCCGATCTGAAGACCCGTGCCACGCGGATGGAGCGGATCCGCCGGCAGATGAACCTACGCGGCGATCAGGAGATGCATCTCACCGAATTCATGCATCCGCGTGCGGAAGAAATTGCCGGGATGATGCCCGCCCGCATGGGCGCCTGGGTCGAGGCGCGGCCCGGCCGGATGCGCCTGCTGGACCGGCTCTTCAATCGCGGGCGGCGGCTGCGCACCGACGGGATGGCCTCGTTCTTGCAGCTTTACGTCATCGGCGGGCTGCGCGGCTATCGCCGGCGGACGCGGCGGCATGCCATCGAGGCCGCGCATCTGGAGCGCTGGCAGGCCCGCTGCCTTGCGGCTCTGCCGGACTATGATCTGGCGGTGGAGCTTTTGCGCTGTCGGCGGCTGATCAAGGGATACTCCGACACGCATTCCCGCGGTCTTTCGAAGTTCGACCGGGTTCTGGCTGGGGCCGATCTGGTGGCCGGGCGCGACGATGCCGCCGATTGGCTGCGGCGTTTGCGCGAGGCGGCGTTGCAGGACGAGAAGGGCGAGGCGCTCGACGGCGCCCTGGCCACGATCCGCAGCTTTGAGCCGCAGGCCGCTTCGGCCGCCTAGCGCGGATCGATGGCGGCAACCGGCTGGGCGACGGCTCGTGCCGCGGCAAAGAGCGTGTCCTCGCGAAAGCGTCCCGCGATCAGCTGCACGCCCATCGGCGCGCCGGGCGTGCCGGTCGAGACGCTGATCGCCGGCAGGCCCAGCGCCGGCAGAGCCGCCTGGGTCAGCTGCGCTTCATAGACCCGGTCGAAATCGGCCTGGCTTGCGGTGTCGAGATGATCGGGAAAAGGCGGCTCGGCGGAGACGGGGCAAAGCACGACCGGCCAGTCCTCCAGAAAGATCTGCCAGGCCCGCAACAGCGTCGCCCGCTCGCGCAGCGCCTCCTGCGGGTCGGGCCCGTTCTGCGCCACCGCCATCAGCCGGGGTGCTATGATCAGCGCGTCGGGATCGGCTTCGGGCTCCAGCTTCGGAAGGGCAGCGCCCCGGAACTCGTTCATCCAAAGCGCCATGTTGATCGCTGCCGCTTGCCGGAAAGACGGTGGATCGATTTGCGCCACCTCCCAGCCGGCCCTGGCCAGACGGTTGGCCGCGGCCTCGAGCGCCGCCATAACCTCGGCTGCGACGTCGAGCCCCTCCGGCGCCGCGCAAAACGCGATCCGCCGCGCCTGCGGCGCCAGCGTAAAGGAGACCGGGGCCCACCATGGATCGCGCGGGTCGCCGGCTGCCATGCTGCGAAACCCCGCCTCAAGATCGTCGATGCTGCGCGCAAGCGGGCCCGAGACGGCCGTGATCTGCGCCCCACCCGTTCTGTCGGGGCCCGAAAGATTGGCCGTGGGCACCCGGCCGAGGCTCGGGCGCAGCCCATGCACCCCGCAGGCATAGGCCGGATAGCGGATCGAGCCGGCAATGTCGGTACCATGCGCCAGCGCCCCGATGCCGGCGGCGACCGCGGCGCCCGCCCCGCCCGACGAGCCGCCGGGGGTCAGCGCGCCATTATGCGGGTTTCGCGTTGCGCCATGCAGGGCGTTGCGGGTGAACCAGCGCAGCGAGAAGGCCGGGGTGTTGGTGCGCCCGACAATGATCGCCCCGGCCCGGCGCAGATTGGCAACGACCGGGCTGTCATCGCCGGCAACCAGTTCTGTTTGAAGCCGCAAGCCGTTGGTCGTGGCGCGCCCCGCAAGATCGGTGTTGACCTTGACGGTGACGGGGACCCCTGCCAGCGCGCCGCCCGGTTGGCCCGACGCAAGCTTGGCATCGAGCGCATCCGCAGCCTCCAGCGCCTGATCGTCAAGCGCGTCGACCACGGCGTTCAGGGTGGGGTTGACCCGGGCCATACGGGCCAAGGCATCCTCGGTCACAGCCCGCGCCGACGCCGCGCCGGAGCGCACCAGCGCGGCGATCGCCGTAGCAGGCATCTGCCAAAAACCTGTCATCGCCCCTCTCCCTTCCTCGTTTCCAGGCCGCGCCGTCCCAGGCTTGGCTACAAAGACCGCGGACGGGGCCGCGACTGCATCAGCGGCATCAGCACCGCCATTTCGGGGCCGCGCGTTCTGCCCGTCAACGCCGCCCGAAGCGGTTGAAAGAGCGCCCGCCCCTTGCGCCCGGTCTGCGCCTTGACCCGATCGGTCCAGCGCGCCCAGCTTTCGCCGTCCCAGGGCGGATCGGGCAAAAGCGCCATCGCCTCGTCGACAAACGCCGCATCCTCCGGCGCGACTTCGGACACCGCCCCATCGCGACACAGAAACCACCAGCTCTGCGCCTCCTCAAACCGCGCAAGATTGCCCTGCACCGCGGACCAGAGTGCTGGGGCGACGGGGTCGGGGATGGCCAGGCCTCCAAGCCGCTCCGCGACCGCCGCATAGGGCAGCGCCTGCAGCGTCTTGGCAGTCAGCCGGGCCGGCTCGTCGGGATCGAGCACCGTGGGCGCGGTGCCAAAGCGCGCGATGTCAAAGCCCGCAACAATCTCGTCATGCGAGAGCCGTGGCTCGACAGGATCGGCGCTGCCCAGCCGCGCCATCAGCGAGAGCAGCGCCAACGGCTCGATCCCGGCCTCCCGCAGATCCCGCACGGAAAGCCCTGTCATCCGCTTGGAGAGTGCGGCGCCGCCCGGCAGGGTCATCAGGGCGTGATGCGCAAAGCGCGGCGGCGCCTGATCCAGCGCCTGAAAGATCTCGATCTGAACGGCGGTGTTGGTGACATGGTCGGCGCCGCGGACAATGTCGCTGACACCCAAATCGGCATCGTCGACCACCGAGGCGAGCGTGTAGAGCACGATCCCATCGGCGCGGATCAGCACCGGATCGGAGACCGAGCCGGTATCGACGGTATGCGGGCCCAGAATGCCGTCGCGCCAGCTCAACCGCTCTTGGCTGAGCTTAAAGCGCCAATGCGGGCTGCGCTCTCGGGCCAGGGCGGCGCGCGCCTCTGGGCTGAGACCGAGTGCCGCGCGGTCGTAAATCGGTGGCCGGCCCTGGCCACGCTGGATCCGGCGGCGTAGCTCCAGCTCCTCGGCGGTCTCATAAGCGGCATAGAGCATGCCCTTTTCACGCAGACCGTCGGCGGCGGCGGCGTAGAGATCGCCGCGTTCGGACTGGCGCATTTCGACATCCCACTCGAGACCGAGCCAGTCCAGATCTGCCCGGATCGCATCGACATAATCCTGGCGCGAACGCTCCGGATCGGTGTCGTCGAAGCGCAGGATGAAACGACCGCCCGTTTTTCGGGCAAGTGCCCAGTTAAAAAGCGCAGCGCGCAGATTGCCCAGATGCAGATAGCCTGTGGGCGAGGGTGCAAATCGCGTAACGACCATGCTCGCGGTGATAGCGCGGCGGGACCGTCGGCGCTAGGCTTACGCGATCCGGCTCGGCCCGACGCCGCCCCGATGACAGGAGGGTTCGCTGCACACGCCGTCAAGCCAAATCGCCCCATCCTTGAACGATGTCGAGGCGATGGCCCGGGACGCTTTCGACGGCCTGCCCCAGCGGTTTCGCGCGGCATGCAGCGACCTGGTGATCCGGGTGGCCGATATGCCGACCGAGCATATGCTGAGCGATCTTGGCATCAGCGACCCCTACTGCTTAACGGGGCTATACGAGGGTGTGGCGCTGACCCTGAGATCGGTTGCTGATCAGCCGGTTGCAGCGGACACGGTGTGGCTCTTTCGCCGCCCGATCCTCGATGAGTGGATCCAGCGCGGAGATGTGGCGCTCGACCTGCTGGTGAGCCATGTGCTGATCCACGAGATCGCCCATCATCTGGGCTGGTCCGACGACGATATTCGCGCGGTCGACGATTGGGCGCTGTAAGGGATGAAGACACAGGATTATCTGGCAATGGATGCGGTCGGTCTTGCCGAGGCCATGCGACGCGGCGCGACGTCGGCGTCTGCCGTTCTGGAGACCGCGCTCGATCTTGCCGATGCTGTACAGCCGGTCTTGAACGCGCTGACGGTGGATTTTCGCGACCGGGCACGAACGCGGGCGGCGGCGTTCGACGCCGACCGGACGGAAGTCCGCGCATCTGTTCTGGCCGGCGTGCCTTTCGCGCTGAAGGACATCGGGGCGGCGCTTGAGGGCAGTGTGACCTCATCGGGCAGCCGCATGTTCGCCGGCGCGCGGGATCCGGGGACCAGCACGCTTGTGCAACGCTATCTCGATGCCGGGCTGGTGCTTTTCGGGCGGAGTGCGACGCCGGAATTCGGCATCCATTGCGAAACGTTCAGCGCCCTGCATGGAACCACCCGCAACCCCTGGGACCTTTCGCGCAGCCCGGGCGGGTCTTCGGGCGGGGCCGCGGCGCTTGTCGCCGCAGGGGTGATCCCGGCGGCCCAAGGCAGCGATGGCGGCGGCTCGATCCGGATCCCGGCCGCGCATTGCGGCCTGGTCGGGCTCAAGCCGACCCGAGGGCGTCTTCCGTCGGGGCCCTTGGTGGGCGAGGGCTGGTCGGGCCTTGCCGGGTCGCATGTGCTGACGCGAACCGTGCGCGACACGGCCGCCTTTCTCGACATCGCACAAGGGTGGGAGCCTGTGGCGCCTTCAAGCCCGGAAAACGCGCATCTGCGCTTTGCTGACACGGTCGGGCAACTGCCGGATCGGCCATTGCGCATCGCGGTTTCGGAGTTCGGCCGGGAGTTGTGCGCAACCGATCCCGAGATTGCCGCCTGCCTGCGGGAGACTGCCCGCACGCTTGCCAGCATGGGACATCAGGTGGTGCTGCGCGATCCGGACATCGACCATGCGGCGGCCATGTCGGTCCTGTGGCAGATTGTGGGCATCAACCTCGCCGCCTGGGTCGACGCGCTCTGCCATGCGCAGGGGCGCAGCACCCCGAACGCCGACGAGATCGAGCCGGCGACAGCGGCGTGCCTTGCGGCGGTCAACGGTCTCAGCGCGGAAGACGGGATCCGGTTGATGTGGCAGCGCGATGCAGTCTGCGCACGCTTCTCGGCGATCTTTGCCGAAGTCGATCTTCTGCTCTCGCCGGTCACACCGCGACCGGCCCAACCGGTCGGGAGCACCCCGTTTCGCGGCGATTGGGCAGAGTATGCGGCGCGGCTTTACAGCGCCATCCCCTATACGCCGATCCTCAACCTCGCCGGTCTGCCGGGGCTTTCGCTGCCGATGGGACAGACGGCGTCGGGCCTGCCTATTGGGCTGCAATTTGCCGCCCGTTTCGGGCGCGAGGATTTGCTGCTGGGCCTTGCCGGCGTTTTGGAGGCCGAAGCCGGACCGACCGGGTTTAACCGCATCGCCCCGAGCCCCGCTCGTGTTCAGCCGTCATAAGGCGGTGTCCGGGTGTAGATCCGGGCCTGCTCGGCATCTACATCCGCGACATCGAACGCGCCCAGAACTACCCCGGTGCGACGGGCCATAGACCGTTTTGCGACGATTTCGGCGTTCGACATTGTCGTGCGCTGGGTGGGGTTTCGGGCCCATTCGTGCAACCGGTCTCGCATCATCGCAATCACAGCCGCATGTGCAGGATCGGCGCCCAGATCCGTCAATTCGCCCGGGTCGTTTTGCAAGTCGAACAGCATCGGGCGAAAACCCTCTGCATGCACGAATTTCCAGCGTTTGTCGGCGATCATCACAAGGGTACTGCGTGCAGGCGAAGTGCCCAGCCGGGCCGAAGCGCCATGCATGGTGTAGTCATACTCGCTGACGGCGTATTCCCGCCAACCCTCGGGCGTTGTGTCGTGTAGGATCGGCAGCAGCGAGCGGCCCTCCACGATATGATCGGGGATCGTCCCGCCGGCGATCTCGATAAAGGTCGGTGCGAGGTCGATCAGCTCGACCAGCGCATCGCAGACGCTGCCGCGCGTGGCGTCGGCCTCGGGCGAGGGGTCGTAGATGATTAGCGGCGTGCGCACCGACGGCTCGTGAAACAGATCCTTTTCGCCCAGCCAGTGATCGCCCAAGTAATCGCCGTGATCCGAGCACAGAACGATCATCGTGTCGTCCATCCGCCCGGTTTCTTCAAGCCAGCCGAAAAGGCGGCCCATCTGATCGTCGCATTGCTTGATCAGACCCATATAGGCGGGAATGACGGCCTGGCGGACGTCTTCGCGGCTGAAGGCAGCACCGATCGGCCCGTCCATGAAGGCTTTGAAGACCGGATGGGCCTTGTCGCGCTCTGCCTCCGAACGGGTCGCGGGCAGCACCTGATTGGGCCCGTACATCGCGTGGTAAGGCGCCGGCACGATATAGGGCCAGTGCGGCTTGATATAGGAGAGATGGCACAGCCAGGGGGCGTCGCCGGCCTGGGAGATGAAGTCCATCGCGCGGCCGGTGAGATAGGGCGTTTCGCTGTGCTCCTCGGCCACGGCCGCCGGTTTGACTGCATGGCGCAGAAACCAGCCGGAAGCGACGGAGCCATCATCGTGCCGCCCGGAATTTGCAAAGTCATGCCAGGGGTTTGGGCTCTCATAGCCAAGCGCGCGCAGATAGGCATTGTAGGCCTCCGCGCCCTTGGGGTCATACATCCCGTCCGGCCCCTCGGGCCGCATCCCGTCGTCGCGCTCGAAGACATCGAAGCCGCATTCCGCCACCCTGGCCCCGATGACGCTGTCCGGCGCAAGGCCCAGCCGCTGCATGCCGGCCTCATCGGCGCGCATATGGGTCTTGCCCACCAACACCGTGCGCATGCCCAGCGGCCGCAGATGGTCGCCAAGCGTCAGCTCGCCCACTTTTAGTGGTACATTGTTCCAGATTGCGCCATGGCTGCGGCAATACCGCCCGGTATAGGTGCTCATCCGCGACGCCCCGCAGACCGGCGACTGGACATAGGCGCGGGAAAACTGCACCCCGCGGGCAGCCAAACCATCCATATGCGGCGTCTCAAGCCAGGGGTGGCCGCCGCAGCTTAGATAATCGTAGCGCAGCTGGTCGAACATGATGAAGAGGATGTTCTTGGTCTTGCGGGTCATGCGCGGTCCGGCCCGTTTTGGTGTTGGTCACCGGAGCGGTAGCAGAAAGCAGGGCGGTTGACCAATCCTCAGGACCGATCTGACCCTGCCTTGTTATGTGCCGCTTACGGCGCGCGCGCGGATGTCCCGCATGCAAAGCGCTGTGTGGGCTGCGTTCGCTGCCTCGACAGCTTGATGTAGGTCGATTTTGTCGTCGGGTGTTGTATCGCTGGCCACTTCGGGTCCGGCGGCTGGGCACCCGCGTTTAGACCCACCCTTGGGGCGTGGCCGGTCGGAGCGTCCTTCGGGCGAGGCCATTTGGACCGTTTTTTTGGCCAGACATTTTAGACCGTTTCTTTGGGCCTGAGCTTTTGGACCACACCGTTTGGTCGTTCGTTCGAGCCAGATGGCTTGGGCCCAAACGGCTTGGGCCCAAATTGCCTAGGCCCGCTGGGTTTCGGCCCAAATGGCTTAGGCTCAGAGGGCTTGAGCCCGGAGGGCTCGGACCCAGAGGGTTTGGGCCCAAAGGCTTTGCGGCGCCGACCCAGCCCGGGCCGCCGGGGGAATCGCGCGCCCGAGCGGGGCGGCAACAAAACGCTCGAAGGCTCCTCCCATCGCGTCGCGCGTGACGTCCTTAGAGGCGGATGGTCCATCTTTGGACAGGCTAGAACCTGCTCGGTTGTCCAGCGCGCCATTGGCATGCGTTAGCCTTCATTGACAGCCTGGGGCGGCAAGCTCTCCTCTCCAGTTGGTGCTGCGTCTTCACCGGGCATCAACGCAAGCAGATGATCGAGCCGGTCGCGCAAATCGCTCAGCGCGCTGCGCAGATCGGTCTGGGGCGCCACATGGCGCAGCTTTTCGGCAAGCCCCGGCAAGTCGGCGACATCTGCTGCAACCGTCAGAACGACATTGGCCGGCAGCGGCGGATCCAATTCGGCGGTCTCGGTCTCGGCTTCCTGTGCTTCCGACCGCGCGTCCGCCCCGATAGCAGTCTCGGTCTCCGCCTTTGCGTTTTGCATGTCGGTCGCCACTTCACGAAAGGCGTCCGGCTCGTCTCCTTCCGCCAAGATCTCTAGATCTTCCGGTGTCTCCAAAGTCACCACAGCCGCCGGCGCATCGGTGCAGTCTCTCTCATCAGCTGTCGCCGTCTTTGCCGTGGTCGGCGCCTCGAGGACGTCAACGCCTTCGGCCTCCCCTTGCGTGGCATCGGCGAGGTCGGCCTGCATCGCGACAACATCCAGGTCTAGATCCTGGTCGGCAATTTGGAGTTGAGTATCGGAAACGGCCTGCTTTTGTGCGGCTGGATCGGCATTTTCGGTCGCCGACGCATCGTCGCTGCGCTCCGCCTTCTCATCGGCATGGCCGTCCATACTCGGTCCGCCCCGTGCCGCTTCAGCGCCTGTCGCGTGGTTATGCGGGATCAGCTGTCGAAGACCCGCAAGCGCAGCCTGACCAAGCTCGCGCGCCAGCAGATCGGCGGACGGTTGCGGTCGGGACAAGGCGGCGACGGCGCTGCTCTGCCCTGCAATCGTCGCCTCCAGCGCTGCGAGCCGCTTCGATACCTCGGCCAGGTCCCGGTGCTCTGCGGGCGCGCCATGCCCGTTGAGCGCTTTGGCGATCGCATCGAGCCGTTCGTCCAGCGCATCGATCCGGACATCGAGCCGCTGGGCCATGCTCATCTCAGCCTCTGACGGCGCGAGCTTGTCCGACAGGGCCGAGACGGTTGCGCCCTGTTCGGCAAGCGTCTGGGCTAGGCGCGCCTCCAACGCATCGGCCCAGCCCGGCGGCCCGTCTGCGGCGGCGGCCGCATCGGTCCGCGATGCCATCAGGTCTGGCAACCGCGCGGCAACGCGCTCCACCTCTGTTGCGATTGCATCGGCCGCCATCGCGGCAGCGCCGACGGCAAACTGCGCGTCGAGTACCGAATGGGCCTCGACACCGGCTGCTTTGACGGCCGCGTCGGACAAGCGCCTGACAAGCAGCAGGGCGACATCGTCGACGGCGGCCGCCGCATCGACCTCAGGGCAGGGCGTTACGCTTAGCCCGCCACCCGGCATGTCGGCCAGAACGCTGTCGGAAAGCGCCCCTGCAAGCGCATCGGTATCGCCGAACGCCACATCCGCCTCGGCATCGAACTGAAAGCCGTATTCCAAATGATCGATGCGAAACACATGGCCCGACACAGCGTCGCAAAGCGCAGCCAACAACCGCTCCTCCAGCACAAAAACGGCCTCGTCATCGACCGGATCCGGCATGTCGAGCTGCAGAAGATGCGTGATGACACCCGCCTGCGCCAGCCGTTTGGCAAGATCGAGTGGTCTAGCATCGTCCTGCATCGGCTTCTCCTGCACTGATTGCAGCATCGGCTGCGCCATACCCGTGGCTACGGCGCATTCGCTGAAAATGCGTTAAGACGTGCTCAGCGGCTAAGCGTCAGCCGCCCGCCCTCGATGGTCAGGCTGGAGAACCGGTCGAGATAGCGCATGCCAAGAAGCGAGTAAGGCAGCGGGACTTCGTTGACCAGGGCGGGGATGTTGCGGTCGTAAAGCGGGCCGAGCTGCATTTCGTCAAGCACAATCCTTGCTGCGCGCACCATGCCGTTGGCGGTCTCGGTCAATTGCGTATAGGCCAGCCGGTTGGGGTCGAAACCGACGCGGCGCGCATCTTCGGGCGAGAGCACGATCTCCGTTGCCCCGGTATCGACCAGAAACGCAACCTCTACGCCGTTCACCGCCAAGCGTGCATGAAAGTGACCGTCCGCGCCCCGATGCAGGCGAACGCTTTGCGCATCGACCTCGACGGGGCGACCAATGTTGAACTGGCCGGCGAGTTCATCGCGAAAGCCATAGACCAGCACCAGCCCGCAAATCAGCAGCGCCCAGATCGCAAGATGCTGCAGCGCAGTGCCGATCCGGTCGCGATATTGGTAAATCACGCCGCCAAGCAGAGCGATGCCCAGAAAGGAGAGGTAGAAGATCCGTGCCTGATCGTCGGGGCTGAGATCGCTCATCGGTTTTGCCTGTCGGTCGGGCGCGCAGCGCCGCAAGGAGCCGCCGCGCCGTGTCGCCTTCTGTGCTCAGTTGCGCCGTCAAGCGGCGACTTTATCGAGCCTGGGACGGGCCGAAAAGATTGATCTGGAGCCTGCGCATTCGGGAACGAAACGGCAATAAAGACGCGGTAAGATCCGCCCGATTGGGGCGCAAATAGGGTTCGCGCCATCATGCCGGACCGGCGGTCGAACTGGCGGTCGAACTGGCGGTCGAACTGGCTGCCGATGCGGCATCGGTGTCGAAGCGCACCGCGCCGATGAAGGGAAGATTGCGGTCGGCCTGGGCGTAATCGATGCCATAGCCGACCACAAAAGCGTCCGGGATCTGGAAACCGGTGAACCGGGCCGTCATTTCGACCTCGCGCCGCGACGGTTTATCCAGCAGCGCACAGACTTCAAGCCGACGGGGCTTGCGTGCGGCCAACATCTTGAGCACATGGTGAAGGGTATGACCGGTGTCCACGATATCTTCGACGACGAGCACGTCGCGCCCCTCGATTTTGCCCGAGAGATCCTTCAGAATCCGGACCTCGCGGCTGGAGTTGGTCGCGTTGCCGTAAGACGAGGCCTCCAAGAAGTCGACTTCGACCGGGCAGGCCAGCTCGCGAACCAGATCAGCGATAAAGACAAAGCTGCCGCGCAGCAGGCCGACCAGCACCAGCTTGTCGGTGCCGTGAAAATGGCCGTCGATCTCGCGGGCAAGGCTCTCGACCCGGGCGGCTATCGCCTTGGCCGAAATCAACTCATCAATATGATAGCCTGACCGCTCCATGACCAGCGCCCCTTCGCACCCACCGCCCAAAGGCCTGTCCCGGCGCGACCCGCCGCCCGCAGACAAGACCGGATATCGACCGAACCCGACCGCTGAAACCGCCCCTTGATCTCGATCCAGACCTTGCACCGGCAACCGGCCGGGAGCAACAGCCCACAAGAGGCGCTCATGCCCACCCATGCCGAGACCCGTCTCATGCCCTACAGCGCCGATGAGATGTTTGAACTCATCGCGGGCATCGACCTTTATCCGGAGTTTCTGCCCTGGTGCGCTGCGGCGCGGATCCGCAAACGCCGTGCGGAAGGTCCGCGCGAAGTGCTTGAGGCCGATCTGGTGATTTCGTTCAAGCTGTTTCGCGAGCGTTTCTGCAGCCGTGTGGTGCTGCGGCCCAGCGAGAACCGCATCGATGTTAGCTATCTCGACGGCCCGTTTCGCTACCTTAACAACCACTGGCATTTCATGCCGCTCGACGATGGGCGCTGCGAGGTCGACTTTTTTGTGGATTTCGAGTTCCGCTCGCGCACCCTGCAGGCCTTTATCGGTGTTGTCTTTAACGAGGCGATGCAGCGTATCGTCGGCGCGTTCGAGCGCCGGGCAGAGGCGCTTTACGGCCCGCGCGCGCCAGCGATCGAGAGCAAGGCTTAGCGATCGGCGGGCGACAAGCCGGGGTTTGCACTGGCAGGCCTAGGCCTCGCCCGGGGCGCTTTTGCGCACAGGCTCAGGCGGGTTCCGGGACGAACCCTCTGACAACTCGCCATAAGAGCCGTCATCATGCAGAGCCTCGGAGCCGGCGTCGCGTTCGGTCTGATCAGGCCGCAATGGCGGTGGCGTATGGCCGATACCTGTACGGCCCGTACCTGTATGGCCAGCTTCCGGATGTCCGGTTGCCTGACGGCCCGACAAAGCGCGGTCCGACAAACCGCGGTCAGACGGGGCGTGGTCCGATAACGGGGGCGCTGCCGGCCTCTGGTCCTCTGGCTCGGTTTCGCCCGGCGAGGCCAGCTCGGGCGCCGTCAGCCCGCGCGGGTCCTGTTCCAAAGGCCCCAGCGCCTCCATTTCGTCGCCCTGAGCGATCACGCCTAATGTTTCA
This sequence comes from Pseudomonadota bacterium, assembly GCA_039184655.1. GTDB lineage: Bacteria > Pseudomonadota > Alphaproteobacteria > Rhodobacterales > Rhodobacteraceae > J013. Next base: position 40,586 of record JBCDAZ010000019.1, on the reverse strand, counting down.
AAGCGCCGCGCGGCGGGCAAAACGCGGCCTTCAAGACTGCCGATCGCAGCATTGTACTTTTCCACAGACTGGCGCAGATGCTTGCCGAGTGCGCCCATATGCTCGCCGTATTTGCGCAGGCGCTCATAAAGATCCCGGGCCGAGGCGGCCACCTCTAACGCGTTCTTGGTCAGCAGATCTTGTTGCCAGCCATACGCAATCGCCTTGACCAGGGCGATCAGCGTCGTGGGTGTGCTGATCAGCACCTTCGCGGCCACTGCATACTCGAAGAGTTCGGGGTCCACCTCGATGGCGGCGCCGTAAAACGCCTCACCCGGCACGAACATCACGACAAAGTCGGGTGTGCTGTCGAGCGCATCCCAATAGGCCTTTGCCGACAGGGCTCGAACATGCTGGCGCGTCTGGCGCGCATGGGCGGCGAGCGCGGATGCGCGCGCCTCGGCGGTTTCCGCCTCGATTGCATTCAGATACGCCTCAAGCGGGGTCTTTGCGTCGATCACGATCGTCTTGCCGCCCGGCAACCGCACGATCGCATCCGGGCGCAAAGCGCCCTCGCTTCCAGGTATGGCGCGTTCGGCGACGAAATCGACATGCTCCATCATTCCGGCCAGCTCTAGAACCTGGCGCAGCTGGAACTCGCCCCAGCGGCCTCGGGTCTTCGGCGCCCGCAGGGCTTGCACCAGGCGGGCGGTTTCGCCCTGCAGACGCATCTGTCCTTCGGCCAGCTGGGTGATCTGGGTGGTCACCGCGGCATAGGCGCCCTCGCGCGCCTTTTCCAGCGCCCCGATCTGGCCTTCCACCTTGCCAAGATTGTCCTGCAGCGGTTTGACCAAACCCTCGATCGCTTTCTGGCGCTCGGCCAGCGCTTCATCGGCCTCGACCCGGTGTTTTTCGAATCGCTCGCTGACAAAGCCCAGAAAGGCGCGCGCGTTGCGGTCGAGCGCACCCGAGGCAATGGTTTGGAATCGGCTCTGCAGCTCGTCATCGAGCCGCCGAAGCTCTTCGACGCGGATCTGATGGGCCTGGCGTTCGGCCGTCAGCGTCCCCGACACCTCGCTAAGCTCGGCCCGCGTCGCCATCAGCCGCTCGGTCAGGTCGCTCACGCGCGATTCGAGCTTACCGACCCGCACAGCCTGGGCTTCGGCCGTGGCCAGGTTGCGGCCCAGCGAACCGACCGTGCCGCGCATGCGTTCGATTTCAGCAGTCAGCATGCGGCGTTTGCGCCGGGACGGCCTGCCGCCGAACAGCCAGGCCAAGAAAAGTCCCAGCAGAACGCCACCAGCCCCGAATACCATTGACCAGAAATGCGGATTATCCGCCTCCAGCCCGCTTAGCATCTGCATAAGCTCTTGCGGCATAGATCTGCCTCCCCACCCCAGGACCGAGCCTGTCGCAACCCGCCATGCGTTGCAAGCCGCCATGCATTGCGCCCACTGTCCTGTGACCGGTGTTTTGGGGCGGGGCTTGCAGCGGTGTCCGGACATGGATCGCCCGGGCGGCAAGTTCCGGTTTCGGCCGGCCCGGCGGCAGTCTATAACGCCGGGGAGGCGCAAAGGGGGTCGTTGCATGGCCAATGTCGTGGTGGTTGGCGCTCAATGGGGCGACGAGGGTAAGGGCAAGATCGTCGATTGGCTGAGCGAGCGCGCCGAGGTCATCATACGATTTCAGGGCGGTCACAATGCCGGGCACACCCTGGTGGTGGACGGTACGGTCTACAAGCTGTCGCTGCTGCCGTCGGGCATCGTCCGCCCTGGGCGCCTGTCGATCATCGGCAATGGCGTGGTGCTCGACCCCTGGGCGTTGCTTGCCGAGATCGAGACGGTGCGCGGGCAAGGCGTGACGGTGACGCCCGAAACGCTGGCGATCGCCGAGAACGTCCCGCTGATCCTGCCGTTGCATGCCGAGCTCGACCGGGCGCGGGAGGCGGCAGCCGAGGATGGCCGGATCGGCACCACGGGTCGCGGGATCGGCCCGGCCTATGAGGATAAGGTCGGGCGGCGTGCCCTGCGGCTGGCCGATTTGCGCGATACCGACAGCTTGGCGGTGCGCATTACGCGCCTGCTTGCGCATCATGACGCGTTGCGCCGCGGGTTGGGATCGCCACCGGTCGACCGAGCCGCGCTCATCGACGCAATTACCGCCATTGCGCCGCAGGTGCTGCCCTTTGCCGTGCCGGCCTGGCGCATCCTTTCGCAAAAGCGCAGCGCCGGCAGCCGGATGCTCTTTGAAGGGGCCCAGGGCGCGTTGCTCGATATCGATTACGGCACCTACCCGTTCGTGACCTCGTCAAACACCCTGGCCGGAGCGGCAGCCACGGGTGCCGGCATCGGGCCCGGCGCGCTCGATTTCGTACTTGGAATCGCGAAAGCCTACACCACCCGGGTCGGCGAAGGACCCTTTCCCACCGAGTTGAGCGACGACACTGGACGTCGCTTGGGCGAGCGGGGCCGCGAGTTCGGTACCGTCACAGGCCGCCAGCGGCGTTGCGGCTGGTTCGATGCCGCGCTGGTGCGGCAAAGCTGTGTGACCGGCGGTGTTTCGGGCATCGCGTTGACCAAGCTCGATGTGCTTGATGGGATGGAATGGCTTCAGATCTGCACCGGCTACCGGCTGGACGGGAAGGAAATCGCGTATCTGCCCTCCGCCTCAGAAGAGCAGGCGCGGGTCGAGCCGATCTACGAGACCCTTCCGGGTTGGCCGGAAAGCACCGTGGGCGCGCGAAGCTGGGCCGAGTTGCCGGCCGCCGCGATCAAGTATGTGCGCCGGATCGAAGAGCTACTGGGGTGTCCTGTCGCACTGGTCTCGACGAGCCCGGAGCGCGATGACACCATATTGGTGCGAGATCCCTTTGCCGACTAGCCGCATGTCGGTCTGTTTTAAGGAGCGTCTATGGCACTGTCCCTGAAGGCCCGCAAACGCCTCTCTCTGCTGGTGTTGTTGGTCTGGATGCCCGCCTATGTCGTGGCAGCGGTCAGCATTCTGAACGCTTTCGACCGCTTGCATTGGGCGCTTGAGGCGGTGGTCTATGTCGCTTTGGGCGTTGCCTGGGCGCTACCGTTTCGCTTTGTCTTTCGTGGCGTTGGCAAGGCCGACCCCGGCGAGAAAAGCTAAAAACTGCGCCCCGTCTGCGTCCCGTCTGCGCCCCCTCCGCAGGCGCGCGGCCAATAATCCGGGCGCGTTCGAGCAAGACCCCCATACCGCACAAAAGGGGCGTGCCCCAGGCCCGCCCCTCTTCGATGACGATCCGACAAAGGCTTCAGCCTGCGGCGCTGAGTTTCTCCTCGTAAGAGAACCGGGCTGTCCGCGACAGGGCGAACTTGCCGTCATCCACGCGAACGATCGAGCCCTTGCGCAGAAGCTTGCCGAAAGATTTGATCCTGGCCTCTTGCGTATACTCGTCCTCGCCGCCGATTTCTTCCAGCGCCAGCATGATGTCGCGCCGGCTGAACCGGGTCTGACCGCGCACAAGTGTGGTGTAGGCGGCCGATGCCTCAAGAAGTTCGGGCAACGAAGCCGCGCCAAAACGGCGGGTGAACTGGGCCAGATCGGTGCCGCCCGATAGCGATGCCACGGCAGCCTCGGCGTCGCGACCCACCACCTGCAGCGACGCTGCCGCCGGGGTCGGCTCGACCTTCGGCTCGACCGTCGGCTCGGCGGCGGTAGGCTCGGTGGCTGCGGGCTCGGTGGCGGCAGGCTCGGCGGTCGGGTTCGGCGGAACTTCCGTGGGCTTCCTGAGCGTCTCGCTCCGGCGAAGGCCAGCGGTCTTTGCGCTCTCCGCCTGGGCCGACTCTGACGCTTCCGCCTCGGGCTGGGGGGCGCGAAACGCTTCCGCGGCCGCTTTTTCTTCCGCGAGCCGCGCTGCCACTGCCCGAGCCCGTTCGGCCCGCTCCGCCTCCGCCTTGGCGACCCGCTCCGCTTCCGCCTTGGCCTTTGCGATCCGCTCCGCTTCCGCTTTGGCCTTCGCGATCCGTTCGGCTTCCGCCTTTGCCTTTGCGGTGCGCTCCGCCTCCTGCGCCTTGGCACGCAACCGCTCGGCTTTGGCGCGCTCGGCTGCGGCCTTCTCGGCTGCAGCTTTTTCCGCCTTCGCCTTGTCCGCTGCAGCTTTCTCGGCCGCGGCTTGCTCTGCCGCCGCCTTTTCGGCCTTGATCCGCTCGGCCTCTTCCGCCTCTTTCGCGGCCTTCAGCTCAGCGGCGGCCTTGGCTTCGGCCTCTTGCTCGACCTTCGCACGGGTGCGTGCCAAGAAGTCGTCTTCGTCGAAGACAAACTCGTCGACATCATCCGGCTCGCCGCTTGCTGCTTTCGCGACCTTAGCCGGTTTTGCCGCAGCCTCCCGCTTGGGACGCGTTGGCGCCGGTTTGGCGGCCTCTGGCTCGGGCGTTTCCTTTGCCTCGTTCTCCTCGCTCCGCTGGGCCTTGCGCCCAAAAAGCCGTTCGGCGAGCGGCACGCGGACGCGTTGTGCTTCGCTTGGTGTGGTCGATGCGGAGGCCGCGATATCCTTCCAGGGTTCGCCGATCGTGCTGCTGTCCTCCAGCGGCGTCAGATCGCGCTGACCTTGCAGCGGAGGACGCTTGCGCATGGTAACCTTGCGGTGCGGGGCAAGCCCGGTAGAGAGATTGGCAAGCCGGGCGGCCGGGCGCGCATCCTCGGGATCGGCCTCGTTCGCGCTCGCTGCGTTCTCCGCCTCTTCTGCTACAGCCTCGACCGCGGCCGGGGCGTCTGCGTCGCCCGCATCGACCCGGTCGCGCTTGGCCGAACGCCTCTTGGCCTGGGTCTTAGTCGCTTTTGCTTCGGCTGCAGGTTCGTCGGCCTGTGTCGCTTCGGCCTGTGTCGCTTCGGCCCGTGTCGCTTCGGCCCGTGTCGCTTCGGGCGTCTTGGCCGCAACGGTCTTCGCTTCGACGGCGGTCTGTTCGACGGCGGTCTGTTCGGCAGCTGTCTGTTCGGCAGCTGTCTCTTCGGCAGGGTTCGCGCCAACCGTCGCGCCTGCGGCCGTCTCGGGCATGGCCTTGACGACCGGCTCATCGGATTTCGCTTTGGCTGCCGCCTGGTTCACACCCGCATCCGTAGCGATTGCAGCATCCTCGGCGCGCTTTTCGATAGCGCGCAGCACGCGACGCAAGGCTTCTTCCTCCCGCTGCTCGGCATTGCGCGCGGCCGCCATCCGAGCCTTCTGCACACGCTCGCCTTCATCCGGAAGCGCTTCGAACGCATTGTCCCAGGCGACCTCTTGATCGAAATCGTCTTCTTGAAACGCCGCTTCATCGGGCAGGTCGAACTCTTCGGCAAGCTCGTCCTTGGCAACGACGCTCGTAGCGCCTTCGGCTTGCATTGCCGACGCGTCGACCGCGACCGGCTGCGCCGCCTTCAGGTCCAGCCCGCCAAGCGCCTCTACAGCAACGCCGTTGACACGGGCTTTCTGAGCCGTCGCGTCCTCCGTGGCGACCGGCTTGGCGACCGCGTCTTGGGTTTGGGCTGTCTTGGGCGCGGCTGCATCCACCTCGACACCAGTTTCCGCACCGCGCCCGGTCGGCGTCTCTTGGGTCGGCATCTCTTCGGGCGGCATCTGCTGGGCCGGCATAGCTTGGGCTGCCACCTCCGCAGCCGGCTGCGCTTCAGAAGCGGGTTTTTCGCCCGCCGTTTCGCCCGCCGTTTCGCCCGCCGTCTTGCCCATCGCCTCGGCAAATTTTGGCATGTCGGCCGCCGGCGCGGCACGCTCTTTGCCGCGTGCCACCTCGGTCGAGGCGCTGCGCACAATGATCCCATCGCCGCCGGCAATCGGATCGATCGCCACCGAGACGGGGCCGACGCCGGGCATCTCGTGGGCCCGACGGGTCACTTCGCTAGGGTCGAGGCGGCGCGGTTGCGCCCCGAAACTCGGATCCGCGGCGGTCAAGCTTTGAAAGTAGTCGACCACCAGACGCATAACGAGGAAGGGTTCGTCGAACCCTTCGACAGTACAGGTGAAAGACCCATATGATACGGTTAAACGCTTCGGATCAGACAACTGACCACTCCCCAGACAGATGTGCGCCCCCGCAACGAGTATCGTTTTCGCGATAGAGAGCGTCAAGCGCGTTTCTAATTGAAATTTTAAGCGAATTCATGGTCGGATGGCAAGAATATGGCGGAAAGCGAATGAACCCTGAACGGATCAGGGCAAATGTGGCGGTAACGCTGGTCGGTGCAGGCCGCGTCGACCCAGCCCAGCTGCGCCGGGCGCTGCTTGTCGCGCCGCGCCTCCTTGCGGCCGATGGCGGGGCGCATCGGGCCTGGGCGTGCGGGATGCTGCCCGAGGCGGTCATCGGTGATCTCGACAGTCTGGGCCCACAGGCGCCCTGGCGCGCGCGCGGCGTTGCGATCCACCATATTCCCGAGCAGGAGAGCACCGATTTCGCCAAATGCCTCGCGCTCGTCGAGGCGCCGCTTTATTTGGCGCTGGGTTTTGCCGGCGACCGGCTGGACCATCTGCTGGCTGCGCTTTCCGTGCTGGCCGGGGTGCCGGAGCGGCGGGTAATCCTGCTCGGCGACGGGGATCTGTGTTTTCTCGCACCGCTGACCCTGGCGCTCGATCTGCCCGAAGGCATGCGCGTCTCGCTCTGGCCTGTCGCGCCCACGAGGGTGGTTGAAGCGCAGGGTCTGGTCTGGCCGGCGCGGGGGCTGCTGTTGGAGCCTGCCGGCCGGATCGGCACCTCCAACGCCGCACGCAGCGGGCCGGTCCGGCTGCGCTTCGACCGGCGCGGCGTTTTCGTCATCCTGCCCGCCGCGGCGCTGGCCGCGGCGATCGGCGCTTTCAGCATTCCGGTAGACTGACGGCAAGCCCGCCCAGCGAGGTCTCCTTATAGCGAACATCCATGTCGCGCCCGGTTTGGCGCATCGTCTCGATACAAGCATCAAGCGGCACGGCATGCCCGCCATCGCCGCGCAAGGCCAGCGAGGCGGCTGCCACGGCCTTGATCGCCCCCATCCCGTTGCGTTCGATGCACGGGATCTGGACCAAGCCGGCGATCGGGTCGCAGGTCATGCCCAAGTGATGCTCCAACGCGATCTCGGCGGCATTTTCGATCTGGGCGGGCGTGCCGCCGAGCACCGCGCAGAACCCGGCGGCCGCCATCGCCGCGGCGCTGCCCACCTCGCCCTGACAGCCCACCTCGGCCCCCGAAATCGAGGCATTGCGCTTGATCAGCCCGCCGATTGCGGCGGCGGTCAACAAAAACACACGCACCTGGGCCTGGCGGGCGCCGGGCACATGATCGAGGTAGTATCGGATCACCGAGGGCACAACGCCAGCGGCCCCATTGGTCGGCGCGGTGACGACCTGGCCCCCGGCGGCGTTTTCCTCGTTCACGGCCATCGCATAGACCGAAAGCCAGTCATTCGTCACATGGGGCGGCAAGAAGTTGACCCCGGCATCGGCGATGAGCTTTTGGTGGATCGCCCGGGCCCGGCGGCGCACCTTCAGCCCGCCGGGAAGGATGCCGTCGGCGGCAAGGCCGCGCGTGATGCAGGCCGCCATCACGCCCCAGATCCGGTCCAGCCCCGGTCCGGGATCGGCGCCTGCGGCGGCCTGTTCGTTGACCCGCTTCATCTGCGCGATGCTGATTTGGGCGCGCCCGGCCATCTCCAGCATCTGGGCGGCATTGGCAAAGGGGTATGGGATTTCGGGCGCAGGGGGCTCGGCCTGCGATGCGAATTCCCGCTCGGTCACAACAAAGCCGCCGCCCACCGAATAATAGGTCTGGCTCAACGCAAGATTGCCGGCTGCATCCAGGGCGCTCAGCACCATGCCATTGGCGTGCAGCGGCAATGGCGGTCCGTAATCAAAGACGATGTCGTTGGACGGATCAAAGGCCAGGACGTCGAGGCCGGGCGGTGCAACGACCCGCATATGCGCGATCTTTGCAAGGGCCGTCTGGGCTGCATCGGCATCCAGCGTTGCGGGCAGAAAGCCGGCGAGCCCCAGGATCACGGCGCGGTCCGTGGCATGACCTTTCCCGGTAAAGGCCAGGCTGCCATGCAAACGGCAGGTCAGCCGTGCCGGTCGCCCCGCGCCAGGCACCCGGTCGTCGCCCGCGCGCAACGCGTCGAGAAAGCGTGACGCTGCGACCATCGGGCCCATCGTGTGGGAGCTCGATGGCCCCACACCGATCTTAAAGAGGTCAAACACGCTTAGAAACATCGTCGCCCTTTGTCTGCTCTTGCTCTGCCCTAGTTGTACGCGCCGAATAGGCAGCCGAAGCCAGGCCGAAAAACCGGCCATACGCCTGAGGTATCGCCGTTTCAACTCGCACCCCGGTCAGATTGGCTCTATAGAAGGGTGGATCGGGCCGGCGACAAGCGGATTTGGCGATGGTGCGCGAACTTTCCGCGCAGGACAGGGCAAAGTATGCCGCCGCACATGCGGCCTTGGGAGAATTGCGCGACGGTATGCGGGTCGGGCTGGGCACCGGATCGACAGCGGCGTGGTTTTTGCGTCTTCTGGCCGACCGGATCCGACTGGAGGGCTTGCAGGTTACCGGGGTGCCAACCTCGCTCGCCACCGGCCAGACAGCCGAACAGCTCGGCATTCCGCTCAGTACGCTTGACGATACCGGCTGGCTCGACCTGACCGTGGACGGAGCCGACGAGATCGACCCGGATCTTATGCTGATCAAAGGCGCGGGCGGCGCGCTCTTGCAGGAAAAGATCGTCGCCTCGGCCTCCGAGCGGATGGTGGTGATTGCCGATGACAGCAAAGCGGTCTCCCAGCTGGGGGCCTTTCCGCTGTCGATCGAGGTGGTCCCCTTCGGCTGGGAGACGACCAAGCTGGTGGTCGAAGAAGCGCTGCAAAGCGCCGATGTATCGGGCTTTGAGACCAGCTTGCGGCTTTTGAACGACGAACCCTTCATGACCGATGAAGGGCATTTCATCATCGATCTGCACTGCCGGCGCATCGGCCGGCCCGAGGAACTTGCCGTCATGCTCAATATGGTCCCCGGCGTTGTGGAAACCGGGCTGTTTATCGACATCGCCGATGCGGCGTTTCTGGGTTCGGCCGACGGGTCGGTGCGCCGGATCGAGGCCGATGAGCGGATAACCCTGATTGACCCGGCCGAAGAGGATGGCGGCGGCAGCCTGTTTCGGGAGGGCGGCGAGTGAGCCCTATTTGCATGCTTGGGCCGGCGCGCCTTTCGGGCCTTTGCAGCGGCTTGGCACGGAAAGCGGTGGCACGCTGATGGCGGATTTCGATTTTGACCTCTTTGTGATCGGCGGCGGTTCGGGCGGCGTACGCGCCGCGCGGGTCGCGGCGCAGGCCGGTGCCAGGGTCGGCATTGCGGAAGAGTTTCGCTTTGGCGGCACCTGCGTCATCCGCGGCTGCGTGCCCAAAAAGCTGATGGTCTATGCATCGAGCTTTGCGGAGGCCTTCGAAGACGCAGCCGGCTTCGGCTGGGAGGTGGCACCGCCTTGCTTCCATTGGGACCGTCTTTGCGCGGCCCGCGATGCTGAAGTCACCCGTCTAGAGGGGCTTTACGAAAAAGGCCTGCATGCCGCCGGCGCGCAAACGTTTCACAGCCGCGCTATCCTTGTCGACCCGCATCGCGTGCGCCTTGCCAATGGCACGACCGTCACCAGCGCGCATATATTGATTGCAACCGGCGGCTGGCCGGTCATGCCGGACATTCCGGGCGTGGACCAGGCGATTAGCTCCAACGAGGTTTTTCAAATGCCGCGCTTGCCGCGGCGGATGGTCATCGTGGGCGGCGGTTATGTGGCCTGCGAGTTCGCCGGCGTCTTCAACGGTCTGGGCTGCGAGGTCGTTCATGTGCACCGGCGGCCGGATGTGCTGCGCGGCTTCGATCACGATCTGCGCGCGCATGTCACGCAGGCCATGGCCGAAAAGGGGATCACGCAACGCTTCGAGACGCATGTCGAGGCAATCAGCGGCACGCGCGGCGCGCTGACCGTCCATCTCACCGATGGCGGTGCGATCGAGGCCGAAGAAGTCATGCTTGCGACCGGGCGGTCGCCCAACACCGCGGGGCTTGGTCTGGAAAAAATCGGCGTGCGGCTGAGCGAAACCGGGGCGGTTGCGGTCGATGGCTGGTCGCAAAGCACCGTGCCGTCGATATTTGCGGTCGGCGATGTTACCGACCGTCTCGCCTTGACGCCGGTGGCGATCCGCGAAGGGCAAGCCTTTGCCGAAACCATGTTCCGGTCTAACCCGATACAGGCCGATCACGAAACGGTTGCGACGGCGATTTTTACCCAGCCCGAAATTGGGACGGTGGGGCTGTCGGAGGAGGCGGCCCGCGCGGCCGGCCATACGGTTCATATCTACAAGGCCGCGTTTCGGCCGATGCTGGCAACGTTGTCGGGCCGGGCCGAAAAAATGCTGATGAAGCTGGTCGTCGATGCCGTGTCTCGACGCGTTCTGGGCTGTCACATTCTGGGCCATGGCGCGGGCGAGATGATCCAGCTTGCCGGCGTTGCGCTGAAGATGGGCGCAACGAAAGAGGATTTCGATCGGACCGTTGCTGTGCACCCCACCGCGGCGGAAGAGCTTGTCACCATGCGCGACCCTGTCGCGTGAGGGTTGACAGCGCTGGGGCAGCGCACACATGGGGGCGTGCAGTGAAGGCGGAGGACCGAGCCAAAGATGCCATATGGTAAAGGTGGCCCCTGGGGGGGTGGCGGCGACGACAATGATAAACGCCCAGATCGCAGCCCCTGGGGCGGAGGCAATCGGCCCGGCGGGTCTCAGGTGCCCGATATCGACCAGATCGTCCGAAAAGGGCAGGAGCAGCTTCGTGTCCTGATGGGCGGCAAGGGCGGCCCGCCGGGGCGACGCGACGGCCCGGGCGGGATGGGGCGGGGCGGATGGCTCGTCATTTCCGCGCTGGTTGTCGTCGGTTGGGCATATCTCTCGCTTTACCGGGTCGAGACCGGCGAGCAGTCGGTCGAACTGCTGTTCGGTCAGTATATCGGCACCCAGGGCGAGGGGCTGAACTTTGCGCCCTGGCCCGTCATCACCTACGAAAAACGGGCCGTGTTGCGCGAGCGTCAGATCGATGTTGGCGTGAACAGCCGCATCCGGGGGACCGAGCGCGATGAGGGTCTGATGCTGACGGGCGACGAAAACATCGTCGATATCGAGTTCCAGGTAGTCTGGAATGTCGCCGATCTGCAAAGCTTTCTGTTCAACCTTAAGGATCACGAGTCGACCATCAAGGCCGTCGCCGAATCGGCCATGCGCGAGATCGTGGCCCGATCGAACCTGCAGCCCATCCTGAACGAAAGCCGCGGTGCCATCGGGGCGGAGTTGGAGCGTCTGATCCAGGGTACGCTGAACAGCTATGAGGCGGGCATCAACATTATCAGGGTAAACTTCAACCGCGCCGACCCGCCCGAGCCTGTGCAGGATGCGTTCCGCGACGTGCAGGCGGCCGAGCAGGACCGCGACCGCTTCGAGAAGGAGGCTGAGCTGTTTGCCAATGAGCGTACCGCCAAGGCGCGCGGTCTGGCAGAAGAGATCAAGCAGGACGCCGAAGCCTACCGGGCCCGCGTGGTCAATGAGGCCGAGGGCGAGGCGAGCCGGTTTCGCGCGATCTACGAAGAATATACCAGCGCTCCGGAAGTGACCCGCAAGCGAATGTATCTTGAGACGATGGAGCGGGTGCTGGGCGATTTGGACAAGATCATCATCGATCAGAGCGCCAAGGATGAGGGGCAGGGCGTTGTACCCTACCTGCCGCTGCCCGAGTTGCGCCGCAGGACGGAGGCCAACTGATGCGCCGCATAACCGCGATTGCCGTGATCTTTTTGGCCACAGCGGCCGTCACGATCTGGTCTTCTTTGTTCGTTGTGGATGAGCGCGAACAGGCGCTTGTCTTGCAGTTCGGCGAGGTCGTTGCGACCAAGCAGGATCCGGGGCTGGGCGTCAAGATACCCTTCATCCAAGATGTCGTGACCTATGAGGATCGGATCCTCTCGCTCGACAGCCCGCCGCGCGAGGTGATCCCGCGCGACAACCGCCGCCTGGTCGTCGATCTCTTCGCGCGCTGGCGAATCGCCGATCCCAGGCTCTTCCGGCAGGCGCTGAACACCGAGTTCGCAGCGGCCGAGCGGCTGGACGGCATCATCGATGCGGCGATGCGCGACGAGATCGGGACGGTGACCTCCGAGGCGCTGCTGTCGGCCGATCGGACCGCCCTGATGACCCGGATCCGCGATGCGGCCAAAATCTCGGCCGAAGCCTTCGGTGTGGAGCTGATCGATGTGCGCATCAAACGCGCCGACCTGCCCCAGGCCAACCTTGCGGCGACCTTCGATCGCATGAAGGCCGAGCGGGAGCGGATCGCGGCCGACCAGCGCGCCCGGGGGCAAGAGCAGGCGCAGCTGATCCGCGCGCTGGCCGAGCGTACCGCGACCGAGACGGAATCGGAGGCGCGCAAGGAGGCAGAAATCATCCGCGGCGAGGCCGATGCCACGCGCAACCGCATCTTTGCCAACGCCTATGGGCTGGATCCGGAGTTCTTTGCCTTTTACCGGTCGCTGATCGCCTATGAGCGGGCTTTGAAAGGCAATAATTCGAGCCTGGTGATCACTCCGGATTCGGAGTTTTTCGAGTATCTCAAGACCGACACGCCGGTTGCAGTACCGGCGACCCAATAGGCGCGCGGCCATGCGCCGGGGCGATCGGCGGGACGGCCCCGCCCCGGTTTTTGCTCGCTTCCGTCACGCGGACGTGACAAGAACCGCGCCGGAGGGATCCGCACCATGCGTTAAAGCCATGCCGCGGCGGCCACAGTCTGGACCCTGGATGTCTGGGAGCCTGCTTGCTGCGAATGCCCGCTGCGATCAAAGAGGAGCCTGACGTTTTGAAACATCTTTCCCTTCCTTTCGCACGGGGCGCCTTGGCGGCCGCCTGCTTGGCGTTGAGCCCGGCTTTCGTGGCGCCGCCTGCCGCCTCGCCCGTGCCGGAAAGCTTTGCCGATCTTGCCGAACAGCTCAGCCCGTCGGTGGTCAACATCACCACGACCCAACTGGTGCGCCGCGAAGAGGGCGTGCGGCCGATGGTGCCGGAAGGATCGCCATTCGAAGATTTCTTCCGCGATTTCCGCGATCGGCAACGCAACCGGCCCGAGCGGGCAAATGCGCTGGGATCGGGCTTTATCATCTCGGCAGATGGCTACATCGTCACCAACAATCACGTCATCGAAAAGGCCGACGAGATCCAGGTCGAGCTCTACTCGGGCGCGTTTCTCGATGCCGAGCTGATCGGCCGCGATCCCAAGACCGATATCGCGCTCTTGAAAGTCGAAAGCCCAGACCCGTTGCCGTTCGTCGAGTTCGGAAACAGCGACGAATCGCGCGTGGGCGACTGGGTTTTGGCAATCGGCAACCCGCTAGGGCAGGGGTTTTCTGTCTCTGCCGGCATTATCTCGGCGCGCAACCGGGCGTTGCGCGGCAGCTATGACGACTATATCCAGACCGATGCCGCGATTAACCGCGGCAACTCCGGCGGTCCGCTCTTTAATATGGAGGGGCTGGTCATCGGCGTGAACACGGCCATCCTGTCGCCCAATGGCGGATCGATCGGGATCGGCTTTTCGATGGCTTCGAATGTTGTGATCAGCGTGGTCGAGCAGCTGCGCCAGTTCGGCGAGACGCGGCGCGGCTGGCTTGGTGTGCGCATCCAGCCCGTCGATCCCTCGATGGCCGAAGCTTTGGGCCTCGACGACGCGGTCGGTGCGCTTGTTGCCGATGTGACCGATGGCAGCCCCGCCGAGGATGGCGGGGTGCTCACGGGCGATGTGATCCTGACCTTCGACGGCGCCGAGGTTGAAGAGATGCGCGATCTTCCCCGCATGGTGGCCGAGACCCCGGTCGGTAAGGCCGTCGACGTCACGGTTTTTCGCGAAGGCGAGGTGGTGACCCTGGCCATCACGCTGGGGCGTTTGGAAGAGGGTGAGGTGCTGGCGCAGCGGGAACCGGGCACGACAGCGCCGACACCAGCCCGCGATGTCGATATCCTTGGCATGACGTTGACCCAGCTTTCTGCCGAAATGCGCGAGGAGTTTGGGTTGGAGGCGGATGCCGATGGCGTCGTTGTCGCCGATGTGGTGCCCGAGAGCGAAGCGTTTGAGAAAGGCCTTCGCCCCGGCGATCTTGTGCTGGAGGTCGGACAGGAGGAGGTGCGGCGCCCGCGCGATGTGGCCAGACGGATCGACGCTGCCCGCGAAGCGGGACGAAACTCGATCCTGCTCTTGGTACAGCGCGAAGGCGAGCCGCGCTTTGTAGCGCTCAAGCTCGACGAGTAAACCTTAACACAGGTTAAGAATTCTTAAGTACATGGCGGCCGGTTGTCGCCGTGTACTCATTTTTATCCCAGTGTTGCCTTCTTTTTCCTAATTTTGGACACATTCACGCTTGAACCTAGCCCGCTGTTTGTTGCAGGGTCTAACTCCGCACAGGGGGGTGTGTGTAAGGGCCGGCGTTACTGGGGAAGAAACCATGTCGGACGCACAAATTGTCAGCTGTGACCGGTGGCTCTCACCAAGAGCGGTAACCTTAATCGCAGCGCTCAGTTGCCTACCGGTGTTCGCAGCCGTTCTAGTCGCACTGATCTTAAACTTCTCGTTTGGCCTTGGAACGGCGGTTCTTCTTAGTTGGTTGATCACCAACAGCATGTTCTTGTTATCAGTATATGCGTATTACAAGGTTGAACGCCAGGAACCCTTGTTCACGGTCTGAATACGGTTCAGCAGGAACTATTTGGACTGTATCGCAATCGGGGATTGCTTCGCGCTACCCTTGCGCCTTTCGCGTGCAAGGCCGTTCAAGACATTTAGTTCTCCGAGTCGCTGCGCCCGGCTAGGCGTTTTCGCACCCGGCGCTGAATCTGTAGCGAGGACGTGGCCGGTTTCGGTCCAAAAGGACCTGAGGTAGCGATTCGCTCTGGCCCACTGGTCTCGGCAATCCGCTCTGGCCCCATCCCAAGGCGCCCGCGACGCTCGATGCCCCTGACGCCGCTGGAGTGCCCGATGCCGCCCGATACCCATCCGATATCCCCGACGCACCCGACACGCCCAACACCCCCGCCCGCAAACCGCGATCGCGCGGCTTGCACCCGCGGGGTGCGCTGCTAGGCTGGCGCCAACCAAGGCCCTGGGTAAAAGAAGGTGGGATGGGATGAGAAATCGGCTTTTTGCGACCGCGCTGGCGGGGGGTATGGCGGGGGTTCTCGCGGGCCTGGGCGGCACGGTTGGCGCCGCGGAGCCCGAAAGCTGCGGAATCGTTCGGTTCTCCGATGTCGGTTGGACGGATATCACCGCAACCACGGCGCTGACTGCGACGGTGCTCGAGGGGCTTGGCTATGAGGCGGATATCAAGGTGCTGTCGGTGCCGGTGACCTACACCTCGCTTGCCAATGGCGACATCGATGTCTTTTTGGGCAATTGGATGCCCACGATGGAGGCCGACATCGCCCCTTACCGCGAAGCCGGCACGGTCGATACGCTGGGTGCCAACCTTTACGGCGCAAAATACACGCTCGCGGTCAGCAAGGTTCTGTCGGATGCTGGTCTGACCAGTTTTTCCGATATCGCCGCCTTCCGCGAACAACTCGACGGCAAGATTTACGGGATCGAGCCGGGCAATGACGGCAACCGGCTGATCCTGGACATGATCGAAGCCGATGCGTTCGGCCTAAGCGGGTTCGAGTTGGTCGAAAGCTCTGAGCAGGGCATGTTGGCCCAGGCCGCGCGGGCGGCGCGGCGCGGCGAGGGCATCGTGTTTCTCGGCTGGGAGCCGCATCCGATGAACGCCAATCTCGCGATGACTTATCTGACGGGGGGCGATGACTGGTTCGGCCCGGATCTTGGCGGCGCCACGGTTTATACCAACACAAGATCGGGCTACGCGGCCGCGTGCAGCAATGTCGGCGCGCTCTTGGGAAATCTGGAATTTACGCTTGCGATGGAAAACGAGGTGATGCGGGCCATCCTTGACGAGGGTGAGGAGCCAGATGACGCCGCCGAGGCCTGGCTGAAGGCAAATCCGGGCGTGCTTGAGGGCTGGCTGGCTGGCGTCACCACCCGAGAAGGCGATGACGGGCTGGCGGCCGTCCGCGCCGCGTTGGGGCTTTGAGCGTAGGTTCAGACGGCATTTGGCAAAGGCGCGCATGGCCCGATCGGCGCAGGCTGCGCGGGGCGGTCTAAGGCGAATGGGCCTTCGGCCTTGGGCTAGTACGTCCGGTGTCGCGACCGGCGCACCGGCTGCCGCGCGCCTTCGGGATGACGCGGTGCAGGCCCCGGCCCTAAGCCCGGTGCCGACCGGCCGATGACCGATTGGCTTGAAGACAACAAGATCCCGCTCGGCAAATGGGCCGAGGCGGGGGTCGATTGGCTGACGCTCAATGCGGCATGGCTGTTTGACGGTCTTTCGGCGGGGCTCGACGCGGTTATCCTGGCGTTGTTGTGGGTGCTGCAGACACCGCACCCGTTTATCGTGATTGCCCTGGTTGCGGTTCTGGCTGGCCGGCTGCGCCGGTCCGTACCCTTCGGCGTTTTCGTGGCGATGGGCCTGCTTTTGATCATCAACCAGGGCTACTGGGAAGAAACCACCGAAACGTTGGCCCTGGTGCTTTCGGCAACGGCGGTCTGCATGGGCCTGGGCGTTCCGATCGGGATTGCCGCAGCCCGGCGCCCCTGGCTGTTCACCGCGCTGCGGCCGGTGCTGGACCTGATGCAGACCATCCCCACCTTCGTCTATCTGATCCCGGCGCTCATCCTCTTCGGCCTTGGGATGGTGCCCGGGCTGATCGCCACGGTGATCTTTGCCATCCCCGCACCCATCCGGCTGACCCATCTGGGGATCACCTCGACGCCGAAGACGCTGATCGAGGCCGGCGCGGCTTTCGGGGCCACCCGGCGCCAGCTTCTCTTCAAGGTCGAGCTGCCCTACGCCATGCCGCAGATCATGGCCGGGCTGACCCAGACCATCATGCTGTCGCTCTCCATGGTGGTGATCGCGGCGCTGGTCGGGGCCGACGGTCTGGGCGTGCCGACCATCCGCGCGCTGAACACCGTCAACATCGCGCGGGGCTTCGAGGTCGGGGTCGCCATCGTCCTGGTCGCAATCATCCTCGATCGCATGTTTCGCCGGGCCGAGGGGCAAGGGGGCAAGGGCGGCAGCAAGGGTGGCGGCAAGGGTGGCGGCAAGGGTGGCGGGCCATGACGGAACCGATCGTGGCGCTCGACAAGGTTAGCGTGGTGTTCGGCGACAGCCCGAACGCGGCCCTGCCGCTGATGGATGCGGGGCAGGACCGGGCCGAGATCGAGACGGCGACGGGCCAGATCATGGGTGTGCATGACTGCTCGCTCTCGGTGGCGCGCGGCGAGATCCTGGTGCTGATGGGCCTGTCAGGCTCGGGAAAATCGACACTGATCCGGGCCGTGAACGGCCTCAACCCGATTGTGCGGGGATCGGCAACCCTGGCCGATGGCGACTGGCGCTGCCGCATTCCGGGCGCAAGCGCGCGCGATCTGCAACGTCTGCGCCGCGAATGCGTGTCCATGGTCTTTCAGCAATTCGCGCTTCTGCCCTGGCGTACGGTACGAGAAAATGTTGCCTTCGGGCTGGAATTGCGGGGCATGGCACCGGCCGAGCGCGACAAGACGGCAATGGCGCAGCTGGAGCTTGTGGGGCTCACGGCATGGGCCGATCGGCAGGTGCATGAGCTCTCCGGCGGGATGCAGCAACGCGTCGGCCTGGCGCGCGCCTTTGCCACCGATGCGCCGGTGCTGTTGATGGACGAGCCGTTTTCGGCGCTCGACCCGCTGATCCGCGCGCGCCTACAGGATGAGCTTCTGGCCTTTCAGGCGCAGATGGGACGCACGATCCTGTTTGTGAGCCACGATCTCGACGAGGCCATGAAGCTCGGCACGCGCATCGCCATCATGGAAGGGGGCCGCATCGTCCAGCTTGGCACGCCGCAGGAGATCGTGTTGCAACCGGCCACCGCCTATGTCGCGGATTTCGTAGCGCATATGAACCCGCTGAACGTGCTGCGCGCGCGTGAGGTGATGGGGCAGGGGCCGGTGCCGGCGGATGCGCCCGAAATCCCGGTCACGATGCCGGTGCGCGAGATCATGGCGATGTTGATGACCCAAGCCGGTCCCTTTGCCGTCATGGATGCCGGGCAAGGCGTGGGTCGCATCGATCAGACCGATGTCACGCGGGCCTTGCTGGGCCTTTCCGATGCTGCCGGCAAAGCTGGGCCGAACGGCGCCTCATAGCGTCTGCTGACGCGCGACCGGCAGGCGCCTGCGGATCCCGTCCAGTCGATCGAAGTCGAGCTCGGCGGCGATCCATCCGGTCCGATCCGGCGCGCAGGCAAGGATCTCACCCCAGGGATCCACAATCATCGAATTGCCATGGCTGATCCGCGCACCCGAGGGTTCGGGATGCGTGCCGATCTGGCCCGGGGCGAGCACGAAGCATTGGGTTTCGATGGCCCGCGCGCGGCACAACACCTCCCAATGCGCGCGGCCGGTGTCGTCATTGAAGACCGCCGGGATGGTGAGCAGCTCGGCGCCTTGCGCAACAAGGCGTCGATAGAGGCCGCCAAACCGGATGTCAAAGCAGATGGAGATGCCGACGCAGCGTCCCGAAAACTGGTAGGTCACGGTTTCGGTCCCGGGCGAGAAGAGATCTGCTTCGCGGTAAAGCCGACCCGACCGGGTCTGGATCTCTAGCAGATGGATTTTGCGATAGCGCGCAAGTTCGCGCCCGTCGCGGCCGAAGGCGATGGCGGTGTTGTAAAGGCCATGCGCATCGCGCTCGAGCATCGAGCCGATATGCAGCCCGATACGCAACTCGGCGGCAAGCCCCGACAGCCGTCGGTAAGAGAGGCCGTCAGGCAGGGTTTCGGCTGCTGCCCGCATGTCGGCGCGCGATCCGCCCAGGAATGTCGCATATTCCGGCGTCACGACCAGATCGGGCGCCGCTTCGCCATGAGCATCCCGGATCAGCGCTTCAAGCGCGTCGAGATTGGCCGCCTTATCGGTGCGGGCGTTGTGCTGGATCAGGGCTGCGCGCATCGGCATTCCGGCGTTGACACATCACGTCAGGCATAGGCTGCCTGCACGCTGCGGCAACATGAAAGGCACGCCGGGGCTTTACAGCCGCGCCTCAGACGTCAGGGTGATCGGCATGCGCGCGGATGGCAACAGTATGGGCAGCGGGTCGGGCATGCGCCCCGGCTTGGTCGTTCATGTCGGTGCCAGCCGGGCCGGCTGGTGGCGCGACCACATGGCCGCGCTGCTGCCCGATCACGATGTGCATCTGTGGGACGAAGTGCCCGATCCTGCAACGATCCGTTATGCAGTTGTGTGGAAACACCCGCCGGGCGGTCTTCGACGCTTTGCAAATCTACATGCCATTCTGTCGATCGGGGCAGGGGTCGATCATGTGCTTGTCGACCCAGACCTGCCCGCCGGTGTGCCGGTGATCCGCACGACGGGGGCGGCGTTGACCCAGCGGATGCGCGAGTATGTCTGTCTGCATGTGCTGCGGATGCATCGGCAATGCCCGACCTTTCAAAGCGCCCGGGCCGAACGCCGCTGGCACCAGCCGGTGCTGCCGCCCGCACCGATGCGGGGCGTCGGGATCATGGGGCTCGGCGGGCTCGGCCAAGCTTGCGCGACGGCCCTGGCCGGGCTGGGCTTTGCCGTCTCGGGCTGGGCGCGGTCACGGCGGGCGCTGCCCGGCATTGCGGTCTACGCCGGTGCAGAAGAGCGCGATGCCTTCCTGGCCGCCAGCGAGATCCTGGTCTGCCTGTTGCCGTTGACCGCGCAGACGCAGGGTGTTTTGAATGCGTCGCTCTTCGATCGGCTGCCCCGGGGCGCTTGCCTGATCAATGCCGCACGCGGCCGCCATCTGGTTGAGGAGGCCCTGATCCCGGCCCTTGATGCGGGCGCCCTGTCGCATGCTGTGCTTGACGTCTTTCGCACCGAGCCGCTGCCCGACGCCCATCCCTTTTGGGACGACCCCAGGATCGATATCACCTGCCACAGCGCCTCGCTGATCGACCCGGAGGCCGGCGGGCGTCTCATTGCCGACAATATCAGACGGATTGCGGAAGGTGCGCCGGTCCCCGATCTGGTCGATACCGCGCGGGGTTATTGAGGGGTGCGAGGATGCAGCTGACCGACAACGCGCACCAATCAGCCGCCCGGGCGCTTTTTGAGGCCGAGCAGACCGGCGTGCAGATCGGACTGCTGTCGCGTCGCTACCCGCAGATGGATCTGGACGATTGTTATGCGATTCAGACCCGGCTGATTGCGCTCAAGCAGGCCGCAGGCCGTCAAATGGTCGGCTGGAAGATCGGCCTGACCTCGCGCGCCATGCAGATGGCGCTGGGCATCGACATGCCCGATTCGGGCGTGCTTTTCGACGACATGATCTTTGCCGATGGCGCCACCGTGCCGGCCGGGCGGTTTATCGCGCCGCGGGTCGAGGCCGAGATCGCCTTTGTCACCCGTGCAGCCTTGGCTGGCGGCGCTGTGACCCGCGCCGATGTCCTGGCGGCAACGGCCTATGTCGCACCATGTCTTGAAATCCTCGATACGCGCATTCGGCGCGTCGATCCCGAAACCGGCGCCACGCGCAAGATCTTCGACACGGTCTCGGACAATGCGGCCAATGCGGGGGTGGTGCTGGGCGCGCAGCGC
Source organism: Pseudomonadota bacterium (assembly GCA_039184655.1). Lineage (GTDB taxonomy): Bacteria > Pseudomonadota > Alphaproteobacteria > Rhodobacterales > Rhodobacteraceae > J013. Next base: position 19,878 of record JBCDAZ010000019.1, on the reverse strand, counting down.
CATGCCGCCGATGCCGTCGATCTTCGCTGGGTGGGGGCGATTGTGCGCCGCGACGGCGCGGTGGAGGAGACCGGTCTCGGTGCCGGCGTGCTCGATGACCCGGTCTCCGGTCTGGTCTGGCTGGCGCGGCGCATGGCCCAATATGGCCAGCGAATCGAAGCCGGTCAGATCGTGCTGTCGGGTTCTTTCATTCGCCCCGTCGAATGCCCGGCCGGTGCACAGATCGCGGCCGATTTCGGCGCTTTCGGGCAGGTCGCGATCGGCTTTGCTTGATGGCGCTTTTCTGTGCAAAGGCAACAAATGTGCGACAACGCACAGCCGGTCGAGGCGGTTACCCTGCCGTTTGGGCCAGTTTTGGTCTATATAGGGGCGTGCATCATCTTGTGCCCCGTATGTCCAACGCCAAGCCGCGCCAAGGATCGCTAATCATGGTCGGACGCCATAGCGCCAGAGTGGCCGTCGTTGCCCTCCTCATGTTGCTGGGCACGCTGACGGCAACGGCCAGCGACAGAATTGCGCTGGTCATCGGCAATGGCGCCTATGCCAATCAGACACGGCTGCTCAACCCCACCAATGATGCAAACGACCTGGCCAAGACTCTTCGCGCGATCGGGTTCGAGGTCGAACAGCATGCCGATATCGGCTATGTCGAGATGCTTACGGTGCTGAAAAACTTTCAATACCGGGCGTTTGGCGCCGAGGTGGCGCTTGTCTATTACTCGGGCCACGGGCTGGAGATCGACCGCAGCAATTACCTCATCCCGGTGGATGCGACGCTGAAGACGGACCGCGATGTACCGTTCGAGGCCGTGCCGCTGCAAGCCGCTCTGCTTGCTGTTGAGGGCGCCTCGAAACTCAGCCTGGTGATTGTCGATGCCTGCCGCGACAATCCGTTCCTCAATAGCATGCAGCAGATTTCGGCCACGAAATCGATCGGCAAGGGGTTGGGGCATATCGAGCCTGCGGGCAACACTCTCGTGGCCTATGCGGCGCGCGAAGGCACCGTCGCCTATGATGGCGAGGGGCGCAACAGCCCCTATGCGCGGGCGCTGATCGCGGCGCTAACCTATCCCGGGCTCGAAGTCGGCAAGCTTTTCCGTGTGGTCCGCGACAGCGTGTTGGCCGAGACCGAAGGACGACAGGAGCCGTTTCTTTACGGCTCGCTCTCGGCAAGCGATTTCTTCTTGAACCCGCCGGCGCCGGTTCCTGAACCGGTTGAGCCGGTGCCGGACGTACCCGATCTCGGCCGCGACGAGGCAGCGCGCAGCGACTGGGCCTTTGTTAAGGACACAGCGCGCGTCGAAGTGTTGGAGCGCTTTATCGCGACCTATCCCGACACGCTCTTTGCGGGGTTGGCCGAGGAGCGGCTGGCGCGTCTGCGGAACGGCAAGCCGGCGCCGCAAGCGGTCGAGCGCGGACCCGGCCCGGCGCAGCCATCCGATGCCGGCTCGCAAACGCTGGCCGAGGTCGCATATTGGAACAGCATTTCCGGCAGCCTGGATCCGCGCGATTTCGCGGATTATCTCAATCGCTATCCCGACGGGATTTTTGCCTCGCTGGCGCAGCGCCGGCTCGACGTGCTGCAGACCTCGCCCGGGCCCCCGGCGGACACGGCTGCTGACACGGCTGCTGACACGGCGCCGGACACGGCGCCGGACACTGCGCCGCAGATTGCGATGGTCGCGCCGCCGCCCCAGACGCAGGCCGAAAGGACAGCGCCTGCCGACAATGCCGTCGAAACGGCGCCCGAATCGACACCCGATCGGCAGAGCGCGACCCCAGCACCCGGCGAGGACGCCACTGCGCGGGCCGGGACGGATCCGGCGCCCCAGACGCCCCAGACGCTGCAGACCCAGCCCGCACCGCAAAGCGTCGCACCGCTCTCGCCCGAGCGGCGTGAAAAGACCTTGGCGCCGCTCGCCCAAGCGCGCACGGCGATCCTGGCGCGGACCGACCCTGCCGCGTTGGCAAAGACCGACCAAATGCCGCTGACCTGGATCCAGACGTCCCTGAAGGTACTGGGCTATTACACCGGTCGGATCGATGGCGTGACGGGACCACGCACCGCGCAGGCGGTCGATGCGTTTTTGCGCGACAATCCCGATCTGCCGAAGACGCGCGCCGGGCGGTTGACCGCGCAGGCCCGCACAGTGCTGGTCTGGCAGGCTGCGGAGGCGGGGGATGCCGAGGCGACGCGGCTTTTGGGGCTTATGTATATGGTTGGGATGGGGGTTCGGCGCGACCGAGATGCGGCCGAAACCCTGCTGCGCCGCGCGATGGCGCGAGGCAATACGCTCGCACAGGGCAACCTTGAAGCGCTGATGCGGCAGGACTGACGGAATGGCAGGGCTGGCGGAATGGCAGGGCTGGCGGAATGGTAGGGCTGGCGGAATGGTAGCGCTGACACGGTTGGCGGCATGAGACGGCACCAACCCCAAAGCGTCACGGCAAATCCAGCGGCCCAATGGGCAGGCGGTATGCTGTCGTTGGGGTTGGCCGGCATCGGTCTGCTGGTCGGCCCGCTTTACGGTACTGCGGCAGGCGCCCAAGAGGTCTGCGTCGAGGAGGTCGCCGGCGTCTGTGTGCGGTTTGGGTCCGCGCCGCGCCCTGCGCCCCAGGCCGATCCGCCGCAACCCGATCGCTCCGAGACCCCGACGTCATCGCCCGCCGTGGCGCCGACCCGCCCTCAATCGCCCCATATCCCGCTGTCACGCAGCGACCGCCGCGACGTGCAGCAAATGCTCGCGCGCCTCGGCTACAGCCCCGGCCCGGCCGATGGCGCATTCGGGCGACGGACGATGCTCGCCATCGAGGCTTTTGAGATCGATCAGGGCCTGCGCGCCGATGGCGTTCTCGACCGCGCCACGTATCAAACGCTGGTTGCAAGGCACGCAGCGCTGCCCTCGGCGCCCGCCCCGGCGGCAACCACAGCCCCCAGCCCGAGCGCAAGCCAGACCCCGAGCGCGAGCCAGACCCCAAGCCAGACCCCAAGCCCGGCTGAGGACAGGGCGCAGCCCGATCCGCCGCCAGAGGCCATGGCTGGGTTGCGGTCCGGCACATATCGGGCACCGGGCCGTGCCACGCTTTCGGGCAAATGGACTGGCGAGGCGCGACTGCAAGGGCGGGCGCTGTCGCTTCGTGTCGAATATGAGGGTCCCCTTGGAAGGGCCCGTTTTACCTGCGATACAACACTTGACAACGATGACAGCTTTTCCTGTCTGACCCGAGCCCATCCCGGCTCATGGAACCGACGCTGGGTTCGCGGTGTTTTCCCGCAAATGACGGTGCTGCCGCTCGGCAATGCCGGTGGTGCCGAATTCGCCTTGCGTCTGGTTGAGTAAGCCGGAGCGAGGCGCGAGGCCTCTGGCATCGGCAGTATCGCGGCCCAAACCTGCGCAGGAGAAAGGCCCAGGGCGCTGCCGCCCGACGCTGCTGATCCGCCACGCGTCGGATCGCAGAGGCTGGAAGCGCTGGTCAATCCACCCGATGACGATGAAGACATCTATGACGATGACGATGACGATGACGATGACGATGACGATGACGATAACGATGACGATGACGGCGCTGCGATTGCCGCGCAGGCGTCCTTACCGGCGGCGGGTGCGGTTCAGGTAATGTGCCGCATCTTCGGCTAGGCGTTGCCAGGCAAAGCGCATGGGCTTGGGCCGGTCGAAACTGCGAAACCCCGCCCGGCTGCGTCTGGGACAGCGGATCGGGGTCAACGCCCCGAAGTATTGGCCCAGCCTTGCCTGCCACCACCGATGTGAATGCAGACTGACATGGGCATTGCGCCCATCGGGCAGTTTTTGAACGGCCGCCTTTGTGTCGACGACGATGATCGCCTCGCGGCAGAGGCTGCGCATGTCCCCGATCACATGGTCCAAATCGGCCTCTTCGACATGTTCCAGCACATCGATGCAGATCAAGAGATCCGCCGGCTCTTCAGGCCGCGCGGCATAGTTGGGGATCGCGGGGTCAAAGCGGATGCCCCGAAAGCCAATATCCGTTGCGAGAATGTCGAGCAGGCGGGATTGTCCGCAGCCATAATCGATCACGGTACGCGGTTTGAGCAGCGCAAGCTCGGGGCGCAGAAACCGCAGATACTTCACTGAGGTGTCGCCGTAAGCTTCGGTTGCGTGCTTATTGCGGTAATAGGCGATGAGATCGTCGCGGCCCGGCATGCCAGCCCCCTCTTGCTGCCGCGCCAGCCATACGCCTTGAAATGCGCTCTAGGCAATCGGCAAAGCCGCTGGGTGCCCCAGCGGGCCGGAGGGTAGCCCAACGTGCCATAGGTCGGTATTGGGCCGGCGCCCCGCTTGACTTCGCCGACGAAACGCCGCGTGGTCGCGCGTTGTGCAGGCCAGCTGTAGGAGAGCGCCGTGGGATCCCTGATACTGCTCGCACTACTGGGTGCTGCCATCGGCTATGCCCTTCACAGCGTGACGGGCAAACGCGGTGTGCTGGTACAAAAAATGCTGCTCGGGGCGGTCGGCGGAGTGGTTGGCGGCATTGCGATCGGCCTGCTGCTGGCAGCGGCGGGTTTTTTGATCCTGCTCGCTGGCGCAGTGATCGGTGCGTTCCTGCTTGTCGCGCTCGTCTCAGGCGGGATGGGCAAACGCTGATTCGGCCTCATGCCTCACCGGGTTCTTGCCGCGCAGGCTTAAAGGGGGCCATCGCCGCGCGGGCCAGCGCGTCGGCACGCTCGTTTTCGGGGTGACCGGCATGGCCCTTCACCCAATCCCACTGCACCGCATGCGGCGCGGCCGCCGCGACCAGCCGCTGCCACAGGTCGACGTTTTTGACCGCCTTGCGGTCCGCGGTTTTCCAACCATTGCGCTGCCAGCCCTGGATCCAGCCGGTAATGCCGCCCTTAAGATAAGCGCTGTCGGTGACAACGGTCAGCCTTGTCGGGCGCTCCAGCGCCTCCAGGGCCGCGATTGCCGCCATAAGCTCCATCCGGTTGTTGGTTGTGGCCGCCTCGCCGCCGCTCAATTTGCGCTCGCGCATAACCTGCATGCCTTTGCGTGCGACGAGCAGCGCTGCCCAGCCGCCCGGCCCAGGATTGCCCGAACAGGCGCCGTCGGTATAGGCGGTGATCTCAAGCGCCACGGCGCGCCTCGGCGACAAGGCCCCGCGCAGGGCTGCCCTCATAGCCCTTTGCTGGAGCTGTGGTTTCGATCGAAACGGCTTCGAACCCGGCTGTGCGAAGCTGGGCCGCGAGCGCTTGGGCCGTCATTCTGGTGTAAAACCGCCCCAACCGGTCGGGCCCGTCGACCGTGCCTTCCTTGATCGCCAAGAGCAGCACGCCGCCCGGGCGCAAGGCGGTTCGGATGCGGGCGAGCATATCGGGCCATTCGGCGCGGGGCACATGTAAAAGCGCGTAATGCGCCCAGATACCGTCGAAGGCCGCGATATCCGCAAGGCTCTGCATCCGCGCGATGCGAACCGAAAGGCCAAAGCGCCGCGCGGCCTCGGCTGCGAGGCCTGGCGAGGCATCAATGGCCGTCACGCGCAGCCCGGCACCGCGCATTGCAGCGGCAGCCCAGCCTGCGCCGCAGCCCAGATCGAGCGCGGATCCGCCGGCTGGCAGGCGCGAAAGGAACCGCGATAAGAGTGCTCCGTTGTCCCAGGCAATCGAGGTTGCGGCGTAGTCCGTGGCCGCCGCGCTGTAGAATTCGACCGTCATCGCCTCGGCAAACGCGGTTTCTACATCCGACCAGTCCGCAGGCTGCTGGGCATAGGCAAGGCCGTTCTCTAGAAGCGGAACCCAAGGGAGCTTACGCGCCGTCCAGAGATCGGCGACCGGGCGCATTCGGTGACCCGGACGTAGGGTCCCGCCCTTGATCGAGATCGCCTTCGCCCCGGGTTGGCCGATATGAGCCACCCGCACCCCGCAGCCCGGGCAGAAGACGCAGCGCTTGCGGCCGTTGGCTGCGGTCGGGACGTCGAAGAAGGCTTGGATGCCGGAAAACTGCACCGCCTCGGGCACGAAGTAGACCGACAGCCCGAAGGCCGATGCGCTCTGCGCCTGGCAGTCGCTGCAATGACAGCGCACCATGGCCTGCGGCCAGGCATTTGCGTGCCAGGCTAGCCCGCCGCATTGGCAGGCACCCGCCACAACCGCCTCGGTCACGAGGCCGCCGCCCCGGCCAGCAGGCACAGCACCGCAACGGCCGTCAGCGGCAAGCGCAGCGCCATCCACCAAAGCGGCGCGAGCCTGCGCAACAGGAAGATCGTGTCGATGGCCAGGAGCACCACGAACCCGCCGGCGAGAAGGGCAAGCGGCGCGGGGTGAAAGGTCGATGAAAAGGCCCAGAGCGAAGGGACAACCGCAAGGCCTAGTTCGCGCAGCCCGGGGGGATCGGAGGCGCGGCAGGCAAAGCCCCAAAGGCAGCCCCCCATAAAGGCCAGGATCGTAGCGCCGTAAGGCAGCAGAACCGCCTGGGCCGACAGAGCGGGGCGCACCGCCGGCATACCCAGCGCAACCAGCGCGCCGTAAAGGAACGGGATCAGCCCGGCTAGCCCAAGCCAGAGCGCCGGGCGCGGAATGCGCGACAGATCAGCCTCCCCTATCGATGCGCGGACGCGGCCCGGTCACATCGCGCCCCACCATCCGGGCCCGAACCCGGCCAGTCTTTCGGAGCGACGCTTGCCCCGGGCAGCGTCGGGTCGGCGCGCCGCAATCGCCTCTCTCGACCGGCAAGCGGGGGCGGGCCGCCCTCATTGGGCATCCCGCCAGCGATTGACGATGGGATAGCGCCGGTCCAGCCAGAAGGCCCGCTTGGTCAGCCGCACGCCCGGTGCGGATTGGAAGCGCTTGTATTCAGACAGGTAGATCAGACGCTCGACCCGCTTGACCGTGGCTGCGTCATACCCTTCGGCAATCATCGCGCGGACCGGTTTGTCCTCGTCGATCAAGCCTTCCAGAATTGCGTCGAGCACCGCATAGGGCGGTAGGCTGTCCTCGTCGCGCTGCTCCTCGCGCAGCTCGGCTGAGGGCGGCTTGTCGATCACCCTATCGGGGATCACCTGGCCTGCCGGGCCGTGCATCCAGGCTCGGTGATTGCCGTTTCGCCAACGGCAGGTCTCGAAAACCCGGGTTTTGTAGAGATCCTTGAGCGGGTTGTAGGCGCCGGCCATGTCGCCATAGATCGTCGCATAACCGACCGCGACCTCGGATTTGTTGCCCGTCGTCAGCAGCATCTCGCCGAATTTGTTGGACAGCGCCATCAAGAAGAGCCCGCGCAACCGCGACTGGATGTTCTCTTCGGTCACATCGGCATCGCAGCCTTCAAAGAGCGGCGCGAGCGTGCCATTGACAGCCGATTGCGCGTCAGAGATCGGCAGGCTGTCGAGCCGGCAGCCGAGCGCCTCGGCCACGCCGCGCGCATCCTCCAGACTTTCGCGGCTTGTGTAGCGGCTGGGCAGCATGACGCAGCGCAGGTTTTGGGGTCCGAGCGCATCGGCCGCAATCGCGGCGGTCAGGGCCGAGTCGACCCCGCCCGACAGACCCAGCAGCGCGCGGGTAAAGCCCGATTTGCGCCAATAGCCGCGCACCGCCTCGACCATGGCGCGGTAATCGGCCTCCCAAGGATCGGGCAGGCCGGCACGCGGACCCTCCACAAGCTGCCAAAGCCCGTCGGCGCCGCGCTCCCAGGTAAGATGGGTCAGCGTTTCGTCGAAAGCGGGCAGCTGGGCCACCAGCGCGCCGCCGGCCGCCAGGGCGAAGCTGGCACCATCAAAGACCTGATCGTCCTGCGCGCCTGTCAGGTTGAGATAGACCAGCGGCAGCCCGGTCTCGATCACCCGGGCGACCATCAAATTGCTACGCACATCCTGCTTGCCGCGATGATAGGGCGACCCGTTGGGCACCACCAGAAGCTCGGCGCCGGTTTCAGCCAGGGTTTCGGCGATATCGGCGAACCAGGCGTCCTCGCAAATCGGAAAGCCGATGCGGGCTGCCCCGATCGGCACCGGGCCCGAGGGCGGGCCGGGCGAGAAATAGCGGTATTCGTCGAAGACATCGCGATGCGGCAGATGATGCTTCAGAACGCGGCGCGGTGCCGCACCCGGTGCCAGGATATGATAGGCGTTGTAGAGTTGGCCGGCCTCCGCCCATGGCGCGCCGATACCCAGCGCCGGGCCGCTCTCGGCGCCCAAACGCGCAATATGGGCGGCCACATCGGCCAAAAATGCCGGGCGCAGCACCAGATCTTGCATCTGATAGCCGGTCAGAAACATCTCCGGCATAACCAAAAGATCCGCCCCAGCCGCTTTGGCCTCGGCGCGCGCCGCCCGTGTGCGCTCGGCATTGCCGGCAAGATCGCCCAGCACCGGGTCGAGCTGGGCCAGGGTCAGCCTGAAACGGTCGGCCATCGGTCCTCCTTACACGCGACATGCCCAATATCGCCGATACCTTCGAAAAACCAGAGTTGTCACAGTTTCGCACCCGCCCTAAACTCGCGGGGAAGTGAACGGCCGGACCGGGCGGGGCGGCCAAGATCGATTGAGCGGCGGTCCGGAGTGTAGCGGGCCGCCATGAGGGGTAGCGATGACACCAGGCAAGATGACCCTTCCGCTGGTTTTGGTGGCGGTTCTTGGCGTTGCCGGGACGGCCGTTTCTCAGGACGACGACAGTTCGGTCCAGATCAAGCAGTACGATACTGGCGATGTCTATGAGGGCGAGTTCAAGGACGGCAAGCAGCACGGTATCGGCACGTATCGCCGCCCGGGCGGGTTCGAATATACCGGCCAATGGGTGGAGGGACGGATCGAGGGTGAGGGGATTGCCAAATATCCCAACGGATCGATCTATGAAGGCACCTTCAAAAATGGCGGTCCCGACGGCTTTGGCAAGATCACCTATGCCGATGGCGGCTGGTATGAGGGCCAGTGGAAAGAAGGCGTTATCGAGGGCGATGGGATCGCGCTTTACGCCAATGGGGTGCGCTATGAGGGTGCGTTCTTTAACGCCCTGCACCATGGCAAGGGCACCATGGTCTCGCCCAACGGCTACCGCTATGCCGGGGAGTGGTTGAATGGCGTGAAAGAGGGCATAGGCCAGATCACCTATCCCGACGGGGCGGTCTATGAGGGCACGATCAAAGCCGGCATGCGCGATGGCACCGGTAAGATCACCATGCCCGACGGGCTGATTTATGACGGCGCCTGGATGGACGGCCAGATCCACGGCACCGGTTTGCTCATCCAAGCTTCGGGCGATCGCTACGAGGGCGAATTCGTTTCCGGCCGGCGCGATGGGATCGGCAAGACCATCTTTGCGAATGGCGACATCTATGAAGGCGCATTCAAGGCCGATCAACATCATGGCATCGGCACGTTTACGGCCGCCGATGGCTACACCTATGAAGGTGAATGGGTAGAGGGACGGATCGAGGGATTGGGCAAAATCACCTATGCCGACGGCGCGGTGCATGAAGGCACATTCCTCAACGATTTGCCGCATGGCACGGGCAAGATCACCTATCCCGACGGCTCGTCCTACGATGGCGAATGGGTCAATGGCGTTATCGACGGCACCGGCACCGCGAGATATGCCAACGGCATGATCTATGAAGGCGCCTTTCGTAACGCGAAATATCACGGCCAAGGCACGATGACCTATGAAGACGGCTATGAATATATCGGTGCCTGGAAGGACGGGCTGCGCCACGGTCTGGGTAAGGCAACCTATGCCGACGGGACCGTTTATGACGGCCTCTTTGTGAACGGCCAGCGCGACGGCGAGGGCACCATCGCTATGCCCGACGGCTTTACCTATACCGGTGAATGGACATCCGGCGAGATCGACGGGACCGGTACGGCCACCTACCCCAATGGCGATGTTTATACCGGCACCTTCCGCAAGGGACAGCGGCAAGGAACCGGCAAGATGGTCTATGCCAGCGGCGAGGAGTATGAGGGCAACTGGGTCAACGGTCGCATTGTCACCGAAGAAGAGGCTGCCCAAACGCCAGAGACGGCCGAAACCTCAAACTGAACCGCCGCCCAGGCCTGCGCTCGCACCCCGAAGCGAGGCCGTCCCGATTTCGCTAACCCCGATTTCGCGATACCCGAGCCCGCTATACCCGAGCCCGCTGTACCCGAGCCCGCTCGCCACGGACGCGTTCTCGCCTGCTGCTTACGCTCTGTATACGCCCGTACAGGCCGCACCCTTACAGGCCGCACCCGTACAGGCCGCACCCGTACTGCTTGGCGGCGGACAGGGCGGCGCCTGGACGAAAAAGCAGCACGCCGCATCGCCTTTCGCTTATCCTGTAACGGCTTGGCAGCGGCGCTACGCCGCGCGCAGGGCCGCAACGTGGAGGTGACCGCCGAGATCTCGCGCCTCGTTGCGGCGATGCTGCGCGATCTAGGCAGATACGCGTCTGCCAGCGTCGGATCGCGTAACGAAGCGAAAGTCCGCGCTTGCCCCACGCTCTTGTCCCTGGCCGCGAAAACGGCAGCTACGGCAATAACGCGTGCTTAGGCCAACCGTTTCGGCCCGGCGCTTGACATCTTCCGTGCAGGCGCGCCCGATCCGCAAACCGTGGCGATGCTGGCTGCGGGCTTGGGCCATTGTTGGGAGGATCTCATGCTGGCATTCTTCGACACCCGGCAATCGGCGCATGACCCGCAATACTTTGTGATGAACGGAGCCCGTCGGCCGAGCCCGGAAAGTCCCGAGCGCATCGGCGTGCTGAAATCGGGGGCGGAGGCGGCAGGCTGTGCATTCGCGGAGCCGGGCGATGCCGGATTGGCGCCGATCGCGGCGGTGCATGATCCGGCCTATCTGGTCTTTTTGAAGACGATCTATGCGCGCTGGCAGCGGATCCCCGATGCGGGGCCCGAGGTGGTGCCCAATATCCACCCCGACCGGCGTGCGGCGGGCTATCCGGCCTCGGCGGTGGGGCAGGCGGGCTATCACCAGGGCGACACATCCTGTCCGATCGGCCCCGAAACCTGGGCCAGCGCCTATGCCGCCGCCCAGACCGGGCTCGCCGCGACAAAGGCCGTGCTGGACGGCGCGCCCGCCGCCTATGCGCTTTGCCGCCCGCCGGGGCATCACGCCTTTGCCGATCAGGCGGGCGGGTTTTGTTTTCTCAACAATGCCGCCATCGCGGCCCAGGCGCTGCGTACGGCCGGGCGCCGACCGGCGATCCTCGATATCGACGTGCATCACGGCAACGGCACCCAGGGTATTTTTTATGCCCGGCCGGATGTGCTGACGATCTCGATGCATGCCGAGCCCGACCGATTCTACCCGTTTTTCTGGGGTTATCCGCAAGAGCGCGGCGCGGGCGCCGGCTTGGGCGCCAATCTCAACCTCGCACTGCCCCGCGGGCTGGCCGATGACGCTTATCTGGCGGCGATGGAAACCGCTTTTGCCCATATCCGCGCTTTTGCTGCCGACACGCTGGTGCTGGCGCTTGGGCTCGATGCGCATGAAAACGACCCGCTCAAGGGGCTTGCCATCACCACGCCGGGTTTTGCGCGGATCGGGGCGGCCATTGCCGGGCTCGGCCTGCCGGTGGTGATGGTCCAGGAGGGCGGCTATCTCAGCCCCGCGCTGGGCGCCAACCTGGCTGCGTTTCTGAGCGGGTTCCAGGAAGCGGCCGCGACGCTTACGAGGCAAAGGTGATCGACACACGGCGGTTCTGCCGACCTTTCTTTTCAATCTTGCCCAGCGCGATGGGCCCGATCTCGCCGGTGCGGCGCACATGCGTACCGCCGCAGGGCTGCAGATCGACCGGCGGGTCGCCCACGCCGATGCGCACCAGCCGCACCCGACCCATTCCGGTGGGCGGCTTGACGGCCATGGTCTTGACCAGACCGGGGTTGGCGGCGAGTTCGATATCCGAGATCCACGTCTCGGTCACCGGATGATCGGCCGCGATCAGGGCATTCAGCGCGTCTTGCAGCGCGGCCTTGTCCTCCGGCGCGTCGGGCATGTTGAAATCGAGCCGGCTTTTTTCGGCCCCGATGGCGCCGCCCGAGACGGGAAAGGGCAGCACCACGGAGAGAAGATGCAGCGCTGTGTGCATACGCATCACCCGGTAGCGGTGCGGCCAGTCGAGATGCTGGGTGCCGCGCGCGCCCGGCTTCGGCCGTTCCTGACCAGCCCGGGGCAGAAGCAGGATCGCCCCGCCTTCGCCCTTGACCGTGGTCTCGATTTCGACCGTGGCCCCGTTCAGCACGACATGGCCGCGATCGCCGGGCTGCCCGCCGCCCGTGGGGTAAAAAAGGCTTTCGGCAAGGATTAGCGCGCCCTCTTCGGTCGCCGCAACCAGCTGCGCATCGGCGGTCTGCGCATAGGCATCCGCGTTGAAAAGGGGCTGTGTGGTCATGCGCCTGCCTCCGTCTCGGGTCCGTTGCTGCGCGGCCGCGCCACGGCCGGGGCTTGCGCTGCGAAGGCGCGGGCGATTTCTTCGCTGTTGCGCAGATGTAGGTCGCGCTGCGCATAGGGGATCTCGATCGCGGCATCCCGCAGCGCCTCGGCCACACGGTGGTTCATGTCGTTTGTGGCCGCCAGCATCAGGTTTACGTCGCGCAGATAGCAATAAACCGAGAATTCCAGCGCGTCGGGACCGAATCCGGTAAAGACCACAATCGGGGCGGGGCGCTTGAGAAGATACTCGCATGGCTCTGCCGCCTTGCGCAGCAGCGCTTCGACCATGCGCGTATCGGTACCATAGGCGACCCCGACCTTGACGATGATCCGGCCCATGGTCGAGCGATGGGTGCGGTTCATCACCGAGGCCGTGATGAAGTCGGCGTTCGGTACGGTAACGATTGCCCGGTCGAAGGTCTGAATGGCCGTCGCACGCACCGAAATCCGGCGCACGGTTCCCTCGATCTCGCCCACCTTGATCCAGTCGCCCTCCTTTATCGGTCGCTCGATCAGCAAGATCAGACCGGAGACGAAGTTCGAGACGATGGTCTGCAGCCCAAAGCCGATGCCGACCGAAAGCGCCCCGGCAACGATGGCGAGGCTGGACAGGTCGAGCCCCGCGGTCGAAATGGCCGCAAGGGCCGCAACCGTCACCCCGATATAGCCGGCGATGGCCGCAAGCGCTTTTTGCGCGCCGATTTCAAGCCGGGTTTGCGGCAGCACGGTGACCCGTAAAAGCCCCTGCAGCAGCCGCGTGGCGTATAGCCCGACGGCAAAGACCACGACGAAGATCAGGAAGTCGAAGGGGCTGATCCGCGTCTCGCCGATCGAAACCCCCTCGATCATCAGGCGCCAGGTTTCGCTTAGATCGCTTTGGCGCGCACCCCAGATCAGCGCCAGGATCGGCAGGGCCAGCGAGGCGAGCGCGACGCCGGCCAGAACCGGCAGCAGCGCCAGGCGGCTGACCTCCTCCAACCCGCGACGCTTTTCGATCACATCGACCGTGCGGCTGATCAGCCCGATGATCACGATGCAGCCGCCGATCATCGCCCCTGTAAAAAGGGTGGAAAAGAAGAGATAGCGCGAGCCTGCGTAAAACCCGAAAGCGGCCAGAAGCGGCGCGGCTAGAATGACGATCCGTGCGATCTGCGAAAGCAAGGTGCGCACGGCAAAACCAAGCGCCGCGCGGGGGTCTTCCTCCTCCTCCGGATCACTCGGGCGCGCATGAACGATGCTGCGGTTTTGTACCATGCTGGCCAAGCGCCACAGGGCCCAGCAGCCAACGAGCACCAAAAGAAAGCTCAACACGTTAAGCGTGGCAAGCTCGCGCCATGCGGCCGAGGCGCCGCGGATCAGAACCTGATCGGCACCGGCAACGAGGCCCAGGAACATGGTGTAGCGCTGCGCACCACGCGCTTTTTGTGGCTCGAGCGGAAAGATGCCGCGCGTTGGCGCATTGGTGCCAAATAGCGTTTCGGACAGCCAATAGGCGACCACCATGCATAGCGCGAGCATGTTGATGTCGCGGATCAGCGGTGCGGCTGCGCCGTTGACGAGCCCGGCCAATTGGAGGGCCTGCAGAATCGCCAGCACGCCGATACCGGGAACGAGCAAGGCGGCCAGGGTCAGCCCAAAGCCATTGAGCGTATGCCGGATGCCGAGCGTGGCGCCACCGGCCTCCACGACCGCGGCAAGCCGGCGCTCGAAATGCGAAATCACTGCGACCCGCAGCCAGATCAGAACGAAGAGGCCGAGTGCGGCAAGCGCCAGGGCGACGATCAGCGTCGGCGGCGCGACCCGCGCGAGGCCAGCACTGCCGTCGCGCAACTCGCGGGTCAGCCGGTCGGTGAGGTTGTCGAGCGCGATCGCCCAATTCGCCGGTGCCAGGGGCGATGAGGCGCGGGCTAGCAAAGCATTGCGAAACTCCAGACGGATCCGCGCATCGATCCGATCGACCAGATCGTCCGCCCGGCGAAACGCGCTTTGCGCGGCTTTTACAGGGATCTCGGCTTCGGCGAGTTGGGTGGCGAGGGCGCCGCGTTGCCGGGCGATGGCTTCGGCCTCGACCGTGCCGTCGTCGGGCGCTGGGCCGAGCGCTTCAAGCTGGACCCGCAAAGGTTGCTCGACGGCCAGCGCCTGGTCGACAAGATCCTCGGCCTCGTCGCGTTGATCAGCAAGCTGGCGGCGCATCTCTTCAAGCACACTTTCGGGAACCGCGCGGTTGACCAGCGTGGCCTCCGCGGCCGCAGCGGCGCGCTCCCATATCGGGACGAGGCGCGCGACCTCTTCGCCTAGCGAGCGTGCGTCAGCGGGGCTGCCCGCAAGCCAGGCCAGGGCAAACGCAATCAGCCACAGGGCCGATCCGGCCCGCCGCGGGCCGTTGCCACGCGCCGCGGCGCGCGCGCTCACGATGGCTCGAAGACCGAGGGCATCTGCCGGTCGGAGGCCGCAAGCCAACCCGGAACCGGCAGGTCCCGCCCGCGCAGAAACGCTGCGTTGAACAGCTTGGACTGATAGCGAGTCCCGTAATCGCACAGGATCGTCACGATGGTGTGGCCCGGGCCGATATCGCGCGCCATGCGGACCGCGCCGGCGATGTTGATCCCCGAGGAGCCCCCCAGGCACAGGCCTTCCTCTTCCAACATCTGGAAAACCCAGGGCACCGCCTCGCTGTCGGGGATGTTATAGGCGAAGTCCACCGCAAGCCCTTCCAGATTGGCGGTGATCCGGCCTTGTCCGATGCCTTCGGTCAATGAGGATCCTTCAGCCTTCAGCGCGCCTTTGCTGTAGTGATGCCAAAGCGCCGACCCGTCCGGGTCGGCCAACCCGATCCGGACGCCTTTCTTGCGCGCCCGAAGCCCCTCTGCCACCCCCGCCAGGGTCCCCCCCGAGCCCGCAGCGCAGATGAACCCGTCGACCTTTCCCTCCGTCTGATCCCAAATTTCGGGGGCGGTGCCCTCGATATGCGCCTGGCGGTTGGCGATGTTGTCGAACTGATTTGCCCAGATCGCGCCATGCGGCTCGGTCCGGGACAGCGCTTCGGCAAGCCTGGCGGAGTATTTTACGTAGTTGTTGGGGTTGCGGTAAGGCACGGCCGGCACCTCCACCAGCTCAGCCCCCGCAAGCCGGATCATTTCCTTCTTCTCCTGGCTTTGCGTGTCGGGAATGACGATGACGGTCTTGTAGCCCATCGAGGCGCCGACCAGCGCCAGCCCGATTCCGGTATTGCCGGCCGTGCCCTCCACGATCGTGCCGCCCGGCTGCAGCGCGCCGCGTGACGCGGCATCGCGAATGATGCTGAGCGCCGCGCGATCTTTGACCGATTGGCCGGGATTGAGGAACTCCGCCTTGCCCCAGATCTCGCAGCCGGTGCTTTCGGAGGCCCTGCGCAGGCGGATCAGCGGCGTGTTTCCAACGGCCGCGGCGAGGTCGGCATAAGCGTGGTTCATGGGACGACCCGTCGGTTGGCTTGCGGGAGCGTCACGCTATGCGCAGGCGGTGAGGGTTTCAAGCCGGGCCTGTCCAGGCTGCCTTGAGCCGCGCCTTCTGGGTGACGAGCCAGAGCAGGCTTAGAATGGCCGGCGCATTGGCAACCTCGCCATCGGCAACGCCCTGCAGAGCCTGCGCAAAGGGGATGGCAACAGCGCGGATATCCTCATCTTCGCCGGGCAGCCCATACACGCCGCCGGCCTGGCCGAGATCCGCTTCGCCCACAAAACTGGTCATATGCTCGCTTGCGATCCCGGGGCTGGAGTAATAGCCCGCAATCCGTGCCATCCGCCCCAGGGTCACGCCGGCCTCTTCGCGCGCCTCGCGCCGCGCTGTGGCTTCGGGCGTCTCGTTGGCGTCGCAGCGTCCGGCCACGACTTCGAGCATCCAGGGCATCCTGTCGCCGCGGGCATGCGGGCCGGCCCGCCACTGCTCGACCAAAAGCACCAGGTCGCGATGCGGATCCCAGGGCAGCACGCTGACCGCATCGCCCGACAGAAAGACTTCGCGCTGCAGGGTCCGCGACATGCGGCCGTCAAAGCGCCGGTGGCGCAGCGTGAGGATGTCGAGGGCAAAGTACCCGCGATGCGCCCTTTTCGTTGCCGCGGTCTCGGTGGCGTCGCGGGTCAGCCCCTGTTGGATCGAAACAGGTCGCCGCTCTGACTGCGCCCGCGCCTGGGCGAGGGCCCGTATGGGCGCGGTACGGGTGGCAAGCGCCCCGTGCGATCCCGCACCGCTCCATCCGGCGTCAAGGCCCGTATCCAAAAGCTCCTGCGCCTCAAGAATGAGGCTTTGGCGCAGCAGCGGGTTTGGCGACCAGGCGGGCGCCGCGGGATCGCGCGCTGCCGCCGGCAGAAACGCCACCGCAAGGCTGGGGCGATCGCCGATCCGCAGCGTAACCTCGCGGCGTTCAAGCCCGGTCAGGCCCGCATAGCGCCGCAGCCGGGACAGTGCCCGTCGCCCCAGCCCTGCGATGGCGACCCCGCTAAGCGCGCTACCCGGCTGGTGTAGCAGACCGGGGCGCTGTGCAGCCTCGGTTGTAAGGCGATGCGCGTCCAATGTCGCCGGCAGAGCCGGCAGTGCGCTGGCAGACAGCCGCAACACCGCCTCCCGCAGTTCGGGATCCGATAGCAGCGCGCAAAAAAAGATCGGCAAGCTCATACAATGCCGCGTTTCTGTCTGGCGAGGAGGGCAGGGTGCGTTAGAGGATTGCAGATACAGTCTTGCATGGGAGTGATCCGCCCGGGTCCCTCTCGCGTACCTATACCACCAAACGAAGCGCAGAGTGAACCGCGTCATGGCAGAGTATCATCCGACCGACGACATGCTTCTCGGCTACGCATCCGGCAGCCTAAGCGATGGCTTGTCTTTGCTTGTGGCTTCGCATCTGACCTACTGTGCGCCTTGCCGCGCGCGAGTGGCGCAGCTCGAAGGCTTGGGCGGCGCCTTGCTGGTACGCGAAGAAGATGAGGCTGTTGCGGCGCCATCGCTCGACACGGTTCTGGCGCGGCTCGGCGCTCAGGATGTGCCGGCCATTCGGCGCGAGACGACGCGGGTCGCCGACACTGTGCTGCCGGCCACCCTGCAGGCGCGTATTGGCGGCAATGAGCGAGAGATCCCCTGGAAATTTCGGATACCGGGTTTGTCGGAGCATGTGCTGGAAAGCGAGACGGGAGAATCTGTGTCGCTGTTGCGTGCGCGTCCGGGTGTCAAGATGCTGTCGCATACACACCACGGCGATGAAGCGACGCTCGTCTTTTCGGGCGCGATGCGCGATGGCGATCGCGTCTATCGGGCCGGCGATGTAGCGGTCGCGGATGAAACCGACGAACACCGGCCGGAGATTGTCGGTGACGAGACCTGCTATTGCCTGATCGTGATGACCGGCAGCATGCGCTTCACCGGACGTTTTGGCAAGATGTTGAACTTTTTGAACGGGTGACGCTGTGGGCAATGCGACACCGGGCAAGGGCGTGTCGGGCGACGCGAAACATGATCGTCCGAAACATGATCGTCCGAAACATGATTGTGCGAAGCAGGCCCGTGTGAAACGCGCTTATGCGGTCTTTGGCAGCGCAGCGCAGCACGGTGCGTCCCAGCCAAACACCAGAGAACCAAGCTTTGACCGGCCAGGGTTGACGCGGCCTGAGTTGACGCGGCCAGGGTTGACGCGGCCAGCGTTGACGCGGCGCGGCCTACTCGGCGGCGCCGTTTGCATGACTGCCAACCTGTTTGCGCCGCAAATCGCACGGTCGGCTGCGCTCGCATCGCGGCGCTTTTCGATCTGGCGCGGCGGCGACGCGCTTGGGTTCCAGAGCGTCGATCTGCGCCAGGACGGCGATCGCCTGCGGGTGGAGATCGGTATCGAAATTGTGGTGCGCGTGCTCGGAATCGCGGCCTATCGCTATGAGATGCGAAATGTGGAGCTTTGGCGCGATGCGCGTCTGCAGGCGCTACAGTCGCAAACCAATGATGACGGGACTGCGCACCGTTTGAGTGTGACGCGCAAGGGCGACCAGCTCTCCGTAGAAGGCACCGGTTTTTCCGGGCTGGTCGCTGGCGATGCGGCGACCACGACCTATTGGTCGCCGGCCTTTCTGAACCGTGCGACCTGGATCAACACCCAAGACGGCGCGCCGCTCTCCGTAAAGGCGCAGCTGTCGGGCTCCCAAACGCTGCGCTTGGCCGGCGGGACGATCGAAGCCGAGCGCTGGTCAATCAGCGGCGGGCTTGAGCTTGCGCTTTACTATGCCGGGCAAGAATGGGTTGCGAACCGCTTTTCCGCGCGGGGTGAAGAGGTGCTGATCCTTGCTGAAGATACGCGCACACCGCTTGCGCCCTACTTTTCCGCCTGAGATTTGGGGGTTTTTTCCCAAGTCATGAGACCGGGCGACGGGGTCGCCTGGATCACTGGGGCGAGCGGCGGCATCGGACGCGCTTTGTCGCTGGAACTGGCTCGACGCGGCTGGACGGTCTTTGCGACGGCCCGTTCGGCGGAGGCGCTGGCCAGGCTTGCGGCCGAAGCGGATGGCCTGTGCAAGGACGGTTTAGGGGGGTCGGTTCGCCCGATGCCGGGCGATGTCACGGACCCTGCAGCGATGAAAGCGGTTGTGGCCGACATCATTGCGGAGCGGCCGCTCGCGCTAGCGGTGCTCAATGCTGGGATCTATACGCCGATGCGGGCTCAGGCATTCGATGCGTCTGCTGCGCGGCGCATGTTCGAGGTCAATCTGGGCGGGGTTGCGAATGCGTTGGAGCCGGTTTTGCAGGCTCAGATCGCGCAGGGGCGCGGCCATGTGGCGCTGACCGCCTCGGTCGCCGGTTATCGCGGTTTGCCGCGTGCGGCAGGCTATTCGGCAACCAAGGCCGGTCTGATTGCGATGGGCGAGGCGCTGGCCATGGATCTGCTCGATCTCGGGGTGCGGATTTCGGTCATCAATCCGGGTTTTGTGGAGACCGAGGCGACCGCGGTCAACGATTTCGAGATGCCCTTCTTGATTCCGGCAACGCAGGCCGCACGGCGTATTGCCGACGGTTTGGGCAGGCCGGGTTTCGAGATCGCCTTCCCGCGGCGCTTTGCGCTGATCCTGCGACTGGTCGGGATGCTACCGAACCGGGCCTATTTCTGGGCGGTGCGTAAGGCGCTGGGTTGGGAGAAGATGGAACCCTAGACCGCGCCATGCGCATCCCTACCAGGCCACGTCCGTCAATCAGGCTGTTGGAATGTCGTGGGTGGCCTGAGGTGATAATCGGGCGGCCTCGGTTGTTGGGCTGCGAATGGGGTCGGTCTCCTCGTGGTCGGTGTTGGCGAAGGGTTCGATTTTTGCGAAGGCTTCGACCATCATGGCGCGGTTGGCGGTTTTCCATTCGTCGTTCGGCTCGAAGAGGACGGTGCCGATCGGGCGGGTAATGGAGGCCCCGTTGCGGAAGATCCCGACGCCGTCCGCGCGGCGTTCGACCGCCTTGTTCAGGTGGTCGATGGGATTGCTGCTGTG
>JBCDAZ010000018.1:0-73885 GCA_039184655.1 Pseudomonadota bacterium | reverse complement strand
TCGCGCTCGGTCAGAGGGTGGCTGACAGCAGTGAACCAGTTCGCCATACTGTTCGAAGATCGCTTCTCCCCGATGGGCGGCTGAGCGCGGCCAAAATGGGACCCGGGCCGGCGGCCGATACACAGCGTTCCCGACACTCCTAGGCAGAGCGGCCGCACGAACCCCGCAATACGGCAATACGGGGCGCAGCATCGCCACATTGCCAATGCCCAGAGGGCTGCCAAGACCGCCGGCTGTGGCGGGCCGCGCGCTTGCGCCCCGTCACCGCACACGTCCCCGCACCCGTCCCCGGCCCGCCTTCCCCCGGCCCGCCTTCCCCCGGCCCGCCTGCCCCAAAACCCTTAATGAGGCGCCTTCACCCTGCGGCCTTTCCTGAACGGGGCTTAATGTTACATTGCGCGCAAACAAGTCTCGGGAGGAGCACCCATGCGTGACCTAATGCAGGACTGGCCGCTGCGCGTCTCGTCGATCCTCGATCATGCGGCGCGCTACCATCCGGACCGGCGCATCGTCAGCCGCGATGTCGAGGGGCCGATCAGCACCACGCGCTACAGCACGATCCGCGCGGATGCGCTTCGCTGCGCCCAGGCGCTCGTCAAGCTGGGCCTGCGTCCGGGCGATGTGGTGGGTGTGATGGCCTGGAACACCGCCCGGCATTTGAAAGTGTGGTATGGTGTTTCGGGGGCGGGGGCGGTGCTGCACACCCTTAACCCGCGGCTCTTTGCCGATCAGCTGAGCTACATCGTCAATCATGCCGAAGACCGGGTGCTGATGGTCGATCCCGATCTGGTACCGGTGATCGAGCGGGTGGCCGCGCAACTAAAGGGCGTGGCCCATATCATCGTGCTGACCGACCGGGCCAACATGCCGCAGACCACGCTTGCGAACGTGCTGTGCTACGAAGAACTTGTGGCGGATGTCGACGGCGATTTCGCCTGGATCACGGGCGATGAGCGCGACCCCTGCGGCATATGCTATACCTCCGGCACCACGGGCAACCCCAAGGGCGTCGTCTACACCCACCGCTCCAACGTTATCCATGCGCTGGCTGTCTCCGTCCCGGACTGTCTCGACATCCATGCAACCGATGTCGTGATGCCGGTGGTGCCGCTTTTTCACGCCAATGGCTGGTCGCTCGCCTACTCAACGCCGCTCAACGGGGCCGGGTTGGTGATGCCGGGGCGCGACATGTCGCCGGCCGGCATCTACGAGATGCTCGAGCAGGGCGTCACGGTAACCGCGGCGGTCCCCACCATCTGGCTCGGTCTGCTTCAGTATCTAAAGGCGGAGGGCAAGCGCTTCTCTACCTTAAGCAAGGTGATCATCGGCGGATCTTCCTGCCCGCGCGCTGTGATCGAGGCATTTCAAAACGACTATGGCGTGCGGGTGTTTCATGCCTGGGGGATGACCGAAACCTCGCCGCTCGGCACCACGGCCAGCTTCAAACCCGAGGTCATCGCGCTGGAGCCCGCGGCGCAACTCGACATTCAGACAACCGTCGGCCACCCGCCCTACACGGTCGATCTGAAAATCGTGGACGATGAGGGCGCCGACCTGCCTTGGGACAATGCAACGCAAGGACGGTTGCTGGTGCGCGGCCCGGGCGTGGTACAGCGCTATCTTAAGGCCGAGACCGACGCGGTTGACCAGCAGGGCTGGTTCGATACCGGCGATATCGCAACGATGGACGGGCTGGGCTATGTCCGCATCACCGACCGCTCGAAAGATGTGATCAAATCGGGCGGCGAGTGGATCTCTTCTATCGAGCTTGAGAACGCGGCCGTTGCGCATCCGGCGGTGGCCGAAGCCGCCGCAATCGGCGTACCGCATGAAAAATGGGGGGAACGGCCGATCCTTGTCGTGGTTCCGGCCGAGGGGCAGTCGCCGGCCAAGGAGGATATTTTGGCGCTGGTCGCAAAGAGCTTTGCCAAATGGCAGGTGCCTGACGATGTGCTCTTTATGGAAACGCTGCCCCACACAGCGACCGGAAAAATCTCCAAGAAGGATCTGCGCATTCAGCTCAAAGAGATGGCCTACCGCCTAGCGGGTTGAGGCGACGCCAGCGCCGGGCGCGGCCCGCCTGCTGCCGAAAGCCGCGTCTCAGCGGCTTTCAGCGGATAGCGGCGATGGGGCCCTTGGGCAGACCGTTGACGAATTGGTGCACGTAAGGGTTCTCCGAGCGGTCGATCTCGGTTACGGGCCCGGACCACTGGATGACGCCCTGATGCAGCATGGCGACACGGTCTGCGATCTTTCGCACCGAACTCATATCATGGGTAATGGTCATGGCCGTGGCGCCCATCTCCACCACGATCTCGCGGATCAGATCGTTGATCACATCCGCCATGATCGGGTCGAGCCCCGTTGTCGGCTCGTCAAAGAAGATTACGGCGGGGTCGGTGGCAATGGCACGTGCAAGGCCGACGCGCTTTTGCATGCCCCCCGAAAGCTCGGCCGGGAAAAGATCGGCCGTGCCGGGTTCCAGCCCGACCCGGCGCAGCTTGTCGATCGCCAGATCGCGGGCCTTGCCCCGCGGCAGACGGTCGGCGCCATGGCGAAACCGGAAGACGACGTTCTCCCAAACGGTGAGGCTGTCAAAAAGGGCGCCGCCCTGAAAGAGCATGCCGAATTGACGCAAAAAGGCCTGCCTGGTCCGGCTGTCGAGGGTGCGGCCGTCGACCTCGATGCGGCCGCGATCGGGGCTGACCAGGCCGATGATGCATTTCAGCGTCACCGACTTGCCGGTTCCGGACCCGCCGATAACAACGCAGCTTTCACCCTTGGCCACGCGCAGATCTACGCCGCGAAGTACCTCTTTGGGCCCAAAGGCTTTCGCAACGCCGCGCATTTCTATCTTGGGCGTCGTCATGCGGAAAAAAACACCTCTGTCAGCAGGTAGTTCGCGGCCAGGATTAGGATCGAGGCCGTGACCACGGCATTGCGGGTGGCCTGCGCGACGCCCTGCGCGCCGCGGCCCGAACGGTAGCCCTGATAGCAACCGACCACCGAGATGATGAAGCCAAAAACGGCACCCTTAACGAGGCTCGAGACAATATCGCCGGCGGTCAGGAAGTCGACGGTGTTCTGGATGTAATTGCCGGGGCTGATGCCCAGACGGCCGGTGCCGACCAGATAGCCGCCCAGAACGCCGATGATATCGGCGATCCCGGTGAGTACCGGCAAGGCCAGCGTGCCCGCAAGAACCCGCGGCGCGACCAGGAACTTCATCGGCGAGGTCGACAGCGTGACCAGCGCATCGATCTGCTCGGTCACCCGCATCGAGCCCAGTTCGGCCGCGATCGAGGCGCCCACCCGCCCGGCCACCATCAGCCCGCACAGCACCGGCCCCAACTCACGCACCACGCCGATCGCAACAATGCTGGGCACCACGGACTCCGCATTAAAGCGCGATCCGCCCGAATAGATCTGCAGCGCCAGCGCCCCGCCGGTAAAAAGCGCTGTCAGGCCAACCACGGGAAGCGAAAAATACCCCATCCGGATGAGTTGCCGACCGAATTCCGACGGGAAGTAGGGCGGCAGCACGATATTGAGCACCGCAGTCGCAGCGAAGATCGCAAGAGAACCCGTGGCGCGGGCAAGGCCGATGGCCGCCCGCCCAATGGCGGCGAGAAAATCCAGGATCCGGGTGATGATCGGCATGCGTTTTTTTAACGTCCCTCGCCGCCCTTGTAGTGGCGCGTGTAGCGGCTGCCAAGGCTTGTGAGGATTTCATAACCGATTGTGCCGGCTGCCGCGGCAAGCGCATCGATGCTCTGGGCCGGACAGAGGATGTCGAGCGTCGCGGGCGGCCGGTCAAGCGCCGTGACATCGGCCGTCAGAAGATCCATCGAAACCCGCCCGACCAGCGGGCAGGCGATCGCGCCTGCATAGACGCAAAGCCTGTCGCCCATCGCACGGATCAGACCGTCGGCATAGCCGGCCGAGAGCGTGGCAATGCGCGCGCTCTGCGGGGCGCGCCAAGCCGCGCCATAGCCCACCGCCTCGCCCGGCGAGAGGCTGCGGATCTGGATCACCGGCAGGCTTAAGCGCAAAACGGGCTGCGCCGCGTCAAACGGGCGTCCACCGAACAGCCCTACGCCCGGCCGCGTCATCTCGTAGTGAAACGACGGGCCGAGCAGCACGCCGCCGGTGGCGGCCAGGCTGCGTCGGATCCCCGGCAAGGCAGAGGCCATGGCCTTAAATGCGGCGCGCTGCGCGGCGTTCATCGGGTCTTGGGGCGCATCGCTACAGGCCAAATGGCTGATGACCAGCTTAGGGCGCAGCAGCGCAAGATCGGCCAAGACCGACGCCAGCTCGGCCGGCTCCAGCCCCAGCCGGTTCATCCCGCTGTCGAGCTGAACCGCGCAGCTGCGGCCCGCCAGCGTCGCCTTGAAGTCGCGGATCTGCGCCATGCTGTTAAGGACTGGGGTGAGTGCGGCTTCGCGAACTAGCGCGGCATCGCCGGGCATCAGGCCCGACAGCACGTAGATCTCCGGCGTCGGCCCCAGCGCCACGCGCAACGCCGCCCCCTCCTCGGCCAATGCCACAAAGAAGCTTCGACAGCCAGCCCGCGCCAGCGCCGGCCCAACCCTTTCGGCGCCGCAGCCATAAGCATCGGCCTTCAAAACCGCTGCGGTTTCGCATGACCGGTCCGACAGCGCATCGAGCGCCCGCCAATTGTTGCAAATTGCGCCTAGATCGATGGTCAGCGCCGCCTGCGCCATGCGCGTCCTCCGATGAGTTGCGCCGACAGCCTCGCGGCTTTTTCGCCATGGTCAAGTCGGGCGGTTGACCGCGGCCCCATGCCATGCTTGCCTGCGATCGCATTTGTCAAGCGGGAGCCGCCGGTGGCCCAGCAAAGTGGGTTGTTCGCCCAAACGCGGTCTTTCGCGGCACCCGGACCGGCGGCGCGACGCTTGGCGGTCATCGATGTCGGCTCGAACTCGGTGCGTCTGGTCGTCTTTGACGGCCATGCCCGCAGCCCGGCTTATTTCTTCAACGAGAAAGTGTTGTGCGGCCTGGGAAAGGGCATGACCGAAACCGGCAGGCTCAATCCCGAAGGGCGGCGGCGCGCACTGGCCACGCTACGCCGCTTTGCCGCCCTGGCCGAAAGGCTTAAGGTCAACGCGCTCGTGGCCGTTGCGACCGCAGCGGTACGCCTGGCCAAAGATGGTGCGGCCTTCATTGCCGAGGTCGAGCACGAGACGGGGCTTCGCGTGCGCGTGGCCAGCGGCACCGACGAGGCGCGGCTGGCCGGCCAAGGCGTGCTGTTGGGCGACCCGCAGGCTGCGGGCGTTGTTGCCGATATCGGCGGCAGCTCGATGGAGCTTGCGCGGATCCGAAAAGGCCGTGTCGAGGCCGGGGCCACCACGCTTCTTGGCCCCTTGGCGCTGCGCAGCAGCGGTTTGTCGAACGCCGCGCTGAACCGGCATATCGGCAAGAGCCTGGCGACGGCCTGGGCCAGCGTAGCCGAGGGTTTTGAAAATGGGGCGACGCAGCTGTTTCTGGTTGGGGGCGCATGGCGGGCCATGGGCCGGGTTCACATGCAGCGCACTCGCTACCCGCTGATGGTTCTGCACGACTACACCATCCCACCCGACGCGCTGCTGGAGGTTGCACATTGGGTGATCCAGCACGGTCCGGCCGATATCGTCTCGGCCACCGGCATCTCGTCCAGCCGGGCGGAGCTTTTGGGCTTGAACGCAAGGGTGCTGATCGCGCTCATCACAGCGCTCGGGCCGGAGACGGTCACGCTCTCCTCCTATGGGATGCGCGAGGGCCTGCTTTGGGAGCTGATGACACCGCGGGCGCGGGCGCGCGACCCGCTTTTGGAAGCCTGCCGCTACCTTGAAACCCGTCGGGCCCGGTTTCCAGGCTTCGGGAGCGCGCTGTTTGCCTGGCTGGGGAGTGTGTTGGCGATCCAGGATCGTCGCCTGGCGCGGCTGGCTGAGGCGGCCTGCTACCTGCACGATGTGAACTGGCGGAGCCATCCCGATTACCGCGCGCAGATCGGGTTTGAAACGCTTACCCGTGCCGCAATCGGCGGCATCGACCATCGCGGCCGGGTCTTTGTGGGCCTTGCGCTGCACCATCGCTACCGCAGCAGCGGAACCGGCAAGCTGCCCCATGCCTTGATCGACCTGTTGTCGCCGGACGAACGCGTGTTGGCCGAACGGCTGGGTCGCGCGATGCGGCTCGGCGCGATGGTCTCGGGCTCGGCGCCTGGCGGCCTGGACCTCGCGCCGCTTACGCGCAGTGAGGGACAACTGCAGCTCACCCTCTCTTCGGGGATGCGCGATCTGGCCGGCGAAGTGGTGGAAAAGCGGCTCGCGGCGCTGGCCCGCAGCCTAGGCCTCAGTCACAGCCTGATCGAAGTCTAGGAGCGGTGCAGTCCGTTTAGGCCAAACCGCCGACAACGCCGCAAGGGCCGGGATACAAACCGTTCCGAGCCTTTGACAAGGCGCGCAGACATGAAAACGACCCGCGCGACAACGGGCCGTGATCTCTCCCCGGACTTGGGCCTGTTCGCCCGCGTGTTTTTGTCAGGCCACAACTTACGAGAGCCGCCGAGTATCGTCAGCAATAAAAGTTCGGTGCGGCGCATGCCTTGGCATTTTTTTATGCCAGACTGCACGCTATAAGTGACATAGAGGCAGTTTTACTCTACTTTAGATAGAGTACCTCGCGGTTGAAACGCGGCGCCGGAGGTACGGTCCACCACAAACCGAATCGGCCGTTTCGGACGATCCAACGGCCCTGAAAATCGGGTTCTCACCGCTTTGAAACTGGCATAGAGCATTAGGGCACGCCGACAGCCTAGCCGGAGAGTGAGATGCGCCTGTCCCGTTACTTCCTGCCGCTTCTAAAAGAGACGCCGGCCGAGGCGCAGATCGTCAGTCACCGCCTTATGCTGCGCGCCGGTATGATCCGCCAGGCCGCGGCCGGGATCTATTCTTGGCTGCCGTTGGGTCTTCGTGTGCTGCGCAATATCGAACGGATCGTGCATGAGGAGCAGGCGCGCGCGGGGCATATCCCGCTTTTGATGCCCACCTTGCAACCGGCCGAGCTCTGGCAGGAAAGCGGGCGCTATGACGATTATGGCAAGGAGATGCTGCGCATCCGCGATCGCCATGGCCGCGACATGCTCTACGGCCCCACCAATGAGGAGCTGGTCACCGATATTTTTCGCAGCGCGGTCGGCAGCTATCGCGATTTGCCGCTGACCCTTTATCACATCCAATGGAAGTTTCGCGACGAGATCCGGCCCCGTTTCGGAGTGATGCGCGGCCGCGAATTTCTGATGAAGGACGGGTATAACTTCGATCTGACGCGCGAAGATGCGCTGCATGCCTATAATCGCCATTTCGTGAGCTATCTGCGGACCTATGAGCGGATGGGGCTACAGGCCATCCCGATGCGGGCCGATACCGGGCCGATCGGTGGCGATTATTCGCATGAATTTCTGGTGCTGGCCGAGACCGGCGAATCGGAGGTGTTTTTCGACAGCGCCGTGACCGATCTGACCTTTGGTGCACAGGCGATCGATTTTGACGATGTCGCCGCGTTGCAAAGCATTTACGAGCGCTGGACCGCCCCATATGCGCGCACCGACGAGACCCATGACCCGGCGCTTTTTGCCCAGCTGCCCGAGGCGCGTCAGCGCCGCTCTCGCGGTATCGAGGTGGGCCAGATCTTTTATTTCGGCACCAAATACTCCGAACCCTTGGCCGCGATGGTCACCGGGCCCGATGGCGGCCGGGTCCATGTGCATATGGGCAGCCATGGCATCGGGGTCAGCCGGCTTTTGGGCGCGCTCATCGAGGCCAGCCATGACGAAAAGGGCATCGTCTGGCCGGCCAGCGTCGCGCCCTTTCCGGTCGGCATCGTCAATCTCAAACAGGGCGATGGGGCCGCCGATGCGGCGTGCGAGGCGCTATATGCGGGGCTTGCCGCACGCGGGATCGAGGCGCTTTACGACGATCGCGACGAACGTGCCGGAGCGAAGTTTGCCACCATGGATCTGATCGGCATGCCCTGGCGCATTACGGTCGGCCCGCGCGGTCTTGCTGCAGGCAAGATCGAACTCACCGAGCGCCGCTCGGGCGAAAGCGAAGAGCTGAGCCCCGACGCGGTTCTTGACCGGCTAGGGTCGGTGCTTGGCTGATGCGGCTTCTGCTCGTCCTGGCGCTGCTGCTGCCGGAACTGGCGCGCGCCGATTTCCGCTCCAGGATCGCGCTGGCCTTCGATGGCTGGCTGACCGAGCATCACGTGCCGCGGGGCGTTCTGGTGCTGCTTCGCAACGGGCTGCCTGTCGTCGAGGTCGAGCGTGGCGTGCGGGCCGACCCGCCGGTTGAGCTTGCAAGCGTCGGGAAGTCCCTCACGGCGCTTTGCGTCGCAGCGCTGGTCGCGCAGGGCCGGCTCTCCTATGATGCGCGGCTTGAGACCTATCTCGGGCCGGACGCACCGGAGGCCACATTGGGCGACCTCCTGACCCATAGCGCCGGGCTTTTGCAGGACAGCACACAGACCCTCATGTCCGGATGGTCGAACGATCCGGCACCGCGCCATGATGCGGTTACCGCCCTTGTCTTGCAGCGCGGCGCCGGGGTGCCAGGCGAATACCACTACTCCAACGAGGATTATGCGCTGCTGGGCACGATCATCGCGCAAGCCGCCGACCGGCCTTACCGCGCGGTGTGCCATGACGCCGTGATCGACCCGATGGGTCTGACCACCGCGCGCCCCTCGCCGGTCACGGGGGCCTTTGCGCCCTGGGGCGGTTGGGCCATGTCGGCGCACGATGCAGCCCGCCTGCAATGGCTAGGGTTCGGGAAAGGCGCGCGCCTAGGCGGTGATCCGCTAGCCTTCCCCCATATCGAGGAAGGGTATGGTGCGTTCTACGGAATGGGCATGGTGTTTCGCCCCTTCCGGGACGCCTTCAACTTCTGGCATTTCGGCGCGCTCTGCTTCGGGAATGGTCCGCAGATCGGGACCTATACGGTCAGCTGGATGTATGAATACACGCTCCTTGTGTATTATGAGGCCTGTGTTCCCTTCCGAACCATGGCAGCGCTCGACAAGGCAATGACAGCAGCGGTTTACAATCAGGGGGCCACCGAGTGATCCTGCGCAGCCTCACCATGGTGGCCGGTCTGGCCGGCGGGCTTGCGGCATCGCAGTTTCCCGCCTTCTCGCAGCAATATGCACAGCGATTGGGCGGTGCGGTCGACGAGCTTCAGAAGATCGTCGCCGATTTCGACGCCTCCGCCAGGGCGGCCGGGCTCAGCCGCGAGGCAGCGCTGGCCGAACTCTCGGGAAGCGCGTTCCTTGAAAGGCGACAGAACGACATGCGACGCACCTTCTCGCGTTACGAGCGCCTCTCCGAGGTCCACAGCGCCCTGACGGATGCCTCGGCGATCGATCGTCTTGCGCTGGCGCCACGCGCCGCAGACCGGGAAATTGCGGATGCGGCCTGGTCCCACTTCCGCCCCGCCTTGCCGCTCAATCTGGAAGGGCTGATGTTTGCGGCATCCGGTTTTCTCGGCGCTGTCATCGTGCTGCGCATGCTTGGCATGGCCATCGGCGTGGCGTGGGGCGCGCCGCGCCGGCGTGTCTCATGAGGCTCTTTGCCGGTCATGAGATGCTGATCGCCTGGCGCTATCTGCGTGCGCGGCGGCGCGAGGGCGGGGTCAGCGTGATGACCTGGATCTCGCTGATCGGCATCACCCTCGCGGTTTTTGCGCTGGTTGCCACGCTCGCCGTGCGCACCGGGTTTCGCACCGAGTTCACCGATACGATCCTGGGCGCGAATGCGCATGTCGCGCTCTACCGCTTCGAAGGCGGCCGGATCGGGCCGATCCACGCCTTTGACGAGACGGCGGCGGCGATCCGTGCCGTGGACGGGGTGACGCGCGC
The DNA here is from genome assembly GCA_039184655.1 of Pseudomonadota bacterium. Classification (GTDB taxonomy): domain Bacteria; phylum Pseudomonadota; class Alphaproteobacteria; order Rhodobacterales; family Rhodobacteraceae; genus J013. Next base: position 63,970 of record JBCDAZ010000018.1, on the reverse strand, counting down.
CGCGCCGTTGGTCCGCGGCCAGATCATTGCCACCGCGCAGGGTCGCAACGCCCCGATCGAGGTCATCGGCCAGCGGCTTGCCGACATCCAGGCCCTACCACGCATCGCCGACCCCGAGATTGCAAGGGGCGATCTCGACCGCCTGACAGAAGGCATTGCCATCGGCGACGGGCTCGCGCGTGAACTGGGCGTCTTTGTGGGCGACAAGATCTCTCTGATCTCGCCGGACGGGATGCGCACGCCGATGGGGGTGACCGCGCCCCGCATCAACGCCTATGAAGTGGTCTACATCTTCAAGGTCGGCCGTCCCGATATCGACCGCGTGCGGGCCTACATGCCGCTTGCCGAAGCGCAGCTTTTCTTCAATCACCTCGATACGGTCGACGAAATCGAGGTTATGGTCGCTACGCCCGACCGGCTTGGCATACGCGCCGATCCCGGAGCGCTCTATATCAGCATCGCAAATGCTGCTCCCGTCCTGACACCCTGGAGTTGGAAAGACGCCAATGGCGGCTTCCTGGAGGCGCTGGCGCTCGAAGACAATGTGATGCTGATCGTGATGTCGATCCTGGTTCTGGTTGCCGCGCTCAACATCACCTCCGGCCTGGTGATGCTGGTCAAGAACAAAGGGCGTGATGTCGGCATTCTGCGCACGATGGGCCTGTCCGAGGGCGCGGTCCTGCGGGTCTTCTTCATCTGCGGGGCGCTGGTCGGCGTTACCGGCACCGCGCTGGGTCTGGTTCTGGGCTGTCTTTTCGCGATCTACATTGATCCCATCTTTGCACTGGTTACCGGGCTGACCGGGGGCGGCTGGTCGCCCGAAAAATACGGGATCAGCCAGGTGCCGGCCCAGCTTGTCTGGTCGGATGTGCTGCGTGCCGCCGGACTCTCGCTGGGACTTTCCTTCATCGTCACGCTCTTTCCCGCCAGGCGGGCAGCCCGGATGAACCCGGTCGATGCCTTGCGGTACGAGTGACGGCAATGACGGAGCCGACCTTGCGCCTGCGGCAGGTCGCACGGGTCTACAAGGCCGGGCAACCTGGCGAGGTCCGGGTTCTGTCGGACCTCCATCTCGACCTCGCGCCCGGCGAAGTGGCCGGTCTTGTCGCGCCGTCGGGTGCAGGCAAGTCGACGCTCTTGCATATTGCAGGGCTTCTCGACCGGCCCGACCGCGGCACAGTAGCGGTTGCCGGCCAGGATGCAAGCGGCGCCGGCGATGCCCAACGCACCCGGCTTCGGCGCGACAGCATCGGCTTTGTCTACCAGTTCCATCATTTGTTGGCCGAGTTCTCTGCGGCCGAGAACGTCGCCTTACCGCAGCGTGCGGCCGGCGCTTCGCGTGCAGACGCCCTTTCGCGCGCGCAAACCCTGCTCGATGCGGTGGGCCTGGCCGATCGGGCCCATCACCGTCCGGCCGAGCTGTCAGGGGGCGAGCAGCAGCGAGTGGCGATCTGCCGGGCGCTGGCTAACCGCCCTCGGCTGCTTTTGGCGGACGAGCCGACGGGAAACCTCGACCCCGGCACATCCGATCAGGTCTTCGAGATGCTCATGACGCTCGTACGCGAAACCGGTATGGCAGCACTGATCGCCACGCATAACCGCGCACTGGCCGGGCGGATGGATCGGGTGCTGCGCCTCAGCGACGGGTCGATCCTGCAGACGCGTTGAGGGTTGCCTGCGCCCAAGGCGCCCCGGTAGAGCCGCGGTCGCGCCCGCCTAACGCCGGCAGATCTGGCGCAGATCCAGCCAGGCGCTTTGGGTCAATATCGGAACATAGCGCGTATCGCCGATAATGTCGGCCTTGCGTGCCGCTTCGGCCCGGCCTGCCAGATCGGGATGGGTGGCAAGCGGCGACAACAGACCGTTGCGGTCGCCAGCCCCCTCGGCCAACCGCTCAAAAAACCCCGCCATCGGTTCCAGCGGCAGCTCTGCATCGCTCATGATCCGATGCGCGGCGCGGTCTGCCTCGGCCTCGGCCGCGCGCGAGTAAGAGGCGTTGATCACCGCATCGGTCATCAACGCGATGGCGGTGCCGCCCAGCACATCCCCGATCAGCAGGCTCAGAATTCCCGCCGATCCCGCCGAGCGCAGCGTCAGGCGGGTCGGGTCGCGATGCATGACATGGCCGATCTCATGCGCCACCACCGCCGCCACCTCTTCGGCGTTCTCCGCCCGCTCGATCAGACCGCGCATCAAGACGACATGGCCACCCGGCATGGCAAACGCATTGACCATCGGGTGGTCGAAGATCTGCACCTTGATCGGCACATGGCTTTCAAAATGTGGCTCAAGCCGCGCGACCATACTGTCAAGCGCTGCCAGGCCTTCGGGGCGCTCGCAGACCCTGACCCCGGAACTGAAGCGCCCGAAGACGCGCTTGGCCTGGGCCAGAACCTGATCGCCAAGCGCTTCCTCCTGCGCTGGCGGGATCATGACAGCCAGACGCTCGGCCAACGCCGGCACGATCACGAACACGATCAGCAAAACGGCCGCAACGGCGCCGCCACCCCAAAGGAACAGGCGCCGAAAGCTGCCGCGGGGCACGCGGATCCGCTTAAGGTCGGGGCAGACCGCGTGGATCGCCGAAATCATCTCGGCATCCTCGACGACCAGCCGCTCGTCGCTGTCCTGGGCCGGCACCAGCATTAAACGCTTTGCGTCGCCTTGATCCGGCAGAGCGCGCAAGCTGGCCAGCGCCCAATGCGCGCGCGGCACGTCGTCGGCGCCAGACAGGGTCAGCGTGGCTTCGCCGAAGCGCACGATCACCGGGTTGGGACGGGCGGATCGGCCGTCGAACCACACGCCCTCGGCTTCAAGCCGCGCATAGCGCTCTAGCGCCGTGACCATGTCAGAAAGCCGCTCCCACATCGAGGGCATCGGCAAAGCCCTCGGCCTCGGCCATCTTGTCATGCGCCCGCTGCAGGACCGCATCGAGCTCGACTGCATTGTGCAAGACCACGGTCTCTACATAGTGCTGCAGGACCGGCTGCGCGAGAAAAACTTCGTTGAGCGCAAGAAAGATCAGCGTCCCGAGGATATACATGATCGCGATCAGCCCGATACCAAGATAGGCCATGCTATTTGACGACCGGCCGGCAAGAACGGTCTGAAACATCTGCGAGACCTCGCCCAGTACACCGAAGGCGTTGGCCAATCCCGCCGTAACCGCCACCAGAACCAGCAACACGCCCGACATGATGATCGAAACCAGAAGGCTGCCGACGACATAGATCCCGATGATGCGCCCGGTGCTGACGGTCGACGAGAACCGCACCCCCTCGCCCAGCCGCGTCGTTCCGATGGCATAGCGCATCGTGGCCACAGAGTAATGCACACCCGCGATGATCACGGCTATGTAGCCGATGAAGATGACGACGCCCATGATCGGGTTTTCAAAGACAAACGCCCCGACCGTGCCCAGCGCGACGATCGCAATCGCGGCATAGACCCAAAGCCAGGGTCGAAGAAACCCGGTCCACGTACCGCCTTGGGTGAAGCGCAAATCGCCGTACCAGCTGCGATCGACGGCGAATTTGCGCAGGCGAAAATCCATCAAAGGGACCAGAAAACCCAGCGAGACGACAGCCAGCACCGAATAGCCCAGCGCCCGGATCAGATAGTCGACCGCCCCCCGCTCCATGCCAAATCGAATGCCCCGCCATCGGGTGCGCGACAGCAGATACCGTCTTGCGCGATAGCCGGCATAGTAGATCAGCGGGATCACCGCGATAAACGAGATATTGAACGCGCCGGTCTGAAAGAGCGCCATCCCGGCAAAGGTCAGCAGAAGGTTCAGAACGCCCAGATAGATCGCCAGAAACACCACCGCGATCAAAAAACCCAGCAACATCTCCAGGCCGGTGCCGGTGAACTCAAGCGGTTGACCGCCAACGCGGATCGAAGACCAGTAAAACCGCCGCAGCCGCGCCTTCATCCAGAAGCGGTAAAAACCCAAGGTCAGAAAGGTGAGAAACAGCGTCCTCAGCGCCAGCCAGAAAAGTGTCTTGCCGGTCCCCGTGTATGCCACGTCGAGACCGCCATGCGGCTCGGACCCATTTGAAAATGACCCGATTGTCATGGACGTATCCTGCGCTTTCCCACCCGCATCCAGCGCTGGCACGCAACCGTGGCCATTTCATGACCCCCTGCCCCAGGGTGAACGAGGCGGGTTGGCAAGGGTCCGCCGCGACAGCCCAAAGGGTCGGGTCGGTTGGGCGCGGCTTTTTGAACGCGATCCTCGGGCGCCCTGCTTCGGCGCCCTGTTTGGGTCGGGGTTTGGGCACGAAGTCTGGGCGCGAGGACTGGGTGCCAGGACTGGGTGCCAGGACTGGGTGTGGGTGTTGGGTAGGAGGTCCGGACGGGGCGGATACTGCGCCACAGCCCAACGCCTTAGGCGCCCCAGAGCCCCCAGCGCCCGAGTGCCCCAGTGTCTCCAGTGTCTCCAGTTCCCGAGTGCCCGCTGCGAGCGACGCATCGAAATTTCCGTTGATCCTTTGTAAGAAGCACGTAAGCAGACCGCGAAGGACGCGCCGACCCGTGCGGCAAGGCAAATGCGGCGGCACCGGCGGCCTGAATGCACCTCACGAGACGGCCGAACCGGACCCTGCCCCATATGCCCCCGCCCCATCCATCGCAACCGCATCGGGAAAGGTCGCAAGCCGCGGCGGCGTCCGGCGGTCCCGCCGAGCCAGCCCCGCGCGGCACCGGCGCGGGCCTCTACCGCCGCCTGCCGATTCTGTGCAGCGCGGCACTTCTGGCCCTTTACCCGCTCGCCTGGTGGGCGCCGCTCGCCCGAGCGGGCTTCATGCCGATCTTCGGCGGCGACGAGATCTCGATCCTCACTGGCATTGCCGCTTTGTGGGAGACCGATCTTCTGCTTTGCGCCGTGGTGCTGCTGTTTGCCGTCATCGCCCCTTACGCAAAAACGCTGGCGCTGCTTGCTTTGCAGCTTGGTCTGGTGGGCCGCCGCGTGTTGCCGGCCATCAAGCTTTTCGGGCGGCTCTCGATGGCCGATGTCTTTCTGATCGCCTTCTACGTCGTTCTGGTCAAAGGCATCGGCGTTGGGTATGTCGAGATCGCCTGGGGGCTCTATCTTTTCACCGGGCTGGTGCTCGGCGCGCTGGTCCTTGGTTGGATCTCGGATGCAGGCTTGCGCGCCCACGGAGACGCCCACGCGGACGAACATTGGGGCGCCCAATCAGACGCCCAAGCGGACGAACATCCGGAGGCCCATTCCGGCGCTCGGCCGCCCAACAGGGACCGTGCATGATCCAAATCCTGGCCCTTCTGGGCGGGATCGCCATTGCGGCCGGCGTTTTCTCAGCCTTTCTCTGGTCGGCTTACCAGATCGTTATGGCGCGCGGCAGCCTGCGCTTTTGCCATGCGGCTTTGGTCGTGCTGACAGTGGCCGGCATGGCCAGCCTTCAGGCGGCCGAGGCGAATTTGGCCGGTCTGGTCGGCGCGGGGCTGCTTGCGGCCGCACTCGCCGGGATCGTCCTAGAGACGCGCTGGTCGCGCCTCCTGCCGGCGCTGCAGGCCGTCTTCGGCGTTGCACTTTTCATCGGTTTGCCGTTTTCCTAGGCGCGGGCCTTTTGTCCAGGTCCGCGATGCGCTAGACGGGCAGCAGCGATGGCCAAGAGCGCGACACAATATATTTGCAATGAATGCGGTGCCGTACACAAGAAGTGGGCCGGACGCTGCAGTGCATGTGGCGGCTGGAACAGCATTGTGGAGGAGGTTCCGCTGGCCGCAGGCCCGGGTGCCAAGAGCCTGGGCGCCCGCCGCGGCAAGGGCATGACGCTGTCGGCGCTGTCGGCAGCCGACGCTCCGCTGCCCCGCACGCATTCCGGCCTGGACGAGCTCGACCGGGTTCTGGGCGGCGGTCTGGTGCCCGGGTCGGCGATCCTGGTCGGAGGCGACCCGGGCATCGGCAAATCGACACTCCTCTTACAGGCCGCGGCCGCATTTGCCGCGACGGGTTTGGCCGCCATCTACGTCTCGGGCGAAGAGGCCGCCGCCCAAATCCGCATGCGCGCTCAGCGTCTGGGGCTGGGCGACGCGCCGGTACGCCTGGCCGCAGAGACGGGGCTGCGCGACATTCTTACAACCCTCGATGCCGAGCGTCCCGGCCTTGCGGTCGTGGACAGCGTGCAGACGGTCTGGGCCGATACCGTCGACAGCGCCCCGGGCTCGGTCGCCCAGGTGCGCGCCGCGGCACATGCGCTGACCAGCTTTGCCAAACGGCGCGGCGTCTCGGTGATCCTGGTTGGGCATGTCACCAAAGACGGCCAGATCGCAGGGCCCAGGGTGATCGAGCATATGGTCGACACGGTGCTCTACTTCGAAGGCGAGCGTGGGCACCAGTTTCGAATTCTGCGCAGCGTCAAGAACCGCTTCGGCCCGGCCGACGAAATCGGCGTCTTCGAGATGACGGGCCAGGGCCTGGCCGAGGTTCGCAACCCTTCGGCATTGTTTCTGTCCGAACGCGACCGGCCGGCCTCGGGCTCGGTGGTCTTTGCCGGCATCGAGGGCACGCGCCCCGTCCTGTGCGAGATCCAGGCGTTGGTCGCCGCCTCAGGCCTCGCCACACCGCGACGCACCGTCGTGGGCTGGGATGCGGGGCGGCTTGCGATGATCCTTGCCGTGCTGGAGGCGCGCTGCGGCGTCGCCTTTTCTGGCATGGAGGTCTATTTGAATGTGGCCGGCGGGTTACGCGTCACCGAGCCGGCGGCCGATCTAGCGGTGGCTGCCGCGATCCTCTCCTCGCGCCAGGATGTTGCCCTGCCGGCCGATACGGTCGTCTTCGGCGAGGTCTCGCTTTCGGGCGCGTTGCGCCCCGTCGCCCAAGCAGATGCGCGTTTGCGCGAAGCCACGAAGTTGGGCTTTTCGCGCGCGATTGCACCTTCGCAGGTGAAGATACCGGCGGAATCTGGCATCAGTATCGACCGAATCGGGGATCTTGCCGGCTTCGTCGACACCGTTTTCGGAGCCATCGACTGAAAGGGAACGACCCGTCATGGAAGGTATGACCATTGCGGACGGCGTTGCCGCGGGCATCGTGCTGATCTCTGCGATTCTGGCCTATACGCGCGGCTTTGTCCGCGAGATCACGGCCATCCTGGGCTGGATCGGCGCTGCGGTCGCTGCGTTTTACTTTGCGCCGCAGGCCAAGCCGCTCATGCTGGAGATCCCGTATCTGCGCGATCTCATCGATACTTCATGCCAGCTTCAGATCCTTTCTGCCTTCGCAGCCGTCTTTGTGGTCGCCCTGGTCATCCTGTCGATCTTTACGCCGCTTTTCGCCGCAGCCGTGCAGGACAGCGCGATCGGCCCGCTCGATCGCGGTGCCGGCTTTCTTTTCGGCGCTGCGCGGGGCGTCCTGTTGATCGTCGTGGCGCTGGTCGTCTACCAGCTCGTCGGGCTGAGCGTGGTTGAGATCGACGAATCGCGCACAATCACAGTTTTGGCTGACGCGCGCGACCAGCTACACGAGCAGATCCCCACCGAGATGCCCGCATGGATCGAAACCCGCTACAATCAACTTCTGGGCGCCGATTGCGCGCCGGGCACGGCCGCAACGCCGGAAACCGCCCCGACACCCACGCCGACACCGGACGCGACACCGGCACCGACGCCAGAGCCGGAGGCGGCACCCCAGATCCCTAACGAAGGCAACGAGACGGATCAGGCTCCAGCGCAATGACGCGCGGCCCAGACCGCATCTTGACCGCGGCGACGCCCTTCGATCACGACAAGCTGCGCGAAGAGTGCGGTATTTTCGGGGTCATCGGGGTGGAGGACGCCGCCACCTTCGCAGCGCTTGGCCTGCATGCGCTGCAGCATCGCGGGCAGGAGGCGGGCGGGATCGTCAGCTGGTCGCAAGAGACGGGCTTCAACCTGATCCGCCGCCTTGGCTATGTACGCGACAATTTCACCGATCGCGAGGTGATCGGCGCGTTGCCGGGCCGGCTGGCAATGGGGCATGTGCGGTACTCGACGGCCGGCGACAAAAGCCAGACGGCCATTCGCGACGTCCAACCGCTTTTCGCCGAGTTCGCCATGGGCGGCTGCGCGATTGCGCATAACGGCAATCTGACCAATGCCGGCACGCTGCGGCGCCAGCTCATCGAGCGCGGCTCGATCTTTCAGTCCTCCTCAGACACCGAATGCATCATCCATCTTATGGCGCGCTCGATCCAGCGGGCGATCCCCGAACGGATGAAAGACGCGCTGCGTATGGTCGAAGGCGCTTTTTCGATCATCGCGATGACCCGCTCAAAGCTGATCGGGGTACGCGATCCTTACGGTGTGCGGCCGCTGGTTCTGGGCCGGGTCGGCAGCGGCTGGGCGCTCGCCTCGGAGACCTGTGCGCTCGACATCATCGGCGCCGAAGTCGTGCGCGACGTCGAGCCGGGCGAGATGGTCATCGCCTCCGAAACCGGGGTGCAGAGCTTTCGGCCCTTCGAGCCGCGACCGCACCGTTTCTGCATCTTCGAATACGTCTATTTTTCACGGCCCGACTCCGTCATCGGCGGCCGCTCGGTCTACGACACCCGGCGCTGCATCGGTGTCGAGCTGGCCCGCGAGGCGCCGGTCGAGGCCGATATCGTCTGCCCGGTGCCCGACAGCGGCACCCCGGCCGCAATCGGCTTTGCGCAGGAAAGCGGTATCCCCTTCGCGATGGGCATCATCCGCAATCAATATGTCGGGCGGACCTTCATCGAGCCAACGGCCGAGATCCGCAATATGGGCGTGCGGCTGAAGCTTAACGTCAACCGCGCGATCATCGCGGGCAAGCGCGTGGTTCTCGTCGATGACAGCGTGGTGCGGGGCACGACCTCGACCAAGATCCGTGATATGGTGCTGGATGCGGGCGCTTCGGAGGTCCATTTCCGCATCGCAAGCCCGCCGACGGCCTGGCCCTGCTTTTACGGCGTCGATACACCGGATCGCGAGAAACTGCTGGCCGCCCGTATGACCGAGGCGGAAATGGGCACGCATCTGGGGGTGGACAGCCTGCGCTTCGTGTCGCTTGACGGGCTTTACCGCGCCTGCGGGCAGGAAGGGCGGACGGCGGGCGCGCCGCAATTCTGCGACGCCTGCTTTTCCGGTCAATACCCGGTTGCGCCCTCCGACGCGCTGGCCGAGGGGCGCATCCGGCTTGAGGTCGACGCGTGAGCATGGCGGGCGTCATGTGTGGGCGGCTCCTGCCATACCTGGCCGAACCGGGTAGGCCCCTGCCGGGCGGGCATGCCCGGGATTTGCTGGGCGGCCAAGCGCGTCAGGTCCGTCGCAGCAAACCGGCCGCCGCGCCCGCCTTCGGGTCCGGCAACGATGCAATCCGAAGCGGCGTGAGACTGTCCAGTCCGGCCCGACCCAACCGATCCCGACCAAGCCAGGCCCGACCAAGCCAGGCCCGACCAAGCCAGGCCCGACCAAGCCAGGCCCGACCAAACCAGGCCCGACCAAACCAGGCCCGACCAAACCAGGCCCGATCCAACCCGGCCCGGCCCAACCCGGCCCGACCCATCACGGCCAGCCCATCTCGGCCAGCCTGTGCCCGAGCGCATGAAAGAGACTGACCTTTACCCGCCGATAAAGGCCTATTTGGAGGGTCAGGGCTATAGCGTGAAGGCCGAGATCGGCGCATGCGATGTGATGGCGATGCGCGGTGCGGAACCGCCCGTCATCATTGAGCTCAAGCGCCGGATGTCGCTGGCTCTGATCCTTCAGGCCACGGCAAGGCAGACCCTCTTCGATCATGTCTACATCGCCGTGCCCGAAGGCAAAGCAACCCGCTCGCGCGATATTCAGCGTCTGTGCCGGCGGCTGGGCCTGGGCTTGCTGACCCTTCCTGTTGCGGCCGACGGCGCGCTGCAAAAAGATGGGCGCGTGACCGCCTGGCTAGACCCCGGCCCCTACACCCCGCGCAAGCGCGCGGCAAGGGCAGGGCGCTTGCTGCGCGAGTTCGAGCGGCGTGTGGGCGACCCCAATCTGGGCGGAAGTCGCGGAACCCGCATGACCGCTTATCGGCAGGAGGCGCTGAACTGTGCGGCGTATCTTGCAACCCATGGTCCGACGTCTGGACAAGATGTGGCTGCCGCGACCGGTGTCCCTCGCGCCACGCGCATGATGTATCAGGACCACTATGGCTGGTTCGAACGCGTTGCAACGGGGATCTATGCGCTCAGCCCGAAAGGTCGGTGCGCCGTGGAGGATGAGGCAACGAGGCCCGCGGCGAAGGCAGGGAGGCGCGGCGCGGCGCAAGACCGCGATGCCGCGCCCGAACGCGCGGCCAGCGGGGCGGTAGCACCGCGGTCATTGCTCTCGTCACCGCTGCCGTGATGGCTGGGCCGACGGTTGGGGTGGTTGTTGGGGTGACTGCCGGCGTGATTGCTGGCGCCACCGCTGCTGCCGCGCCAATCGCTGCCGCCGCGGTCTTGCGCTAACGCCATGGCAGGGATTGAGGCGCATGCTGCCGCTGCCCGAAAACCGGGCCGTTTCGCGGCCGAACAGCACTATTGTCTGGCCGCTTGTGCAATGCCCTTCAGGATCGCCGATGCCATCTGACGCCGAGGAACCGCACGAACCGCAGACCGCCCGGGTCGGGCCGATTTTTTACGCGAAGCTGACGGGCGCGCCCCGTGACGCCTGAGCGCATCGCCCTTGTCACCGGCGCCTCGCGCGGGCTCGGCTTTGCGACCGCAGCCGCACTTGGCGCCCGCGGCTGGCAGGTCATTGCCTTTGCGCGGACGGTCGGCGGGCTGGAGGAGCTCGACGATACGATCCGCAAGGCGGGCGGACCGCCCGCAACGTTGGTGCCGGCCGATATCACCGACAAGGCCGCCCTGCCCCGGATGGGCCTGGCCATTCACCAGCGCTGGGGACGTCTCGACCTGCTGGTCCACTGCGCAGCCCATGCTCCGCCGCTGGCCCCGGCGCCGCATATCGATGACAAGGACGCCGACCGCGCGATGGCGGTGAACGGCCTCGGTCTACAGCGCCTTATCGTGATGGCTGATCCCTTGCTGCGCGCGGCCGAGGCTGGGCGCGCGGTATTTTGCGACGATCCTGTCGATGGCAAGTTTTGGGGCGGTTACGCCGCCTCCAAGGCGGCCGGCCGCGCCATCGCCCGCGCCTATGCCGCCGAAAGCGTGCGCACCGGACCCGATATCCGGCTGTTCGTGCCGCCGCCGATGCCGACCGCCCTGCGTGCGCGCTTCTTTCCCGGCGAAAATCGCGATTCTTTGACCGCGATCGACCGGGCAGCCGAGGCTTTACTGGCATCGCTCGGGTTGGGCCGATCCGCTGCCGAGGGCTAGCCGTTTTCTTTCGGCGCGTAGGGGTTCGCGCCGGTGCGAATGCCGATCCGCAGAGGAGTTCCCATCAGCCCGAAGCTCTCGCGAAGCCCATTGGCAAGATAGCGCTGGTAGCTGTCGGGCAGCGCGCTGCCGCGCGACGCGAAAAGCAAGAACTCGGGCGGACGCGCCTTGATCTGCGTCACGTAGCGCAACCGGATCCTTCGCCCGCCCGGCGCAGGCGGCGGGTGCGCGGCAACGGCATCGGCGAGCCAACGGTTGAGCGGCCCTGTCGCGATGCGGCGGTTCCAGACCTCATAGGCCGAAAGGATGGCCGTTTGCAGCCGGTCGAGCCCCCGGCCCGCCGCCGCGGAGAGAAAGACCAGCGGCGCACCGCGCAGCTGCGGCAAAAGCCGCTCGAACTCGGCTTTAAGGGCAGCCATACGCGCCTGGCGCTGCGTCTCAAGGTCCCATTTGTTGATGCCGATCACCACCGCGCGGCCCTCCCGCTCGACAAGATCGGCGAGGCGCAAATCCTGCGTGTCGAAGGGCGATGCGGCATCCATCAAAACCACGGCCACCTCGGCGAAGCGGATCGCCCGCAACCCATCTGCGACCGAGCGCTTCTCCAGCTTGTCCTGCACCCGCGCCTTTTTGCGCATGCCTGCCGTATCGAACACCCGCATCGGCACCCCACCCCAGTCAAGTGGGACGGCGATGGCATCGCGGGTGATGCCAGCCTCGGGACCGGTCAGCAAGCGATCCTCGCCCAGCACCGCATTGATCAGCGTCGACTTACCGGCATTGGGTCGGCCCAAAACGGCAATCCGCAACGGCCTTTCGCGCGTGATGACTGGCGTTTCCTGGGCGTCCCGCTCATCCGCGGCCGCCGCTGCAGCCGCGAGCGCGTCCGGCACGTCCCACGCGGACTGGCGCTTGGCCTCACGCACCTGTGCAAGAAGCGGCGCCAGCGCGTGGCGCAGCTCATCGAACCCTTCGCCATGCTCGGCCGACAGCGCGATCACCTCGCCTAGACCCAGCGAATAGGCTTCCAGCCGCCCGGCCTCGCCCGCCCGGCCTTCGGCTTTATTGGCCAACAGCAAAAGCGGCTTGCCCACGCGGCGCAGGATCTTGGCAAAATCGCGGTCGAGCGGGGTGATCCCAGCCCGTGCATCGACAATGAAGACGCAGATATCGGCCGCACGCATCGCCCGCTCGCTCAAAGCCCGCATCCGCCCCTGCAGGCTGTCATCGGCCACCGTCTCGATCCCCGCGGTATCGACAACCTCGAAGCGCAGATCGCCCAGCCGGGCCTCGCCTTCGCGCAGATCGCGGGTCACGCCCGGCCGGTCGTCGGTAATGGCCAGATTGCGTCCGACCAGCCGATTGAACAGCGTCGATTTCCCGACATTGGGTCGGCCGAGAAGAGCGATCCTGGGCATGGCGGAACCCGGGGCTATTGCAAGGCGACCAGCGAGCCGTCGGAGAGCAGGATCACCATCTGCCCGCCCGAGATGGCCGGTGCCAGATAGCTGCCCGCCGGCAGGTCGATGGGCTCAAGGGCCCGCCCCGTTTCCGGATCGAAGCGGAGCAATTCGCCTTCGGTTGAGGTCAGGATCAGCCGCTCGCCGGCCAACAGCGGACCGCCATAGCCGATTGCACCCTCGCGATTTTCGGGATCGGTGAATTCGGGCAGAGGCATTGCCCAGATCCGCGCACCGGTTGCCGCGTCGAGGCGCAAAAGTTCGGCCTTGTCCGTAATCACGAACAAGCTGCCGCCGGCCGGCAGCACCGGGTTGATCGTACCATCATTGACGGTCCAGTTGCGCTGACCGGTGCGCCGATCGATCGAGACCAGACGGCCCGACTGGTTGGCGACATAGATCACCTCGCCATCGATGACCGGATCGCCGGTAATATCGCCGATATCCGAGCGCGCCAGCCCGCGGCGTCCACCCGACAATGCGCTCGACCAAAGCCGCCGTCCCGAAAATGCGACCGCTGCCGTCACCTCGCCCGAAGCGAAGGGCAGGATCGCAACGACGTTGTCGACCGCCGGGCTGGCCCCGCCCAGAAGGCCCGTCGTGCCCACCGCACCCTGAATCCGCCAGATCACCGCGCCCGTCTCCGCACTCAGCGCAAATGCGCGGTCGTCGCGCGTGACGAAAATCACCCGGCCATCGGCGGCTACGGGGGCCGCGCGGACCGGGCCGCCGACCGTCACGCGCCACAGGATCTCGCCGGTCGTCGCGCGCAGCGCTAGCACCTCGCCAAAACCGGTGGTTACAAAGACTTTATCGCCGTCGACGGCAACGCCGCCGCCGAAGCCGTCGCGACCGTCCTCGCCCTCGCGCCCCACATAGGTTTGCCAAAGCCGGCTTCCCGCGGTCGAGACCGCATGGACCGTGGCGGCGGCATCGATGACAAAGACGCGCCCCTCGGCGATCACAGGACCGGACGTGAGCAGGGCCCGCCCGGCATTGCCGGCCCCCACATCGACGCGCCAGACCTGGGTCAGCCCACCGGTCAGCCCACTGGTCAGCGCAGCATGCGGCGCCATTCGGCTGGGCGTTGCGTTGGGATGCGTCCAGTCGCTGACCGATACCGCGACCGGCAGCACCAGCGGGGGCGGCGTATCGAGTTGCTGGGTGACGTCGTCGGGCCGCACCGGCAAACGCTCACCGGGCAGGATTTCGTCGTCGCCGCCAAAAATTCCGCAGCCACTCAGCGCCAAAACCGCGCCAAGGGCGAACAGACCCGACCGGCGGCGCGCCTTTTGGTTTGTGCCCCTCCCCGTCATTCCGCGACCGCGGTGCTGTCGTCTTCGGCATTTTGAGCCGCCGGGTCGGTCGGCGCAGCGTCTTGCGGTCCGTCTGGATCGACCGGATCGACGGGCGCGTCGTCGGGCGTCGTGGGCAGCAGCACCGCTTCGGAGGGCTGCGCGATCGGATCGCTGCCGATTGCAACCAGCAGCGCCTGCGCCCGAAACCGAAGATCCTGCGTTGCCGTCGGATCAGCCAGAACCGTCACAAGATCGTCGCGCGCGCCGGCAAGGTCGCCCAGCTCGATGCGTGCCACCGCTCGCTGTTCCAGCCCAAGCGGGCCGAAGGCGCCCTCGGGCCGTACGACCGGCTCGATCACCGCCAATCGTTCCGCTGCCGGCATGTCCGGGCGCAGCGACAAAAGCCGCAGCCGCGCCATGTCGCGGTAAATCGCATCGATGGCGGCATCCTCAATGATGCCCTGCAACACCGTTTCGGCCGCGTCCTGATCGCCGGCGCCCGCATAGGCCCCGGCCAAAGCCAGCCGCAGCGGCAGCCTGGCAACAAAGCTCTCGGTGTCGAGCGCTTCCAAAGCCACGACCCGCGCAGCCGGATCTGCCGCCGATAGAGCGGTCCGGATGGCATCGCCTGCGGCCTGCCGTGCCGCCTCGTCCTGCGCGGAGCGCCATTCGTTCCAAGCCGAAAAACCGACAATCGCAATCAGCACCAGCAGCACCAGCGGTCCCCAGCGCCGCGCAAGCTTGAACAGCCGGTCGCGGCGCAGTTCTTCGCTTACCTCATCGACAAAGCTGTCCGTCTGGCTCACCGTTTGCTCCCAACCCGCGGCTCAATTCGGCGCCGGAACCTAGCCCGCCAACACAGGCAAAGCCAAGGGCGAATGCACAAACGCAAGGCAGAAGCGGTCTTTCACGGAAATTTTTTCCCAAACGGCGTGAACTGACGTTTTACAAAATTCGTAAGTTGACCTAATGGACAGGGAACGCCCCATTGATCGTGACATTACTCGTCCCATGTCCGACAGAGCAGGGCGTGCGGAGAGACTGAGATGCGGCTGATACCGGTAGTGACGGCGCTTGTGATCGCGGGGTTTCTGGCCTTCTGGATCCTTGGCGCCGCAGGCGATGCGGCCACCAATGAGGAAAAGCTGCTCGCCGCAGCCGAAGCGGCCGAGCCGACAGTGGACGTGGTGGCCATCAAGTCAAAGGCCATCCCCATCGAGAACGCGCTGGTGCTGCGCGGCCAGACCGAGGCGTTTCGCAAGGTCGATGTGAAAAGCGAGATGACCGGCCTCGTCGTCTCCGAACCGCTGCGCGCGGGCGCCCGGGTCAGCACCGGTGATCTGCTGTGCCAAATCGAACCAGGCGAGCGGCTGGTGGCGCTGGAGGAGGCCCAGGCCCGTCTGGACGAAGCGATCGCCAAGGACGAAGCGGCAAGCCAGCTCTCCCAACGCGGCTTTACCGCCGAGACGGCGGCAAAGGAGTCCCGCGCAAGCCTTGAAGCGGCCCGCACCGCGGTGCACCGCGCCGAGCTTGCCATCGAACGGCTGACCATCGAGGCGCCCTTTGACGGCATGTTGGAAACCGATGCGGCCGAGCTCGGCACCCTGCTTCAGCCCGGCGCCTCCTGCGCCACGGTCATTTCGCTGACACCGATCAAGCTTGTCGGGTTTGCCGATGAAAACCAGGTCAACCGCATTGCGCCCGGAACCCTGACGCTGGCGCGACTGCCCGATGGCACCGAGATCTCGGGCTACGTCACCTTTGTCTCGCGCTCGGCCGACACCCTCACACGCACTTTTCGCGTCGAGGTGACAGCACCCAATGACGATGGAACGATCCGCGACGGCTTGACCGCCGAGATCCTGGTCCAGCTCAGCGGCGATGTGGGCCATTTGCTGCCCCATTCGGCGCTGACCCTCAGCGATGAAGGCCTGCTGGGCGTCCGCATCGCGGTCGACGACATCGCCCGGTTTCGCCCTGTAGAGATCATGCAGGACACGGCCGAAGGGATTTGGGTTACAGGCTTGGAAGCCGAGGCCGACGTTATCGTGGTCGGCCAAGAATTCATCCGCGATGGGCGGTCCATCGCGGTCACCTACACGGAACGGAGCGCTCTGAAATGACCGGTATGGTCGATTGGGCGACGCAACGCGCCCGCATGATCGTCGCCTTTGTGATCCTGTCCATCGGCGCGGGGACGCTTGCCTATGTGGGTCTGCCCAAGGAGGGAGAGCCCGATATCGATGTGCCGGCGCTTTTCGTCCGCGTTGCCTATTCGGGCATTTCGGCTGCCGATTCCGATAAGCTTCTGGTCCGACCGCTTGAAAACGAGCTGCGCGATGTCGACGGTCTGGACAAGATGACCGCGACGGCGGGCGAAGGTTTCGCCGTCATCGTCATGGAGTTCGAATTCGGCTGGGACAAAGCGGCCACGATTGCGGATGTGCGAGCCCGCGTCGATCAGGCGAAGGCTGATTTTCCCGACGGGTTCGAAGAACCCACGATCGACGAGATCAACTTCTCGGAGTTTCCGATTCTGGTGATCTCGCTGTCCGGCGAGGTGCCCGAACGCACCTTGCTGCGCCTGACCAAGGATATGCAGGACGTCGTACAGTCTCTGCCCCAGGTTCTGGAAGCCGGGCTTGCGGGCCATCGCGACGAGATGCTCGAAGTCATCGTCGATCCGCTGAAACTTCAAACCTACAACATCACCGCAGATGAGCTGATCGAGATCGTCACACGCAACAACCAGCTGATCGCAGCCGGCGAGATGGAGTCGGGCACAGGCTCTTACGCCCTAAAAATCCCCTCAAGCTTCGACGAGCCGGCCGACGTTTTCAATCTGCCGATCAAGGTCAATGGCGACCGGGTTGTGACCGTTGGCGATCTGGCGGAAATCCGGCTGACGTTCGAAGATGCTATCGGGACCGCCCGGTTCGATGGGGAACCGACGATCGCATTGCAGGTCGTAAAGCGCAAAGGCGAGAACCTGATCCAGACCGTGGCCGCCGTAAAGGCAGAGGCCGAAGCGCTGCGTGCGAGTTGGCCGCAGGAGCTGCAGGACGCCATCAACCTCGACTATTCGATGGACGACAGCACGCGTGTGCAAGGCATGGTCGATCAGCTTGAGGCGTCCGTCTTCACAGCCGTCGCGCTGGTGATGATTGTCGTGCTGGCCTCGCTGGGTTTCCGGTCGGCACTGCTGGTCGGGTTTGCGATCCCGACCTCCTTCCTACTGAGCTTTGCGCTGATGGCCGTCTTTGGCATGACCATCTCTAACATTGTGATGTTCGGATTGATCCTTGCCGTCGGTATGCTTGTCGATGGGGCCATTGTCGTTGTCGAATACGCCGACAAACGGATCAGCGAAGGCGAGGGTCCGATGCGAGCCTTCGCCTCGGCGGCAAAACGCATGTTCTGGCCCATCGTGTCGTCGACGGCGACGACGCTGTGCGCCTTTCTGCCGATGCTGTTCTGGCCTGGCATGCCTGGCGAGTTCATGGGCAACCTGCCGGTCACGCTCATCTTCGTGCTGTCGGCATCGCTGGTGGTCGCCCTGCTCTATCTGCCGGTCATGGGCGGGGTGTCGGGCCGGGTCAGTCGCGCCCTGGGCCGGATGTCGGACTGGTCGAGACGCCGTCTTCCCTGGCTGATCCGCGCCGTGCTGCTGCTGTGCTTTGCGGTGCTTACCGTCGGTGCGCTCTTCGGGCTGGTTTCGGGCAACGCCCCGGCGGCACCGACAGGGCTGGCATTCCTGCTCTGTGCCTTCATGACAAGCGTCTTCGGCAGCGCGCTGGCGCAGCCAAGGCCGATCGAACCGATTCGCGCAGGCTATCGGCGCAGCCTTTTCGGCCGCTTTATCCACCTGGTCGCAGGCAATCCGATTATGCCGTTCGTCACTATCGCCGCGGCGATTTTTGCGATGGTCTCCACCTTCCAGTATTTCGGCGCCAACAACAACGGCGTGGAATTCTTCGTGAAGACCGAGCCTGAACGGGCTGTTGCCTATGTCCGCGGCCGCGGCAATCTGAGCCTCGACGAGGCCGACCGGCTGGTCAAGATCGTCGAGGACAAGATCCTGGGCGTCGAAGGGGTCGATGCCGTTTTCGCCTTTGCCGGTTCGGGCGGGCTGAACCAGAACCGCAATGGCGCGGGCACCCCGCTCGACGAGATCGGCCAGGTGCAGATCGAACTTGCCCCATGGGGCACGCGACGCCCCGGCGACACCATCCTGGCCGAAATCCAGGCCCTGGTCGACCAGGTGCCCGGCATCTTCGTTGAGGTGCGCGAACAGGCGCGCGGCCCGGCCCAGGGCAAGCCGCTGCATGTGCGGCTGACCTCCGACGAATGGCCTGATCTGAAGCGGGCGTCCGCCACGGTCTTTTCGGTCATGCAGAACACCCCTGGCCTCATCGAGGTCGACGACACCATGCCGTTGCCGGGCATCGATTGGGAGATCACCGTCGATGTGGAACAGGCCGGTCGCTATGGCGCGGATGTCTCGATCGTGGGCGCTATGGTCCAGCTTGTCACCCGCGGCGTGCTTTTGGGCAGCATGCGGCTCGACACCTCGGACGAAGAGGTCGAGATCCGGGTCCGGTTCCCCGAGGATGAGCGGCTGTTTTCCACGCTCGACGGTTTGAAGGTACGCACAAGCTACGGGCTCGTTCCGCTCGCTTCCTTTATCGAGCGCACGCCGGTGCCGAAGCTGGGCGAGATCAACCGCTTCGACACAAAGCGCTATGTCGACATTCGCGCCGATGTCGAGGATGGGTTGGTCAAGATCGTCGATGGCGTCGGTCCGCTTGCGATCCTGCGCCGCGAGGACCCGGCGACGGTAAGCCCTGGCGATGGCAAGATGCTGCTTGAGGACGCTGCCTTCAGCCTGGTTGCTGTGCTGCGTGACAGCAGTGTCGATACGGTCTACGAGACCCTGCGTGCCGGCTCCGTCCAGTTCGTCCCGGTCAATGCCAATGAGCGCATCGAAGCGGTTAGCGCGGCGCTTGACGCTGCCCCGTTGCCACCGACCGTTTCGTGGGAGTGGACCGGCGACCGGGAAGAGCAGGAGGAAAGCCAGGCGTTTCTGGGCCAGGCTTTTCTGGGCGCGCTCGGTCTGATGTTTGTGATCCTGCTCGCGCAGTTCAACTCGATCTACAATTCGATCCTGGTGCTTTCGGCTGTGGTCATGTCGATCACCGGTGTGCTGATCGGCATGCTGGTTCTGGGTCAGACCTTTTCGATCATCATGACGGGGACGGGCATCGTCGCGCTGGCCGGAATTGTGGTGAACAACAACATCGTTCTGATCGACACCTATCAGGAATACCGCAAGCAGATGCCGCCGATCGAGGCGATCACCCGCACGGCCGAGGCCCGCATCCGTCCGGTGCTGTTGACCACGATCACCACCATAGCCGGCCTAACCCCGATGATGTTGGGCGTGTCGGTCGATTTCATCGGCCGCGGCTGGTCCATCGACGCGCCGACGGCGCTTTGGTGGAAGCAGCTGGCGACCGCCGTGGTCTGGGGGCTGGGCGTGGCGACGGTCTTGACGCTGGTGGTCACGCCGGCCGCACTTGCCGCGCGGGTTTGGGTCACGGCCGGTGCGCGCCGGGTTGCACAGGCGAGCACCGCATCGGGCCGCTTGCGGCTGTCGCTGCAGCGCCAGGCGCGCAAGGCGCCGGCCGAAGAGCTGATCTTTGACGATACGCTTCGGCTGGAAAACCCGATCCGACCGCTGCGCCGGCTCGACGCGGCCGAGTAGCCGGTTGTCGTGCCGATAGGCCTGCAGGGCGGATGCGCTTCGCGTGCACCGCGTACTCTTCAGGCGCTCTGTCGCGCGGCGCGCGGCTGTGCTGCATTGCGTCGATGAGCGGCCTGCGCGATCGGTTTTGGACCCTTCCGTTGTCGGACCTTACGCGATCCGAGTGGGAAGCGCTGTGCGATGGCTGCGGAAAGTGCTGCTTGATCAAGCTCGAGGATGAGGAAAGCGGCGCCCTCGCCTACACCAATGTCGCTTGCCGGCTTTTTGACGACGCCACCTGTCGGTGCGGAAACTACCGGCTGCGCCGCCGCCTCGTGCCCGGCTGCGTCGTATTGAGCGCAGAGACCATCGATGCGGTTGCCGGCTGGATGCCGGCCAGTTGTGCCTACCGGCTGCGAGCCCAGGGCAAGCCGCTGCCCGATTGGCATCCGCTGCTGGCGGGTGCGGAGCGGATCCATGCCGAGGGTCGATCGGTGCGCGGCCGGACAGTGCCGGAATGGGCGGTTAGCGAAGAGGAGTTGGAGGACCACGCCATAGGCGATCTATCGCGATCGCCAAGCCATGCCGGCGGCTGACGGCCCTACACCTACGCGGTGCCGTATGGCCCAAACATCGCTCCGCACAGGCTCGCTTTCCCAAACAGCACCCCCCTGCCCGGTCCGGCCACTGCGCTGCGGGGCGCAAGTGGGGCAACAAGCGCATCGCCCGCCGCCGCGTTTGGCCATCGATGTCGCAGGCGGGTCACAAAACCGCGCGTCAGGGCCGAGACCCCGTTCTTGCAACCGAAGCGGCCGATTTGGCCTGCACAGCCTCTCGCAGCCGGTGCAACGACAGCCACACAAACGCACCTACAACCGCCACCCAGATCGTGCCCGCAGATCACACCATGGTTTTTGCCAGGAGCGCCTACCTCATCCCTCGCGCGGGCCAGGTTTCTTTCGCTTTCTCAAACCTATGGGGACGTTTTCGCGTCTTGAGCGCCGGTTCCGGATGCTGCCGACATGCTGGCATGAATCGCCAAACCCGGCGTAAACCATGACTGGGGGCGCCACATGGCCCCGACGAAGGCAAGCGGACCCCTGACGAAGGCAAGCCGACCCATGACGGGTCGCCGGCCCGAGCCCAGCCGCAAAGGCAAAGGACCCGACAGATGGACGCACCGAAAGACCCCACGCCTGAAACCGGGCCAGATTCTGCGCATGACCCTGGGCTTGACCCTGTGCTTGACCCTGGGCTTGACCCTGCGCCCCACCGAGGCGCTGCCGGCGAGGCACGACGCATCGCCGATTGGGACGACGCCTATGACAATTCGGGCTATGTTGAGGGCGCCGCGACCCTTCTTGAGGGGCTGATGGCGCGCTCGGCGGCATTTCGGGACACTTTGGGGCACAGGGCACGGCTCGACATTCCCTATGGCCCCGGCCCGCGACAGCGATTCGACCTCTTCAGCCCCGAGGCAGACGCGCAGGGCGTTATTGTGTTTGTCCATGGCGGGTACTGGAAAAGCCGCGACAAATCCGACTGGTCCTGTCTTGCCGCCGGCGGATTGG
The DNA here is from genome assembly GCA_039184655.1 of Pseudomonadota bacterium. Lineage (GTDB taxonomy): Bacteria > Pseudomonadota > Alphaproteobacteria > Rhodobacterales > Rhodobacteraceae > J013. The sequence goes on along the minus strand of JBCDAZ010000018.1, from coordinate 42,577 downwards.
CACGCGGCTGGGCCGTGGCCATGCCCAGCTACACGCTGTGCCCCACCGCAACGCTCGCCGATATCCGCGCCGAGATCGTCACAGCGATCTACGCCGCAGCCGCCTGGGTGCCGGGCCCGGTCCGGCTGACCGGTCACTCTGCAGGCGGGCATCTGGTCACGCGCGCCATTTGCAAGGATGCCCGGCTCGGTATGCTGCCGCGGGTTGCAAATGTCGTGTCAATCTCGGGCGTGCACGATCTGCGGCCGCTCACCCGGACCGACATGGCCGCGACGCTGCGGCTGGACGATGAGACTGCCCGTGCCGAAAGCCCGGCCCTGCTAAGCCCGGTTGAGGGGATCCCCGTTACGGCCTGGGTCGGCGCCGACGAGCGGCCCGAATTTCGCCGCCAGGCCGCGCTGCTGGCCAATATCTGGACCGGGATGGGGGTTGCGACCCGCCACTTCGAGGCGCAGGATGCGCATCATTTCAATATCATAGCGCCCCTTGCCGAGCCCGACAGCGCCCTGATGAACGAGATCCTGCGCTCGCCGCCGCCGCCCGAAGCGCGGCTGCCCCAAGCCCGAACGCCGCAAGCCCAAACGTCGCAAACCCAAACGTCGCAAGTGCAAACGTCGCAAACGCAGCCCACGGCGGCACCTGGCCGGTCCGAGGATGCCGGCGGATGACCGTTGCAAATGCGGCCAAAGAACCGCATCGCGTAGGCCGACCGATCTGGGGCTGGATGATGTTCGACTGGGCCAGCCAGCCCTACTTCACCCTGCTTTTGACCTTTATCTTTGGACCCTACTTCACCGGCGTCGTGGCGCCCGACGACGTTTCGGGCCAGGCCCTTTGGGCGGACATGCTGTGGATGTCGGCGATCCCGATTGCACTGCTTGCACCTGTTCTGGGCGCGATCGCCGATGTCAGCGGACCCCGAAAACCTTGGATCGCCGGCTTCTCGCTCCTCTACATCCTCGGGGCGTGCGGAACTTGGCTGGCCATACCCGACGCGCCAAGCGTCTGGCCGATTTTGCTGTTTTTCGCCATCGGGCTGATCGGCGCCGAGTTCGCCACGATCTTTTCCAACGCCATGCTGCCCGATCTAGGTCCTCGCCGGGCGATCGGTCGCATCTCTGGCTCGGGTTGGGCGATCGGCTATCTGGGCGGCGTGGCCGCTCTGGCGCTGTGCCTCGCCTTTTTGGCCGAGAACGCCAGCGGTCGAACCTTGATCGGCACCGCACCGCTGTTTGGGCTCGACCCGGAGCTGCGCGAAGGGACCCGCGCCGTCGGTCCGTTTTCGGCCCTCTGGTACTTCGTCTTCATGATTCCATTCTTTCTTTGGGTACCCGACGCGCCGCGAAGACGCGGCAGCGCCGGCGCCCTGCATCGCGGTCTTGCCACGCTGGCCGCCAGCCTGCGCAGCCTTCCGCAGCGGCGCAGTTTTGCGGTGTTTCTGGCGGCCTCGATGTTTTATCGCGACGCGCTGGTCGGCATCTTTGCCTTCGGCGCGATCTATGCCGGCGGCGTGCTTGGGTGGTCGACAATCCAAATCGGTGTCTTCGGTATCCTGGCCGCGGTGGTCGGCGCGATCGGGGCCTTTCTGGGCGGCCGAGCCGACAGCGCGCGCGGACCACGCCCGGTCATCGCCGGCTCCGTGCTTATGCTGATCCTGCTTACGCTGGGCGTTGTGCTGACCACGCCCAGCCGGGTTCTCGGCTTTGCCGTGGCAGAGGGCTCTGCGCTGCCCGACATCGCCTATTATGGGATCGGCGCGCTGATCGGCGCGGCGGGCGGCGCCATGCAAGCCGCTTCGCGGACCATGCTTACCGATCAGGCAACGCGCGACAGGATGACCGAAGCCTTCGGCCTCTACGCGCTTACCGGCAAGGCAACGGCCTTTCTTGCACCGCTTCTGATCAGCCTGATCACCACCGCGACCGAGAGCCAGCGCTGGGGCGTAACCCCGATCATCGCACTCTTCTTCCTGGGCTTCGTTCTGCTATACTGGGTGACACCGGGAAAGGAGGCCGAGACAGATCCGCATGCAGTCGTTTCGTAGCCTTGCCCGGTCGACAGGTCTCGCGCTCCTCGCGCTTGCCGCGAGCGCGGCACCGCTGACGGCCGAGGAGCGCCCGGCCAAACTTCTCTTCGGCGCGCAGCAAAGCCCGGCCGAGGGCGATGCGCTGGCAATCGGCAGCTATGCGCGCGGCTGCCTTCTGGGTGCGGTCGAGCTTCCCGAAAGCGGGCCGCACTGGCAGGCGATGCGGCTTAGCCGCAACCGCAACTGGGCGCATCCCGAGGCCGTCGCCTTCGTCACCCGGCTGGCGCGCTTTGCCCACAGCGTCGGCTGGGAGGGCCTATTTATCGGCGACGTGTCCCAGCCGAGGGGCGGGCCAATGCTGACCGGGCACAGATCGCACCAGATCGGGCTCGACGTCGATATCTGGATGCGACCGCCCGAGCGGCTGGGCTTGAGCCGTGCAACGCGCGAAACGCTCTCCTCGATCTCGGTGCGCAGCGCGGACCATCGCAGCGTGACAAGGGCCTGGACGGACAGCCATAGGGCGATCCTGCGCGCCGCCGCGCAAGACCCTGCCGTTGCCCGGATCTTTGTGACCGCAGCCGCCAAGCGCGCCATGTGCGAGGCAACGGCGGCAGGCGACCGGGCCTGGCTGCGCAAAATCCGCCCCTGGTGGGGGCATCACTTTCACTTCCATGTCCGCCTGCATTGTCCGCAAGGCTCGCCGGCCTGCATCAACCAGGCGCCGCCACCGCCGGGATCGGGCTGCGACGCATCGCTCGACTGGTGGTTTTCAACCGAGGCGCTAAACCCGCCGCCGCCCACGGAACCGGTCAAGCCGCGCGCGGAACTGACGATGGCCGATCTGCCCGCCCAATGCCGCGCTGTTCTGGCCGCGCCCTGACCGCAACCGGCATGGCGCTGGGCCTTATGGCCGGTCCCGCCCTGCCGGACAACCCGCCTGCGCTTGAGGAACTCTCGCGATTGGTGTTGCGCCACCCCGACCCCAGCTTTGGCGGGCTCTCGGGGCTGGTAATCGCTGCGGACGGATCGCGGATTGCTATGGTCTCGGATCGCGGACCGCTGATTACAGCGCAGCTCTTGCGCGAGGACGGGGTGCTGACAGGCATCGACGGCATCGCGCTGACCACGCTCAAAACCGAAAAGGGAAACCCGATCCTTGGATATCGCGGCAATGCCGAAGCGATGGCCTGGAGCGACGATGACGGCTTTCTGGTGGCCTATGAAGGCTGGCACCGGATCCGCGCCTATCGCTCGCCCGAAAGCCGCGGCCTGCTTGGTTTTGACTGCCCGGCCTTTGCGGACCTTCAGCGAAATTCGGGGCTGGAGGCGCTCGCGCGCGATCTTGACGGTACCGTCTATGCGATCCCCGAACGCTCCGGTGCCTGGGCGCGCCCGTTTCCCGTTTATCGGATCCGGAACGGGCGCTGCGATACCGCGCTGCAGATCCCGCGGCGCGGCAGCTATCTGGTTACGGGTGCCGATATCGGCCCGGACGGCCGGCTCTATCTGTTGGAGCGGCATTTTGCGCTGCTGGGTTTCATGACGCGCATCCGCGCCTTCACGCTGGAAGGCGATCGTCTTGGCGGCGAGGAGACGCTGTTGGAGACCCCGCTTGGCGCCTTGGGCAATATGGAGGGAATTGCAAGCTGGCGCGATGCGGCGGGTGCGATCCGGCTGCTGCTGGTCGCCGATGACAATTTCTCGCCCCTGCAAACCAGCTTGATGGTGGAGTATCGGTTGCGCGCGCGCGCACCGACCGGGATCCGCCCCAGACCGCGGCCCGAGCCCGTGCCGGGCCCTGCCGACCGATCGGTGAATTGAACTTCCCCGCCGTACAGCCTATGCCCCGCCCGATGCGCCGTTTTTGGGAAGGATCCCCGTCATGAGCCATACCGACCTCGAAGCTGCAATCGAAACCGCCTGGGAGACGCGCGAGACGCTGGGCCCGCAAAGCCGCGGCGCGGCGCGCGAGGCCGTGGAGGCGACGCTCGCCCAGCTCGATAGCGGCGCTTTGCGCGTGGCCGAACGGGGTGCCGACGGCGCTTGGGCCGTCAATCAATGGGCCAAGAAGGCCGTATTGCTGAGTTTCCGTCTCAACGACATGGAGACGATCTCCGGTGGGCCGGGCGGCGCCGCCTGGTGGGACAAGGTGCCCTCTAAATTCGCCGATTGGGGCGACAACCAGTGGCGCGCGGCCGGCTTCCGCGCCGTGCCAGGCGCCATTGTCCGCCGCTCGGCCCATATCGCCCGCGGCGCGGTGCTGATGCCCTCTTTCGTCAATCTTGGCGCTTATGTCGGTGAGGGCAGCATGGTCGACACCTGGGCGACCGTCGGCTCCTGCGCACAGATCGGGCGCAATGTACATCTTTCGGGGGGCGTCGGGATCGGCGGGGTGCTGGAACCGCTTCAGGCCGGGCCCGTCATCATCGAGGATAACTGTTTTATCGGGGCCCGCTCTGAGGTCGTGGAGGGCTGCATCGTCCGCGAAGGCGCCGTTTTGGGCATGGGCGTCTTTATCGGCCAGTCGACCAAGATCGTCGAACGAGGCACCGGCGCGGTGCTTTACGGCGAGGTACCGCCCTATGCGGTGGTCGTGGCAGGCAGCATGCCATCCTCGGGTGGGGTGAACCTTTATTGCGCGGTAATTGTGAAGCGGGTCGACGAAAAGACCCGGGCGAAGACCTCGATCAACGAATTGCTGCGCGATTAAGGCGTTCGGCGGCGCGGGCCGCGTGCGCTTGCGACCGGCATATCGGTCTCATTTGTGCGGTTCGGCACGGACTTGGCGACCTTCGGACGAGCGATCGACCTGAGCGACGGCTCTCTGTTTCAAACCGGCGCGCCGCTGATCGTCGGGTTCGGGCTGATCCTGCCGATCCCCGGTCTCGGCGGCCGATTGGAGTGCGCAGCGGCGGCGTGTGCTACCGGCGCAGCTCGACGCCTTGGCGGGCTTCGCCAGACCCTGCCGAAGGAGAAGCCCATAAACTCTGATGATGTCGTGCGGGCGACCGCTGCGGTCAGCCTTGTCCAGCTCTTTGCCACGATCGTTCCTGCTCTTGCACCCGATGGCAAGGCGGCATGGCGGCAATTGAGCTGGCTTTGGTCGACAGTACGCCGGCCGAGGGAAAGATCACCTTGGCGGAGTGTTCAGAGCTCTCTTGCGAGACCTTTGCGCGGCAGGAGCGGCTGCTCGACCCGCCTCGCGCCCAAAAAGCCGGCCCGTCACGACGCTATTGCTTTGTGCGGATCGGTTGGGGCCGGTTCAAAGCGCACCCCATCGGGGTGTGCTGCGCGGTAAGGTGGACCGCGGGCGCATGCTTGCCGGCATGTCGGTTGCACAGATCAAAGCGCCGATGGACAAGGGCCTCGCCCCCAACGCATAAAAGGCTACCCGGCAAGACCGCCGGAGCAAAGTGACCGGAAGGCGAGATTTGGCCGAGCAAGAAGAGGTCTATCTGCTGCTGGTCGAGACCGGCCGGACGGCCGAGGACGGCCTGCCAGAGGGGGCGGTCGGCGCGGGTGTTTTGTGCCATGCGCCGGGTCGCGACGAGGCCGATGCGGTGAACGAAACCGTATCGCTTCTGCGCAGCGCCGGGCTTGCCCCGCTGGACGTAACCTCCTATGGCACGGCTGAAGAGAGGCGCGCGGCAGGCGAGGCCGTCGCGGCCGAAGATCAGGCCTTCATCGACCAGGCGCGGGCACAGAACGCGGTGATCGTCGTGGCAATAACGCCCTTTTTCGACGGGGATGAGACGGCCGACATGCCGGTCGTTTGATTTCGCCGCCGTCCCGGGCCATTCTGCGCAGCGATGCAAAAAAGACCGTCAGCTCGACGCCGAACCGGCCCTTTCAGACACGCAGCGTCGTCCGAAAGGGCGCCGGCGCGCCCATCGATATGGGGCGAGACGCTGAAGCGCAGGGAACAAACGACGCGGATCTGCGGAAAACGATTGCCTCGGGAAGAGCCGCGCCGGGACCCGTGTCGCAGCGGGCCGCCATGGCAGTAACCGTCGACCCCGTCACCCTTGCGGCCGAACTGGTGCGTTGCCCTTCGGTGACACCGGAAGAGGCCGGAGCGTTGCGCTTGCTCGAAGCCCGCCTGGGCGCTGCAGGGTTTTCCTGCCGGCGCGTCGATCGGGCCGGGACGCCCAATCTCTACGCCCGTTGGGGACGTGCGGCACCGGTGCTGGGCTTTGCTGGACATACCGATGTCGTGCCGCCTGGCGATCATGCACGATGGCACGTCGACCCTTTCGCCGGCGCGATCCGCGACGGGGTGCTGTGGGGGCGCGGCGCCGTCGACATGAAGTCCGGCGTTGCTGCGTTTTGTGCGGCCGCCCTTGGCTATGTACAAAGCGCAGCGCCGGTTGGCAGCATCGCGCTTCTGATCACGGGGGATGAGGAAGGCCCCGCGCTCAACGGCACCAAGGCTATTCTCGACTGGATGGGCGAGGCGGGCGAGCGAATGGATGCCTGTGTGGTCGGCGAGCCGACCTGCACAGACCGGCTTGGCGATATGATCAAGATCGGCCGGCGCGGATCGCTTACCGCACGCATCGCCGCATCGGGCCGGCAGGGCCACACCGCCTATCCGCATCGGGCGGCGAACCCGCTGCCGGTCCTGGTACGGTTTCTGGATCGGGTCGCCGCCGCCCGGCTTGATGGCGGCTCGGCGCATTTCGACCCCTCGACGCTGGCCATCACAACCATCGATACCGGCAATCCGGCCAGCAATGTGGTGCCGGCCGCAGCGACGGCATCGCTTAACGTCCGGTTTGGCGATGCGCAGACCGCAGCCGCCCTGACCGCTTGGCTAGAGCGTTGCGCGGCCGAGGCTTGCGATGGCACCGGGGTGTCGCTGGAGGTCGCGACCCGATGCTCGGGCGAGGCCTTTGTGACCGAACCAGGCAGCTTTGTTGATCTGATCCAGGCGGCGGTCGAAGCCGAAACAGGAATCCAGCCGCGCCTTTCAACCTCTGGCGGCACCTCGGATGCGCGCTTTATCCGGCATCACTGCCCCGTCGTGGAATGCGGCCTGGTCGGGCGCCATATGCATGCCGCCGATGAGCGTGTCGAGACCGCCCAGATAGCGGGCCTCGCGAAAATTTACCGCCGCATAATCGCGGGTTTTTTTGCACAGCAATAGACGGGAGCGGGCGTTTCGGTCTGTCAGATCTCCAGACGCAGCCAGTGCGCCAAATGCAGCCGCTGAAGGCGCAGCACCCCGTGACGCATGGGCGGAAACAGCAGATCCACCCAGCCGCGGCTGGGTGCGGCCGGCGGTAGATCGTCAAATTCGAACTCGGCCAGAACCCCGTCCGGCAGCCAGGTCAGCGTTGGGGGCGGCTGCTCAAGATTGACCCCGCAATGTAGGTTGAGCCGGAGCGCCGGCGCGGTTTCGGGCGGGTTGAAGCGAGCCCAGACCGATACCACCGAGCTGCGCGTGATCGCTGGGCCGAATGTCGGCAGGTCGCAGGTCACCGAAAAGTAGCTGCCCTGAAACCCGGCTAGCGCGATCGCCAACCCGGTCCGGGCCTCCTCGCCCCGGTCGAGCGCAAGGCCGAGCGCGATGGTCTGCGGGTCGCCATCGTGATGCAGCCCAAGCTCGGCCGACAGCCGCAGCCCGCTGCGCGCCGGCCCAGCAGCCGCGATCGTTGCCCGGCTCAAAGCGTCGGTCTGGTCGCGAAAAGCCACCACCCGCGGGTTGGCCTGTAGCCAGTCGGGGTCAGACCATCGCCGCGCGCGCTGCGCTTGCCAGTCCGAAACACCGCTTGCCATATTTCAACCTGCAGCCGGCAAGACGAGGCTGGGGCGCGCATTTGCGGTTCGAAGCGCGTCGGTGAACGCCCGCAGCAAAGCCAAAACCGCACGATCATCGACATCCCCGCCGGCAAAGGCGCTGGCCGACACGGTGACCATGCGCTGGTTAAGCTGCATGAACGCGCGCCAATAGCGGGGTGTTGAAACCGGTGCCGCGGCGCTGTCGGGATCGTCGATCAGCATCACCAGCATGTCGTCGAACCGGTAGGTCTCCACGATCTCGGGCGCCGATGCCGTTGCGTTGCGTGTCAGGAGCGGCCGGCCACGTTCGGAGTCCAGGAACGCCTCGAGACTGTCGAGCTCGCCTGCAACCGGTGCGCCGGGGCGAAACAGCGGCGCATGCGAGACCGATGCGGTCAGCAAACCGTCCGGGCTGGTCGCATTGCTCTCCCTGCAGCGCGCAACAAGCGCTGAAATCGCCTGATCGCCGGTCTCCACCGCGTCGTTGAGGATGCAGTACCCGTCGGGCGGGACGATATCGATGGTTCGGCCGCCTGCGGTGACAACGGCGCGCTCGCCCTCCAGCGCCTGGACGGCCAAGGCGTCCGGATCCGTCGCGCAGCCGGCCAGAACCGCAAGGCAAGCGGCAGAAAGGATGCCGAAACGACCGAAACGCTCAAAGATCGGCGTAGACATGCTTTTCCTTTGCCGCGCCGGGATGGGTAACCGCGCCGAGGCGGGTCTTGCCGACGAGCTTGGCGTATTTCCAAAGTGCACCCGAGGCGTACTGGGTCTCGCGCGGGCCGGACCAGGCCTTGAGACGCTCGGCAAGCTCTTGCACGCTCAAATCGACCTCGAGGCGGCCCTCGATTGCATCCAGCGTGATCATGTCGCCATTGCGGATCAGCGCGATGGGGCCGCCATGCGCCGCTTCCGGCCCGACATGGCCAACGCAAAAGCCACGGGTTGCACCGGAAAACCGACCATCGGTGATCAGGGCGACCTTCTTGCCCATCCCCTGGCCAGAGAGCGCGGCTGTCGTTGCCAACATCTCGCGCATGCCGGGGCCACCAGCCGGACCCTCATTGCGGATCACGATCACCTCGCCCACCGCATAGGCGCGGGCCTTGACGGCCTCGAAAGCATCCTCCTCGCATTCGAAAACCCGGGCCGGGCCGGTAAAACGCATCTCTTCCTCGCGCATGCCGGCGACTTTTACGATCGCCCCCTCCGGCGCGAGATTGCCCGAAAGGCCGACCACCCCGCCCGTGGCGCTGAGCGGCGCGTCGACCGGGTGGATCACGCGACCGTCCGGTGCCCCGTCGATGCGGTCGAGTTCCTCGCCGATGCTGCGCCCCGATGCGGTGACGCAGGCCTCATGAATGAGGCCGGCGCGCTTGAGCTCCTTCATAACGATCGGCAGGCCGCCCGCCTCGTAAAGATCCTTCGCGACATAGGCGCCGCCGGGTTTGAGATCGACGAAATATGGGGTGTCGCGAAAAATGTCGCAGACATCCTGGAGCGTGAACTCGATCCCCGCCTCATGCGCGATCGCCGGAAGATGCAACCCGGCATTGGTCGAACCGCCCGTCGCCGCAACCACCCGGGCTGCGTTTTCAAGGCTTTCACGCGTCACGACATCGCGGGCGCGGATGCGCTGATCCAGAAGATGCATCACGGCGCGGCCGGAGGCTTCGGCATATTGGTCGCGGCCCTCATAGGGCGCCGGCGCACCCGAGGAGTTGAGCAGCGCGAGCCCGATCGCCTCGGCCACACAAGCCATGGTGTTGGCGGTAAACTGGCCGCCGCAAGCCCCCGCGCTGGGGCAGGCCGCCGCTTCCAGAACCTTGATCGCGGCATCGGAAAGCTGGCCGGCCTGGTGCCGGCCGACGGCCTCGAACATGTCCTGCACGGTCAAGTCACGCTCGACGAAATCATCGGGCACGCCCGAGCCGGCCCGGACCCGTCCCGGCAGGATAGAGCCGCCATAGAGAAACACCGACGGCACATTAAGCCGGACCATCGCCATCATCATGCCGGGTAGGGATTTGTCGCAGCCCGCAAGGCCAACGATGGCGTCATAGCAATGACCGCGCATGGTCAGCTCGACCGTGTCGGCGATCGCTTCGCGGCTGGCCAACGAGGCGCGCATCCCCTCATGGCCCATAGCGATGCCGTCGGTCACCGTAATGGTGGTGAATTCGCGCGGCGTGCCCAGCGCGACCTTGACGCCCAGCTTTACCGCTTGGGCCTGCCGGCTGAGCGCGATGTTGCAGGGCGCAGCCTCGTTCCAGCAGGTTGCAACGCCGATATAGGGGCGGTGGATGTCTTCCTCGCTCAACCCCATCGCGTACATGTACGAGCGCTGGGGCGCGCGCTCCGGCCCTTCGGAGACGTATCGGCTTGGCAAACCGGACTTGTCGATTCTGCCTGGCTTCATGGACAGACCACCTCTGACAATGCACATCACTGGCCGAGGTGTAGGTGAGCCCAGAGCCAAGCACAAGCGCATGCGCCCGGATCTGCGCTCCCGGTGGTGCCCGAAAAAAACCCGGGTCTATCGAGAGCCCGGGTCCGTTCCCGGGCATCTCATGCGTTACGCCGCCTGGCTGCCATCCTTGGGCTGCGGCTTGACTGCCGGCCTGTTCGCCAGATCCCGCGTCTTAAAAAAGCCGACCAAGCCGTCGAGCGTTTCGGCATGCTGCTCCATAGAACGCGCGCTGGTCGAACTCTGTTGGGCTAGGGCGGCGTTTTGCTGGGTCATCTGGTCCATATGGCTGACAGATTCCGAGATTTCCGCGATCCCGGTCGCCTGCTCGCTGCTTGCATCGGTAATCCCGCGGATGGTCTGGGCAACCTGCTGGATACCGTCCACAATCTCGTCAAGCGCCGTTCCCGCCTGCTCGACCAGCCGCACGCCGTTCACGACCTGGTCTGAACTGGTCTGGATTAAGCGGCGAATGTCGCGCGCCGCCTCGCCGGAGCGCTGTGCCAACGAACGCACCTCGGACGCCACGACGGCGAAACCTTTGCCAGCCTCGCCAGCCCGAGCCGCCTCCACAGCGGCGTTGAGCGCCAGGAGGTTGGTTTGAAAGGCGATCCCGTCGATCACCGAGATGATGTCGGAGATTTTGCGGGCGCCATCCTCGATTTCGGTCATCGCCGAGACGGCATCTTTGACCACATCGCGCCCGCGATCCGCGCGCCGGGAGGCTTCCGAGGAGAGTGTGCTGGCTTTTTGCGAGTTTTCGGCATTCGTGCGCACGGTAGCCGACATCTCTTCCATGGTCGCTGCCGTCTCTTCGAGCGCGGAGGCCTGCTGTTCCACCCGGCTCGACAGTTCCGTGGCACCACCGGAGATCTCGACCGCATTGCGCGCGACATCGGTGCTGGTGCGCCGGATCTGCGCCACCAGGCTGCGGAACTTCTCGACCGTTGCGTGAATGTTCTTCTCAAGAACCGCAAATGCGCCCGAGAAACCCATATTGGGTGCAATCTCAAGCTGGCCCTCGGCCATCCGGTCCATCGCCTCGAGCGTGAACGAAAGACCGGCCTGGACCGTTTCGAGCATGCGATTCACATTCTCGGCCAGATGGTTGAGCTCGGGATCGGGGAACGACGTCGGCACACGCTTCTCGAAATTGCCCTGAACAGCGGCATCGACAACCGTACCGAAAGCCTCCTGCAGCTCAGCCATCATTTTTCGCCGTTCGCTCTCGATAGCCGCCTCATTCGCTTCCTTCTCGCGCGCAAGATCGGCCACCTTTTTGGCGTTGGCGCGGAATGTCTCCAAAGCCCGCGCCATCCGGCCAAGCTCGTGCGCATGCTCGGTACCGGTGATTTCGATCTCTAGATCGCCGCCGGCAAGCTGGTCCATGGTGTCGGCTTTTTGGGAGATTTTCCCCGAGAGCACCCGGCCCATCCAAACGGCCAACACGACGCCGAACACCAACGCACCGAGCGCAATCACCAGCATCAGCACATAAGCGCTGGCAACGATCTCGGCCCCTTTCGGGCCGATGACATCCTGCTGATTGGAAGAGCGCAAGGCGAGCGTTTCGATCTCGGCCGTAATTTGCGGGCCGAGCCGGTCGAGACGTGTCGATGCGATCGCGATGCTACTGGCGGCAACCGTGCGGACATCGCCCAACAACGCCGCATAGCGCTCGGCCTGTTGGAGAGCCGCCTGGGCGTCCTGGGACGAGGGCGCGCGCTCCGCCAGGGTCGTCAGGCGTAAAGACGCCTCGGCCACAGCCTGAGCTGCCAAGTCGAGCGCCGACAGGTCGGCCGATGCCATGAAGCCAGAGACCGCCAGCCGCGCTTCGGCAAGATAGGACGCGGCAGCGTCGGCCAGCAACGCCGTATCATCCTCGCCGATTGCCGCCGCCGAAACGGCATGCCCGTCTGCCCAGCTTTGCAGCTGTTCCGAAAGCCCGTTCATTTCGGCAAGCAGCGCATTCTGGCGCGTGCGCAGCACGGCAAACTCATCAAACGCCGACCGATACTCCGAAATGGTCTCGACAATGCGATTAAGCGCCGCGCTGCCCTCTACATCGGCGCGGAACAAATCCGAAATCCTGGACTTTGCCGCAACGACAGCGGCCACGCTCTCCTCAACCTCGCGCCGCTTGTCCGGATCAGACGTCAAACGGTAGTTGAAAGCGGCCATGCGCGTTTCCAGCACGTCGCCCATGACGGCGTAAAGGTCGCGGGTCTCGCGGCCGGTTTGGCGATACTCGGTGAAAACCGAGCCCAACCAGACCACCTGGTAAATACTCACGCCACCGAGAACCAGCAAAAGCGCCAGAATCGCGCCGAAACTGGTGTAAATTTGTTTGGAAACGCTCCAAGAAGACATCGAGACCTCCGCAAAAGGACGGGCTTGTAATGCGCTAAAAACGTAACTTAGCGGTTAGCGGTGCAGAGTGCTGGTTGTGCAGGGCTGTGTTGACGAGTTCTGCGCTTCTTGGCTGGGTACGAAGAGGCAGTGGCCGCCGATTGCACCCGAAACTCGCGGTTGATGCGCAGGGCGCCGTCAGAATGCGACTTCATGCCGCAAAGGTACCGCTCTGGCGCCGACATTTTGTGCCTTAAGGGTCTGAACGCAGGCCCAGAACGCCGGGATTGAGGACCGTGTCCGGATCAAGCGCGGTCTTGAGCGCCTTCATAACCGTTGCCATGCCCGGATCGAGATCGCTGCCATAGCGGTAGCTGCGCCCGATTTGCAGATGCGCCGCCCCGGCTGTCGCCATCGCCGCCACCAGATCCTTGCGCAAAGCAAGCGCGGATGCCCTAAGCTCGGGTCTCGCGCCCGCAGCGAGATGCGGAGCGCTTTGGGCCGGTGCGGCATAGCTGCGCTGAAACCCCGAAAGCGCGTCGACCCAGAAGAGTTGCGGCTCGACGATGACCTCATCGCCGACGGCCGCAAGAAGCAGGCTGACCCGCATATCCTCGCTCGGCTCGGGGCAAATGGCGCGGATCGCCGCAAGGCCGTCCGCGGCACGCCCGGCGGGGAAAACGCCATGGCAGGGCAGCCAGCGCTCGCCATTTGGGCCAATCAGCGCCTTAATGCTGCGAAACGGGCGCGCCCGTGTAACCCGCGGCAGCGTGTCGGGGATCGGCCGGCCGCCGGCGGCCGTGGCGGCCGCTTTCACGGCTTCGGCGAGCGCGGGCTGAAGCTCGGCAAGCGGCGGTTCTATCACGGCATGCAACGACCAGGGCAGATCGGACAGTACCGCCCGGCGCATCGTGGCGGCCGAGGCCAGGGTCCGCATGGCGCCGAGTACCGATCCGGCACCGCCGGCAAGATCCGCTGCCATGCCGGCCGCCTCCAGCACCGAAAAGCCGCTTCTTGCAAGGTTGCGGTGCGCCTCGCGATCGAACGCCCAAAGCTCGGCCAGATGCGGGATATCGCGCAGCGCCAGCATCGCATCCAGCACCCCTTTGTCGCTATCAAAGGCAAAGGAGGCAAAGAGCGGCGCGGGGGGGCGCGGGATTAGACGCAGCACCGCCTTGGTCTTGATCCCAAGCGCCCCGCAATCACCCAGAAACGGGCCGAGGAGATCGGGTCCGAAACGTGGCAGGGCACGGTCCCGCCTTGCGCCCCACGCACCGATGCGGTGCAAAACCCCGCACCCATCGGCGATTTCGAGCCCCAGCGTTGCGTCCGCCGCATAGCCATGCGCTGTCGCCCCGAAAAACGCACCGTTCTGGCTGAGCGTTCCGCCGATGGTCGCGGCAAGCCCGGACAGCGGTCCGAAATAGGGGGTGCGAAGACCCGTACCCGCCAGCGCCGCATCCAAGGCCGCCCAGGTCACGCCGGCCTCGACGGTCACGCAACGCCCGGCCGCATCGATCTCCAGCACGCGGTCCAGACCGGTCAGATCGAGCGACAGGGCGCCCGGATCCTCGGCGAGGTAACCGCGCGAGTAGGACATGCCACCCCCGCGCGGCAGGATCGCGAACCCGGCCGCGCGGGCGGCCGCGATGGCCGTGGCAACCTCTTGGGCCGTTTCGGGGCGAATGACGGCAGAGACCGCTGTGCCGGTGCCCGAGACATCTTCGGAGCGTTGCGCGCAAAGCGCGGGATCGGTGTCGACCCGGCCGGCCGGCAAGGCGTCCTGCAACCCTGCCAGAGACCCGGCCATGCCGGTCACGCCAGACAACGAAGGATCGCCGCGGCCAGCGCCGGGGCCTCGCGCGGGACGCCAAGGACGCGATCCTCGCCCACCGCCCCGACAGACCAGGAGTGCAGCGCCTCCGCATCCGGATCGGCGCTGTAGTAGAGAACTCGGCTGTCGCGGTCGCGAAGCATGCCGCTGCACGCCTGTTCATAAAGCGCGCGCGCGATCGCCGTTCCGGTCGTTCCGGCGAGACTGCAGGCCCGGAAGCGGTGGTTGATCCGCTCTGCATCGCGCTCGGCCCCGATGCTGCGACCATGCGCGTTGACGCGGTTGAACCAAGGCTTGAAGAGCGCGTAATCGCGTGCCCACCAAAAGGCCGCCGTCAGATGCCCACCATCCCAGCGCGGCGTGAGATCGGGCAGCGCGTCGGCCAGATCTTGGGCAACCTGCGGCCAGGGATCGAGTGCGATCAGAGGCCCGGTGGTTGCCCCTAGGGCGACGGGCAGGCTGGCCCCGTAGGCCAGCACCGGCGCATCTGCGACGCCCAGCGCTGCGAGTGCTGCGCGCGTGCCATTGACCAGCGTGTCCGCTCCCGCAGAGGCGTCCACGGCCAGGCGCGAAGCGCCAAGGCCGGGCAGGTTGATGCGGATCACCCGGCGGTGGCGGGCCAGGCGCTGCGCGATGTGATCGAGATCGGCCATCCCGCCCGGCACATCATGCAGAAGCACCAGAGGCGGACCCCTGCCCTCGATGCGGGCGACGATGGCGCCCTGATCCGTATTCACGATCTGGCGCCCGCCCTGATGCGCCGCGGCACGGGAAAGCAGGACCTCGGCATTCATCTGCGCGCCCTTTGCATGTTGGGCAAAAAGCGCGGCCAGATCGCCCCCCCACAAATCGCGATCCGCCGGAAAATCCTGAATGGTGACATGCGGCCCGGCACCTGCCGCGGCGCGCGCCATGTGCGGGTGCAAAAGATCGTCGAGCCGCGTGCCCAGCCGCACCGGGACCCGGGCGCGCGACAGGGGTGCGAGATGATCATAGCGGAATGCCGCCGCATAGCCGACGCGGTAGCTGTCGCCTGCGAGCAGGAAATCCTCGACCACCGCCTGATGAAAGGCCAGAGGCGGCGGGCCGAAAGGCAGACGCGCCCCGTCCGAGACCCGGTTCCAGGGAAAGGCGGTGAACTGGTCGCGCACCCGCGCCCAGAGCCAGGCGACATGCGTGCCGTCCAGCGTCGGCCGGAATGGCGGCAGGTAGCTGGCCAGAAGCTCGGCCTGCTCGTCCGGCGTAAAGAGTGCGTACCCGTCGAGGATCGCGGCCGCCACCTTTTCGGGCGCCTGGATCGCCGCCTCGATTGCAATCGCCGCCCCGGTATGCGTGCCATAGACGGGGACCGGGGCCAGACCGAGCGCATCGATGACCTCGATCACCACCCCGGCGAACTCTTCGATCTCGGGCCGCGCCTGGGGCATCGGATCGGACAGCCCAAACCCCGGCGTGTCGATCATCACGCAGGTGAAGCGGTCGGCGAGCCGCCCCGCCAGGGGCAGCAGGGCCGCCGAGGAGCGCGGCGATTCGTGGCAGAGCACCACCGCAGGCCCCTGCCCCATAAGGCGCAAGCGCACCAGCTGGCCCGAGGCGATGCGAATGATCGTTTGATGCTCGTTCATCGCGCCCCCTGTTGCCGGAGGTCCTTCTTGAGCACCTTGCCCGCGGCATTGCGGGGAATGGCGTCGACGAACCGCACCGATTTGGGGACCTTGTGAGGGGCAAGCCTGTCACGGCACCAGCCGATCAGGGCGTCGGGATCGGTGTCGCCGATCGGCCGCACAAAGGCACACACCGCCTCGCCCCAGCGCGGATCGGGCACGCCGACCACCGCCGCCTCGGCCACGGCGTCATGGGCATAGAGCACTTCCTCGATATCGCGGGGGTAGATGTTCACCCCGCCCGACAGGATCATGTCCTTCTTGCGATCAACGATGTGCAGATACCCCTCATCATCAGCCCGGGCCAGATCGCCGGCCGAAAACCAGCCGTCGCGAAAGCTGGCGGCGGTTTCCTCGGCCCGGTTCCAATAGCCGTTGAAAAGCGTGGGACCGTTGGAGAAGAGCTCGCCGATCTCGCCCGGGGCAACCTCCGCGCCATCCGCGCCCAACAGCCGGACCTGCTGACCAGCGATGGGCCGCCCCGCACAGTTCTGCTTTGCGCGCATCTCATGCGGGTAAAGATTGGTGACGACACCGGCCTCGGTCGAGCCATATGTCTCGTGCAGCACCCCCTCGCCCAGCCAGGAGAGCGCGGCCAGCTTGGTGTCCTCGGGCAAGGGTGCCGCATTGCAGACGATCGAACGAAACCGGTGATTTGCGAGCCGGGCGCAGGCCGCTTTGCCCAGATCGAACAGGCCATGGAACTGGGTGGGGACGACAAAGCTGCCGGAGTGGCGGCCGCTGGCCATTTCCTCGAGCAGCAGATCGGGCGCATAACGCGGCATCAGCGCCACCTCGCCGCCCAGAAAGAGGGCTGCCATCGGAAAGGCAAAGCCGCCGCCATGGAAGAGCGGGGTGGTGACGAGAAACCGGTCGGCCTCGCCGAAACAGCCATAGACCGAGGCAAAGGTGAAAAACGAGATCACCCGCGAGCGGTGCGACAGGCACACGCCTTTGGGCGTGCCGGTGGTGCCCGATGTGTAGGGGATCGCAAAGGTCGCCCATTCTGGGGGTGTGGCAGCGGGCGGGCTGGCCGCGGCACGGGCGATCCAGGCCTCGTAAGCGGGGCCGATGACCACGATCTCGGCCCCCTCGGGCAGGTCGGCCGCGCGGACCGCATCCTCGAAAGCGGCATCGGTGAAGATCACCCGCGCATCGCAGTCGCGCGCAATGGCGCCCAGCTCTGCCGGGGTCTGACGGGCATTGACGGTCGCGATGGCCGCTCCTGTGGCCGATACGCCGGCCACGATCTCGAAATATTCCGGGGTGTTGCCGGCCATGATCGCGGCGTTGCGCCCCGGCCCGAGGCCCAATGCCGCCACCGCGTTCGAGACCCGGTTCATCCGGTCTTCCAGCGCGCCATAGCTCAGCCGCGCCGCGCCCATGGTCACGGCCGTCTTGCCGGGAAACCGCCGCGCATTGGCCCTGAGACCCGAGGAAATGTCGAGCGGCCGATAGGTCTCGGGCGGCGCCGCGATCACCCTTTGGCTCATTCGGCGGCCTCGGCAAGCGCGGCACTTTCGGGCAGATCGAAGACCCGCAGCGCGTTCTCGCGCATCAGGAGCCGGTGGCTTTCCGGGCGCAGGCCCAGCGCGTCGATCTCCTGCACGGCCCGTTCGGGATCGATCACCGGCCAGTCGGTTCCGAAGAGCACCTTCTCGCGCCCATAGCTGTTGAGATAATGCACAAGCTGCGGCGGCCAGTGCTTGGGCGCATAGGCATCGACGCCGATGAAGACATTCTCATGCTTCCAGGCCATGGAGATCATCTCGTCGGTCCAGGGCACGCCGATGTGAATGCCGATGAGCTTGAGCTCTGGAAAGTCGATGGCCACGTCATCCAATGTAATCGGCCGGCCCACCGAGGGCAGCCGCCGCTCGCGCGAATACACCAGATTATGCCCGACCTGCATCATGATCGGGATGTCGAGCTCGCAACATTTGGAGTAATAGGGGTAGTAGCGCCGGTCATTGGGAGCGAGCCCGAACCAATGCGGGTAGAGATGCGCGCCGACAAAGCCCAGCTCTTTCACCGCATGCTCCAGATCATAGATCCCCTGCATGCCGCGAAACGGGTCCACCCCGGCCAGGCCCGAAAAGCGATGCGGCCAGGCTGAACACACTTCGGCCACGCGTTCATAGGTGATCTCGAAGGAGCCGCGGATCTTCAGATCGCCCGCCCGCACCGCAATCATCAGCGACCGGTCGATCCCGGCCCGGTCCATCTTGCGCAGATAGGCATCCAGCGGCACCCCGCCCCGCATCTCGGGCGGCATGCGCACCTGGGCCTTGAAGGTCTCGTCCAGCCCTGTGCGTTCCTCGCGCACCTCCTGCGGGGTAAAGAGGTTGCAGACGATGTCGATGGCGCCCATGGCATGCTCCTCTGGATGCCGCTACTCGGCGGCGCGTTGCTCCGACCCGTGCACCGCCTGTTCCCGACTCATCGCCGCGACCGATGCCGCGGCCAGAAGATGCGAGGACATCACGCTTTGCGCCCAATCCGGCGACCGCGCCGCTATGGCGTCGACGATCTCATGGTGATGCGCGGCAGACCGGACCAAATCCCGCTCAGAATACATCCGGTAGGTGCGCAACACGATAGCGACATCGACGGCAATCGAGAGCATGGCCCCCAGACGCTGGGATCGCGCGGCGCGCATCACCCCCTTGTGAAAGGCCTCGTTGGCGATGCTGAGTCGGCGAAAATCCTCGTCGGTGCTGGGTGGCGTGCAAGCCGACATCTCATCGGCCAGTTTGCGCAGCGCTGCAATCTCCTGATCCGTCGCAAACCGCGCCGCGCGATGGGCGGCATAGCTCTCCAACATCACCCGGATACGGAAGATCTGTTCGATCTCGTCGGCAAGAAGCGGTGCGACCCGGGCGCCCTGCCCCGCCTCGCGCTCGACAAACCCCTCCAACACGAGCCGCTTGAGCGCTTCGCGCACCGGCGTGCGCGAGATCCCCAGCATCTCGGCCAGTGTTGCTTCGGTGAGCCGCGTTCCGGCCGCGAGACCGCCGGTCAGGATATCCCGACGCAGATCGCGGTAGGCCGTTTCAGCCGCGGTTTCACGGCGTACCGATCGTTCTCTGAGCCCGTCTTCCATGCCGGGCTGTCTCAAGCGGCCTGCGGCGCGGGAAAGCCGCCGGCCTTCATCACCATGCCCGGAACGGGGTGCTCCAGCTGCGCCTCCAGCCACTCCGCCGCCTCGATGCAGGCGGCCAGATCCATGCCTGTGCCCACCCCAGAGCGCTCGAGCATATAAACCAGATCCTCGGTGGCGATGTTGCCCGTGGCTTTTGGCGCAAAGGGACATCCGCCGACCCCGCCGAAAGACGCATCAAGCGCCGTCGCCCCGGCCTGGATGCCGGCCCAGGCATTGGCAATCCCGGTGTTGCGGGTGTTGTGCAGATGCAGCCGCAGTGGCGTGTCGGGAAACGCAGCCCGCACCGCGCCGACCCGCTCGGCCACGTCGCGCGGCGTCGCGACACCAATGGTGTCGGCCAGGGCGATCTCATGAGGGTCATGCGCCATCGCCGCCTCGACCACCCAGAGCAGCCGGGCAAGCGGCACTTCGCCCTCAAATGGACAACCGAAAGCGGCGCCGATCGTCACGCCCGCCGCAATCCCCCCACGAGCCGCAGCCGCAATCTCGCCCCAGGCCGCAACACTTTGGGCGGTTTCCACCCCCTGATTGCGCCGGTTGAAGCTGTCGGTGGCGACGATCACAAAGTTCACCTCATCGAGCCCGGCAGCGGCCGCGCGCTCGAACCCCCGCTGATTGAGCGCGAGCCCGATATGTTTCGCCCGCCCCTTGGTCAGCGCGGCGGCCACCGCATCGGCATCGGCCATTTGCGGCACCCGCCTTGGGTTAACGAAGCTGGTAACCTCGATGCGGGCCGCACCAGCCGCCTCGGCGCGCGCAATCAGGGCAAGTTTGGTATCCAAATCGAGGATCTGCGCTTCGTTTTGTATACCGTCGCGCGGCGAAACCTCGATGATTTCGACCGAATCCATGGTTTTTTCCTCCACTGCCCTTTCTTTTGGTATTCCGGAAGGTATCCTTATGTCGGTCAAGGGCAAGCCGTCCATACAAGACGGCGAACGGCGACACGGCTCGAATTTCGGGCGCAGGAAAGGGAGATCATGACCGGACCCGCAACGCCGCCCCGACAGGGCCCGCTTACCGATATGCGCGTGATCGAGATGGGCCAGCTTCTCGCCGGCCCGTTTTGTGGCCAGCTTCTGGCGGATTTCGGGGCCGAAGTGATCAAATGCGAGCAGCCCGGCACGGGCGATCCGATGCGCCAATGGGGGCGCGAAAAACCGCATGGCAAGTCGCTCTGGTGGCCGGTGGTGGCGCGCAACAAGAAGTCGATCACCCTCAATCTGCGCGCGCCCGAGGGCCAGGACATTGTGCGCAAGCTGGTCGCGACCTCGGACATTCTGATTGAGAATTTTCGCCCTGGTACGATGGAGCGCTGGGGGCTGGGCTATGAGGCGCTGAGCGCGATCAACCCAAGGCTGGTGATGGTGCGGGTCACCGGGTTCGGCCAGACGGGCCCTTACGCCAAGCGCGCCGGCTACGGCGCCATCGGCGAGGCGATGGGCGGCATGCGCTATGTCGTCGGCGATCCCTCCACGCAACCCTCGCGGATGGGGATCTCGATCGGCGACGAGCTGGCGGCAACCTATGCTTGCCTGGGCGCGATGATGGCCGTGCATGCGCGCGAACGCACCGGGCGCGGACAGGTGGTCGACAGCGCGATCTATGAGGCGGTGCTGGCGATGATGGAGAGCCTGGTCTCGGAATATGACGTGGCGGGCTATGTGCGCGAACGGACCGGGCCGATCCTGCCCAACGTCTCGCCCTCCAACGTCTTTGATACCAAGGATGGCAAGCTGCTATTGATCGCGGCCAATCAGGATACGGTCTTCAAGCGGCTGGCCGCAGCGATGGGTCAACCGGCGCTGGCCGAGGATGCACGCTATGCCACGCACTCGGCGCGCGGCGCCCATCAGGCCGAGCTTGACGGCCTGATCAACGCCTGGACCGGAACCATCGATCTGGCGCCGCTGGAAGCGATCCTGGAGGAAAACGGCGTGCCCTGCGGGCTGATCTATAAGGCCGAGGACATGATCCGGGATCCGCATTTTCAGGCCCGCGAGGCGATCGTCAAGGTTGCCCACCCCGATTTTGGGCCGATCCGGATGCAAAACGTCGCGCCAAAACTCTCCGAGACCCCCGGCACGGTGCGCCATGTCGGGCCCACCCTGGGCGAGCACAACGACGCGGTCTATCGGGGCATCCTTGATTTGCCGCAAGAGCGGCTGGCCGATTTTGCCGCGCGCGGCATCATCTGATCGCGGGAGGGGGCGGCGCGCGTGCTGATGGACCCGGTCGAACGATCCGACTATCTGCCGCTGGCCGACGCCGCCGGCCGCCTGGGCATCAGTCGCCTCAAGCTGCGCGAGGCGGTGGCAAAGGGCCTGCTACCCGCCCGGCGCGACAACCATGGCCGGCTGCGCGTCGATCTGGCCTCGGCACCCGGCGATCTGAGCGAAGCAACCGCGCGAGAAACGGCCGCGCCGGAAGCCTTGATCGAGGCGCTCTTCGACGAAATCGAAGAGCTAACAGCAGAGCGGGAGGAAGCAGGCGAGACAGCCGCGCATTTCGCTGCTCTCGCTGCGCGACAGCAGGAGGCGCTCGACCAGATGGCCGCCGCCCTGGAGGCTGCCCAGGCAGAAACGC
This sequence comes from Pseudomonadota bacterium, assembly GCA_039184655.1. Taxonomy (GTDB): domain Bacteria; phylum Pseudomonadota; class Alphaproteobacteria; order Rhodobacterales; family Rhodobacteraceae; genus J013. The sequence continues at coordinate 20,704 of JBCDAZ010000018.1, read as the reverse complement.
ACCGCCTGACCGGGCTCTTGGAACGCGCGCTCGACCTCGCGGAAAGTCTTGATGCCGGCACCGCACCGGCCAATGCGGTCACGGAACGTGCGCTCGCTCTCCTCGAGGAGACCGCCGGCGCGCTAGAGGCGAGCCGTATCGAGGGGACGCGGCTCGCCTCGCTTCTGACCCGTGCCGTGGCCCTGGCCGACGAGGCTGCCGCCCGAGGCGAGGCTCGGATCGCCGGGCTGTCGCAAGCGGCCGAGCGGGCGCTGTCGCTGCTCGACCGCACCGGCGCGGCGCTGGAAAAGGCCCGGGCCGACGGGGCGCGCGCAACCGCCCTCCTCGATCGTGCAATGGCGGTCAATGCGCAGCTTGAGGCGGAAAACGCTGAAAAGAAACGGGTTTTGGAAAGCCAAGCGCGGATGCTCGACAAGCTCTTTTCCATTTCCGAGACCGCCCTTTCGGCCGCCAGCAAAGCCCGCAGCACGCGCCTGCTGCCGCGCTGGTTCACCCGCCGGTCTCAGGGCGGCACGGAGGAATGACCGCGCAGGCGCTTATCCCGCCAGGCGCTGAGGACGCTGTCGCCAGCCTGCACGCCTCGCCCGGTATCCGAGCGCATGGGATAGTGTTTGTCACCGGCATGACCGGCAGCCGGGACGATGGCACAATGCCGGACAGTCTCGATGAGCAGGTGCGCAACGCCTTTGCCAAAATCGCCGCTGTGCTGGGCGAAGCCGGGTTGGGTCTGAGCGATATCGTTGAGATGACGAGCTACCATGTCGGGCTGCGCGCCCATTTCGAGCGCTTTAAAGCATTGCGCGCCGAGCATGTCGCCCCACCTTACCCAGCTTGGACGGCAGTGGAGGTGGCGGGGCTGCGCCGCGCGGGGGCTTTGGTCGAGATCCGGGTCGTTGCGGCAGAGCCAGAATGGGATGCAGAGGGGATCGACAGATGAGCAGCACCGAGGATCTGATCCGGACCTACGAGGCGCGGTTGGCCGAAATCGAGGCGCGGCTGGCGCGGATGGAAGGCGCGGGGCCGGTCGCCGTACCTGCACCGAGCCCGGCGCCGGCCCGCCGGCGCGTCCCGGGCGGGCTGCGGCTTGGCGTCGATGTCGGCGGCACCTTCACAGATCTTCTTTTGCTGGACGAGGCGCGCGGCCGCGTGGTCACCGCCAAGGTGCCCTCCACCCCCGATGACAGCTCGGTCGGCGTGCTCAACGGCATCGAGAAGATCTGCCGCGCCGCAGGTATCGCGCCCGGCGATATCGGCGAGGTGATGCATGGCACCACCGTGGCAACCAACACGGTCCTAACCTCTTCCGGCGCGGTGGTCGGGCTTGTGACCACCAAGGGCTACAAAGACACGCTGCAGATCGCCCGCTCCTATGTGCCGGGCGGTCTTGGCGGCTGGGTGATCTGGAACAAATCCCTGCCGCTGGCACCTTTGGAGCTGACCGTTGAGGCCGAGGAGAGGATGAATGCCGATGGCACCGTGCTGACGCCGCTCAACGAGGCGGCAATCCGGGCCGAGCTGAAATCCCTGGCCGGCAAGGGCATCGAGGCGCTGACCATCAGCCTTTTCAACGGCTATGTGAACCCGGCCCATGAGCTGCGCATCGCCGAGATCGCCCGCGAGGTGATGCCGGGCATCCCGGTCTCGACCGGGGCCGCGATCATGCCAGAGATGTATGAGTATGAGCGCACCGAAACCTGCGTTGTGAACTCCTATGTCCGGCCCTTGGTGTCGAAATATGTCGGCAGCCTGCAATCGGAGCTGACATCGCGGATGGGCGATGTGAATTTGCAGATCCTGCGCTCGGATGGCGGGCTCTCCTCGGCCGCGGCCGCGATGGAGACGCCGGTGAACCTCTTGATGTCCGGGCCCGCCGGCGGCGTGTCCGGCGCGAAATGGATCGCCAAGAATGCCGGGTTCGGCAATCTTCTGACCTTCGATATGGGCGGCACCTCGACCGATGTGGCGCTGATCGAGGGCGGCGAGGCCCGCACAAGGCGCGAAACCCGGGTGGGCGATGTGACCGTCCGCGCGCCGTCGATCGATGTGCGCACCGTGGGCGCGGGCGGCGGCTCCATCGCCTATGTGCCCGAACTGACCAAGGCGCTGCGGGTCGGTCCGCAATCGGCGGGTGCCGTGCCCGGCCCGGCTGCTTACGGTGCGGGCGGCGAGGCGCCGACCGTGACCGACGCCAATGTGGTGCTGGGTTATCTGCCCTCCGATGCGCGGCTGGGCGGGGATATGGCGATCCGCCGCGATCTGGCTCAAACGGCTGTGGGCACCATAGCCGGGCCATTGGGCAAATCGGTCGAGGACGCGGCCGAGGGCGTCGTGGCCATCGTGAACGAAAACATGTGCGGCGCGCTGCGGCTGGTCTCGGTCGAGCAGGGCTATGACCCGCGGGATTTCGCGCTCATCGGGTTCGGCGGCGCGGGGCCGCTGCATGCCAATGCGCTCGCCAAGCTCATCAATGCCTGGCCGGCGATCATCCCGCCAGGGCCGGGCGTGCTCTGCGCCTATGGCGATGCCACGACCCGTTTGCGCAACGAGGCCTCGCAGACCTTCGTGCGGCGCCTGAGCGAGACCTCGGATGGCGAGATCGGCCAGATGCTGCGCGATCTGGAAGCCGATGCCGCGCGGGATCTGGAAGCCGAAGGCGTCGGGCGGGCCGAGCAGGAGACGCTCTATCAGATCGACATCCGCTATCACGGCCAGGGCATGAAGCTGACCATCGATCTGGCCCCGGACGCCTTTCGCGCGGAAGGGCTTGCCGGCATCGCACGACGCTTCGATGAGGAGCATGAGAAGCTCTTTACCTTCGCGCTCGATGCCGCGCATGAGCTTGTGGGCCTGCGTGCGGTGGTGCAGGGCGGCGAGAAACCCTTCATCGGCGGCGAGCTGGCGCCGGGCGGCAACCCGGCCGCGGCGGTGATCCACGACACCAAAGTCTATGTCGACGGCGCTTGGGAGGCCGCCAAGATCTATGACCGGGCAAAGCTGGGGGCAGGCGATGTGATCGCAGGCCCCGCCATCGTGACCGAGATGGACAGCACCACGCTGATCCTGCCCGGCCATGAAGGCATCGTCGACGCGGTGGGCAACATGCTGATCTGGCCCGCGGGCCATGAGGCTCTGCGCGCGCGCAAATCGAAGCGCTGAGGGGGAGACGCGACATGCCAGCAAAAGTAATCGAAGCGAATCCGAAACCCTTTCCGCGCGTCAAGGTCGATCCGATCACCCTCGACATCGTCGAAAACGCCCTGCGCAACGCGCGCGCCGAGATGGATGCGGTCCTGTTCCGCACCGCCATGTCGCCCGGCATCCGCGAGCAACATGACGCCTTTCCTATGATCGCCAATCAGGAAGGCAAGATGGTCGTGGGCCAGTTCGGCTCGTTCCTTTACGGCTTCATGCAGGGCTATGAGGGCGAGATCGAGGATGGCGACATTTTCCTCTCCAACGACCCCTATTCGGTCGGCGGCGCGATCAGCCATCTCAATGATTGGCTGATGATGATGCCCATCTTCCATGACGGGCGGCTGGTCAGCTGGGCGGCAATGTTCGGCCACATGACCGATGTCGGCGGCAAGGTACCCGGCTCGCTGCCCACCGATGCCAAGATGATCTATGAGGAGGGGCTCATCGTGCCCCCCACCAAGGTCTATCGCGGCGGCGAGTTGCAAGAGGAGATCCTGAACATCATCCTGGCCAATTGCCGGATGCCGGAGTGGAACAAATCGGATTTCTTCGCCATCATCGCGGCGCTGCGTCTGGCCGAGCGGCGGGTGCGCGAGAATATCGAGCGGTTCGGCGTCGACACCTACATCTCGGCGATGTGGGACATGCTCGACCGCAACAAGGTGGCGATGGGCGCGATCATCCAGATGATCGTGCCGGAGACGAAGTCGACCTTCGAGGATTGGATCGACGACGATGGCATGGGCAACGGGCCTTACAAAATCGCCTGTTCGCTGCATCGCGAGGGCGAGGTCGCCATCTTCGATTTTGCCGGCAGCGACCCGCAGAGCCTCTCTTCGATCAACTTCCTGCTCAATGAAGAGATGTTCAAGATGTTCGTGGGCGCCTTCACGATCAATCTCTTCGACCCGCAGATCCTCTTCAATGACGGGTTTTACGACCTCGTCGATGTGCGCATTCCCGCGGGCTGTATCCTCAAGCCGCAGAAACCCGCCGCGCTGAGCTGCCGGACGCACATGCTGGGCCGGATCTTCGATCTGATGGGCGGGCTTCTGGGCCAGGGCGCGCCGGATGCGCTGAACGCGGCCGGCTTCTCCGACAGCCCGCATTTCATGTATTCGGGCTATGACAAAGCCGGCGAGTGGTACCAGCTTTATCAGATCGGCTTTGGCGGCATTCCCGGTCGGCCGGTGGGCGACGGGCCGGACGGGCATTCGCTCTGGCCCGCCTTTACCAATGTGCCCAATGAGTTTTTGGAGGCCTATTTCCCGCTGCGCATCCGGGTCTATGAGACCATTGTCGATTCCGGCGGTGCGGGGCTGCATCGCGGCGGCAACGGCATCTCCATCGGCTATGAGTTCCTCGAGCCGGGCGAGATCTCGGTGCATGATGATCGCTGGCTCACCTATCCATGGGGGGTGAATGGCGGCGAGCCGGGCATGCGCTCGACCAAGCGGCTGGTGCGCGCAGCGGGCGGTGAGGAGAACATCCCCTCCAAATGCGATCGGGTGAAGGTCGAGCCGGGCGATATCCTTTACTTCAACACCTGGGGCGGCGGCGGCTGGGGCGATCCGCTGCAGCGCCCGGCCGAAAAGGTGCTGGCCGATGTCGCACGCGGGCTGGTGACCGTCGAAGGCGCGAAACGTTACGGTGTGGTGATTGCCAACGGCAAGGTTGACAATTCCGCGACCGAAAAGCTGCGCGCCCAGATGGCCAAGAAGCGCGGCGAAACGAAGCTCTTTGATCGTGGGTTTGAGAGCCTCGATGAGCTGATGCGCCGCGCCAAGGCCGAGACCGGCTTCGAGCCGCCCAAGCCTCCCGTCTTTATGCAATTCATGAAGGCGGCCGAATGAGCCCGATGGAGGAGCTCGACCGCAACTACGCCCGCGCAGGCTATCACGCACAGCAGGTCTGGGGGTCGACGCCCGCTCTGCTTCTCATCGACTTTGCCGAGGCGTATTTCGCCCAGAACTCGCCGCTTTACGGGGGCGAGGGCTGTGTGCGGGCCCGCGATGCGGCGGCCGGGCTGCTGGGCGAGGCACGCCGGCTGGGCATCCCGATCGTTCACACCGAGGTCCGGTTTATGCCGGGCGGCGCCGATGGCGGGGTTTTTTATCGCAAAGTCCCGGCGCTGAGCGTGTTTGAGGCCGGCAATCCGCTGGGACGGCCGGTCGAGGCGCTGACCCCGGCCGCGGGCGAGATTGTGGTGACCAAGCAATACCCGTCGGCTTTCTTCGGCACCTCGCTGGCCGCGACGCTCACCGCGCTCGGCGTCGATACGCTGATCCTCACCGGGCTCACCACCTCGGGCTGCGTGCGCGCCTCCTGCATCGATGCGATGAGCCACGGATTTATCACTTTGGTGGTCGAGGAGGCCTGCGGCGACCGCGCGCCCGAGCCGCATCAGGCCAACATCTTCGACATGTCGGCCAAATATGCCGATGTGATCCCAGTAGCCGAGGCGGCCGCTTACCTCACCAAGACAGCTCAGACAAACGGAGACAGGGAATGATGCAGGGAATGAAACGGGAAAGGTCTCGGGGAAGGTCTCGGGGAACAACGCATCTCTTGACCGCGGCCGTGCTCGCCGCTTTGGCAAGCCCGGCTTTGGCCGATCTGGAGGCCGCGAAGGCGTTGGTTGCGCAATACTCCGAAATGCCCAGCTTCACTGCGCCCGGACCGGCCTTCGATGCCAGGGCCTGCATGGCCGACAAATCGATGTTTGTGATCCCGCTGACCAATGCCAACCCGTTCAACGCCACGATCAGCGCCAGCATGCTTGAGGCGGCGGGCCAAGTCGGTTTCAACCTGCGCGATTGGGAGACCCAACTCGATCCCGCGCAATGGATCCAGGGCATCAACACCGCCGTGGCCGAGAAGTTCGACCTGATCGATCTGCAAGGGGGGTTGCCGCCGGAGTTTCTCGTCCCCCAGATCACCGAGGCGCGTGCTGCCGGGGTGAAGGTGACGGCGACCCATAATTGGGATGCCACCACCCAGACCGTGCCCGATTTTATGGATGGCGCGGCCAACACCGATTATGTGACTGTGGGAAAGATCCTGGCGGCCTGGGCCATCGTGCAGACCGAAGGCAAGGTCAACGCGCTGGTGCTGGGGCCCGATGAGATCACCCCGACCGCGCCTTTGCGCGATGCGATCACCAATTATCTCGACGCGAACTGCCCGGATTGCAGCTGGAGCTACGTCAACACCCCGGTCACCGAATGGGCCACCAAGATCCAGCCCGCCGTGCAGGCGGCCCTGCTGGCCGACCCGACCATCAACTATGTCATCCCGATCTACGATTCGATGAGCCAGTTCGCCGTGCCGGCCATCCAAATCGCGGGCTCCGACGCCAAGGTGATCAGCTATAACGGCACGCCCTTCGTGCTCGACATGATGCGCGACGGCGACATTGTCGAGATGAATGTCGGCGAGAGCCTGGGCTGGGTTGGCTATGCGGCGGTCGATGCGAATATGCGCCTGCTCTGCGGGCTTCCACCGGTCACCGCACTGAACACCCCGGCCTATATCTTTACCGACGAAAACGTCGCGGATGCCGGCGTCCCAGCCACCTTCAACGATGGCTATGGCGATGTGCATGTGGATGGGTTCAAAGCGCTGTGGGGCGTAGAGTGACAGCTTCTCCGGCGGGGGCAGGGCCTGTTCCTGCCCTCACCATTGCGCATCTGAGCAAGCGCTTCGGCGGGGCGGTGGCGCTGAATGACGTCTCGCTGAGCGTGGCGCGCGGCGAGGTGCACGGGCTTTTGGGCTCGAACGGCTCGGGCAAGTCGACGCTCATCAAGGTGCTGTCGGGCTTTCATGCGCCAGAGCCCGGCGGGCGGATCGCGCTTTACGGAAAGCGTGTGCCGCTGCCGGTGCCGGGCGGGCGGGTCCGCGAGATGGGGCTTGCCTTTGTGCATCAGCATCTGGGGTTGATCCCATCGCTGAGCGTGACCGAGAATCTGCGGTTGGGAGCGCTTGCCACCTCGCGCCGGCTTTCGATCAACTGGTCCGCCGCGCATGCCGAGGCGGCCACGGTGTTTGCGAAGTACGATCTCGCATTCGATCCCAGGGCGGAGGTCGGCACACTCTCGGCCGTCGAACAGGCGCTTCTGGCGATTGTGCGGGCGGCGGAGGATCTGCGCGCCCATTCCGGCGAGCCCGGTGTGCTGGTGCTCGACGAGCCGACGCCCTTTTTGCCGCGTGCCGGCGTCGAACAACTCTTCCGACTGGTGCGCCAGACCGTGGAAACCGGTGCCTCGGTCATCTTTGTCAGCCACGATATCGACGAGGTGCGCGAGATCACCGACCGTGCCACGATCCTGCGCGACGGACTTCTGATCGACACTGTCGTGACGCCTCGCACCTCGCATGACGCCTTTGTCGAGCGGATCATCGGACGCGATCTGGCCGCCTATGCGGGGCTGCAAAAACCCCCGCCCCAAGCCGCCGCGGCGGTCTTTGTCGAAGGGTTGTCGGGTCCGGGCGTGACCGGTCCGGTGGATCTTGCTCTGGCGCCGGGCGAGATCCTCGGCGTCACCGGGCTGATCGGCTCGGGCGCGGACGACCTGCCGGGTCTCATCTACGGGGCGCGCCGGGCGCGTGAAGGCCAGCTTAAACTGAGGCGCCGGCGCCTCGTGCTGAGCCGCATCACCCCGTCCCAGGCGCTTTCCCATGGCATTGTCTACCTACCTGCCGATCGGCTGGGCGAGGCCGGCATCGGCAGCCTGCCCGTAGGCGAGAACATCGCGCTGCCGGTACTTGCGCGGTTGCGGCGCCGGCTGGGGCTGATGGAGCGCGACGTTACCGATCATGCAAGACGGCTGGGCAAGACGGCCGGGGTCAAACCGAACGCGCCCGAACTGCCGCTCTCTGCGCTGTCGGGGGGCAATGCCCAAAAGGCGCTTGTGGCAAAATGGCTGCAGGTCGAGCCGCTTTTGCTTTTGCTCGATGAGCCGACCCAGGGCGTGGATGTCGGTGCGCGCCAGGACATCTGGGATGCGCTTGACCGTGCCGCCGCCGGGGGCAGCGCTATCCTGATCGGCTCGACAGACTATGAGCAGCTCGCCCAGATCTGCCACCGCGTGATCATCCTGGCCCGGGGCCGGGTTGTGGCCGAACTCCGCGGAGGGGCGCTGACCAAAGAGACCATTGCCGAGCACTGTTTCCGCTCGGTTACGCTAAGCGGCGCGGCGCAAACCGCCGCCTGACAGAAGGACACGGACCCATGGCCGAAAAGATCAACCCGCCGAGCATGTATGATTCCCTGCAGTTCGGCTTTTCCCACGCCGCCCGTACCACCGGCGGCACCATGGTGCATTTCGCCGGTCAGGTGGCCTGGGACAAAGACGGCAACACGGTCGGTATCGGTGATCTGGCAGCCCAGGCCGAACAGGTCCTCGCCAACCTAAAAACGGTCATGGACGAGGTGGGCGCAGGCGTGGAGGATTTGGTTCGGATCCGGACCTATGTTGTCGATCACACACCCGATAAGCTGGGCGCCGTTGCGCCCGCTATGGGGGCTTTTTTCGGCGATGCCGCGCCGCCGCCCAACACCTGGATCGGCGTGCAGGCGCTGGCGCTGCCGGACTTCCTCATCGAGATCGAGGCGATGGCCGTAATCGCTTAGCGCGCGCGGGGCAGGAGGCGGTGATGAAACCGATGGGCACCGAGGAAACGGCCGCGACCTATGAGGCGCGCATTGCCGCGCTCGAAGCCCGCATCCAGGCTTTTGAGAAATCGCTGATCGCAACGCCAGCGTCCCGCCCCACCAACTGGCTTTCGCTGGCCGAGCGTTTTGGACTGCTCATCGCCTGGGCGCTTTTGATCCTTGTGCTCGCCGCCTTTCGCCCCGACCAGATGCTCAACTTCAACAGCTATGCAACGATGTTCGGCTCCAATGCGATGATCCTGGTGCTGACACTGGCTTTGCTGGTGCCGTTGACAACGGGCGATTTCGACCTTTCGGTCGCCTCGACCATGGGGCTCTCTTCCATGCTGATCGCGGTGCTGACCGTGCAGATGGGCTGGTCGCTGGGCGGCGCGCTGGTCTTTGCGGTACTGGTCGGGGCAGCGATCGGCGCGGTCAACGCCGTCTTTATACTCTGGATGGGGATCCATTCGCTGATCGTTACCCTCGGCACCGGGTACTTTGTCAACGGGGTGATCCTTTGGGTGTCGAACTCCAACACCATTGCGGGCGTGTCGATGGACCTCATCAACGCCGTGATCTTGACCAGGTTTCTCGGTATCCCTCTTAGCTTTTGGTACGCGGTGATCCTGGCCCTGGCAATCTGGTACCTCTTTCAGCACACCGCCCTGGGCCGACGCCTTCTCTTTACCGGGCGGGGGCGCGAGGTCGCCCGTCTCTCTGGCGTCAATGTGGCGCGTATGCGGGCCGGGGCGCTCATCGCCTCGGGGGCCATCGCAGGCTTTGCCGGCGTGCTCTATACCGGTATGCGGGGGGCGGCCGATCCCACCTCGGCGCTTGCCTTCCTGCTACCCGCCTTCGCAGCCGCCTTCCTGGGCTCCACCGCAATCTATCCCGGCCGCTTCAACGCCCCCGGGGCCTTCATCGCGGTCTTCTTCCTGTCCACCGGCATCTTGGGCTTGAACTTTCTCGGCGTCGACAGCTTCGTCCAGAACCTCTTTTACGGCGGCGGGCTGGTGATCGCTGTCTCCATCAGCCAACTGATCCGCAAACGCCGTCCCATGGACTGACCGCCCGCGCGCCCGTCTGGAGCGCCAAAAACCCGGTGTCCGCATCTCGCCCCGACACCGTCCTGCCCCGGCACCGGCCCGCCTCGTTGCCTTCTCAACCCTTCTTCTTGGCCAAAATACTCCCGCCGGAGGCGGCCTGCCGAAGGCATGCTGCGCCGCCGGGCCTGCGGATCCCTTGGACGCAAAACCGTCACAAGCCTCTGAGACATTTTTTGCAACGTAAGGAGATGCGCATGCAGCCCGATGCCTTTACCGCGCCCGGACGGTTCTTCCGTGGTAACCTGCACACCCATTCCACCAGATCCGACGGCACGCTCAGCCCCCAGGCGGTCTGTGCCCGCTACCGTGACCAAGGCTACGACTTCATCTGCCTCTCCGATCACTTCATCGGGCTCTTCGGCTATCCCATCACCGATACCAGACCCTATCGCGACAACCGCTTCACCACCCTTTTGGGTGCCGAGCTTCATAGCGGTGCCATGAAAAACGGTGAGCTCTGGCACATTCTCGCCGTTGGCCTGCCAGAAGACTTCGCCCCGCCCGACGTACCGAATTTCCTGCCCGCCCCGGGGGCCGAAACCGGCGCCGCTCTGGCCGCCCGCGCCCGCGCCTCCGGCGCGTATGTGGCCATTGCGCATCCCCAATGGTCCGGCCTGACGATGGAAGACGCCCGATCGATCCAAGCCGCTCATGCGGTCGAGGTCTACAACCATGGCTGCGCAATCGGGGTCGACCGGGCCGACGGTTTCCATACGCTCGACCTCCTGCTCGCCGAGGGAAGGCGGCTCGACCTAATTGCCACCGATGATGCGCATTTCTCCGAACCCGACCATTTCGGCGGCTGGGTGATGGCCAAGGCCGCCGAAAACGATCCCGAGGCGCTGCTCGCTGCGCTCAAGGCGGGGCACCACTATGCCAGCACCGGGCCGGAACTGCGCGGCATCCATCTTGAGCAGAACGCGGTCGAGGTTGAATGCTCGCCCGCGGTCAATGTCGTGATCCAGGGCCAGGCGTCGGCTGCGGTCAACCAGCAGGGCCAGTCGATGACCCGCGTGCGGATTGCGCTCGGACGGGTCGAGCCGAGCCCCTGGCTGCGCGTAACCGTGATCGATGCGGCCGGGCGCCGGGCTTGGTCGAACCCGATCTGGCGCGACGGGCGCTAACCGCGGCGCCGTTTACGCTTCAACAAAAGTTCTGCGCTACCTCGACGGTCGCAACAAAGAGTTGGTGTTCGGGTGAGCCAGAAAAAAACCGAAACGTTGTGCAACCTGTCCTCGCAAGCCATGGCGATCCTCGGTTTCCAGGATCAGTGCTGGCAGGTGACATGGGCCAATGCTGCGATGGGCCTGCGCTTGGGTCGCAAGACGGCCGTTGGCACACGGCTTCAGGATTTCTGGGGTGACGCGCCGCCGGTGCTCGACCCCAGCGCTCTGAACATGATCGATACCTACATCACGGGGATCGAGCGTATGCAGCCGGCCTGCGACACCGCCCCGGCTGCGCGGTGGCGGTTCGTGCCGATGCCGCCTACATCGCGCGGGCCGCAGCAAGTCGCCGTTTTTTGCGAGGATTGCGCGGTGCCCACCGCCGAAGCGGAGGTCGCAGCCCTCCCCCGCGCGCAAGACACCGTGACCCGCGAGGCGGAGTTCGACTGGCTTTACCTTGTTGCGCAAAGCGTGACCGACGGGGTGGTGGTTCTCGATCACGCCGGACGCATCGAGTGGGCCAATGCCGCCTATTTGAGCCGGACGGAAACGACCATAGACCAGGTGCGTGGCCTGGTGCCGGAGGCGGTGCGCCCCCCTGAACCGCCCAATGACGGCGCTGTCCTGCGCCCGGTCGCCGAACTCGACAGCAGCGACGGATCCGTGTTCAAACGCTGCTTTCGGCGCAAGGACGGCCGTTGCTATTGGATCGAGCTTGAGACCGCCCCCCTGATCGACAAGCGCGATGGCACGCTCAAAACCGTCGTGACCGGGCGCGATGTGACCAAACAGCATGAGATAGAGCAGAGACTGATCGAGGCGCGCGAGCGGGCCGAGAAGGCCGAAAAACGGCTTTGGGCAGCGATCGAAGCCGTACCGGCCGCCTTTGCGATCTTCGACAGCGAAGAGCGGCTGGTTGCGCATAACCAGCTGCATCTTGAGTATTATTGGGACTCGCGCGCGGTGATCGCATCGGGCGTCAAGCTCAGCGAAATCCTCGAATATGGGCTCGAGCGCGGTCTTTACCCAAACGCTGTGGGGCGCGAACGCGAATGGTTCGAAGATCGGATGAAACGCCACCGCGAGGCGAGCTCGGAGCTGGAGCAGCATCTTTCCAACGGTCGCTGGCTGCGCATCATCGAAAGGCGCACCGGTTTTGGCGATACGGTTACGTTCCGGGTCGACATCACGCATCTGAAGGAAAACGAGCTGCGGATGAATGACTACACCGCGGCGCTCGAACACGCCAACCTCGAACTGGCCGAGCAAACCGCGGCGTTGGAGTTGAGCGAGCGCACGGTGCGTCACAACGCCTTGCACGATGCGCTGACCGGCCTGGCGAACCGGCGGTATCTCGATGAATGCCTGCGCGATCTTGAGCGTCAGCAGATTGGAAATGTCGCCCTCCTGCATATCGATCTGGACCGCTTCAAACAGATCAACGACACGCTCGGACATGCGGCGGGCGATGCCGTTCTGGAAGCAGTTGCCGAACGGATCCGCGGCAATATCCGCAAGCATGACTTCGCCGCCCGCATCGGCGGCGATGAGTTCGTGGTGCTGTGCCGGAGCGACAATATGCGCGACGAGCTTGCCAAGCTGGCCCAGCGGCTGATTACAGCCATGCGAAAGCCGGTGACGTTCGAACAGCACAGCTGCCGGTTCGGGGCCAGCATCGGCGTGGCGACTGTTGATCCCAACGAAACCGGGCTTGCGCATCTGCTCGTTCAGGCCGATGTCGCGCTATACCGTGCGAAAAATCGTGGGCGAAATCGGTTCGAATTCTACTCTGACGCGCTGCATGCCGAAATCGTCGCCCGAAAACGTCTGTCCGATGAGCTGGTGGCAGGCATCGAGGCGGCCGAGATCCTGCCCTTCTACCAGCCCCAGATCTGCCTGCGCACCGGACAGTTGATCGGCGCGGAAGCCCTCGCACGTTGGCGCCGCAGCGACGGCAAGACGGTGGCCCCTGACGAGTTCTTGCAGGTCGCAAGCGAGTTGGACCTCGTGGGAGCGCTCGACCGGCTGGTGATGGGCCAGGCGATGGCAGACCTGCGCGGCTGGCAGTCGGCTGGACACGGCCTGTCGCGTGTCTCGGTGAATGTGTCGTCCAAGCGTCTGTCCGATCCGGGTCTGCTGAACGATCTGGACATGCTGGATTTGCAGCCCGGCATGCTGGTGTTCGAACTGCTCGAATCGATCTATCTCGACAAGACCGACAGTCAGATCAACTGGACCATCGACGCGCTGCGCGAACGCGGCATTGCGATCGAACTCGACGATTTCGGCAGCGGCTACGCCTCGATCCTTAGCCTGTTCAACCTCAAACCTGACGCCATCAAGATAGACCGGGATCTCGTCGAGCCGATTGTGCGCAACGAGGATGCACTGGCGCTCGTCAGGTCATTGACCGATATCGGCAAGACCCTAGGCGTCGGTGTGCTGGCCGAGGGCGTAGAGACAGAGGCACATGTCGAATTGCTGCGCCAAGTCGGCTGTAGCCATGCGCAAGGTCATCTCTTCGGCGCGCCCATGCCGGCCGAAGCGTTCACAGCGTTTCTGGAGCATTACGGCAACCAGCCGATCATTTCGGCGCAGGGGCGCACCGGCACATAGCGCGGCCGACAAACGTTGCATCGGGCATGTTCAACACGCGCGGCTATTTCGCAACCACCCGCGCGTTCGACCGAAATCGGTTCGACAGGTGCGGTGCGGAGGCTTACGCAGCCTCGGCCTGCCGCTCCATCTCTTCACGGCTAAGGGCCACGGAGGTGCGGACGCCTCGGCGCACGAAATCACGCAAGCCGTCGACGACACGCTCATTCGGTTCGATCCCGGCGCAGCTTAGAACCTCGCGCCCATCGCGAGACCGGGCCCAGCGCGCAATGGTGTCTTCGCCATTCCCGAACTTTTTGTCATCGGCGATCGCATCGTCCAGAGCGGCAAGCACCACGGCAGCAAACAGCTTTCTTGCGCGGTTTCCCTGATCATATGTGAACGCCCATCGATCCAATGGGTCGAACATCCGAAACACCCTCTTTATGTCGTGGAGTGCCTTGGTATATGTCGCCACATTTATGTCACGCTAGCGCTGCGTTTGCATAACTGCCATGTGGTAACTGCATAGCTATGCCTCTCAAGCGCGCAGCTGTGCAATCCGAGTGCCAGGGCGGTAAAAAACCCCGCGGCTCTGCACGAAATTGCGCCAGATCGGCCGGCTACGCAACGCAAGAAAGCCAAACCTGGCTAACCGGACATGGTGCAGATCGGGGGCGTTCGGGCAGGCCAACCCGGTCGTGATCTCGGCTTAGTGTCGTTTCGAGCCTGCACTCGAAGCCTCTCCCCCGATTTTGAGATTGAAAGGCTGCGACCGATCGGGCCGTTAAAAAACACCATCGTCGACGTTCACATCCTGCATGCCGGGTACCTCGGTCTCGCCGATGCCCTCGATCGCAATCTCGCAGGCTGTGGCCAAGGCAACGCAGTTACGCGAACTCATCGTCTCGTCCCCGCTGTCTTGCCCCCGCTGTCTTGCCCCCACTGTCTTGCCCCCGCTGTCCTGACCTCGTTATCTAGCCCTCGTTTGGCGTCGCGTATGCGCCGTAAACCGCACTTTGCCGCAATATCCGAGCGGTCTTGGCTTACTTTGAACGGCGACCGCGCTCTCGCATGCTGGGCCCTTGCATGCTGGGCCCTTGCATGCTGGGCCCTAGCAGTCTGGGCCCTTGCAGGCTAGCCCAGGCGAAAAGAGAACCGATGGCGAGCGGTGCGTTCCTCCGATCTCCTGCTGCTTTGCGCAGGCTAGAAAGGCATGGCGGTATAGTCGATTGCATCGGGATAGCGACCCGCCGCGATCGGCGCGGTGTGAACCAGATCCAATCGACCGCCCCGCAGCTGGCTGACATAGTGCAGGCCGAAGACCTGGTGCGTTTTGCCGTTGAAGCGTTTGGGTCCCTGAGGATGCGCCCGGCTTTCAGCCAGATCGGTCATCGCTTCGATCGCCTCGACCAGCCGTTGCCGGTCGGCAGGGCTTTGATAGCGCGCCGCCTCCATTCCTGCCTTGATGACCCAAAGTGTCTCCCAACAGCCGAACATATGCGCATAGGTCGCAACCTTCCGGGGATCGAGCAGCGAGGCGCCGTTTTCATCGACCCCTACCGCCGCGCGAAAAAAACGGTCATAGGCCAGTCGGCCCGGTTGCTGAAAACGCGGCATGCCTTCCCAAAAATAGCTGCCTTCCAGGAACGCCAGCCCCGGTCCAGCCAGATCGACCGCCTCAAAACCGTCGATAAATCCGAAAAGCGCCGGGCCTTGCCCGTCGAAATAGGCGCCGAGGGCGCTTACAAAGGCGCTGGCACCGGAACCGACAAAGGCATGGTAAAGCAGCTCGGCCGTCCGCGGGATCTGGGAAAAGCGCGCAGCAAACCGTGTCTCGTCCGGCGGTATTGCAACCTGCCCGATCACCTCACCGCCGATCTCGGGCATGACCGCAGCAACCAGATCCCGATGGGTCCGACCGAAGGCGTCGTCGGAGTAAACGAACGCGATCTTCCGGCCCAGTCTTTCAAGCAGGAACGGAGCGACCGCCGTCACCTGCGCTCTGACATCCGTAATGCCGGGCTGCAAAGTCCAGCGGTTAAGCGCGCCCGAAGCGAGGCGATGGGTTTCCGAGACAATGAAATAGGGGATTTTGAGGGCGCCCGCCCGCGGCGCCGCCGCGAGAACCACGTCGGGAAAGAGCGTGCCGAAAACCACATCGCAACCATGCTCAACGGCGCATTTCTCGATGAGCGCGGCGGCCCGCGCGGGCTCGGTGCCGTCATCCTCAACGATGATCTCGACCGGCCGGCCATTGATACCGCCCGCCTCGTTGATCAGACGCAGTGCCGCAGCGGCCGTGCGCTCGAACCAGCGGCCGTAAACGGCGCCGCGCCCGGTGGCATGTTTGAGAAAACCGATGCGGATCGGGCTGGCCGACTGCGCCTGGATGAAGGGTGTGTTTGCCGGTAAAAGACTTAGCGCGGCGCCGGCGCCCAGGCGCGCTAGGGCCTTGCGACGGCTAAGATTGCGAATGGTCATGTTGCACGCCCGATCCTGCTGTGGTCGGGTCAAACCTGTGGCTGGACCCCCGCCGCTGTCTAGCGGTTTCATCGCACGCCAAACCGCCTGGCATCGCCCAAAGAAACAGGGCTGCCGCCTCAAGCGGTCCGCGCCACGGCTTGCTTGGCGCTTGAAGCGCCCGGCAAAATCCACCACGATCTAAGTTATGATCACATGCGCGCTGCCTCTTTGCCCTTTGCCGCCGGCGCCGACGGGGACAGCAGCCAATGGGCTGCGCGCACCGGTTTTTCGGACAGCCGTGCCGGGCGTTGCCTGCAAGGCGGCCCGCCCCGGGCAACGGCAAGCCGGATCGCCCGACGCTGGGTGCGATGCGCTGGCGCCCCCGGCCGTTGCAAACGGCGCCTCCCTTGCAAGGGGGCACGATGCGCCGCGTTTGGGCCAGACCGCCCTTGGATCTAACAAGATGCCCGGCAGCGCCCCGCCGGCCCTCGACATGCTCTGAGGCCCACCATGCAGATTGCCGGCATCGATGTGGGCGGGACCTTCACCGACCTTCTTCTGATCGATCAGAGCGCCGGCAGGGTGCGGCTTGCCAAAACACCGACGACCGACAACCAAGCCGAAGGCGTTTTGGGTGCGCTGGCCGAGGCGCAGGCGGATTTGCTCAGGCTCGATATGATCGTGCATGGCACCACGACGACGACCAATGCGGTGCTGGAACGCCGGCTCGCCCGAACCGGGCTGATCACCACCGCCGGATTTCGCGACGTGTTGGAGCTGGGGCGTCGCACCAGACCCCAACCCTATGGCATGACCGGTAGCTTCCGGCCGGTGATCCCGCGCGATCTGCGCTTGGAGGTTGCAGAGCGTGTGGATGCCCAGGGTCGCGTCCGTATCCCGCTTGACGAGGACGCGCTGCGCATCGCCATTGCCCGGCTGATCGATCTGGGCTGCGAATCGCTCGTCATCCATTTTCTGCATTCCTATGCCAACCCCGCCCATGAGCGG
Organism: Pseudomonadota bacterium; assembly: GCA_039184655.1. Classification (GTDB taxonomy): domain Bacteria; phylum Pseudomonadota; class Alphaproteobacteria; order Rhodobacterales; family Rhodobacteraceae; genus J013. The sequence continues at coordinate 3,512 of JBCDAZ010000018.1, read as the reverse complement.
CGCGCGGGTGCCATTGCAGATGCGCTTTGGCCGACGCCGCATGTCACGCTGGGCCATGCGCTGTTGTCGGAGGCCCGCGAGTTCGAACGCGGCGTAACGGCCGCGGTTAACGCCTCCGTTCAGCCTTTGCTTGAGCGTTATCTGGGCCGGTTGCGGGGCGATCTTGATGCGCGCGGCTATCCGGGCAGCCTTTTGGTGATGAACGGCAATGGCGGCATGGTCTCGGCCGATCGCGTCGCGCATGAGGCGGCAAAGACGGTGATGTCGGGACCCGCAACCGGGGTGATGGCCGCAGCCTATATCGGGCGCCGGACCGGCATCGGTGATCTGCTGACATATGATATGGGCGGCACCTCGACCGATGTGGCGCTGATCCGCGGCGCGCAACCCGCGATCAGCGCCGAGATCGAGGTTGAGTATGCCATGCCGATCCACCTGCCCCTGGTCGATGTCCGCACCGTGGGCGCCGGGGGCGGCTCGATCGCCCGGGTCGATGCCGCCGGTCTTTTGCGGGTCGGGCCCGACAGCGCCGGCGCCGATCCGGGCCCCATCTTTTACGGTCGGGGCGGGACGCAGCCCACGATCTCGGACGCAAATTTCCTGTTGGGTCGGCTTGGCGCGTTGGGCGGCCGGCAAGCCCCCGTCGACGACGTTCGCGCAGCGTTTACGCGCGATATCGGTGCGCCGCTCGGCCTTTCGGTCGATGCGGCGGCAGCGGCGGTGTTGCGCATTGCCAATATCAAGATGGCCGGCGCGATCCGGATGGTCTCGCTTTCGCTCGGGGCCGATCCGCGCGACTTTGCGCTTTTTGCCTTCGGCGGTGCGGGGCCGCTTCACGCAACCGCCCTTGCGCGCGAGCTTGGCGTGCCACGCGTGCTGGTGCCGGCCCGGCCCGGCCTGACCAACGCGCTTGGCTGCGTCGTTGCCGATATCCGGCATGACTTCGTGCATTCGGTGAACCAGCCGCTCGACAGGCTCGATGCCGCTGGCCTTGCCGAAACCTTGGCGCGGCATGAAACCGAAGGGCGTCGGCTGATTGCGGCCGAGGCCGTGGGCATCCGCGGCGTGACCGTCAAGCACAGCGCCGATATGCAGTTCATCGGCCAGACCCATCTTTTGCGTGTCGCGTTGCCCGATGCCCGACCAGACCGGGCGACCTTGCAGGCGCTCTTCGATCAGGCCTATGAGGCGCGGTTCCGCGTCGCCCTGCCGGAAATCCGGCCGGCGCTGATCAATCTGGTCAGCAGCGTGGTGGGTGAACGGCACGATGTGGACCTTTCAGGCCTGATCGATCGCCGCCGGGCCGCGCCGACCGCGCGCCGGGTCTGGTTCGAAGACGGCTGGCGGGAGACCCCCGTCTGGACACGCGAAGCGCTGCCCGACCGGCTCGATGGGCCGGCGGTTATCGAACAGATGGACAGCACCGTCCTGCTGGAGCCCGGCGATCGCGCCGCGCTCGACGCTGATGCAAACCTCATCATCGATGTGCAGCCGGAGGGTTTTGATGCTGCGGATCGGCTGGCCGCCTTATGACCGAGCTCGACCCAATCACGCTTTCCGTCATTGAGGCGGGGCTCGCCCAGGTCTGCGACGAGATGGATCTGGCCTTTTCGCGCGCGGCCTTCTCGCCCGTGATCGCGGAGGCCAATGACCGCTCGGACGGGATCTATGCGGCCAGCGACGGGGCGCTCATCGCGCAAGGCGCGGGCGGCCTGCCCGTTTTTGTGGGTACGATGCAGGAGAGCACCCGCATCCTGATTGCGCGGATCGCCGCCGGTCTGACCCTGCCGCCGGCGCCGGGCGACATCTACATGGTCAACGACCCCTATCTGGGCGGGACGCATCTGATGGATGTACGCTTTGCCCTGCCCTACTATCGCCGGGGACGGCTTTGGTGCTGGCTGTCAAACACCGGACATTGGCCGGATATCGGCGGGGCTGTACCGGGCGGGTTCTCGGCCTCGGCCACCGCGGTTGAGCAGGAAGGGTTGCGGCTGCCGCCCGTCAAGCTCTTCAAACGCGGGACGATGGATCCCGAAATCTATGCCATCCTAACCTCGAATGTTCGGGTAGCCGAGCAGCGGATCGGCGATGTCAAGGCGCAGGCGGCCGCGCTGCGGGTCGGGGCGGACCGGCTGGACGCCGTGCTGGACCGATATGGCGAGGCCGTCGTCGAGGCGGCAATTGCGGAGCTTTCGCAGCGGGCGACGGCCCAGATGCAGGCCCACATCGCCCGAATCCCGCCCGGACCTTGGCAGGCCAGCGCCTATGTCGACAGCGACGGTGTGGTGGACGCGCCGCTGGAAATCCGCTTGCGCATCGACCGGAAAGGCGAGGATCTGTGCTTTGATTTCGCAGGCTCCTCGCCGCCCTGTATGGGACCGATGAATTCGGTCCGCGCAACGACGCTCTCCTCGGTCTTTCTGGCGATGCGCCATGTCTTTCCCGATGTCCCGATCAGCGCCGGCGCCTTCAGGCCGCTGAAGGTGGCCGGCATTGCGGAGACGTTCTTGGATGCGCACTACCCGCGCCCGGTCTCGGGTTGCGCGGCCGAGGTCAGCCAACGCATCGCCGAGGCGGTGTTCCTGGCCCTGGCACCCGCTTTGCCCGACCGGATTACCGCAGCCCCGGCCGGCAGTTCCGGCAATTTTGCCCTGGGCGGGCAGGACCCCGAAGCCGGGCGCGGCTTTGTGATGTATCAGCTGTCCGGTGGCGGGTATGGCGGCAATGCCCGCACCGACGGCCTCAGCAATGGCTGCTCGACCATCGGCATCTCCAAAGCCCCACCGGTCGAGATCATGGAAAGCCGGTTTCCGGTTCTCTACCGTCGCTATGCGCTGCGCGAAGGGTCGGGCGGTGCGGGTGCCCAGCGCGGCGGCTTCGGGCTCGACTATGAAATCGAGCTCTTGCGGGGCGAGGCCCGGGCGAGCTTTGTTATGGACCATGGTCGCTTCGGCCCGCCTGGCGTACTTGGCGGCGCAGACGGCGCCCCGAACCGGGTCATCGTCTGGCGGGGCGGCGACAAACATGTGCCGCCGCATCTCTCAAAGGAGCAGGACATCCCGGTCGCAGCCGGCGACCGCGTCGAGGTCCAAACCCCCGGCGGTGGTGGCTATGGCGATCCGTTGAGCCGCGATCCCGAACTGGTCGCCGAAGACGTTCGGCTTGGCTATTACACGCCCGCGGCGGCGCGAGCCCTCTTCGGCGTCATCCTCAGCAAAGGCCGCGCGGATGCAACCGCGACCCGGGCAGAGCGGGCCGCGCGGACCACCCCAGCCGGCCGGACCTGACCTGGGCGCGTTCTTTTAGGGCGTTTCCCGATCATTCTGGTTCGTGTCTTGCTACGGTGAAGAAGTTTGCGCTCTCGTCCGGGGCGATGAGATCGCCGCGGCGGCCGATCGCGTCCCAGAGGCCCTCGACGGTTCGCGCGGCGGCCCTTCTGAGGGAGCGCCTTGCGCTTTGCGAAGGCCATTTCGATGGGATGGAAATCAGGGCTGCAGGGCGAAAGGAAG
>JBCDAZ010000017.1:0-76350 GCA_039184655.1 Pseudomonadota bacterium | reverse complement strand
CTATCGAAACCCAACTGGCACCGACCTTGCAGCCCGGCGACGTCGTGATCGCCGACAATCTGTCATCCCACAAATCCGCCTACGCACAAGATGTCCTGAAAGCACAGGGAAGCTGGCCGCTCTTTCTTCCGCCCTACAGCCGCGACCTGAACCCCATCGAAATGGCCTATGCAAAGCTCAAAGCACATTTGCGGCGGCTCAAGGCCCGCACCTTCGACACGCTATTCCAATCCATCGCACAAACCTGCGAACTCTTCCCATCCGAGGAATGCAGAAACCTCGTCAAGCCTGCCGGCTATGTTGCAGATTAAATGGACGACGCTCTAGCCCAGCTGCGCCGGCAACCACAGAACGATGGCGGGAAAGGCAACCAGAAGCGCGATGGTTATGGCATCGGCCACGAAAAAGGGCGTGACACCCTTAAATACATCCTGAACCGAGAGATCCGGCCGCACCCCGGCGACCACGAAACAGTTGAGCCCGATGGGCGGGGTGATCAGGCAAAACTCGGCCATTTTCACCACCAGGATCCCGAACCAGACCGCGCAAAGCGGCCCCGACATGCCGAAGGTGCTGTCTTCGGCCGACACAAACTCGCCGCCATTCAGGGCCATGACGGCCGGATAGACCACCGGCAGGGTCAAGAGCAGCATGCCGATCGCATCCATGAACATGCCCAGCACCGCATAGGCCAGGAGGATGCAGACCAGGATCAGCATGGGCGAGTATTCAAGCGAGGTGATCCAGTCGGAAAACGCGCCGGGCAGATCGGCAAACCCCAGGAAGCGCACATAGATCAGCACGCCCCAGATGATGGTGAAAATCATCACCGTTAGCTTGGCGGTCTCGATCAGCGCGTCCTTAAGCTCGCGCCAGCGCATGCCCCGATAAAGCGCCATCAAAAAGACGATGAAGGCGCCGATCGCCCCGCCCTCGGTCGGGGTGCCCCAGGCATCGCCGCCAAAGGGGTTGTAGACAAAGAAAATGATGATCACGACCACCGCAAAGATAGGCAGCGCCGGCGGCAGGGCAGCGAATCGCTGGCGCCAGGAAAAGCCGCCCACCGGCGGGCCGAAGCCCTTGATGACGACGGCAAGCCCAACGATCAAAAGCCCATAGACCAGGGCCGAGAACATCCCCGGCAAAAAGCCCGCCAGCAGCAGCTTGCCGACATCCTGCTCCACGATGATGGCATAAATCACCAGGATCGCCGAGGGCGGGATCAGCGAGGCGAGGGTGCCGCCCGCCGCCACCACCCCCGCGGCAAAACGCTTATTATAGCCGATCTTGAGCATTTCGGGGATGGCGATGCGGGCAAAGACCGCCGCTGTGGCGACCGAGGCGCCGGAGACGGCCGCAAAGCCGGCCGTGGCAAAGACGGTGGAGACGGCGAGCCCGCCGGGCAGCCAGGCAACCCAGCGCTTGGCGGCCTCGAACAGCGCGCGGGTGAGGCCGGCATAATAGGCCAGATAGCCGATCAGGATAAAGGTCGGGATCAGCGACAGCGCCTGGGCGGCCACCTTGGAATGCGGCACCTGGCCTGCGGTCTTGATGCCCACGGTCAGCGCCCAGCCGAGCTGGTCGCCCGAAAAATCCCGCCGGCTCCATTGCACCAGAATGATGCCCACCAGCCCGGCCAGCGCGGCGGCATAGCCCACCCGCATGCCCATCAGCACCATGACCAGAAGGCCGCCGGTCACCCAAAGGCCAAGATCGATCGTGTCCATCAGCCGTCCCGACCCGAAAGCTGCTCGGCCTCGCGCCGGGCCTGGGTGGCGATGTCCTCGATCAGCGGCAGGGCGGCGGGCTTTTCCGCCCCCGTCAGCACCGCCCGCCCATAGCCCAAAAGCTGTAGCGCAAGCCGCAGGCTGAGTACCGCAAAGGCGATGGGGGCGACGAGCTTGGCCGGCCAAAGCGGGATGGCGATGTCCATCGAGCTGTCGCGGCTCCAGAGTGGTGCGGCGAAATCGAAACTGCGGGCGAAATGCGACCAGGAGCCCCAGACCAGGGCGAGCATCAGCAGAAAGATCGCGAAAGTGGTAAGGAACTCAAAGACCCAGAGCAGCCGACCGCGCAGCTGGCCCACCAGAATATCCATACGGATATGCCCGCCATTGCGCTGCACGAACGAGATGCCGGCAAAGGCGATCAGCGGCATGGCCTGTTCGATCCAGTCGACATAGCCGGGCACGGGGCGGGTAAAAAAATTGCGCCCTCCGACCGAGACGACGGCCAGGATCATCAGCGAAAAGACCGCCAGCCCGCTGATCAGCGCCAGCGCGCGCTCAACGGGTTCCAGCCGCTGGTCGATGCGGCTGAGCAGGCTGTCATCTGTCAGAACGGAGGCGGCGCCGGCCATGGCGGGGTTCTTCGGCGAGGAACGGGACGTCCATCCGGACGCCCCGACGCCTGGTTTACTGGCCGATCATCCCGGTGACGAAGTCATAGAGCTCCTGAGCCGGGAGGCCGCGGGCGGTGTTGTCCTCGATCCAGGCCTGCGCGGCTGGGCCGGCAACCGCGTCGCGGAAGGCGGTGAGTTCGGCTTCCGAATAGGTGATCTCCTCGATGCCTTTTTCGGTCAGAAGCGGACCCCAGCGTTCCATGGTGTTGTTGGCATAGAACGAAAGATAATGCGCCATCGCCTCGTCGATGCTGTCCATCAGCGCGGCGCGATGGGCGTCCGACAGCGCATCGAGCGCGTCGGTGTTGACCACGACCGGGCAGTTCACCGTGCCGGGATTGAGGTTGGTGGTCCACCAGTTGGCATTCTCGGTCGTCCCGAAGGACATATGGGCGTGCGGCGCGAAGGCCACGGCCTTGACCACGCCGCTATCGAGGGCCTGGCGTACCTCCGCCGCAGTCATCGAGGTCGGCACGGCATCGACCGCCTCCATCGCCGCACCGATGCCGCCCGTGGCGCGCACGGTCAGACCGGCGAAATCGGCCAGCGTGCGCGGCGGCTCACCCACCCCAATCAGATTGTATTGCGGCAACGGCGAGGGCATCAGCAGCGTCGCGTTCCAGCGACCGAGATCGGCCACCGCCGCGGGGTGCTGGTAAAGCGCCATGGAGATCTTGGCTTCTTCTTCCAGGCTGCTCACGCCCAGAAAGGGCAGTTCCAACACGGTGATCGAGGGGTTCTTGTCGCGATGATAGCCCGCGCAGAACTGTGCCATCTCGAAAGCGCCGATCTCGATGCCGTCGAGGTTTTCGCGCGGTTTGGAAAGCCCGCCATAGGAGATGTTGAGCGTAAACTCACCGCCGGTTTTTTCGGACACCAGCTCGGCTAGCTTCTCGACATGTTCGGTAAAAGCCCGGCGCTTGCCCCAGAGCGAGACGTTCCATTCCAAAGCGGCGGCCATATCGGCCGACATCAACGACGCGGCAGCCAGCGCCGCGATCCCTGCAACTCGCATAGTGTCCTCCCTTTGCTCTTCCGAACTCTATCGCCGAGCCCGACCGCTTGCACAAGGCCAAACGCTTTCAGCGCGCGGCGCTTTCGGCCAGAAGGCCGCGCAGATGCGTCGCAATGCCGTCGCGCAGCGTCGGGCGGAACTCCTTGCTCAGACCGGCGAATTCGGGCCGGGTCATCACGGTGCTGACCGTGGGGGATGGGTTGGCAAACGGCCAGAGGCCGGCCACCAGGACATGCATATGCAGCACCGCCCGGTCGCCGGCACTCGGCCCAAGCCCAGGCAAGGCGGCGTGCAGCACCGCGGTCGCGCGCCCGGACTCCGCGTAAAGGGCAGTCTTGTAGCCAGCAACGGCGTCTTCGGAGAGATTGTTTTCCAATACCGATGCCAGAATGCTGATCAGCAGACACATGCGCGGCCGATCTGCAAAGCTATCGGTGATCAGCCCGGCCAGCGCATCGGGGCCGTGCGGCTGGGATCGGCCATGCCGGGCGACCTGCATCTCGAAATCCGTAATCGCCGCGTTAAGGTCGGCGATCAAGATCTCCATCAGGATCGCCTCGCGGCTTGCGAAATAGCGGTAGATGGCGGATTTCACGACGCCCGCCTCAGCCGCAATCGCGGCAAGGGTCGTGCCCTCGGCACCATGGCTGTCGAGAAGCCGGCAGGCTGCGGCAAGGATGTCTCCGCGACGCTGGGCTTTCTGATCGGGGCTGCGGGCGCGAAGAAACGGCTCAACCATGCGCGTCTTCAAACAGAGTTTGCCCCGAAAAGCAAGAGAACCTCGTTCTCGTATTGACAGGCGGCAGGGTATGGCCAATATGAGAACGCAGGTCACGAAGAAAGCGACTAACGCACACCCAGCAAGGAGGCTAGGCATGGAACTCGTCGTCAACGGCAAGACCCATGCGGTGGATACCGACCCCGACATGCCGCTGCTTTGGGTCCTTCGCGATGTTTTGGATGTCAAAGGGCCGAAATTCGGCTGCGGCATCGGCGCTTGCGGGGCCTGCACTGTCCTGGTGGGCGGCGCGGCGATCCGCTCTTGCTCGGTAGCCGTCGCCGATGTCTGGGACGCGGTCACGACGATCGACGGTATCGGCGAGGGGGAGTTGCATGCGGTGCAGGAGGCCTGGATTGCGGCCAATGTGCCGCAATGCGGCTATTGCCAGTCAGGCCAGATTATGGCGGCGCTTGCCTTGCTGGCCGAAACCCCGGATCCGTCGGACCGCGACATCGACGATGCCATGACCAATTTGTGCCGCTGCGGCACCTACCACAAGATCCGTGCCGCGATCAAGGATGCCGCCCAGCGGATGAGGGCCTGAGCGATGAAGATCGGAAAGATTGCACGCCGAACCTTCATGGGCCTCGGCCTTGCCGCGACCGGCGGCCTCGCCGTGGGGTACTATTTTTACCGCCGCCCTTTCGATAACCCTTTGGAGGGCAAGCTGGCCGAGGGCGAGCGGGACTTCACCCCTTACGTCATTGTCAATTCCGACAACGGCGTGACCATCATCGCGCCGCGCGCTGAGATGGGGCAGGGCGTGCACACCACGCTCGCAGCGCTGGTGGCCGAGGAGCTCGACGTATCGCTTGCCGCCGTTAAGGTGGAACATGGACCGCCGGGCTATGCCTATTTCAACCAAGCCATGATGACTATGAGCGGCCCGGTGCCCTGGTTTGACGAAAGCGCCATGGCCGCAGGGGTGCGGGGCACGATGCGGGTGCTCAGCAAGTTCCTGGGGCTGCAGGTCACCGGCGGATCCTCCTCGATCGTCGACGGGTTTGAGAAGATGCGTCTGGCCGGTGCGACGGCGCGCGAGGCATTCAAGGAGGCTGCGGCCAAGCGTTGGAACCTGCCCGTCTCCGCGCTCGCGACCAAAAACGGCCAGGTGCTGCGCCCCGACGGCACGGCCCTTCGCTATGGCGATCTGGTGATCGAGGCGGCCGCGGCGGCGCTGCCGGCGCCCCCGGCCCTGCGCGATCCGCGGGAATGGACCATCCTGGGCAAGCCGCAGACCCGGGTCGATGCGCGGGAAAAGGCCACCGGGGCGCGCATCTTCGGGATCGATATCGAACTGCCCGATATGCTGCATGCCAGCCTAAAAATGGCGCCGCGCCTGGGCGCCGCACCGCTGACGGTCGATCAGGGCCCCGCGCTTGCGGTCCGGGGCGTGCGGAAGGTCGTGCCCATCGACTGCAGTTTCGGTCATGGCTTTGCGGTGATTGCCGACAGCACCTGGGCTGCCTTCAAAGGGGTCGAGGCGTTGGACGTCGCGTGGGGCGCTGCCCCCTACCCGGCCGATGACGCGGCGATGGAAACGGTGTTTCGTGACGCGCTTGCCGCCGCCCCTGTCATGGCGCTGGGTGGGGCCGGCGATGCCGAGACGGCCTTGGCCGCAGCGCCGGCCGCGCGCGTGATCGAGGCCGAGTACGAAGTGCCCTTCCTTGCCCATGCAACCATGGAGCCCATGAACGCCACGGCGCATCTGAAAGAGGGCAAGCTGGAAGTCTGGGTCGGTACCCAGGCGCCCGGCCTCGACGCAATCCTCTGCGCCCGGGCGTTGGATCTCGAAACCGCCGATGTCACGGTGCATGTAACGCGGCTGGGCGGCGGCTTCGGCCGCCGCGCGCTCGATGCCGCGGTCTTCGCCGCGCTCACCGCCCGACACAGCGAGGGCCGGCCGGTCAAGCTGACCTGGACACGCGAAGAGGATATGCGCCACGATTTCTACCGTCCGCGCGCTATTGCCAAGATGCAGGCCGTGGTCGCACCGGGCAAGCCGCCAGAAGCCTATGCCACCCATGTCGCCGCACCGGGCATCGTGGCCAATATGCTCAAGCGCAGCTTCAGCGAACTTCCCGCACCGGCCCAGGACGACTCGCTGCTCGACGGCCAGTTCAACCAGCCCATCGCCACGCCTCACAGGCTTTTTGCCGGCCATGTGGTTGACATCGACCTGCCGCTGGGTTTCTGGCGCTCGGTCGGCAATTCGGTGAACGGCTTTTTCATGAACGGCTTTCTCGACGAAGTCGCCGAAAAATCCGGCATGGACCCCATCGAAATGCGCCTCGGAATGATGACAGCCGCCGCGCATGCCCCAGCGCGGGCTGTTTTGGAGACGTTGCGCGATGTCTGCGGCTGGGGTGCGGCCTTGCCGCCAGGCCATGGCCGCGGCGTTGCCTTTACTCTCTCCTTCGGTAGCTGGGTGGGCGAGGTCGTCGAGGTCGACGCATCCAAGACGGATATCCGCATGGTCAAGATCTGGTGCGTTGCCGATGCGGGCCGGATCCTCGACCCGGGCATCTTCACCGATCAGATGACCTCCGGGATCGTCTACGGGCTCTCCGCCGCGCTCGGCCAGGAGATCACGTTTTCCGATGGCATGGTCCAGCAGGGTAATTTCGACAGCTTCGATGCGATGCGGATGTGGCAATGCCCGCCGATCGATGTGCATCTGCTCGAAACCGCGGCAAAGATGGGCGGCGCAGGCGAGCCTGGTACGCCGCCGGCTGCCCCGGCGCTTGCCAACGCGATCTACGCCGCCACCGGTAAGCGCCTGCGCCGCATGCCATTTACGCGCGAGGTTCGCTTTGCCTAAACGCCGCGCCCGGCGTTGCGTCCGGAAAGCGCGGGTCGGCGGCGTCGGCACGGGAGCGTTGAGATCGGAGGCCGCCCAGACCGGACCCCGGTAGCAGGGGGCGCCCAAACCTTACGAAGCGGGGCTGACCGAAAAACCAACACACAGCCCCAGCCGTCTTCCTGCCAAATATGCCCCCTGCGAGCGGTGCGCCCGCTCAGGCGAACAGGAACAGCCCGTCGCTCAGATCGCTTTCGGAGATCCGGCGCAGTTCGATCGACACATCGTCATGCGAAAGCGTCACGTTTTTACCGGCTGTCTCGATGGCGAAGTCGGACAGCGCGGTCACGCCAAGGCCCGAGACATCCAAGCGGTCTTCGTTCAGAGCGAAATCGCGCACGAGATCGGTCCCGTCGCCGGACGCGAAGACAAAGACATCCGCGCCGTTGCCGCCGGTCAGCATGTCGTCATCGGCGCCGCCGGCCAGCCGGTCCTTACCGTCGCCGCCGATGATCCGGTCGTCGCCGGCACCGCCATCAATGCTGTCATTGCCCTCCTGCCCGTCGAGCCGGTCCTCGCCGCCCTCGCCCAGAAGGGTATCGTTGCCGGTGCCGGCGCGCATGCTGTCGCGCCCCGCCCCGCCGCTGATATGGTCGTTGCCGCTGCCGCCGGTCAACCGGTCCTTGCCATCGCCGCCGAAGAGACTGTCGCCGCCGCCCTGGCCCATAAGATTGTCGTTGTCGGCACCGCCATAGAGCATGTCGCCCCGCGAGCCGCCAAAGAGCTGATCCTTGTCCTCGCCGCCAAAGATGCTGTCGACGCCGTCGCCGCCATAGATCTTGTCTTTCTCGGCCCCGCCATAGAGCCGGTCGTCGCCCAGCTCGCCAAGAATGTTGTCCCTGTCGTTGCCGCCGAACAGGTTGTCATTGCCGTCGCCGCCCAGAAGCCGGTCCTTGCCTTCGCCGCCTTTGATGGTGTCGTCGCCGCCATTGCCGCTTAGCCGGTCGTCCTCACCATAGCCGCGGATCAGATCGTCCGCTTCGCTACCGCGCAGATCGTCCTCTCCAGCGGTGCCGGTCAGGGTAACGCCCGTATCGTCGCTGCTGCCCGTATCGTCATTGGTATCGGTGTCGGGCTGATCGGTATCGGGCTGATCGGTGTCGGTATCGCCAAAGCTGGAAACCTTGCCGTCTGCGATCTGGGCAATCATCGCTGCGATGCTGTAAAGAGCGCCCTCGCCGACAAAAAAGACGGCATCGGCATCGGCCATCACCCGTGCGGTACCGTTTGCCGACTGCACCAGAAGGTCGCTTCCTGAAACGCCAAAGCTGTAATCGCTGCGGCTGCCGGTAAAACTCACCCGGTCGCTGCCCGCCCCGCCATGAAATGTGTCGTTTCCGGCCGAAGCGTGGAACGTGTCGTCCCCGCCATTGCCCCAAAGCACATTGTCCGCCGCGTTGCCGCGCAACAGGTCGTTGCCCGAACCGCCCTTGGCGTTCTCGATGAGCGAGCGGGTATCGTCTTGAAACATCAGCGCGTTGAAGAGATGCGCTTTGGCATAGCTGTCGGAGGCAAGCCGTGCGCGCTGGGCGTTGCCGGCGCTGTCGAAATCGCTGTGGCCGCCCGGTGCAAGGTCGATCGACAGGTTGGTGCTGTAGTTCGACAGATCGTAGGTGTCGGTGCCGTTGCCGTCCCAAAGCGTGCGAAAAACCACATTGGACGTGCTCGCACCCTGGCCGACGCCGTCGACGAACATCTCGCCGGTGCTGGTGGAGAAGGTGTAGACCGTGTTGCCCGCATTGGTTCCGTAATTGGCCCCATACATGATCTGGATGGCCTGAATGTCGGCCATCATGAAGGTCTGCGGGCCGTGGCCATGGCTGTTGGTGTAATACCCGTTGCCGCCGACCGACGAGTGGTAAGTCATAAGCGAGTATTCATGGCTGTTGTAGCTGCCGGTCAGCGCACCGGCGAAGCTGGTGTCATGGCCGTGCTTCAGACCCACCGCGTGGCCAGCCTCGTGCAAGAAGGTCGAAAACGCATAGGAGCCGATGGTGGGGCTGTTAAAATGGGTCGGGTTGTACCACATATCGCCGCCCCACTCGCCCGAGCTGGGATAGTAGGCCCAGGCGGTCGAGGGCTCGCCGCCCTCGGCCAGGCGCAGATCCGCATTGCGGTCGTTTGCGCCGGTGATTTCGGTGAAGGTCAGGCCCGAGACGGCTTCCATCTGATCGAAGGCGGCCTTGGCCGCGGCGCGCTGGGCGCCGTTCAACGCCGAGAACTGGCCGGCATGGTCGTTATAGCCGTAATCCGAGGTCGAGTTGGGGAAGCTATAGGTCAGCTCGGTCGTGGCCCATTTATAGCCCGACAGGATCTTGTCACCCAGCGAGATGCCGTCGCCCGAGATCGAGCTTTTGGAAAAAGACGTGCCCAATGCCGATTGCGACTGGCTGGTGCCGGTCTCGTCATAGGCAAAGGTGTAATCGCCCCAATGCTCGTTCTTGGCCTTGCCGGAGGAGCATGCCGCGCATGCGCAGGACATAACGACGGTATCGGTTTCGGCTGTCCAGCTTACATCGGACATTACACACGCTCCTCAACTCAACACACATCCAGGCCACCCCTGCCCGATGTCTTAGTGTTTAGCTGAAAAGCCCGATTAATTCGAGACAATCTCCGCTGAATGATGAACAGTTAGTAAATTTATACATGAGTCTCAAAGTAAACAGAGGTCGCGTATACGGGTTAATGTATTTGAGCTAATGTTTTCGATTGGGGTCGAAGGCCGCCCCGCACCTGCTTCTGTTTCCCGTACCTGCGTTTGTTTAGTGAACGCTGACCGGTTCGTAGCTGTTTTGGCGTGCGACCGCGAAAGCCATGCGCCGATCGCCGACCAGGGCAAGCGGCTCGCCATTCTCGCCATGGATGGCGTAAAGCGTGGTGATCCCGTCAGGGACCTGGATGCCATCGGGCAGATCCTCGGCGCGCACGCCCTTGACATATGCGATCCGTGCCGCATCGAGCCGTTCGTCCAGCTTTGCTGCTTTTTCCATGAACCCTCTCCTCAACCCCCGTTCTTGATCTCGATCCGCCGAACAACGCTTTCGGGCTGGTGGCGGACCAGATCGACGTGAAGCAATCCACACTCCAAATTCGCCGCGGCCACTTCGACACCGTCTGCCAGCACAAAGCTGCGCTGAAACTGCCGGTTGGCGATGCCGCGATGCAGGAAAACCCGGTCCGACTTCTCCTCGCCGCTGCGCCCCCGGATCACCAGCTGGTTGTCCTCGATCGTCACCGAAAGATCGTCCTCGCGAAATCCGGCGACGGCGAGCGTGATGCGGTACGCCCCTTCATCGGTCTGTTCGATATTGTAGGGCGGGTAGCCGTCCGATCCGGCTTTGGCGCTGCGTTCGACCAGCCTGTCGAAGCGTTCAAAGCCCAAAAGATAGGGATGCGATGCAAAAGACACCCGTGTCATTGTCGGCCCTTTCAAAAAGCGATCCGAATGGCGCGGCCCCTGCAAGAGGCGACCGGCGACTAAAACAATATGGGACCCCTTTGAAGATCGGGCAAGACCCGCCTCGCTTCCCTGTCCGGCAGAGGCTAGCTTTGCGGGCGGAACACAGCCACAGACGGGGGCGTCGATGCAGACGGTGCAGCAGGAGCGGTCGGGCGGTCAACTTATTGTCGCAGCCTTGGAGGCCCAGGGCCTTGAGCGCGTCTTCTGCGTGCCGGGCGAGAGTTACCTCGATCTGCTCGACGCGCTGCATGACAGCGCGATCGCCGTGACCGTTGCACGGCAGGAGGGCGGCGCGGCGATGATGGCCGAAGCATGGGGCAAGATGACCGGCCGGCCCGGTGTCGCGTTGGTCACGCGCGGGCCGGGCGCCACCAATGCGGCCTCAGGCGTTCATGTCGCACAGCAGGATGCCACGCCGCTGGTGCTGATGGTCGGTCAGGTGGGGCGCGATATGCGGGGCCGCGACGCCTTTCAGGAGGTCGACTACCAAGCCCTGTTCGGGGGTATGGCGAAATGGGTGGCCGAGATCGACGATGTCGCCCGTATTCCGGAGCTGATATCGCGCGCATGGCACACCGCCATGGCCGGGCGCCCGGGACCGGTCGTTCTTTCGCTGCCCCAAGATATGCTTGTAGAGCGCTGCGCCCTGGCGCCGCCGCCACGGATCGCCCTGTCGGACCCGGCGCCGGCCGGCGACGATCTTGCGCGCCTGGCCGAGGCGCTGCGGGTGGCCCAGCGCCCCATGATCGTCGCGGGCGGGTCACGATGGGACAGCGCAGCCTGCAAGGCGCTGGACCAGGTTGCGGCGCGCTGGCAGATCCCGGTTGCATCGACCTTCCGGCGTCAGACATTGATCGACAACTGTCATCCCAGCTATGCGGGCGAGCTGACGATCGGCGCCAATCCTGCATTGCTGGCGTTGTTGCGCGAGAGCGACCTCACGCTTCTAATCGGAGATCAGATGTCCGAGATCCCTTCGCAGGGCTATGCGCTTTATGACATCCCATGCACAGAGACGCGGCTTGTGCATGTGCATCCCGGACCGGAGGAGCTCGGTCGCGTTTATACTGCATGGCTTGGCATTGCGGCCACGCCCGGGGCGTTCCTAACGGGCTGGGCAGGGCTGGTGGCACCAAAGGCACCGGTTTGGGCCGAGCGCACACCGGCGGCCCATGCCGCTTATCTGGAATGGTCACAACCCGTTGGCGGCGATTTGATGACCCGCCTGATGGCGTTTTTGAACGCGCGGCTGGCGTCAGAGACGATCGTCACCAATGGCGCCGGAAATTACGCAATCTGGGTGCAGCGCTTTCGCCGCTATCCAGGACCGGGCAGCCATCTGGGCCCGGCCTCGGGCTCGATGGGCTACGGGCTGCCCGCAGCGATTGCCGCAAAGCTGCGCCATCCTGCGCGCCCGGTTCTGTGCTTTGCCGGCGATGGCTGCCTGCAGATGACGATCCAAGAGCTTGCGACCGCCGCGCAGGACGGCGCCGCGATCAAGGTCATCGTGGTCGACAACCGCCAATACGGCACGATCCGCGCGCATCAGGCTAGGGACTATCCCGGCCGGCGCAGTGCCACGGCGCTCAAAAACCCCGATTTCGCCGCCCTGGCCCGTGCCTACGGCTTCGTCGCCTGGACTGCGGCAACGCTCGACGCGCTGGACACAGGCCTGAACGCCTTGCTGGCCGAAAGCGGGCCGGCATTGCTCCATGTGTTGACCGACCCCGATCAGATCGCACCCGGCCGCCGATTGACGGCCTGAAGAACCCGCGGGCGGCGCAGCCGGCCGATGCGCCCCCGCCCCCGGTTTTACAGGATTTGCACTGCGGTACAACGCCTCCGCAACGGCTCAACGTTCGGCTTCGAAGCCAAGCCGACGCGGATCGAACTCGTAATGCGCACCGCAGAACTGGCAATCGGCTGTCAGCACGCCGCGCTCATCAGTCATGCTAGCAAGGTCCTTGGCCGAGTACTGGGCCATGGCACCTTCGACCTTTTCCGCCGAGCAGGTACAGCCGAACTGCATGGGCTGCGCGTCGAAGACCCGCGGTGCCTCCTGGTGAAACAACCGTACCAGCAGGGCCGATGGGTGCACATGCGGGCCGAGCAATTCATGCGTCTGTGCGGTGTCGAGCAGCAGATTGACCCGCGTCCAATCCTCGCCGGCATCGCCTGAAAGCACATCCGCCGCGGCAAGCAAGCCGGCCTCGCCCGTTGCCTCGCCGACAACGTGCTCGCCCGGCTCGGCGAGATGCTGCAGCATCACGCCGCCGGCCCGCCAGCGCGGCGCATCGCCGGGCTCTCGCGCCATGGCGGCGGCAAGCTTGAAACGCGTCGCGATCTGTTCGGACTGGGCAAAATACGTCTCGGCCGAGGCCGCCAGCGACCCGCCCGCCAGCGGTGTGATCCCCTGATAGGGACGCATACCGTTGCCTTGGTCGATGGTCACGGCAAAAAGCCCGCTGCCCATTAGCGAGAACACCTCTGCGCTGCGCGTTGGCATAGCCGCCGGATCGAAACTTGCCCAGGCCCGCAAACGGGACGCGCTGCCGGCTTGTGCGGGCGCGAAGTAGTCGGTCGCGATCCGACGGATCGGCCCATCGCCGCGGGCCTGCAGAGACAACCTCCAGCGCAGCTTGATGGTTTGGCCGATCAGGGCGGTCAACAGGCAGGCCTCGGCGACAAGATCGGCCACGGGCGCGGGGTAGTCATGCTGGGCCAGGATCCGCTCGAGCGCCCCATCAAGACGGGCAACCCGGCCGCGGATATCCGATCGGTCGAGTTGAAAAGGTAGGATCGTGTCGTCCCAGGCGATCTGCGCGGCTGTGGTCATGGCCGATCTCCGGATTGCGCAATGCGGGCCGGGTGAAGCCCGGTTCGCTCCGGGACCTATGCGCCGCCGCGGTACAGCGCAAGATGTCGGCCGGGGTGGGACAGACCGGCCTTGCTTTGCGCGCAAGGGCGGGAGGGGCAGGCTGGCGGTATCCTGCGGTTTCCTCTGGACCGCCGGTGCGCTAGGCCTGCAGGCAAGCAAGCCCGGGGGGGAGCCACGATGCGCAGATTTGGGGAACCCGTTCGCAGGGGTCAAAGCTATCGCGACAGGCCCGGTATCTACGCCGTTATCATGGACCGGCGCGGCGTGTTGGTCACGGCAAGCACGGTGCCCTGGTTTGAGTTGCAGCTTCCCGGAGGCGGGATCGATCCCGGCGAACACCCGCTTGCGGCGTTGCACCGCGAAGTGCTGGAGGAGACCGGCTGGCGAATTCGGGTGCAACGGCGGCTGGGGTGGTTCCAGCGCTTTGCATATATGCCGGAATACCGGCTCTGGGCGCGCAAGATCTGTACGATCTACTTGGCGCACCCCCTGTATCGGCTCTCGGCGCCGATCGAGGCGGGGCATGTGCCGCTTTGGCTTGCGCCCGCCCTGGCTGCGGAGGCGTTGAGCGTATCGGGCGATCGGTATTTTTTGCAACGGGCCATGCAGCCCCCGCCTCGCCCAAACCGTTCTGCCGCCACGCCGCGCTAGGGATGGGCCTGCGGGGTGCGCCGGTCTGCCAGCGAAACGACGTTGCTGCCGGCGATAGGGGCCGGGTCGGCGGCGCGTACCGGTTTGCGCTGGGCTGCGCGGATGGTCTCGGCCACATCCTGGCGGTGCTCATTGAGCGCGATCAGCCGCCCTAGCATGCGCGGCGTATGGGACCGGCAGGCAATCACGATCGCGGGAACGAAACCGGGCGATTCTGTACCAAGCGCATTGATCGGGCCATCGGCCTGCCGAACCATGGCGGCATGCTGTATCAAAGCGAGGTCCTGCCATGCCTCGCGATCGCGGTCCTCCATTGCCTGGATCGGGAATTCGGAGCGGCATGCCGCCCGGCTCGCGATCTGCGCGGCTGCGATCCCGTCCCAACTCGACGGTGCCACCGCGGCGCTGCGCAGATCGCCAAACGCCTGCTCGATCCAGACATCGGCCAACCCCAGCTGTAGGGCCAGATTGTCGGCATCCGCACTGTCGCGAAAATGCAGGTCGGCCTGCCAGCCGCCGGCGCGCATCTCTGCAAGACACTCATTGCCCAGCGCGATCTTCAAACCCAAATGCAGCGGGGACCAGACCGTGTAGCCGACCAGCCACTCCGAGCCCGCCGCGATCACCCGCTCGGCCGCCACGCCAAGATCCAACGCCTGCCGGGCCGAAGCGGTCACGGCGACCAGATGCGTCACCGCGCCCGCATGGCCCAACGCCGCGCGCAGCCAAGCCACGACAGGGTCGACCAAGCCGCGCGCGGGCGCGTTGGAGAACGCCTCGAAGGCCAGAATGACCAAGGTTTCTGCCGGGTCGAGCCCCGCAAGAACCGTGTCGGGCGTGCCATCCTTGGGCGAGACGAAGTGCACCCGCGGCCCGGATCGCGCCCCATTGAGCGCATGCAAGATCCGACGGGCCGCAACGCTCGATGGCTCCGGCCCCAGATGCAGGACAGTGCGGAAAGGCCGGCCCGTCGCACCGCGCAGCGCACCTTCGCGCACGGCCTGGGCAAGACATTCGGGCCAGTGACGGGCACCGGCGATCTCCAGCGAAAGCTCGGTTCCATCCACCATGGCGCTATGCCCCCAGGGGCGCCGGAGCATCGTGGTCGGCAATGCGGCACCCGGGTCGCGCTTGTCGCGGCGTCCTTCAAAGAGCGCGGCGCGCCGGTCGAAGACACCGCTGTCCCGCGCCAGGTCATGCAGAACATCCTGCGCCGTGCGGGACATTGCAAGGCCCGAAACATCGACCGCAATGCCGCCCTCGCGCCATTGCAATAAGCCCAGGCCTTGATCGCGCTGGGCCGCACGGCTTTCGCATCGATGCCGCGCCATTGCAGAAAGACATTGAAGATCTAGCCAAGTCTCGCAGGTCATACACGCATCCCGTCACACACTACCCTACGCCGCGATGCAACGCACAGCGACGAATGTCGCCCGCGCGCCCCGATAACCCATCGCGATGCCGTCCCCCGCCGGCCTTGAAACCCTGTGTGACTCCCTTGCGCATGTCCAGCAGGCTTTAGAGCAAATTCTATGCATCAAACCTCTCCACTGGCGCCAACGCGACGTCCTGGGCCAACGCTCCGCAGGCCCGCCCCGCCGGCCGCGCCCGGCCCTTCGCCGTTAGCGGCCTCGCAGGCGGCCGCGAGATGCAACAAGCCGGCGGACAGGCGATCGGACACATCCGCAGTCAAAGCGCCGGGTTTGGCAGATCCTTCGGCCTGCAACATCTCGCGGCATGCCGTCGCCTCGGCGCGAAGCGCTCCCTCGCCCAGCTCGGCCGCCAACCCTTCGAGCCGACCCGCGGCGCGATGCAGCGCCGCCGGCTCGGACGCAGCTGCCAAGATTTGGCCGATCCGGTCGATCTCAAGCGTCAGGACATCCCTCGCAGGCTGCGCCGCCATCTGTTGCGGCTGCGTCAGCGATAGCCCCCGCGAGCCGGTCAAAAGCGTATGCAGGGCTTTCGCCGAGGCGATGGGTTTCTCGCAGCGCACATCGGCCAACCCGTCAAGCTGCGGATCGCTAAGCCGCGACGGATCGGCAGAGATGGCAAGCACCAGCGGACGCACGCTGTCTTGTGCGATTCGGCGTAGCAGCGTCTGCCCGCAGCCATCGGGAAGGCCCAGATCGACAATCGCGAAGGCCGGGCGAAAGATCGCCAGATGCCGCTCGGCCGCCTCAAGCGTCGCTGCATGTCGGCTGCGCAGACCGCAGGCCCGGGCCATCAGGCGCAACGCCTCCGCGCTGTAGAGACAATCCTCAACGATAAGGGCTGTAGGCGTGCCGGGCAGAGCCCCGGTCGCGCCGGGGAGCTCGATTGGTTTGGGCATCGCAACCTCTCGCGGTTTGGCGTGGACCGCGTCAATAAGGCGGCTTAACTTTAACCGCGTCTTACCGGGACTGCAGTTCTGCAAAGTTCCGGTCATACCGGCGCAGGGAGGGGCGAGGTGAGCCAGCCCATCACGCTGGCAACGCTGGCAGGGCAGGAAGGCGCCGAAATCGGCGTCTCGCGCTGGTTCGCGCTTGCACAGGAACAGATCAACCGCTTTGCCGCGCTTACCGAAGACGCGTATTTCATCCATACCGACCCCGCGCGGGCCCGCGCCGAAACGCCCTTCGGCGGTACGGTGGCGCATGGGTTTTTCACCCTCTCCTTTCTCTCGGCGATGTCCTATGACGCGCTGCCGGAGGTTGCTGGCAAGCGCATGCAGGTCAATTACGGCTTCGATCGGATCCGATTCGTCGCCCCCGTTCCCGCCGGTGCGCGCATCCGCGGTCGCTTCGCGCTGTCGCGCTGCCAATGGGCAGGCGGCGAGGAGGCGACGCTCACCTATGGCGTGACGGTAGAGATCGCAGACGCCGAGCGCCCTGCGGTCGTGGCCGACTGGGTTGCGCGTATCTGGGGCGCGTTCGGCGAGGCAGGCTAGCGGCAACGCGCCGTCGAGGCCTTTGACCGTGCGCGCACGCGCTGCGTTCAAAGGTGCAATGCACCGCAGGCCTCCGGCACCGAACGGGTTCAAGCCCATGCTTTCGCTGCCGCATGTCGTTGCCAAGCAGCGGTCGATCTTGGCGGGGTTTAGCCCGCGCCCTGCTGACGGTCCTGCCCACCATCGTCCCGCGTCACACCCTCCGCCCCATCTCCATACGGCTCCAGATCCGGCCATGGATCGACAAATACACGTCGCACCCGCAACAACCCCAACATGACCAGCAACAGCGGCAGCGCGATCATCCAAGCCTGCGGGTGTGCAAGCGCGAAAGCGAGGATGACCACGGAGAGAAGCCCGGTTTCGATCCTGTGATGGCGCCGATAGGCGCGTTCGAGCGCATAGAGATCGGCGGGGATCCGGGGTGAGGCGGGCAGCGGCCAATAGGCGAGTCGAACCGTCGCCGAGCGGCGCTCTGCATAGGCGGCGTTCTGCCCAAACCCGGTCGGCAAGAGCGGCCAGTCCAGCATATCGCGCAGATCCTGGGGCAAGGCGTCAAGCCGCAGATGCAGGGCGCTTCGAAGGCCGCCGAGGTAAAGCCCATGGGCAGTCAGGACGAGCAAAGCGGCAAGAACGGGAAGCATTTCCACTGTCATCGCCTTACCCTATGGCAAGGGTCGCGACCGGGCCAGCAAGGCGTCGTCCGGTTTTTCGCTGGCCGCGATGCCTCGGCAACCCGCCATGCGCCGCCGCGCGTTTTGGCCCGAGGGCACGGGTCAACGAAACGCGGGCCAACGAAACGCGGCGGACCGCAGAGCCCGATCTGGCGCGTCGCGCACCATCGCCGGAAAGCACCGGACAGGGGTGGGCAACGGCGCGGGGCGCCTAGCCGTAAAGGTCGAAGGCACCGCCCTGACCGACAAGATAGGCCAGCGTTTCGGTCGCATGGTTGATCTCGCTGTCCTGCGAGCTTTCCTCCTGGACCATCACCACATACCCGTTGGGCCGCTCTTGATACCGCAAAGCGGCGGTGTCGAACCCGTTCAAGGTCTGCATCTCGGCCAGAAGCACCGCGCCCGGCGCGGGCGCCCCGGTCTTCAGTTTGCCCCATTGCTCATCCGCCGTAAGCGTGCCGGTGTGATTGAACGCAAGGCTGTCGCGGCTCTCGATGGCGATCCAGTCGATTTCCTCGGACAGGTGCGCGCCGTCGGCGGCCTCTTCCTCTTGGATGCGCACCCGGAACCCATCACTGTCGACGCTGCGGATGCGGGTGGTCACGGCGCTCGGATCGTTTACGGAAGCGACCTGGGTGAACAGCAGCGGCGTTTCCGAGAAGGCCTTATCAAAGCTTGCGCTGGCGACGGTTTGATTGGCCACCTGCTCGGTACCGGCCTGGATCACAGTGCCATCCGACAGCCGATGCGTGCCGGCGGATGCGGCCATCCAGCTTACGGTTTCAAGCCCATGTACCCCGTTGAGATAATCCCACTCATCGATCTGAAACCGAAAGCCCTTGTCGGTGACATCGCGCACCCGGGCGACGACCGGCGCGTTGGCATTCGCGCTCACCGGGCCCATGACGACCACGGCGTTTTCGATCGTTTCGCTGAATCGCACCTTGAACCAGGCCTTGGCAGAGCTCTGCTCGACGCTGACCGTCCCCGTCTCCAGACCGCCGATGAGCACGCCGCTGGCATCGATGTCGACATGCACCGTGGCGGTGCTTTGGTACCCGTCCTCATCTTCTACCGTGTAGGTAAAGCTGTCCGAGCCCCGGGCGCCCTTGTCGGGTTTGTAGAAAACCTTGGAGCGCACGATCGTCGCGGTGCCTTTGCCCGCATCCCCGACCGCGACCAGAGAAAGGTCCGCACGAGCGGTTTCGGCATCGCTGTCATTGGCGAGCGGGTTGAGTTTTGTGGCCCGACCCTCGGCCTTAACCGAGACGCTGTCATCGACCGCATCCGGGCCGCCGATCAGGCTCATGGGGCTGTTCGCGACCCCGTCGCCGGGCGCCGATCCGGTGTAAAGCTCAAAGCCATCGACATGAAACCCCTCCGAGCGTCCGGCGATCAGGACCTGATAGAACCCGGCCTGGTCGATATCGAGTTTCACGGGCAGATTAGAGGGCGCCCCGTCAAGGAAGGTGGCATGGCCCCAACTGCCATTGTTCGGCCCGCCATAAACCTTCAAGAATCCTTTGCTGGTCGGTTCGGGCTGCGAGCCGCCCAGCCCGACCAAAAACGGGTCGATCAGCGCCGGTGCGCCGACCTTGCCGAAATTCAGCCAGAGGTCGTTTTCTTTGTCGCTCTCTGCATTTCCGTCGCGTGAGACGCGGATGCGAAAGTTGTAGACACCCTCCGCGCCTTCCGGGACATAGATCGTGTAGGTTAGGATCTCGGCATCGTTCACGCCGTTGCGAGAGAGCGGGGGGTTCGGGGTGCCGTAGACATAGTAGCCGCTGCCCTGGAACCCGGCCTGGTTGCCTGCGCCGTCGGGCGCATTGACAAAGGACCATTTGCCGGCCGGATCGGTACCGGCATCCTCGATCTGAAACTTGAAGCGATAGCCGTCGGCGGTCGCTACGGCCTTGTAATAGGGCGTGCCTTCCGGGGCTTTCAGCACCGGTGGCGCGGCGAGCATCGCGTTGACCTGGCGCAGACTTTCCCCTGCACTGAGCGAGAAGGCGGCTGTGTTGAGATTGCCGCCGCTGCCCACTGTCTGCCCATTGACCGGCAGGAAACTGTCGCCCTCGACATGGTAGAAACGCAGCTGATAGCCGCTGCCCGGTGCCACATCCTCAAAGCGGTAAAGCCCCGTCGCATCGGTCTTGGTTGTGGCAACCAGAGTATTGCCGGCGCGCAGCTCTACCGCCCGGTCGACCACGGCCGGATCGGTCTGAGCTGCGTCCCGCACGCCGTCGCCATCGAGATCGACAAAGAAATACCCCTCGACCGTGGCTGTCGTGACCGGAGATGCCGGCTTGGTTGCATCGGCCAGGACGAAGTTCTCGGCGATGTTCGTACCGTCGGCCGTCAGCGTGCCTTGGTGAAAAAGCTGGATCTGGTCGATGCCGACTAGCGCGGACCGGGCGGCCACATACATGCTGTAGGTGCCGGGTTCTTCGAAGCGCACCCGGTGAAACGGGATCGAGCCCACGGTCGGACCCCAGGTCGTCCAATGAAACTGTTCTTCCTTGATCACTGAATCCCGGCGGTCGGAACGCTCGGCCCCACGCCCGTTGAAAAAGACCTTGGACCAGTTAAACGCCGATGTGTCCTCGGCATAGGCGCGTTTGCTGTTCCAGATGGGCAGCCCGCCCGAGAAGCCCACCCAGACATCGTTGACCCTGTCTGCATGCAAAGGCGTTTCGGGTTTGATCATCCGGATGCCGACATAGTAGTTGCCCGTCTCCCCCGGCTCGATCTCGAAGCTGTAGGCCAGCGGCGCGGTGCGCTGCAGCAAAGAGAGATGGGTCATGTTGTAGTTGGGCTGCTCCTGATAGGTGTCGGAGGGGTTTGTGTTCCACAAAATACCTTCGCCCGAATAGCGGCCCGGCTCGAGCGTCAGATCGCTCCAGCCCTGCCCGTTCAGCGTTTCGATCTGGGCAAAGTCGAACCCGTTGGTCACCTGCCAGTTTGCGTTCCAGCGGTTAATGGTGCTGTTTTGTTGGAGCAGAGCGGTGCCGTCCTCGGCCTCCATCACCACCCGCCGGTCCACAACATCATGCACGATATGCGCATCCTGGCGGTTATCGAGGATCGGGCGCCAGACGAAAACCGCCTGTGCGTCTTGCGGGTTTTGCGCGCCTTGCGGGTCTTGCGGGTCTTGCATGTCCTTTACGGCCATAGCCGCGGTCGGCGCCGCGCCGCGGATCGTCAGCGCCTCGGGGTCGATCGGTTCCGGCCGCACGTCGTGCAGTTGTAGCGCCCGGCTCTGTTGGTACAGCGGATCCGTGAGAGCGATGTCGGCCACGCTTGGATCGGTCTTTTCGGTAGGTTGAGCCGCCCCGATAGACCCGCGCAGTCCGGCGGCAAGATCGCCCGGCCGCGCGGACGTTGCACCAGCGGGCCATGCGGCCAAATCGGGGTCCGCCCAGCCCGGCATGAGCGTCGCCGCGATACGCGTGGTCTCTGTTTGCGTTTCCGGGCGTTGCGTCACCCCAACAGGTAGCGACGCATCAAGCGCAAACGGCACCCAAAAATGACCGCTCGACGGCGAACCGCCCGGCCCTGTTCCATCTCTGCTCACAAAACGCTCCCCGAACGCTTGGGGCGCCACTCAAGGACAGGGCTGGCCGAACCGCATCGGGCAGGCAGCGGCCTGCAACCGCCCGCCTGCCCCTGCTTAGGCGCAACCGCGCCAATCGTCAGGTCCTAAACCCGCCCTTCCCCGAGCGTCACGCACAAAACCCACATTTTCCACACGCCATCCCGCTTTAACGGTTGCCTCAGCAAAGTGGCCGAAGGCGCTCGGAAAATGGGTCCAAATGTGGCCAAACCCCGTCGAACCCAGGTCTTTCCCGGACTCGGGGCAGCAATATTCGGGCAGATTGAAGAAAAACGCATGCATCGGCGCGGTTTAAAACGGCCGTTTTGGGACAGTTGCGCCCAATTCGTAGATTGCCATGTCGGCCTCCTTGCCCGATCATGCTTACGCCGGCTCCGCGCAGCCATAGCGATCCGGAAAGGGAGGCAGACCGCGTGCTCGATCACCCCATCGCCCAGATCAAACAGCTTCGGGTGGAGTTCCCGACCAATAGCGGCCGGGTGGTCGGGGTGGAGAGCGTGTCTTTCGACGTCCACCCCGGCGAGACGGTTTGCATCGTGGGCGAGTCGGGCTCGGGAAAATCGGTCTCGTCCTTGTCGCTGATGCGCCTGGTGGAGTTCGGGGGCGGCGAGATTGCTGGCGGTGGACTGGTCTTCAATCGCCGCAACGGGTCGGATTTGAACGTCGAGGATGCCGGCCAAGGCCTGATGCGCACGATCCGCGGTAATGAGATGAGCATGATCTTTCAGGAGCCGATGACGGCCCTGAACCCGGTCTTTACCGTCGGGCGTCAGCTCACCGAAGGCTTGCGCGTGCACAAAGGGTTGGACAAGGCCGCGGCCGCGGCTGAGGCGATCGAGATCCTCCGCCGGGTGCGGATGCCCGAGCCCGAGCGCCGCATGAAGCAGTATCCGCATGAGCTTTCGGGCGGCATGCGCCAGCGCGTGATGATCGGCATGGCCATGGCCTGCGAGCCCAGGCTCTTGATTGCCGATGAGCCGACCACGGCGCTTGATGTCACGATCCAGGCGGAAATCCTGGCGCTGATCAACCGGCTTAAGCGCGAAACCGGCACAGCGGTGATGTTCATCACCCATGATATGGCGGTGGTTGCGCAGATGGCTGACCGGGTCGTGGTCATGTATCTGGGCAATAAGGTCGAAGAAGGCCCGGTTGAAGAAATCTTCGCCAACCCCAAGCACGACTACACCAAGGCGCTGCTGGCCGCGGTGCCGAAACTGGGCGAGATGCGCGGCAAGGCGCTGCCGGAACCGATGAAGCTTGTCGGCGCCGCTGGCGAAGCCGGTGCGCCGATTGAGGGCACCAGCAAGCCGTTGCTTCAGGTCAAGGGGCTGACCACACGCTTTGCGGTCAAGGGCGGGCTTCTGCGTCGCACGATCGCCAATGTCCATGCGGTCGAGGATGTGTCCTTCACCCTCAATGGGGGTCAGACGCTCAGCCTTGTGGGGGAGTCAGGCTGCGGCAAATCAAGCTGCGGCCGCTCGATTCTGCGTCTGGTCGAGCCGATGGCCGGCGAGGTTTGGCTCGACGGGCGGGATATCCTGTCGCTCGCGCCACGCGATATGCGCAAGGCGCGCGCCGAAATGCAAATGGTCTTTCAGGATCCTTTCGCCTCTCTCAGCCCTCGCATGAAGCTCTTTGACCAGGTGGCCGAGCCTTTGGTCAATTTCGGCACTGAACGGGGTGAAGCGCTGCGCCAGCGGGTTGCGGAACTGTTTGACCGGGTGCGCCTGCCGCGCGGGCTGCTCGATCACTACCCCCATGAGGCGTCAGGCGGCCAGCGCCAGCGCGTCGCGATTGCGCGCGCGCTCGCATTGCGACCCAAGCTGATCCTGGCGGATGAGGCGGTCTCGGCCCTCGACGTTTCGGTGCAGGCCTCGGTTTTGAACCTAATGATGGAACTGCAGGCCGAGCTTGGCCTCTCCTTCCTGTTCATCTCGCACGACATGGCGGTGGTCGAGCGGGTGAGCCATAATGTGGGGGTGATGTATCTGGGCCGAATTGTCGAGCTTGGCCCACGCCGCGAGATTTTCGAGAACCCCCAGCACCCCTATACCCAGTCGCTGCTTGCCGCGGTTCCGATTGCCGATCCAACCGACCGGATCACCGACAAGGAGCTGAATTTCAAACCGATCCCCTCGCCGATCTTTGCCACCGACTACGCGCCCGAGCCGAGCCGATATGACGAGGTCAGCCCCGGGCATATGGTGCTGCAGGGCGATTGGGGCGGCGATACTTTCGTAAAGCCCTGACCGGAACGGCAGCCGGCTATACCCGCGATGCGCGCGGGCGGCTTGCCCGCGCAACACCGATGGCATGCCGCTCAGCCGAGAACGCCCGGCCAGTTTGCCTCGCCCTTGGCGATGTTGCCCGGGATATCCTCAAGCCACAGCGTGCGTGCCCGAAGCGATGCGTTGAGATAGAGCCGGTCCTCGTAAACGGTCCAGGCCTCCGGCACAGTCGGGGCAAGATAGCCCTTCGAAGCGGCATAGGCACAGTAGCCGCCAAACCGCGCGCCGTACTTCTCGGGATCCGCCTCGAAGGCCGCACGGTTGTCGGCAGATGCAAAACGCCATTCCGCGCCATTGTGGCTCAGCGCATAGTCGGCCGAGCCTTCAACCGGACCGTTCCCCGCGAAATAGGCCACAGGATCGACGCCGCGAATGGCCAAGCCATCGATTTGAAACGTTTCGGGCTCACGCGCCCGGGCGTGCCGGGCGGTCAGGCCGACGAGGGGTATGGCGGCAAACGCGCCGAGTATGGTGCGACGATCAAGGGTCATAACATTGGTCTCCTGGGGTCCGTTTGACGCGCCTTAAACAAGTGATTGCGCGCGAAAAGAACAGCCCACGGCACGAAGCTGTGATCCGCCGTGTAGGACCTGGGATCGGGGACCGGCCGCGCGGGATCGGCCCTGTCCGCACGACCCGCCGTGCCTGGACGCGCCCCGCCGTGCCCCGCCGTGCCTGGACGCGCCCCGCCGCACCCCGCAGCGCCTTCCCCCCAGCCCGTCGCGGGCCCTGCAGGATCGCGCTTAAAGGCACGTTGACACCGCAACCCTGCCGGGCGATCACTTGGCACCCGAGAAATCGGTACAAAGCAAAACCGGGAGGAAATCATGCGGAGACATCTTTTGTCCGCCGCGGCGGTTCTGGCCGTCATGGCGGGCGCGCCTATGTCGCGCGCCGATATGGCCGCCGCCGAAAAATGGATCGATGAGGAGTTTCAGCCCTCGGCCCTGTCCAAGACCGAGCAGATGGCCGAGATGCAGTGGTTCATCGATGCCGCCGCCCCCTTCGCGGGAATGGAGATCAATGTGCTCTCCGAGGGCATTCCCACCCATTCCTACGAATCCGAGGTGCTGACCCAGGCTTTCGAGGACATCACCGGCATCAAGGTCAACCACCAGATCCTGGGCGAAGGCGAGGTTGTGCAGGCTGTGCAGACCCAGATGCAGACCCAACGCAACCTCTATGACGCCTATGTCAATGACAGCGATTTGATCGGCACGCATTCGCGGTTGCAGCTGGCCTATAACCTGACCGATTTCATGGCCGGCGACGGGGCGGATGTGACCTCGCCGACGCTCGATCTCGACGATTTCATGGGCATCCAGTTCACCACCGGCCCGGATGGCGATCTTTACCAGCTGCCCGACCAGCAATTCGCGAATCTCTACTGGTTCCGCAAGGACTGGTTCGACCGCGAGGATCTCAAGGCCGCCTTCCGTGAGAAATATGGCTATGAGTTGGGCGTTCCGGTCAACTGGTCGGCCTATGAGGACATCGCCGAGTTCTTCACCGAAGACGTCCAGGAAATCGACGGTGTGCGGATCTACGGCCATATGGATTATGGCAAGCGCGCGCCCGATCTGGGCTGGCGGATGACCGATGCCTGGCTCTCGATGGCCGGCGCCGGCGACAAGGGTGAGCCCAATGGCATCCCTGTCGACGAATGGGGCATCCGGATGGAGCCGGGCACCTGCAACCCGGTGGGCGCCAGCGTGCGCCGCGGCGGCGCGGCCAACAGCCCGGCGGCCGTCTATGCCATCCGCAAATGGGATGAGTGGCTGCGCAACTACGCGCCCCCGGGTGCGGCGTCCTATGATTTCTACCAGTCGCTGCCCGCGCTCAGCCAGGGCAATGTGGCGCAGCAGATCTTCTGGTACACCGCCTTTACCGCCGACATGGTGAAGTCAATCGAAGAGGGCAACAATACGGTCGATGCGGAGGGCACGCCGCTGTGGCGCATGGCGCCTAGCCCGCATGGTCCTTACTGGGAGGACGGCCAGAAGGTCGGCTATCAGGATGTGGGATCCTGGACGATCCTGAAATCCACCCCGCTCGACCGGGCCAAGGCGGCCTGGCTCTATGCCCAGTTCGTCACCTCCAAGACGGTCGATGTCCGTAAAAGCCATGTCGGTCTGACCTTCATCCGCGACAGCTCGGTCCGGCATGAGAGCTTTACCGAGCGGGCGCCGAAGCTGGGCGGTCTGGTCGAGTTCTACCGCTCGCCCGATCGTGTGGCCTGGTCGCCCACCGGCATCAACGTGCCGGATTACCCCAAGCTTGCCCAGATCTGGTGGCAGCAGATCGGCGATGTGAACTCGGGCGCGTTCAGCCCGCAGGAGGCGATGGACCGTCTCGCCGCGGAGATGGACCAGGTGATGGCCCGCATGCAGTCGGCTGACGAAGCGGCGCAGATCTATGGCGGCTGCGGCCCCCGGCTGAACGAGGAGCGGGACGCGGAATACTGGTTCGCGCAGCCCGGCTCGCCGAAGCCGAAGCTGGAGAACGAAAAGCCGCAAGGCATCACCGTCAATTATGACGAGCTTGTCGCCCGCTGGGCTGCGAACTGATCGCGGCAGACCCAGCGCATCGAGCGGGGCCCGGCCGGGCCCCGCCGTCTTCGGGCGGTTAGGATCGGGCACAGTGCCGTGCCGGTCCACGCCACCTCCGGGCAGGCCTATGACCCTAGAGCTTCGAGATGTGACCAAGCGGGTGGGCGCCGAGACCCACATCCACCCCGTGTCGCTGGTGTTGAAGCCGGGCCATTTCAACATTCTGCTGGGCGCGACCAATGCCGGAAAAAGTACGCTAATCAAGCTCATGGCCGGGCTTGAACGGCCCAGCAGCGGAACGATCGGGTTGGAGGGTCGCGACGTCACCAGGCTCTCGCCGCAAAAGCGCAACATCAGCCTGGTGCACCAATTCTTCGTAAACTACCCGCATATGACCGTTTACGACAACATCGCCTCGCCGCTTCGCGTCTTGCGGACCGGAAAGGCCGAGATCGACAGACGGGTGCGCGAGGCCGCCGATATCCTGCAACTCGGCCCGATGCTCAAGCGCCGCCCGCAAGAGCTGTCGGGCGGGCAGCAGCAGCGCACCGCCTTGGCGCGGGCGATCGTCAAGGAAAGCCGTGCGATCTTTCTCGACGAGCCGCTGGCCAATCTCGACTACAAGCTGCGCGAGGAACTCCGCGAGCAATTGCCCGAACTTCTGGCCGGGCGCGGCACGGTTGTTGTCTACGCGACCTCGGAACCCACCGAAGCGTTGCTGCTGGGTGGCAGCACGGCCCTGATCCATGAGGGGCGCGTTGCGCAGTTCGGCCCGACCGCTGCGACCTATCGCAACCCGGCAAGCCTGACCGCCGCGAAGGTGTTTTCGGATCCGCCGGTCAATCTGGCGTCGGTCACCAAGCGCGGCGCGGACATGCATCTGGAGAACGGTCTGAGCTGGACCGTCGATGGCGCGGCGGCCGGTCTTGCCGACGGGCCCTACATGGTCGGCATCCGTCCGCATCACGTCACGCCGACACCGCCGCGCGCGCCTTCGGTTGCGATCGAGGGCAGGGTTCAGATCACCGAGCTCAGCGGTTCCGACAGCATCGCGCATTTCGATGTCGGCGCCCTGACCTGGGTCTCGCTCGCCTCGGGCATCCATCCCTACAGGGTCGGCGAGGCGCACAGTTTCCACATGGTCCCGGCCGAGTGCTTTTACTTCGCCACCGATGGCGCGCTGGTCGCCACGGGAGGGGCGCATGGCTAAAATAACGCTCAACAAGCTGCGCCACAGCTATGCCGCCAACCCGGCGGGTCCGCAGGATTATGCGCTAAAGGAGATCGACCTCGACTGGCGCGATGGCGGCGCCTACGCCCTGCTCGGCCCATCGGGATGCGGCAAGTCCACGCTTCTCAACATCATATCCGGGCTGCTGACGCCCAGCGACGGGCGCGTTCTCTTCGACGGGCAGGATGTGACGGACCTGCCGCCCGACAAGCGCAACATTGCCCAGGTGTTCCAGTTCCCGGTGATCTACGACACGATGACCGTTTACGACAATCTGGCCTTTCCCCTGCGCAACCGCGGTGTGCCTTCGGCCAAGGTCGATGCGCGGGTGCGCGAGATCGCCCGGATGCTGGAGCTGAGCGCACTTCTGGGCAGCCGCGCGGCGGGGCTGACGCCAGATACCAAGCAGAAGATCTCGATGGGTCGCGGTCTGGTGCGCGACGATGTCAATGTGATCATGTTCGACGAGCCGCTGACCGTGATCGACCCGGCGCTCAAATGGAAGCTGCGCTCGAAACTGCGCGAGCTTCATCAGAGGATCGCCGTCACGATGATCTATGTGACGCATGATCAGACCGAGGCGTTGACCTTTGCCGATCAGGTCGTGGTCATGCAGGACGGCGTGATCGTGCAGATCGGCACGCCGGTGGAGCTGTTCGAGCGGCCGCAGCACACCTTTGTGGGACATTTCATCGGCTCGCCGGGCATGAACATCCTTCCTTGCGAGCTTGTCGACGGGGCGGCGCGATTTCAGGGCCAGCCGGTGACGCTCGAGGGGCCGGTGACCGCGGCGCGGGATGGCCGGGCCGAGATCGGTGTGCGGCCCGAATTTGTCCGCATGGCCGAGCGCGGTATCCCGGCCACGGTGCGCAAAGCGGCCGATCTGGGGCGTCATGTGGTCGTCGAGGCGATCGTCGCCGAGGATCTGGTCGTCCACGCGATCCTTGACGATCGCCCCCCGGAAGAGGGGTCGTCGGTGCATCTGGCCTTCGAACCGGCGCAGACGCGCCTTTACACCGATGGCTGGATTGCCAGCGAAGGCGGAGGGCAGGCATGAAGACCGAGAACCCCCGCGGCTGGCTTTTCGTCCTGCCGGTTCTTCTGCTTGTCGCCTTCAACGCGCTCGTGCCGTTGATGACGGTGGTCAACTACTCGGTGCAGGAGACCTTCGGAAACAACCTCTTTTTCTGGCATGGGCTGGGCTGGTTTGAAGACGTGCTGCGCTCGGAGCGTTTCCACGCAGCCTTGGGTCGACAGGCCCTCTTTACCGCGACCATTCTGATCATCGAGATCCCGCTGGGCGTGGCGATTGCGCTGTGCATGCCGCGCCGCGGGGTCTGGGTCTCGGTCTGCCTGGTGCTCATGGCGCTGCCGCTGCTGATCCCGTGGAACGTCGTCGGCGCGATGTGGAACATCTTTACCCTGCCCAAGATCGGCCTGGCGGGCCACACGCTGAATTCGGTGCTGGGGATCGATTACAACATGACCCAAAGCCCCTTCGCGGCCTGGGCCACGATCATCATCATGGATGTCTGGCACTGGACCTCGCTGGTGGTGCTTCTGGCCTATGCCGGGCTGATCTCGATCCCGCCGGCCTATTTTCAGGCCGCCAAGATCGACGGGGCATCGAACTGGGCGGTGTTCCGCTACATCCAGCTGCCCAAGATGCGCCGGGTGCTGACCATCGCGATCCTTCTGCGGTTCATGGACAGCTTCAATATCTACACCGAGGTCTTCGTGCTGACCGGCGGCGGGCCGGGGAATTCGACCACCCTACTGTCCATCGACCTCGACAAGGTCGCGCTGGGACAGTTCGACCTGGGCCCCGCCGGCGCGATGAGCCTGATCTATTTTGCCATCACGCTGGCGGTGTCCTGGATCTTCTACACTGTGATGACGCGGGACGAGCCATGAAAGCGCGTAGCCTGGTTCCCATCCTCTACATCCTGTTTTTGCTCTTGCCGATCTACTGGCTGGTGGCGATGAGTTTTAAGACCACCAATGAGATCCTGGGCGGGTTCTCGCTTTTCCCGCAGCAATGGACGCTGGAGAATTATGCGACCATCTTCACCGATCCCACCTGGTATTGGGGCTATATCAACTCGATCCTTTATGTCTCGCTCAACACGGTGATCAGCCTCGCCGCCGCCCTGCCGGCCGCCTATGCGTTCAGCCGCTACCGCTTTATGGGCGACAAGCATCTCTTCTTCTGGCTTTTGACCAACCGGATGGCCCCGGCGGCCGTCTTCGCGCTGCCCTTCCTGCAGCTTTACTCGGCTGTGGGGCTATTCGACACGCATCTGGCCGTGGCGCTGGCGCACTGCCTCTTTAACATCCCGCTCGCCGTTTGGATCTTGGAAGGCTTCATGTCGGGCGTGCCCAAAGAGCTCGACGAGACCGCCTATGTCGACGGCTATTCCTTCCCGGCGTTTTTCGTGAAGATCTTCATGCCCACCATCAGCGCCGGGATCGGGGTCGCGGCCTTCTTTTGCTTCATGTTCTCCTGGGTCGAACTTCTGCTCGCCAAGACGCTCACGGCCGTCGAGGCCAAGCCCATCGCCGCCACCATGACCCGCACCGCCTCCAGCGCGGGGTATGAGCTGGGGCTTCTGGCCGCGGCGGGCGTGCTCACGATCATCCCCGGCGCCATCGTGATCTATTTTGTGCGCAACTACATCGCCAAGGGCTTTGCCCTGGGGAGGGTCTGATGCGGCGAGTGGTCTATGCGCTGCTCATGCTGCCCAGCCTTGCCCTGGCCCAGGGGTGGAGCTCCGTGGACGCTCCGGCCGAAGCGGCGTTCAGCTGGGCCAAATGGTGGACCGAGCCGATTTTCTCGGGCTTCTGGATGGCCTGGACCCGCGCGACGCTTGCCGTCTTTCTCTTTATCTTCAGTGCCATCGCGGCGATGATGCTGTTGGAGTTCCGCCGCCCGGGCGGCAACGCCCGCACCGGTATTCTGGGGCTGGAGACCACGCGCGGCGACCGGCTCTTTATTGGGCTTCTGGGCTCGTCCTACATCTTCTTCGCCTGGCTAGGTCTTGTGGGCGAGCCGGTTTACGTCCCGCTTGGCATCGCCGCTTTCTGGATGGCCTTCTGCTTCTGGAAGGTCTGACGGGGCCCCGCGCGTCTTGCGGCCCGGGCGAGAAGATCTGACACTGCCAACAGCCCGGACGGTGCCGCGCAGGACGGCGCGCCGGCAGGTCTGGACACAAGCAAGGGGAGCGGCAGATGGGTAAGCTGGATGGAAAACGGGCGCTGGTGACCGGGGCGGCGAGCGGCATCGGCGAGGAAATCGTCAAGTGCTTCGCGGCCGAAGGCGCCGATCTGGGCCTTCTCGATCTCTCGGGAGATGCCGCGGCAGCCCTGGCCGATGCGATGTCCGGAACCCATGGTGTGAAGACCGCCACGGCCCAGGCCGACGTTTCGGACGAGGCTGCGGTGGTGCCGGCGATCGAGCGGATTTCGGCAGCGCTCGGCGGGATCGACATCCTCGTCAACTGTGCGGGGATCGACAATACCGGCCCGCTGGAAGAGATGAGCGTGGCGACCTGGGATCAGATGATGGCGGTGCATCTTCGGGGCAGTTTCCTCTGCATCCGCACCGTGCTGCCGGGGATGAAGCAGCGGCAATGGGGGCGCATCATCAATTTTTCGTCCCAGCTGGCCCATAAGGGGGCGCCGAGCATGGTGCATTACTGCGCCGCCAAGGCGGGCGTCATCGGCATGACCCGCGCCCTTGCCTATGAGGTGGGGGGTGAGGGGATCACGGTGAACTGCATCAATCCGGGTCCGATCGACACGCCGCTTCTGCGGTCCATTCCGCAGGACTGGCTGGATGTGAAGCTGGGCGAACTGCCGATGAAGCGGTTCGGCAAGACCTCCGAAGTCGCGCCGACAGCCCTTCTTCTGGCCACCGATGAGGGCGGGTACTATCTGGGCGCCTCGATGAACATGAATGGCGGCGACTACATGATCTGACACGCGGGATCAGTTTGGCGGGTCAGGTTGCCGGGGTGAGACCCGAATGGCCAGACTGGCGGCTACCCGGGTGCGGCCACCGGAACCAGCACCTCGTTGCGACGCAGGAAAAACGGCGTGAACGGATCGTTGTAATAGGCAAATTCGGGTGGACCCGCCGCGGTCAGCCCCTCTTTGGCCATCCAATCCAGCAAGCGCGCTGCCTGTTCTTGGAACCGCGCATCGGTCCAGCGACCAGAAAACGTGACCGAAGCGATACGCCTTGGCGCGACTGTCACCAACCGCACGTCGCCCCCCGGATCGGGTAGATCGGCGCGGCTGTGTTCGGCTGGCATGATGAAGGATACCGTCCAGCCCTGATCGGCGGGCTCCTGCGTTACCGGCGCCGTCATCGCGATCTTCTCGCCGTCGCGGTTGCGCGCAAAGATGTAGCCGGCGAGCGGTGAGAAGGCGGCACGGACGGCCTCGCCCCTGCTGCCGTTGCGGTCGATGCTGGCCATGACCATTGACGGGTACTGCCGCAACTCGAAGGATCCATCGACACGCGCGACCGTATAGGCCGGAGTTTCGATGCCCCGCGTCGTCCAGGCATAAGCGGCACCCGCCAGGGCAACCACACCGACAATCGCAATCCCGACGCCAACAGCTGGTCTCATGGCCTGTCCTCCACGCCGCGGCACCTAGCGCGATGTGGCGTTGCTTCAAACCCATCCTTTAGAGGCACGGCCGCCCGTCGCCCATCGCAGGGCCCAAGAGGCGCGGTGCGACCGGTCGCGTATTGCAGACATTTGCACCGGCTACGGGCAAGGCGGACGCCCCGCCCGCCCCTTGACCAGCCCGCCCCTTGACCAGCCCACCCCTTGACCAGCCCGCCCCTCGACCCGTCTGCCAGCCCCCTGAGGCGTGTTTTGCTCGGCGCCTTGCAAGGATCTCCGCGGCATAGACCGAAGGTGCTTCCAGTCTCCCGTCCCTGGCTTGGTTGAAGCGCCTGCCTGCGCCGTTATCTCGGCCGCGAACATGGCCAGCGCGTCCTCGGGCAGCGCCTCGAAGATTATTTTGGTCGACCCGTAGCAGCGGTGGAAAACCGCGATCCAAAGCGTCGGCGAGCAATCGTCAAAGGTAAAGAGCTGGGGCCTGATACGGATATCGACCGAGGGCCCGAACAGCCTGCTAAGATGCTCTTCGACACCCCAACGTGCGGGCAAAGAGAGCCCCTGCGGCGGCGGGAGAAGTCCACAGCCGCTGCCAGGGTCTCGCCCATGATTTGCAGCGTGGATCCGACGACGAAACAGTCGCGATCGCCTCAGGTGGCCCGCTAATTGCATTAGGTGACGGCGAAGCCCGGCGCAGCCGGCGCTCGGCTTTGGGTGGCGATGCGTGCAGCCGTCGCAATCATCTGAAAAAAGTCCGTCCGGTCAGAGGCGGCAGGACCGCCCCATTCCGCCCAGCGATGCGGTGGCGATGGTCCCACCGGGTTTCAACCGAAAGTCAGGTCGGTGGCTTTTGCGCTTCGCTTGTTTCAGCCGGGTTTCAGACCTTTGTCAGCCCACGATCTCGCAGGCCGAGAAGAAAAAGGCGATCTCAGTTACCGCGGTTTCGGGCGCGTCCGAGCCATGCACCGAATTCTCGCCAATCGACAGCGCGAAGGCTTTGCGGATGGTGCCCTCGGCGGCATCGGCGGGGTTGGTCGCACCCATCACCTCGCGGTTCTTGGCAATGGCGGCTTCGCCCTCTAGCACCTGCACCACCACCGGCTCGGCCGACATCTGCTCCACAAGCTCGCCGTAAAAAGGCCGCTCCTTATGCACCGCATAGAACGCACCGGCCTGGGCGAGGGTCAGATGCACGCGCTTTTGCGCCACGATCCGCAGCCCGGCCGCCTCGAACATGGCGTTGATCTGGCCGGTCAGGTTGCGGCGGGTGGCGTCGGGTTTGATGATCGAGAGCGTGCGTTCGGTGGGCATGGCGGGTTCCTCGGTTCCGGTGGGATTTGCGGTCCCCTAGCATGCGCCGGCGGGCCGCGGAAGACCCCGCGAAGGGCGGGTTCGTGTGGCGAAGCGCGCGCAGCTTTGCTAGACCCCGCGCCATGCTGAGGATCGCGAATCTGGGGTTTCGGATGGAGGGGCGGCCGCTCTTTGAAGCGGCCAGCGCGGTGCTGCCCGCAGGGCACAAAACCGGCTTGGTGGGGCGCAACGGCACCGGCAAGACGACGCTGTTCCGGCTGATCGCCGGCGAGCTTTCGCCCGATGCGGGCGAGATCGCCCTGCCCGGGCGCGCGCGCATCGGGGCGGTGCGCCAGGAGGCCGAGGCGAGCCGCGACAGCCTGCTCGACACGGTGCTGGCGGCCGACACCGAACGTGCGCGTCTGCTGGCCGAGGCCGAAACCGCGATCGACCCCAACCGGATTGCCGAGATCCAGATGCGGCTGGCCGATATCGGGGCGCATTCGGCCGAGGCAAGAGCTTCGGCCATTCTGGGCGGGCTGGGCTTTCCCCCATCCGATCAGGGCCGAGCCTGCGCGGAGTTTTCGGGCGGCTGGCGGATGCGGGTGGCGCTGGCCGGGGTGCTTTTTGCCCAGCCCGATCTTTTGCTTCTCGACGAGCCCACGAACTATCTCGACCTCGAAGGCACGCTCTGGCTGGAAAGCTATATCGCCCGCTACCCCTATACCGCGCTGGTCATCAGCCATGATCGCGGACTGCTCAACCGTGCGGTGCGCTCGATCCTGCATCTGCAGGACCGGCGGCTGACCCTTTATGGCGGCAGCTACGACCAGTTCGACGATGAGCGGCGGATGCGGCTGGCTCAGGACCAGGCGCTGGCCAAAAAGCAAGAGGCGCAGCGCGCCCATATTCAAAGCTTCGTCGATCGGTTCCGCTATAAGGCGTCAAAGGCCCGCCAGGCTCAAAGCCGGCTGAAGACGCTTGAGCGGATGCAGCCGATCGCGGCGGTGGCCGAGGCGACGGTGGCGGGGTTTTCCTTTCCAGATCCGACCGAGGCCGCGCCGCCGCTCCTCTCCTTCGATGCGGTTGCGGCGGGCTATGATGGGCAGGCGGTGCTCAAAGATCTGAGCTTTCGCATCGATCCCGAAGATCGCATCGCCCTGCTCGGCGCCAATGGCCAGGGCAAATCGACGCTGGCCAAGGTGATCTGCCAGCGGCTGGCGCCGATGGCAGGCGGCATCACCCGCGCCCGCGGTCTCAAGGTGGGGTATTTCGCCCAGCACCAACTCGACGAGCTGCGGGCCGAGGAAACCCCGCTGGCGCATCTGCAGCGCGCCCGCCCCGGCGAGACGCCTGCCAAGCTGCGGGCGCGGCTGGCTGCGGGCGGCATCGGGGCTGAGATCGCCCAGAATCCGGTCGCACGGCTTTCGGGCGGGCAGAAAGCGCGGCTCGCCATGCTGCTTTCCACCCTCGAGGCACCGCATCTGATGGTTCTGGACGAGCCCACCAACCATCTCGATATCGAAAGCCGCGAGGCGCTGGTGCATGCGCTTTCGGCCTATCGCGGTGCAGTGGTGCTGATCAGCCACGATCCCTGGCTGGTCTCGGCCATCGCCGACCGGCTGTTGCTGATCAAGGACGGGGCGGTACGCCCCTTTGACGGCGATGTGGAGGATTACCGGACGTTGCTGCTGACCGAACGGGGCGAGACCCCCGGAACGCCCAGCGGCGCAAAACTCAAGCCCGAAAAACCAAGGCCCGAAAAACCAAGGCCTGGCGGGCAAGACGCAAAACAGAAGGGCCGTCTGGCCAATCTGCGGGCCGAATTGCGAGCCTGCGAGGACCGCGTGGCCAAGATCGAGGCGATGCGCGACAAGCTCGACGCACTGCTCGCCGATCCCGACTTCTATGCCGCCTCCAGCAAGGCCAAGATCGCAGCCCATCAGGCCAAGCGCCGAGAGATCGCCGAAGGGCTGGACCGGGCCGAGGCGCTGTGGTTCGCCGCCAGCGAGCGGCTCGAGGCCGCCGGCGGCTAACCCGCCATCTGGCAGACGGCCCCGTTCGCCGGCCAATTCTGTGGCCAGCACGACTATGGTCGGGGCGGCGAGATTCGAACTCACGACCTCCTGTACCCAAAACAGGCGCGCTACCAGGCTGCGCCACGCCCCGACCGGCTTGCGATACCCCCAACAGGCGCAATTGGAAAGGCCTTGCCCGACAGTCCGGCGGCATTGCCGCGGATCCGCGCCGGTGATCAAGCCGAACCAAGCCGCTCGGCCTGGTGGCTCCGCGATGCCCGGTCCCTTCTTCTTGGCAAAAATACTCCCCGCGGAGCGTCCCGAACCCGCCGAAGGAGAAACCGTGCAAAGCGTAAGGGACGCCCTTTCCGTCCGCCTCAATCGGCACAGGGCCAGGCGGCGTCCGGCCCGAAGGCGGGGTGGCGGATTTCGTCGCCGACCGCAATGCCCAACGACCGGGTCAGGCCGCCATTGACCTCCAGCACAGCCCTGACCGGCATCGGCGCGGGGATCGAAGTCAGATCGCCGGGCACCGCGTTTTCATGCACATGCGCCACCACCCCGTCGCTGCCGATAAAGATCATGTCGAGTGGGATGCGTGTGTTCTTCATCCACATGCTGACCCTGCGCGTGTCCTCATAGACAAAAAGCATCCCAGAAAACTGCGGCAGGCTTTCGCGATGCATCAGACCCTGCGCCCGCTCCGCCGGCGCGTCGGCGATTTCGACCGCAAAGCGCAGGCTTCCAAAAGCGCCGCGCAAATCGAGCTGCGAAGGCGCGCAGGCTTCCGCCGCGCCTGCGCCGCTCGCAACGACGATGGCGGCGCAAAGCGCCCAACCTCTCAAGCGCCGAAAGACCGATTGCCGCGGGATTTGAGCCGCGACCGGATCAGCCGCCAAGCGGCTGCACCACGGTCCCGCCCCGTTCCCAAAGCGCCACTTCGGCCGCCATCAGCCCGCGCGGCCCTTCGATGGTGCGTACCGCAACCGCCTCGCCCGGGGCGAGATCGCTCATCCCCGAGCGGCGCAGCACCTCCATATGGACGAAGATATCCTCGTTGCGGCCAAAGATGTTGACAAAGCCAAAGCCCTTGACCTTGTCGAACCATTTGACCCGCGCCGGCTGAAAGGGCTCGTTGATCTCGGCATCCGCGACGAAATCGGTGGGCCGCATCTCGCGCGGATCGTTCAACGGCGCATCCGACATCTCCAGATTGACGATGCGGATTGCCTGGCGGCCCTTGTCGGTCTTCTGCACTTCCAGAACGACACTGCTGCCTTCTGTCACCGCCGTCGACCCGAAAGCGCGCAACACATTGGCATGCAACAGGATATCTCCGTGCCCGTCATCGGTAATGACGAACCCATACCCCTTGGTCGCGTCGTACCACTTGACGCGCCCCTCTATCAGGGTATCACCCTGCGACATCTCGCCCTCCGGGCTGTTCTGTGACCCCCCAGACAGCGCAGACTTTTCATAAAACTCTGATCGGTCCATACGCCGCCCCTGCAACGGCCCCCTTTACGCGCTCTATCATGCGCGCCAAGTTTGAAAGTGCAAGCGAGTGTCGCACAAAAG
The DNA here is from genome assembly GCA_039184655.1 of Pseudomonadota bacterium. GTDB lineage: Bacteria > Pseudomonadota > Alphaproteobacteria > Rhodobacterales > Rhodobacteraceae > J013. The sequence continues at coordinate 39,500 of JBCDAZ010000017.1, read as the reverse complement.
TTCAACTTTGTCATTCAGATCGGAGCAGCAATGCAACTGTCGGTCGTTCCAATGGCCGCTTTCGCAGCCTGCACGCTTTTGTTTGCGTGCGCGCCGGAGCAACAACTCAGGATTGCAGAGCCTCAGCAAGAACAGCGCTTTCGATTCGATCCACGGCCCATCGGCCTAACAGCCATGGCAGCATCCGACGTTCCGGGCGTGGCAGCGCTTGCCGGGCGCATCGTCCAGGCTCCGGCGACGAACCCCAGCGCACAACCGGTCGCCGCCCGGTTTCTACCCTTGATCTACACCTCCGCCCCCGGTCGGGCTTTTCGCGCATTCGCACCGTCCCGGGCGCTGGCGACCGGTGTTCCGGCGGCGCTGTGCCCCGCCTTGGCAGCCGGCGGCGGGGCGACGCCGGCTGCGGCCGCCCAAGTAGCGCTCGAGCGCTGCCTGGGCGCGCTGCGCGAGAATGTGGCCGCGCCCGATTGCGGGTGCCGGCTTTTGGCCGTCGACGCGGTCGCCTTAGCGCCACGCGATGCATTTGCCTATGCGCGCGGGCTGTCCACCCGGGTTTTTCGGAGCGGGCGGCTTGATCCTTTGACCCATATCGCCGAGGAAACCACCCAAGGCGACGACCGCCAGACTATTGTGTTTGCCGGCGCCAGGCCGGCCTGGCGGGTCCGGCCGCTCGATCCCAGAACGGCCGAGGTGACGAGTTTGCGCCGCGACGGCTCGGCCGACGGTCCGCCCCGGATGGCGATGCGGCAGATCCTGGGGCTGGATCGCGGTCGCTTCATCGAGCGCATCGAAACGCCTGATCTTACGCTCTTGATCGGGTTCTGAGCGGGCGTCGCTCAACATACTCACGATACTCACGCGCGTAGCGACAGGAAAGGTCTTGACAGATGAGCGTGCTGATCACGGGCGGGGCCGGCTTTATCGGGCTTGAGGTTGCACGGCAACTCGTGGCCCGGGGCGACGGCCCGGTCGCCGTTTTCAGCCGATCGCCCAGCGCGGCCCGGCTGGGCGCGCTGGGCGATCGGCTGACCCAGCTTGCCGGCGATCTGGGCAATTTCGCCCATGTTTTGGAGGCAGTGCGGCTGAGCCGCCCACAGGTGCTTTACCATCTGGGTGCGATGCTCTCGGTGCCCTCAGAAGCCGATCCGGCCATGGCAATCCAGACCAATGCGATGGGCAGTTTTCACATCCTGGAGGCGGCCCGCCTCTTTGCGGTCGAAAAAGTGATCTTTGCAAGTTCCATCGGCACCTACGGCCATGATCTGCCCGATGTGATCGACGACAGCACCATCCAGCGTCCGATGTTTCTCTATGGCGCGACCAAACTCTTTGGCGAACATTTGGGGTTGTTCTACCGCCGCAAATACGGGCTCGATTTTCGCGCGATCCGCTATCCGGCGGTGGTGGGACCCGGCGTGACCACCAAGGGGGCGGTACAATACACATCCTGGATGATCGAGAAGCCGGCGCAGGGCCAGCCTTTTACCGTCTGGGTCAGCCCGGATCTCTACACGCCGATGATGTCACTGGCCGAGGCGGCACGGGCGACGCTGCAATTGGCCGAAGCGCCGGCTGCGGCGATCAAGACGGTGAGCTATCTCGTCGACGGCATGAAACCGACCCCGAGCGCCGCGGCGCTGGCGGAGGCGGTGCGCGCTGCTGTCCCGGGCGCACAGATCGACTTCGTGCCGAATGCGGCGTTGGAGGAAAAGCTGCGCGGGCTTATGCGCCCGATCGATGACGGCCGCGCGCGGGCGGAGTGGGGCTGGTTGCCCAGCGACAGCCCCGAGACGATCGTGGCCGACACGCTCGCCCGGATGCGCCGAGGGGTTTGACGGGTTTGTGCGCCGGGTGCCGCTGCGCTTGGCGGCGGAGGCGCGACCCCGGCCGCGCGATGCGCATACATAGATGCAAAACGGCGCCGGTCGGAACGCGGCGCGGGGTTGGGTTGCGCCGGCGGCGTGGGTCGGTCTGCTGGGTCGGACGCCTCCGGCGGGAGTATTTTGGCCAAGAAGAACCCTGGCCGTGCCGATGCTATCGCGCGCGCTTGCAAAGCAAAGCGCGGCCGCGGAACGCTGCGCCGATATGGCCAAGCGCGTTGGGCGTTCCTGGCATCACCGCGCGCGCTGCGTCCCGACGGGCCAAAAAAAAGCGGGGCGCGGCAGCGGTTGGGTTTCGGCTTGCCGCTTCACATCGCGACGGGGGCCGTATCGGCCCAGGGTAGCCAGGGTTCGGTCGCGCCGATCTGCCCTTGCGGCTTGGATTGAGCGGCCGAGATGTTGGCAAACCAGTTTGGAAACACCGTGCGCTTCTGAGCGCTGACCGGAAAGACCGCCTCCAGCGCGGCGATGACAGAGGCCGGCAGGGTGTCATCGGCGATGACCGTTGCCCCGCCGCTCATATCGATCCGCGGAGTATGCAGCGCGGCCTCCAGATCCATGCCATAATCGCCCAGGAAGGAAATGATCTGCGCCACCGCCGGCAGGATCCGCCGCCCGCCCGACGCACCGAGCGCGGTGACGCTGTCACCGGTCTGCAACAGGATCGGGCACATATTGGCAAGGCAGCGTTTTGCGGGGGCCAGCGAATTGGGCCGTCGCGGGCGCGGGTCGAACCAGAAGATGCCGTTGTTCATCAGGATCCCCGTTTCGGGGAGGGTGACCATCGAGCCGAACACAGACAGAAGCGTCTGGGTCAGCGAAACCGTCATCCCGCTGCGATCGGCAACGGAGATATGCGTTGTGCACCCGGTGTCGCGCGCACCGTCGACATCGCCCATGCTTTCAAGGCGAAGGCTGTAGGCCTCGGACAGGGCGCCAGCCATCGCGGTGTAAAATGCCGGATCAGGCTCCGGCCCCGGCGTCGTCTTGGCCATCAGGCGGAGGGTATGGGCCAGGGTCGGGCCTGCCGACAATTCGGGTGTCGCCCAGATCTGCGCATCGCGATACCGGATGCCGAGCGGTGCCGTCAGGCGCGCGCGGGTGTCGGCGAGATCCTGCGCAGACAGTGGCGATCCCACACCGTGCGCATCCCGGGCCAGCGCTTGAGACAGCGGGCCTTCATAGAGTGCGCGCGGCCCATGCTGTGCAATCACGTGCAAGGTCTGGGCCAGCGCAGGCATGGGCAATTTGGTCGTCTGGCCCGGGATCAGGGCAATGCCGGGCGGATGCCCGTTGGGCAGAAAGCGCTCCCGGCTTTTGGGGAAGCGCAACAGCCCGGCTGCGCCCTGGCCGATAATCAGGCTTGCATACCAATCGACCGCAAGCCCCGTCTTTGCCAGCGCGATGGCCGGGGCGACCAGATCGGCCCAAGGGCGCGCGCCCCAGGCAGCATGGGCAACGCCCAGCCCGTCGACCAGCCCCGGCACCGCAATTGCCAGTGGCCCGGTCATGTTGACGTCACCTTCCACGGCGGGCCAGGTGAACAGCCCCTCCGCCTCGCCCCCGGTCAGGCGGTAGGCGGCAGGGTCGAGCCCGGCCGGCGCGCGCATTCCGGCATCGAGCGTCTCGACCCGACCATCGGCATGGCGCACCACCATCAGCCCGCCACCGCCGATCCCGCTCATCCAGGGCTCGAGCACGCCGATGGCAAAGGAGGTGGCGATGGCCGCATCGACGGCGTTCCCGCCCGCCGCCAGCACCGCGGCGCCGATCCGCGCCGCGCCCACATGCTGCGCCGCCACCATGCCGCCATTGCTCCGCACCGCCGGCTTGACCGCGCGCTGACCGGGCGAAAAGCTGCTCATGGCGATCCCTCTCATCTGTTGTCGCGACATGCCGGGCGGGTTTGCCGCGCGTGTTCACCCGACCGCACCAGACAGAGGCCGGGTTGGCGCGCTTGTCGACCTCTAATTGGCTGACCGTGCTCGTCCCTGGGCTCGCAACGAACGCGGTCTGGCTACTGAAGGCACCGATCTGCGCATCCTTCCCCGAAAACATCGCTTTAAGGCGAGCGGTCTGGCACCCTGACCTGCGACGCTCGCCAAACGGACGGAAGGTCACGTCAGCATGATCGCCTATGTCACCGTCGGCGCCGATGACATCGTACGCGCCAAGCGGTTTTACGCCGCGTTTCTGCCCGCGCTCGGCTATGGGGTGGAGGAGGGCCCGGAGGGGTTGAGCTATGCCCTGCCCATCGCGCCGGGCCAGCCGATGCAGCCGGATTTCTACGTAAAGCCGACCTTCGACGGGCGCCCGGCCTCGGCCGGCAACGGGTGTATGGTTGCTTTTGAGGCCCGAAATCAGGCTCAGACCCGCAGCCTGCACGCCGCAGCACTGGCCGCCGGCGGGACGGATGAGGGCGCCCCCGGTTTTCGCGCGGCCTATGACGCCAATTTCTATGTCGGCTATCTGCGCGACCCCCATGGCAACAAGATCGCGCTTTTTTCCTGCAACGCCGCCGAGCCGGGCCGCGAAGGGTAATCGGAGCCATCCCACACCTGAGGATGGTCGCGACCGAGCGTTGGCACGGATCTAGACCCGGCGCGTCTTCCCGGCTTTCTCCGCCGCGCGGGATATGCCAACCTGCCCCGAAGAATTCTAAAACCAGACACAATCCAATTGGGAGGAAACGCTGATGAAACGCCTTTCGCTCGCCCTGGCCGCACTGGCTCTGGCTGGCCCTGCCGCGGCCGAAATCCGCATCGCGCATGTCTATGGCAAGACGGGGCCGTTTGAAGCCTATGCCAAGCAATCGCATGACGGGCTGATGCTGGGCCTGGAATATGCCACGCAAGGCACGATGGAGATCGATGGCGCGCCGATCGTGGTGATCGAGAAGGACACCCAGCTGAAGCCCGATCTGGGCAAGGCATTGCTGGCCGAGGCTTACGGCGATGATGACGTGCATCTGGCCATCGGTCCGGTGAGTTCGGGCGTGGCGCTCGCCATGCTGCCGGTGGCCGAGGAGTATGAGCGCCTGCTGATCGTCGAGCCGGCCGTGGCCGACAGCATCACCGGCGCCAATTGGAACCGCTACATTTTCCGCACCAGCCGCAATTCCAGCCAGGACGCGATCTCGAACGCCGTGGCGCTGGGGGGCGATGGCGTGACCGTGGCCACGCTCGCCCAGGACTATGCCTTCGGGCGTGACGGGGTGGCGGCCTTCAAGGAGGCGCTGGAGGCCACCGGTGCCGTGGTGGCGCATGAGGAGTATGTGCCGACCGACACGACGGACTTCACGGCGGCTGCCGAGCGCATTTTCAACGCCATGGAGGGGGTCGAGGGCGAAAAGAAGCTCTTCATCATCTGGGCCGGTGGTGGCAATCCGATGGGCAAGATCAACGCGATGGATCCGTCGCGCTTCGGCATCGAGATCGCGACAGGCGGCAACATCCTGGCTGCCCTCACCGCCTACAAGGAACTGCCGGGCATGGAGGGGGCTACATACTATTACTACGAAATCCCACAGAACCCGGTGAATGACTGGCTGGTCGCAACCCATTTCGAGCGCTACGGCACCCCGCCCGATTTCTTTACGGCGGGCGGCATGGCGGCAGGCATCGCTATTGTCGAGGCGATCCGCAAAGCCGGCGGTGCCGATGACACCGAGGCCCTGATCGAGGCGATGAAAGGCATGGAGTGGCAGACGCCCAAGGGGCCGATGCGGTTCCGCGCCGAGGATCATCAGGCGATGCAGTCGATGTATCACTTCCGCACCGAGATCCAAGACGACAAGGATTACGGCGTCCCGGTGCTTGTGCGTGAACTCGGTATGGACGAGATGACCATCCCGATCCGCAACTGAGTTCGGTACCGATGCCGATCCTGGAGACCGAAGCGCTGACTGTGCGCTTCGGCGGCCATGTCGCCGTCGATGCGGTGAGCTGCGCGTTCGAGGCCGGACAGCTCACCGCCATCGTCGGGCCGAACGGCGCCGGCAAGACCACCTATTTCAACCTGATCTCCGGCCAGATCCCGGCCAGCGCCGGACGGGTCCTCCTGCAGGGTGCCGAGATCACCCGACTTCCCGTGGCCGAACGCTGCGCCCGGGGGTTGGGCCGGGCCTTCCAACTGACCAATCTCTTTGCCGGTCTGAGCGTTCTGGAAAATGTCCGGCTGGTGCTGCAGACAAAGCGTGGTGGGTTCCGGCTGTTGCGAATGGCCGCGACCGACCGGGCCCTGACCGAGGCTGCCGAAGCCGTGCTGGCACGCGTTCGGCTGGACGCGCTTGCCGATCGGCCTGTTGCCGCGCTCAGCCATGGCGATCAGCGCAAGCTGGAGGTTGCGATGCTGATCGCGCTCGACCCGCTGGTCTACATGTTCGACGAGCCCACCGCCGGGATGAGCGTTGACGAGGCGCCAGTGGTGCTGGAGCTGATTGCCGGGCTCAAGGCACAGACAGACCGCACCATTCTGCTTGTTGAACACAAGATGGATGTGATCCGCAGCCTCGCCGACCGGATCGTTGTGCTGCATAACGGCGCGCTGGCCGCGGATGGCGAACCGGCAGAAGTCATCGCCTCGGATGTCGTGCAAGAGGCCTATATGGGCCGGGCGCTGGAAGATGTCTGAGACCGGTCCGGAGCCGATCCTCTCGCTGTCCGACCTGCACACCGACATTGCGCAATACCGCATTCTGGAAGGCGTCGACCTCATCGTGCCGCGCGGTCAGGTCACGATGCTGCTGGGCCGCAACGGCGTCGGCAAGACCACCACCCTGCGCAGCATCATCGGGCATTGGCGGCCCCGGGCCGGCCGCATCCTCTTTGACGGCGTCGACATCACCCGGGCGCCCACGGCACATCGCGCGCGGGCGGGTCTGGGTTACGTGCCGGAGGATATGGGGATATTCACGGATCTGACGGTGGAGGAGAACATGGTGCTGGCCGCCGTTTCCGCCGCGCCCGACCCTGCGCGTCTGGAGCGGATCTTTGCCGCCTTCCCGCCGCTGAAGACCTTCTGGCGGGCCAAGGCGGGCACCCTGTCGGGCGGGCAGAAGCAGATGCTGGCGATTGCCCGGGCCATGGCCGAGGAGCGGCGGCTGTACCTGATCGATGAGCCGACAAAGGGCCTCGCTCCAGCCATCATCGCGACCATGGCGGCCGCGTTGCGGACCCTCAAGCAGGAAGGCGCCACGATCCTGATGGTCGAGCAGAACTTCGCCGTGGCGCGCGCGCTGGGCGACAGGGCTGCGGTGATGGAGGCGGGGCGTATTGTCTGGAGCGGGGCCATGGCCGCGCTTGCCGCCGATACCGCCTTGCAGGAGCAGCTGATGGGTCTGAGCATGGCGGCGACATGACGGCCGCCCCCGATCACCGGCCCACTTTCGCGCAGGTCGCCCTGAGCGATCGGCTTGGCGCGGCCGCCCCGTTCGCGCTGATCCCGGTGCTGGTCGTGCTGGGGTTCCTCGCGATCGGGTCATCGTCGAGCTGGCTGACGCTGACCGTTTCGGGTCTCGCCATGGGCATGATGATCTTCATCATGGCTTCGGGCCTGACCCTCGTCTTCGGGCTCATGGATGTGATCAATTTCGGCCATGGCGCGTTCATTTCGGTGGGTGCCTTCATCGGCATCTCGGTCCTGATCGGGCTGGGAGGGTGGACCGGCGCGCCGTCGCTTCTGTTGAATGTGGCCGCGGTGCTGCTGGCCGTGATTGCCGCCATGACGGTTACGGGCGCGCTGGGCTGGGGCTTCGAGCGGCTGATCGTGCGGCCCGTCTATGGCGCGCATCTCAAGCAGATCCTGGTGACGGTGGGCGGGCTCATCGTCATCGAGCAGCTCATCCATGTGATCTGGGGGCCGGACGAGATCTTCCTGACCCGGCCCGAGACCCTGAAGGGTGCGTTCACCTTCTGGGATGCGGCGATCGAGCGGTACCGGCTGCTCGCGGTTGTGATCGGTCTGGTGCTGTTCCTGGCCATGCGGCTGGTGCTCAAGCGCACCAAGATCGGGCTGATCGTGCGCGCGGGCGTGCAGAACCCCGAGATGGTCGAGGCCCTTGGCTACCGGCTGCGCCTTGTCTTCATCGGCGTGTTCATCGCCGGCTCGGCGCTGGCGGGCCTTGGCGGGGTGATGTGGGGCCTCTATCAGGAAGTCATCACCGCCGGCATGGGCGAGCAGATGATGATCCTCGTCTTCATCGTGGTGATCATCGGCGGGCTGGGGTCGGTCGAGGGTGCCTTCATCGGCGCCTTGCTGGTCGGGCTGATGCAGAACTACATCGCCTTTCTCGCGCCGACCCTGGCGCTCATCTCCAATATCGGGTTGATGACGGCGATCCTGATGTGGCGCCCGCAGGGGATGATGCCGGTGGTCAAGGCCAAATGAGAGGGCACGCATGAGGGAGCTTCTGTCCGGGGATTTGCCGCGTTCGATCCCGCTGGCGGTGCTTCTTGTGGCGGTGTTTCTGGCACTGGCGCTGGCGCCGTTCCTGTTTCCCGGCGTGCGCTCGCTGGAAACCGCGGCCCGGATCTGCATCTTCATCCTGCTGGTGGCCTCCTACGACCTTCTGCTGGGCTATACCGGCATCGTCAGTTTCGCCCACACGATGTTCTTCGGGCTCGGCGCCTATGGCGTGGCGCTGGCGTCGCTGCATCTGGGCCGCGGCTATGACTCCGTTTTGCTGGGCAGCCTTGTCGGCGCGCTCGCGGCCACGGTGCTGGCGCTGGCCATCGGGCTTTTCTCGCTCAGGGTACGGGCGATCTTCTTTGCCATGATCACGCTTGCCGTCGCCTCGGCCGTGGCGGTGCTGGTCAGCCAGATGTCCGGGCTGACGGGCGGCGAGGACGGGCTGAACTACAAGATCCCGCGCGAACTCACGCCGGCCTTCCGTCTGGGCGAGCTGTTCGGGGTGCGCGTCAACGGCCGGGTGCTGAACTACTACCTTGTCTTCGTCGCCTGCCTCGTGCTGTTCCTGATCCTGCTGCGCATCGTCAACTCGCCTTTCGGGCGGGTGCTGCAGGCAATCCGAGAGAACGATTTCCGTGCCGAGGCGATTGGCTACCGCGTTGTCTGGTACCGCGTCACGGCGACCTGTATCTCGGCGGTCATGGCATCGCTTGCCGGCAGTCTTTTCGCGATCTGGCTGCGTTATGTCGGGCCGGACACCACGCTGAGCTTTGCCATCATGCTCGATATCCTGCTGATGGTGGTCATCGGGGGGATGGGCACGATCTACGGCGCCGTGCTGGGGGCAACGATCTTCGTGCTGGCGCAGAATTATCTGCAAGCCCTGATGGGCTCGGCCGCCGAGGCCACGGCTGCCTTGCCGCTGATCCCCGATCTGCTCAACCCCGACCGTTGGCTCTTATGGCTGGGGCTGCTTTTCATCCTCAGCGTCTACTTCTTTCCCACCGGCATTGTCGGCCGGCTGCGGGCAGGGCGCTGAAACGGCACCGGGTCGGCCAAGCGGGACATGCAAGCGGCAAGGAGACGAAGACGCTTGACAGCGTGCAAAATTTTTCTGACGCTGAAAAATAATTCAGAACGCGATCGGGCTCGCGAATTGCCCGGCAAGGGAGACGCCGGTGGCCAAGTCCACCTTGACCGCATATGCGCTTGCAGACGAGTCGGTGCTGGCCGCACGGGCGGCATGGCTGCATTTCGTCGGCGGCATGACCCAGAGCGAGGTTGCGGCACGGCTGGGGATCTCGACCTCGCGCGCGCATCGCGCCATCGCCCGGGCGCAGTCGCTGGGTCTTGTGCATGTTACCGTCGATGCCAGCGCCGTGGCGCCCTGTGTCGCGCTGGAAAACGCGCTTTGCGCCGAATACGGCCTGACGTTTTGCCAGGTGGCCATGGAGTTGCCGGAAACCGGCAGTATTCCGCTGCGCGCGCTCGGCGCGCTGGGCGGCGACTGGTTGGGCAAGCTGCTCGATGCAGGCGCGCATCGGCTGGTCGGGGTCAGTCATGGCCGTACCATCGCTGCGGCGGTGGAGGCCATGGCCAACCGCCGGGTCAGCGGAACCGCCTTTGTTTCCCTGCTGGGCGGGCTGACCCGCTCACTGGCCGCCAACCCCTATGACGTGATCCACCGGCTGGCCCAGAAAACGGGCGCCGAGGCCTATCTGATGCCGGTGCCGCTTTTTGCCGACAGCGCGGCGGACAAGCGGGTAATGATGTCCCAATCGATCATGCGCGAGGCCGTGGCACGCCTGCAGGACGCCACCCTGGCGATTGTGGGCATCGGCGATCTGGAAACCTCGGGCGGGTCGCTTGCCGTGGCCGGCGAGGGTGCTGCGCCGCGCGAACAGCTGATCGAGACCGGTGCGGTTGCCGAATTGCTGGGGCAGTTTGTCGATGCGGATGGGGCCAAGGTTGCCGCCCCCGTCGTCTCGCAGCCCATGGCCATGCCGCTGGATGATCTGCGGGGCCGCGAGGTCGTCGCCCTTGCCGGTGGCGACAGCAAGACCGATGCGATCCGCGCGGTGCTGAAAAGCGGCCTTTTGACTGGATTGCTGACCGACGAGGCGACCGCTCGCCGTCTCGTCGGGGTGGATGGCGGCGCCGATGCCGTTGCCGCCCAATAAGAGGCGAGCCGCATGGGAGGACCCAAATGCACGATAAGGAAAAGGACCTGATCGACGCCTATATGCGGGGTCAGATGAGCCGCCGCAGCCTGCTTCGGGGGCTTGGCGCGCTAGGCATGACGGCCGCAACCGCGAGCGTGCTGGTCAACGCGGCAGCCACGCGTGCCCTGGCCGCCGATTTCGACTGGAAGCAGCATGCGGGCAAGAGCATCAAGTTGTTGCTCAACAAGCACCCCTACACCGATGCGATGCTCGCCAATCTCGACAATTTCAAGGAACTGTCGGGGATGGAGGTGAGCTACGACATCTTCCCAGAGGATGTCTATTTCGACAAGGTGACGGCGGCGTTGTCCTCGCGCTCGACCGAGTATGACGCGTTCATGACCGGCGCCTATATGACCTGGACCTATGGCCCCGCCGGCTGGGTGGTCGACCACAATGAATGGATCCAGGACGCATCGAAGACGAACCCGAACTACAACTGGACCGACATGCTGGAAGGGGTGCGGAAATCCTGCGCCTGGAACGGCCGGCCGGGTGGCGCGCTGGGCTCGGACGACGCCTTCCAGTGGTGCATTCCCTGGGGCTATGAGCAGAACAACCTGGCCTACAATGCCGCGATGATGGAAAGCGCCGGCGTCGATGTGCCGACCAATCTCGACGAGCTGCTGGAAGCGGCTGCGAAGGTGCAGGCCGGCAATGACGGCATCTACGGCATCGGCGTGCGCGGTTCGCGCAGCTGGGCGACGATCCATCCGGGTTTCCTGTCGGCCTATGCCAACCTCGGCGAGGTCGATCTGAACGTCTCGGATGACGGCATGCTGTCGGCGGCGATGAACACCGATGCGTCGAAAGCCTTCCATGCCAAATGGGTCAAGATGATCCAGGACAGCGGCGCTGCCGACTGGTCGACGCATACTTGGTATCAGGTGGGCACCGATCTGGGCGCCGGCAAATCGGCGATGATCTACGACGCCGACATTCTGGGCTACTTCATGAATGGCGGCGACAACGCCATGGCCGGCAAGCTGGCCTATGCGCCCTTCGCAGCTTCCGGCAATGGCGCGCCCACGCCCAACATCTGGATCTGGTCGCTGGCCATGTCGCGCTTCAGCCGCGATCTGGACGCCACATGGAACTTCATGCAGTGGGCGAGCGGTCCCGAGCACGGGCTCTTCGGCGCCACGCAGATGGATTTCGTGAACCCGGTCCGCCAGAGCGTCTGGGACGACAGCGGTTTCCGCGACCGTCTGGCCTCGAGCTATCCGGGCTATGTCGCGATGCATGACGTCTCGGCGCCGGGCGCATCGATCAAGTTCACCGCCCAGCCGCTCTTCTTCGATCTGACCACCGAATGGGCGGCCAGCCTGCAGAAGATGGTGGCAGGCGAGGTGCCGGTCGATGAGGGGCTCGATCAGCTGGCCGAGAGCGTCGATCGCCAGCTCAAGGATGCCGGGCTCGGCTGAACCAGGACAAACGGCGGGCCGGTTGCGGCCCGCCACCCCAGCCAAGGCGAACCATGTCTGATATCCCTGCACCAGTGGCGCGTCGGCCCTTCCGGGTTTCCAAGCGGCTCTTCCCGTATCTGTTGAGCCTGCCGGCGCTGTTGGTCTGCATCGGGATCCTGATCCCGTTCTTCACGGCGGTCTGGTACTCGCTGCAGCGCTATCGGCTGTCCCAGCCCTGGAACCGGGGGATGAACTGGGGTGAGAACTACCTCAACTTCCTCTCCGACCCGTCCTTCTGGAACACGCTTCAGGTCAGCCTGGTCTATGCCGCGCTGACGGTCGTGCTCGAATTGCTTCTGGGCCTTGCGATCGCGCTCTTGCTGCAGCGGCGGTCGACGCGGAACAACTTCATCTCGATCATGCTGTTGATGCCGCTGATGACGGCACCGGCGCTCGCGGCCCTGATGTTCAAGCTGATGACCAACCCGAATTTCGGGATCTTCTCCTACTTTGCCCAGGTGATCGGCTTTCCCGACATGCGCTGGGGGTCAGACCCGTCGACCGCGCTCCTGACGGTCATTCTGGTCGATATCTGGGTCTACACCCCCTTCATGATGATCCTTCTGCTGGCCGGCCTGCGGTCGCTGCCGACCCAACCCTTCGAGGCCGCCGCGCTCGACGGCGTGCCGCGCGTTCAGCAGTTCTTTCGCATCACCCTTCCGATGCTGATGCCCTATATCCTGACCGCGTCGCTATTTCGGCTGCTCGATTCGATCCAGCAGTTCGACATCATCTATGCGATGACCCAGGGCGGGCCGGGCGATACGCTGATGCTCTTTCAGGTCGAGGCCTATCTGAATTTCTTCCAATCGACCAATATCGGGCGATCGGCGGCCTTGCTGATGATCCTCTGGGCGGTGACCTTTTTTCTCTCCAACATCTTCATCAAGAGCTGGCTGCGGCTGCGCGAGCGGGCGCGGGGGGAGGCCTGATGCACCATCATTCGGCACTGGAGCGGATCCTGCGGGGGGCGGCCCTGACGGTCATCGTGCTCTTCTTTATGTTTCCGATCTTCTGGATCGTGCTGATGAGCCTGCAAACCAACGAGACGATCCTGCGCTCGCCCCCTTCGGTGATCTTCCAGCCGACCCTGTCGAATTACGAGGCGATCATTGCCGGCCGTCTCGACAGCAACGTCGCCTCGATGGGCATCGAGTTCATGCGCAACCTGCTCAACTCGATCATCCTGGCGGCCGGTTCGGTTGCCCTTGCGCTGGTTCTGGGCGTGCCGGCGGCCTATGCCTTTGCGCGACACAAGTTTCGCGGCTCGGAGGATATCGCCTTCACCCTGTTGAGCTTTCGCTTCGCGCCGCCGCTTCTGGTGCTGTTGCCGCTGACGCTTTACTTTCAGCAGATCGGGCTGACAGACACCTATTTCGGCCTGATCTGGGTCTACCAGCTGATCTGCCTGCCGCTGATCCTGTGGATCGTGCGCGGCTATTTTGAGGATATCAGCCCCGATGTCGAACATGCCTACCGGATTGCCGGGCATAGCTGGCTGTCGACCTTCCGGCGCATCTCGCTGCCTCTGGCCGGGCCGGGGATCGCCGCGGCGGCCCTTCTGGCCTTCATCTTTGCGTGGAACAATTTCATCTTCGCGCTGGTGCTGGCCTCGGCCGACAAACAACCCGTGACGGTCGGGGCGCTGGCTTTCGTGACAGCAAGCGGGATCCAGTATGGCCAGATCGCCGCGGCGGTGGTCCTGTCGATCACGCCGACCCTGGCGCTTGCGCTCTACGCCCAGCGCTATCTGGTCGAGGGGCTTTCGCTGGGCGCGGTGAAGGGGTAGGCGCATGATCCGGCTCGAACACATCACCGTGCGTTTCAAGGACCAGGTCGCGCTCGACGATGTGAGCCTGGAGGTTCCGGCCGGCGAAACCCTTGCGCTGTTTGGCCCGTCCGGTGCTGGAAAGACCGTGCTACTGCGCTGTATTGCCGGGGCGGTGGAGCCCGATGAGGGCCGGGTGATCCTGGAGGACATCGATGTCACCGATGCGCCGCCCGAGGCGCGCGGTGTCGGCATGGCCTTCCAGAATTTCGCGCTCTTCCCGCATATGTCGGCGCATGAGAACATCGCCAGCCCGTTGCAGGCCCGGCGATCCACGGCCGAAGGGATCAGGCAGGGCGTCGGCGATGTGGCGCGGCTTCTCAAGATCGATCACGTTCTGGGGCATGCGCCGAAGGCGCTCTCGAACGGGCAGAAACAGCGCACCGCGCTGGCGCGCGCCCTGGTCGCCGAACCCGGGGTCCTGCTGCTCGACGATCCGCTGCGCAATGTCGACGCCAAGCTGCGCTTCGAGATGCGGCTTGAACTGCCGCGGTTGCTGAAAGGCCGGGGTGCGACGGTTGTCTATGTTACCCAGGACTACAAGGAGGCGATGGCGCTGGGGCAGACCATCGCGGTGCTCGATGCCGGCCGGATCGTGCAGGTCGGTCAGCCCGAGGCGATCTATCTGCGCCCCGCGACACTGGCGATCTCGCGGCTTTTCGGGGACCCCGCGATCAACCTTCTCGATGTGACCCCGACGCGGGACGAGGCCGGCGTCTTCGTGACGCTGTCCGATCACAAGCTTCGGCTGCCATCGGGCTATGATGCCGTCGTGAACCGGGAAACGGTGATCGGTCTGCGGCCCGAGACGCTGCGGTTCGCGGAGGACGGGATCCCGGTCGAGATCGAGGCCGAGACGCCCTTTAACGAAAAGACCGTGACCCTGACCCAGACCAAGCGAGGGCGGGAGTTGCTTATCTCGCGACCGGCCGGTGTCCCCGGGCCTGCCACCGGACCGGCGCATCTTGTCGTCGATACCGCATCCGCCATCCTCTTTGACCGAAAAACCGGTGCGCGGATCGTGCCCGATCCGGAAACGCGCGCCGCCGGGGTGGCGGCATGAGTTACCTCGACCTCTCGGCGGTGGACAAGATTTACAACCCGCGCGGGCATGCGGTTCATGCCGTCAGGGGGCTGGATCTGGCCATCGCGCAGGGCGAGATCGTGGCGCTTCTGGGCTCGTCGGGATGCGGAAAGACCTCGACGCTGCGCATGGTGGCGGGGTTCGAGGCGGTGTCGGCCGGGCGTATCACGCTCGACGGCGTGCCGATCCACACCCTGCCGCCCGCACGCCGGGGTGTGGCCATGGCCTTCGAGGGCTACTCGCTATACCCCCCGTTGACGGTGCGTGAGAACATCGCCTTTGCCCTGAAGGCCGAGCGGGCATCCGCCTCCGAGGTACAGACCCGCGTCACCGAGATCGCCCAGCTACTGGAGATCGAGAGCATTCTCGACAAGTACCCGTCGTCGATCTCAGGCGGGCAGCAGCAGCGCGCCAGCCTTGGGCGCGCGCTGATCCGGCACGCAAAGCTTCACCTTCTCGACGAACCGATGGGCCAGCTGGAGCCACAGCTGCGCGCGCTTCTGCGCGGCCGGCTGAAGCACTTCATCCGCGAACGCGGGCTAACCGCGATCCTGGTGACCCATGATCAGACCGAGGCGAACGCGCTGGCCGATCGGATTGCGGTCATGGAGGATGGCGAGCTTCAGCAATTCGATACACCGCTCAACCTCAAGACCCATCCGGCCAACCTCTTCACGGGGACCTTCATCGGCGAGCCGCCGATGAACGTGTTTGCGGCAAGCATCGAGCTGGCGGAGGGCAAGCTGCGCTTTGGCCTTGACGGCGTCGCGCTCGACTACCCGGCCGAGGTTTTCTCAGAAGGGTTGCGCATGCGGCTGGGCGCGGCCGGGCGCTGTGCGATCGGTGTGCGTCCGCATGCGGTGCGGCTTGTGCAGGCGGGGCTCTCGGCCCGGGTCGCGGTCAATCAGTGGCTGGGCGACCAGACCCATATCGCAGCCGATTTCGCCGGTGGCACCATCGTCTCGGTGACGCATCAGCGCACCCACGCGCCGGAAGGCAGCGAGATCGGCATCGAGATCGCGCCCGACGACATCCATATCTTCGAGCATGCAAGCGGTGCGGCGATCAGCCATGGCGGGCAGCTCGCATGACCGAACCGCCGACGGATGTCGCGATTATCGGGGATCGCTTCATGCGCCCAGAGATGTTCGAGACCGCGCTGGTCGAAGCCTGCGGCCCTCGCATTGCCTGTCGAAAGCTCCAACAGCCCTGGCCGGACGAGCCGATGGAACATGGCTATGCAACCCCCGGGATGGCAGGGCTGAAGGAATATATGGGCACCGCCGAGGAGGTGATGGCCCATATCGCGGATGCGCCGGTTCTTGTCACGCATCTCGCGCCGGTCTCGCGCAGCATGTTCGAGGCCATGCCGACGCTCAAGCTCATCGCGGTGTCCCGGGGTGGCCCGGTCAATATCGATATGGATGCGGCGCGGGATCACGCGGTAACGGTCGTCAACACCCCGGGGCGGAATGCATCGGCGGTGGCGGAGTTCACCATCGGCGCCATCATTGCCGAAACGCGCAACATCACCAAGGGGCATGACGCCCTGCGCAAGGGCGCGTATCGCGGCGATCTTTATCGGGCCGATGTGACAGGCGACGAGCTGTCCGACATGACGGTCGGCGTGATCGGCTATGGCCAGGTCGGTTCGCGCGTGGTGCGTCTGCTCCGTGCCTTCGGATGCCGCATTCTGGTGTGCGACCCGTATGTGCAGCTCGACCCTGCGGACAGGGCCGGCGATGTCGAGATGACCGATCTGCCGACGCTGCTCGCGAAGGCCGACATCGTGACGCTACACCCCCGCGTCACGGATGAAACCAAGCAGATGATGAACCGCGAGACGCTGCGCGCGATGAAACCGGGTGCTACGCTGGTCAACACCGCGCGCGGGCCGCTGATGGACTATGACGCGCTTTACGCGGTGCTCTCGGAGGGGCATCTGCGCGGCGCGATGCTGGAGACTTTCGCCGTCGAGCCGGTGCCGCCCGACTGGCCGCTGCTGCAGCTTCCCAATGTCACGCTGACCCCGCATATTGCCGGCGCGTCGCTAAAAACGGTGCGGATTGCGGCGGCCGGGGCTGCCGAGGAGGTGCGACGCTGGCTGGCGGGCGAGCCGCCACGCAACCCCTGCTAGGCCCTGTCATGTCGGACGCACAGCCCTATGACCTGCTTATCATCGGGGGTGGCATCAACGGCGTCGGGACGGCGCGGGATGCAGCGGGCCGCGGGCTGAAGGTACTTCTCGCCGAAAAGGACGATCTGGGCGAGGGCACATCCTCGCGCTCGGGCAAGTACATCCATGGCGGCCTGCGCTACCTCGAACATTACGAGTTTCGTCTGGTTCGCGAGGCATTGATCGAGCGCGAGGTGGTTCTGGAGGCCGCACCACATCTCACATGGCCGCTGCGGCTGGTTCTGATCCACTCTCCCGCGCAGAGACCGCGTTGGCTGATCCGTCTCGGCCTCTTCCTCTACGACAATCTTGGCGGGCGCAAACGCATCCCCGGTACGCGTCGTCTTCGTCTCGACCGCGATCCGGAGGGCGCCAGCGTTCGCCGCGGCTTCCGCCATGCCTTCGCCTATTACGATGTCTGGGTGGACGACGCGCGGCTGGTGGTGTTGAACGCGGTCGATGCGGCGGCGCGCGGCGCGCATGTGCTGACGCGGACGGAAGTCATATCGGCCCGGCGCGAGAAGGGGCTCTGGCAGGTCACGCTCCGCGACGCGCAGGGCCAAAAACAGGTGCAAACCCGGGCGATCTTCAATGCCGCCGGACCCTGGGTCGAACAGGTGATCGGCCAGGTTGCGGGCGTCAATGCCAGCAAGCGGATCCGGCTCGTCAAGGGCTCGCATATCATCCTGCCGCGCTGGTGGCAGGGCGATCATGGCTATGTCCTGCAGGCGCCCGACAAGCGCATCCTCTTCGTCAATCCCTATCTCGATGGGCTGGCCCTGGTCGGCACCACGGATATTCCCTTCCACGGACGGCCGGAGGATGTGTCCATCGATGCCGACGAAACCGCCTATCTCATCGACAGTCTCAACCGCTACTTCGATCTTTCCCTCACAACGTCCGATGTGACGGCCAGCTATTCCGGTGTTCGCCCCCTCTTTGACGACGACAAGGCCAAGGGCGCCTCGGCAGTGACCCGGGACTATACCTTCGAGCTTGATAGCGGGCCGGGGCGTGCGCCAATGCTGTCGGCCTTCGGCGGAAAGCTCACCACCTATCGCAAGCTTGCCGAGGCGGCGCTTGAGCGCCTCCGCCCTTCTCTACCGGGCATGGGTCCGGCTTGGACCGATGCAGCACCCTTGCCGGGCGGAGACATGAAGGGGGCAGATTTCGAGGACTGGTTCAAGGGCTTTCACGCGCGCCATGCCTGGCTGCCCGAGGCGCTCGCCAGGCATTACGGCCATGCCTACGGGACGCTGGCAGACGCACTTCTGGGCGATGCTTTAGATATGCGAGACCTGGGCCGGCATTTTGGAGGGCTGTTCTTTGCACGCGAGGCGTCGTGGCTTATGACGCGGGAATGGGCGCGGTCGGTCGAGGATATGGTGCACCGACGCACCAAGCACCATCTGTCGATGAGCCTGGCCGAGCAGGCCGCGGTGGATGCGTGGTTGGCGGCGCGGCCTGCCGCGCAGGCGGAATAACCGGTCGGGCTAAAGCGGGTAAGACGCCTTGCAAGGTCGAGACCCCGTGAAAAGGCAGGCGCCGTGCTGCGGTAAAGCCCGCCATGCCCGGCAAGCGGCGTCAGACGGCTTCCGACAGCGCCACCGGGCAAAGCGCTTGCGCTTGCGGTATGGCGCGGCAAACGCCGGGAACGATTTCCAGGCGAATGTCGGGATCGTGCAGGGCGGCCAACTCGGCGTCGAGCACGTCTTCTGCGGGTCCGGCGCAAAGCCGAACCACATGCCGGCCCTCGCGCGCTTGCGCAAGGATGACGCTGCCGGTGCGGGCTGCCGGCCAACCGCAGACGCTGGTGTGTAGGGCGACCCGCTCAGCATCCCGCCGCGCCAGCTCCAGCACCGCCTCCGATACGGCGGCATCGTGAAAGATGACGTCGGCCTCTTGCAACCGCGACACCGCCCGCAGCGTCATCAAATCGCTCGCCCCAGAGCCGGCTTCGATGATGGCAATTTGGCCGGCCATGGCGTCCTGAGGCGGCCCGCCGCTCAGGATGGCATCCTTTATGCTGCGGGCTGCCTCCCGCTCGGCGCCGCGCAACCAGGCTGCGCGCGGGGGGCCTTTAAGCGCCCAGGCCCAAAGCCCTCGTCGGTTTTCCCGCGGCACATGGCGCGCAGCGACGGGTCGTAACCGGCCGGCCAAGGCGGCCAGCCCACCGATATTGGGCGATAAAAGCCGCTCAAGCAGGCTTTTTACGTCGCGGGTCAGCACCGGTGCCGTCCCCTCGCTGCCGATCGCTACGACCAGCGGATCGCGATCGACTATCGCCGGGGTGGTGATCTCGCACATCTCTGGCCGGTCGACCACATTTACAAGGCAGTTGGCGGCACGCGCCAACCCGTAGGCCGCCGCATCGAAACCCGGACAGCCGGTGGCCACGAACGCAAAACTGGCCTTTGTAAACAAGCCTGCCGACAGGCATTGGTGATGCGTGGCCCGGCCCGTAGCGACGAGATCGGCAAGTTCGGGGTCGAGCGTCGGCGCAACCAGGATCAACGCGGCATCGGTTTTAAGGATTAGCCGGGCTTTTTGCGCCGCGGCCTCACCGCCGCCGACGATCACCACGCAGCGATCGGTGGTGCGGATGAACATCGGAAAACTCTTCATCGGCATACTCCCTTGCCTGGTTTCAGGCGGCTTTCCGGCACTGGCGGATCGACCAAAGGCGGTTGGCTTCCTCGGCGGGCTCCGAAACACCCAGCGTATCGAGCGCAAGGCGCGCCGTTCCCATCACGAGATCGCGGGCAAAAGCCGGCGCCGTGTCGCATTCCCAAAGTTGCCCAAGCGCCTCGGGCGGCAGGTCGAGCGCGCTGAGCCGCCGCCCATCCGGGCTGAAAGCGGGCAGCACCGCCTCCCACGCCGCGCCGCCGCGCAGGCCAAATGCGGCGATGGCCTTGCCGGGATGACGCTCGAACTCCCCGCCGCCGCCCTTGATCACCGTCAAGCCCGACAGCCCCAGCAGCGCCCCGGCATCGGCTTGCAGTTTTCGGTAGGGGGGGTGGAAGACACCCTGTACGCTTGCGTCGGCCCGGGCCGGGTTGAGCATGCGGCACACTGTATTAATGCAGGAGCGGAGTCCCAGCTTGGCCCGCAATGCGAGCAGCGCAAAAAGGGCGGGCTGCATGGTCTCCAGCGGCATATAGGCAATCCTGTCGCGATCGAGCGCAGCGGCCGCCTCTGCCGCGCTTTGCGCATAGGGAATGCTGAGGCGTTCGACTGCCTGCCGCACGGATGCATCGGTGCCGTTCCAACCATGCAACAGCACACGGTTGCCGCGACAGGCGACAAGCCGCGCCGAAAGTAGAAACCAGGGCAGGCCTCGGGTCCGGCCGGCGGCATAGCAGGGCCAGTCGAGATCGGCCTGCGGCATCTCATCAAGGCTGGCCTGGGCGGCCTGGGCAAAGCCGGCGATCTCTTGGGAGGTCTCGCCCTTCATGCGCAGCAGCATCAAAAGTGCGCCCACAGCCTCGGCCGCCGCCTCGCCCGACAGCATGAGGCCCATCGCCGAAGCCGCCTCCTCGCTGGTGAGGGATCGCGAGCGGCCCGGGCCGCGCCCAAGGATGCGTACATGTTCAGCAAGGCTCATTCGGCCGCCTCGCGCCGGGCGCTGGCGCGAAGCAACGCGGCCAGTTCGGGTCGGCACGAGCCGCAATTCGTGCCTGCCTGCAGGGCTGCGCCGATCTCCTCAACGCTGATTAGCTGCTGGTCTTCGATGGCCCGCAGGATGCTGTTGACCCCGACACCGAAACAGGCGCAGAGGGTCGGTCCGGGGCTGGGCTGGTCGATCAGCGGCCGCCCGGCAAGCGCTGCTGCGGGGGCGATGTCGGGCAGCGTGGCGAGGTAGTCGCGCATGACAGCCACCGGTTCGGCGGCAACGAAAAGGGCCGCGACCAGCCTGCCCTGCAGGCTGAAGGCAAGCCGCGCCATACCGCGGCCGGGATCGGCTGCCATGGTCAGCTGCGCATCGGGCAGGCCGAAAAGTCGCCGTCCAGCCGCCTCCCAAGCTGTTTCCCAGCCCATCTGCCAACCGGCCGCCATTTCCTGGCCGGCCAGTTCGGCGCGAAAGCCTGCCGGTGTGACGGTCTGGGCCCAGTAGGCGCTTTGCAAGCGCATCGGGCGCGCTGAGACGGCAAACCCGTACCAGGTGGCGTCGTACCGGGTGATATCGACGGTTGCCGCCTTGCTTTCGGGTTGGCCCGAAAGCGGGTCGGTCACGGCAGGCACCAGCGCATCGATCCGGGCCGAGGGCGCGGTTTCGCCCGTCCAATGCATCGGGGCAAAGACCTGGCCCCGCGCAACATCCGCGGTGAGCCGGGCGCGCAGGATTGCGCGGCCCAGATCGTTCCGCACCGCCACAAGATCGGCCGGAGCGACGTTCAACAGGGCGGCGTCTTCGGGGTGAATGTCCAAAAACGGCTCGCCCAGATGGCCCGCCAGGCGCGGCGAAAGCCCGGTGCGGGTCATGGTGTGCCACTGGTCGCGCACCCGCCCTGTGTTCAACCGAAACGGCCGGTCGGGCGCCTGCAGTGCTGCGGGTGGCCGCCAGGTCACGGGCACCAGCCTTGCCTTGCCGTCGGCGTGATAGAAGCGGCCATCGGCAAAAAAGCGTCCGCCGCGGCGGGTGGCCGTCACTGGCCAGCGGGTTGGGGGCAGCGCGTCGTAGGCGGCCGCATCCAGATCGGCAAGGCCGGAGATGTCGAAGTCGCCGCCCAGTCGCCCCGCGATGCCCGACAGAGCGGCGTGTTCGCGAAAGATCTCCGCGGGGCTGCGATAGTCGAAGGCCGCCGCCCAACCCATGCGCCGACCGACTTCCGCCAGCATTTCCCAATCGGCACGGGCATGGCCCGGGGCGGGCAGAACAGCGCGCTGACGGCTGATGGTGCGGTCGGAATTGGTAACCGTGCCGTCCTTTTCGGCCCAGGCTGTTGCCGGCAGCACCAGATCCGCCAGCCGTGCCGTGTCGGTCTTGGCGGTGATGTCGCTGACCGCGGTGAAGGGGCAGGCTGCGATCGCATCGCGCACCGTATCGGCCTGCGGCATCGACACGGCGGGGTTTGTGTGAATGATCCAAAGCGCTTTAATGCGGCCCTCTGCCACAGCCTGGAACATCTCGACGGCTTTCAGACCCGCCCGTTCGGGCATCGCCGGCGCGTTCCAGAACGCGCGCACCGCGGCACGATGGTCGGGGTTCTCCAGCGCCAGATGGCAGGCGAGCATGTTGGCAAGCCCGCCGACCTCGCGCCCGCCCATCGCATTGGGTTGGCCGGTGACCGAGAAGGGACCGCAGCCGGGTCGTCCGATCCGCCCTGTAGCCAAATGACAGTTGAGAATGGCGTTGACCTTATCGGTGCCGGAGGTCGACTGGTTCACCCCTTGGCTGAAGACGGTCACCGCCCGCTCGGTCCCGCACCAGAGCTGCACGAAGCGTGCGATCTCGGCCTGGGACAGCCCGGTTGGGGCGGCGTCGTCCGCGCGTGCGGCAACCAGCGCCGCCGCCAGCCCGTCGAGATTCGCCGCGAAGCCGGGGTCGATCAGACCGCGCCGGTCGATCTCGACCAATAGCCGGTTGAAAAGCGCGACATCTGCGCCCGGCGCCAAAGCAAGATGTAGATCCGCCCCGTCGCAGCTTGCCGTGCGGCGAGGATCGATCACCACGATCTTAGTGCCCCGTTCGGCTTTCGCCGCAAGAAGGCGCTGGTGCAGCACCGGGTGGCACCAGGCCAGGTTCGAGCCGACGAGCACCACGAGATCGGCCTGGTCGAAATCCTCGTAATGGCCCGGCACGGTATCAGCGCCGAAGGCGCGGCGATGGCCGGCCACGGTCGAGGCCATGCAGAGCCGAGAATTGGTGTCGATATTGGCCGAGCCGATGAAGCCCTTCATTAGCTTGTTGGCCACATAGTAGTCCTCGGTCAGCAGCTGACCCGAGACGTAAAACGCCACGCTGTCGGGCCCATGCGCGGCGATGGTGGCGCTAAACCGATCGGCAAGCGTTTGCAGCGCGTGGTCCCAGCCGATCGCGACACCGTTCAGGCGCGGCGCGCGGAGGCGATGGCCGAGCCCGAGCGTCTCACCCAGATTGATGCCTTTCGAGCAAAGCCTTCCTAGATTTGCCGGATGGTCCGGATCGCCGCGAACGGCAAGCCCATCCGCCCCTTTCCGGCTGAGGAGCACGCCGCAACCGACCCCGCAGTAAGGGCAGGTCGACCGGGTCTCGCTTGGCCGGGACGCGATGTTCATCAGGCTGCGCTCCGCTGACCCAGAGCTGCCCCGTCGATCAGGATCCGGCCGGCCTCGACGCGCACCGGAAAGGTCGCAATCCGCCCTTCATCGGCGCCCTGCGCAAGCCCGGTGTTGAGGTCGAAAACCCAGTTGTGCAACGGGCAGGTGACCTTCTGGCCATGCACGATGCCCTCGACCAGCGGTCCTCCCTTATGCGGGCAGCTGTTGGCGGTGGCAAAAACCTCGTTCGTACTGGTGCGAAAGACCGCCACGCAGCCCGCGCGGGTTTTGAGCAGCCGCGCGCCACACAGCGGGACCAGATCGATCGCGCCGATGTCGATCCAGCTCATTCGGCCGCCTCCAGCGTCAGATCCGCCAAGGGCGCAAAGTCTCGCGCCTTCTTGGCGGCATGCTCGGCCCAAGGATCTGTCTGATAGATAGACTGGCTCAGATCGAAGGCCGCAACCAGCCGCGCGCGTTCCTCAAGATCGTCCACAACGCGCGCCCGCACCCAATCCATCCCGACCTTTGCGACCCATTTGTAAGGCCGGTCGAGATATTTGGCGTTCTCGCGGTAAAGCTGCACGAAAGCCACGGTCAGTTCGATTGCCTCGGCCTCGGTCGCCACATCGCCCAGCCGCTCGGTCTCTTTCACGTCCATGCCGGCGGCCCCGGCAACGCCGACCTGATAGCCCGACTCCACACAGACGATGCCGACATCCTTACAGGTCGCTTCGGCGCAGTTGCGCGGACAGCCCGAAACGGCGAGCTTAACCTTATGCGGCGTCCAAGACCCCCACAGCCGCTTTTCAAGCGCGATGCCCAGCCCGGTGCTGTCTTGGGTGCCGAAGCGGCAGTGATCCGTTCCCACACAAGTCTTTACCGTGCGCAGCCCCTTTGCATATGCATGGCCCGAGACCAGGCCGGCCCTGCCCAGATCCGCCCAGATCGCCGGCAGATCCTCGGATCGCACGCCAAGAAGGTCGATGCGTTGCCCTCCGGTGACTTTTACGGTGGGCACCCGATACTTGTCTGCAGCATCGGCGATGGCGCGCAGCTCGTCGGGTGTGGTGATGCCGCCCCACATGCGCGGCACAACCGAAAATCGCCCATCCTTTTGGATGTTGGCATGCTTGCGCTCATTGACAAACCGGCTTTGCGGGTCGTCGCGGTACTCTCCTGGCCAATCGGCCAACAGGTAGAAGTTGATCGCCGGACGACAAACATGGCAGCCATTGGGCGTGGTCCAGCCAAGCGCCTGCCAAACCGCAGGCTGGCTTTTGAGCTCTTGGGATTTGATCAAGCGGCGCACATCCTCATGCGTCAGGCTGGTGCAGCCGCAGACCGGTTGGGCGGCGGGCGCTGCGAAGGCATCGCCTAGCGTGACCTGCAAAAGCTGTTCTACCAGCCCCGAACAGGATCCGCAGGAGGCGCTGGCCTTGGTGCAGCTTCGCACCGCGGCAAGATCGCAGGCGCCGTCTTCGATGGCCGTTACGATCTGCCCCTTGCTTACGCCGTTGCACCCGCAGATCTCTGCCTCAGGCGGCAAGGCTGCAACGGCTGAGAGAGGGTCGGCAGAGCCGCCTCCCTGAAACGCGGGGCCGAAGATCAGCGTATCGCGCATCGCACCGATTTCGCTGCCATCGCGGATCAGCCCATAAAACCAGCTGCCATCAGCCGTGTCGCCATACATCACGGCACCGATCAGGCGGTTGTCCTCGACAACCAGGCGCTTGTAGACGCCCATTGCAGGATCGCGGAACACGATGTCCTCGCGCCCCTCGCCTTCGGCGAAATCGCCCGCCGAAAACAGATCGCAGCCCGTAACCTTGAGCTTGGTCGAAAGCGATTTCTGGACGAAGCCGGCTTCTTCGCCCAAAAGCTGGGCGGCCGCCACCTTGGCCTGGTCGTAAAGCGGGGCGACCAGCCCGAAGACCGCGCCGCGATGCTCCACACATTCCCCAATCGCCAGCACATTGGCATCCGAGGTCAGCATCTGATCGTCGACATGTACGCCCTTGCCCACCGCAAGCCTTGCCTCGGCGGCAAGGGCCGTGCTGGGGCGGATGCCCACTGCCATGACCAGCAGATCGCAGGGCAGCTCTTCCCCGCCGGCGAGCTGCAGGGCGCGGACATGACCGTCCTTGCCAAGGATCGCCTGGGATTTCGCTTCAAGCCGGACGGTGATGCCCTTGGCCTCCAGCGATTTTTGCAGGAGATACGCAGCGGCCGGGTCGAGCTGGCGCTCCATCAGATGGCCCATGATATGGATCACCGTGACATCGGCGCCGCGCGCGGCCATGCCGGCGGCAGCCTCCAGCCCCAACAGCCCGCCGCCGATCACAACCACATGGCTGCCCGGGCCCATCCGCGCCATGCGCTCGGTATCTTCCAGGTCGCGATAGGCGATGACGCCTTCAAGATCCGCGCCGGGCAAAGGCAGCATGACGGGGTTCGAACCCGTGGCCAGCACCAGCTTGTCATAGGTCACGGGGCCGTTTTCGCCGGTCACAACCCGGGCGGCCCGGTCGATGGCGGTGACCTTCTCGCCAAATCGGCAGGCGATGCCATGTCCGGCATACCAGGCTTCGTCATGGGTCACGATATCGGCGTAGCTCTTTTCGCCAGCCAGAACCGGCGACAGCATGATGCGATTGTAGCAGCCCCGCGGTTCGGCGTTGAAAAGCGTGACGTCAAACGCGTCCGGGGCGGTTTCGGTCAGATGCTCCAGCATTCGGCCCGAGGCCATACCGGCCCCGATAACAACGAGTTTTTGCGCCATCCGCCCTACTCCGCGGCAATCGGTTTGGGCGCCGGCGATTTGGGCTTGGGCGTTGCCCCATGTTCGTATTCTTCGAGAAAGTCGAGCACCTCCTGGCGGTAGGTGTAATAGTCCGGATGCTCCAGAAGCGCCTTGCGCGATCGCGGGCGCGGCAGCTTGACATCGGTGATCTTGCCGATGGTCGCCTGAGGACCGTTGGTCATCATCACCACCCGGTCCGCCAGCAGGATCGCCTCGTCCACATCATGCGTCACGCAGATCGCGGTGACCTTGGTACGCGACCAGACCTCCATCAACACCTCCTGCAACTCCCATCTTGTGAGGCTGTCGAGCATGCCGAAAGGCTCGTCGAGCAACAGCAGCTTGGGCGAAAGCGCAAAGGCCCGGGCGATGCCCACACGCTGTTTCATCCCATTGGAAAGCGCCGAGGCCCGCCTGTTCATAGCATCGGCCAGACCGACCCGTTCAAGGTAGTATTCCACCACATCGCGCCGCTCGGCCGTGCTGGCCTTGGGATAGACCCGGTCTACGCCAACGGCCACATTTTGACGCGCGGTGAGCCAGGGGAACAGCGAGGGCGCCTGAAAGACCACCGCGCGCTCGGGATCGGCGCCCACGACATGTTTGCCGTCGAGCGTGATGGCGCCTTTGGAGATCGCATTGAGTCCCGCGACCATGGTCAACACGGTCGATTTCCCGCAGCCCGAATGGCCGATCAGCGAAACGAACTCGCCCTTGTCGAGCTTGAGGTTGAAATCCTCCACCACGGTGAGCGGCCCTTTGGGCGTGGGATAGACCTTGTGAAGCTGCGAGAAGTCGAGAAAGCGCTTGTCGGCCAGACCCTTCTGGGCCTCTAATACGGCGGTCGGCACGCCGTGGATCGGCGTAACGTCTGGCAGGATGCGGCTTCCCTCGACCTTGGCCTCGATCCCCACATCCATCAAGTATTTGGTGACCTCGGCGCGAAGCGCCTTGAACCCCTCATGATGGTTCATCTCGGCACGATCGCGCGGGCGCGGGATGTTCACACGAAACGCGCGGCCCAGGGTACCGTCAGGGTTCAGCGCAATAATCCGATCGGCCAGAATAATGGCTTCATCGACATCGTTGGTGATCAAGACGCAAGTTTTGCGCTCTTCTTCCCATATCGCCTCGATCTCATCGGCGAGATTGGCACGGGTCAGCGCATCGAGCGCCGAAAGCGGCTCGTCGAGCAGCAGCACCTCGGGGTTCATGGCCAGCGCCCGAGCAACGTTCACCCTCTGGCGCATGCCGCCCGACAGCTCGGCCGGGCGGCGGCTGGCGGCATGGCTCAGCCCCACCATTTTCACATAATGGTCGACCTTGGCCTCGCGTTCCTTGCGCGGACGTTTGGGAAAAACCGTATCGACGGCCAATGCCACATTGCCGGTGACCGTGAGCCAGGGCATCAGCGAATAACTTTGAAAGATCACGCCGCGTTCCGGCCCGGGCCCGGCGATCGGCGCGCCTTTAAAGCGCGCCTTGCCGGTGCTGGGCGTGTCGAGCCCGGCCAGAAGGTTGATCAGTGTGGTCTTGCCGGTGCCCGAGAAGCCCAGCAGCACCAGAAATTCGCCCTCTTCAACCGCCAGATCGATGCCGCGGAGCACCTCGGTGCGGTGTACGCCTTCGCCAAAGCTCTTGGTAACATTCTGAAGTTCGAGAATGGCCATGGCGCTCACCGTGTGTTGGAGAAGGTAAAGAGCGACTGGATCGCGTACATCAGACGGTCGAGCATGAAACCGATGATGCCGATGGTGAACACCGCGACCATGATCTTGGAAAGCGACTGCGAGGAGCCGTTCTGGAACTCATCCCACACGAACTTCCCAAGCCCTGGGTTCTGGGCCAGCATCTCGGCGGCGATCAGCACCATCCAGCCCACGCCCAAAGACAGCCGCAGCCCGGTAAAGATCAGCGGCAGCGCCGAGGGCAAGACCAGCCTGGTGATCTTGGTCCAGGTCGACATTTTCAGGACCTTCGAGACGTTGACCAGATCCTTATCGATCGAGCTCACCCCAAGGGCGGTGTTGATGAGCGTCGGCCAGAGAGAACAGAGCGTCACCGTGATGGCGGAGTTCAAGAAGCTTTTGGAGAATGTCCCGTCATTGGTCAGGTACACCGCCGAGACGATCATCGTCACGATGGGCAGCCAGGCCAGCGGCGAGACCGGCTTGAAGATCTGGATGATCGGATTCAGCGCCGCATTTGCGATCGGCGACAGCCCAGCAAGAATCCCGAGGGGAATGGCGATAACCGATGCAATAAGAAAGCCGAAAAACACCGTCTGGATCGAGGTCCAGATCTGCGCGTAGAAGGATGGGGCGCCGGTAAAGGCGCGTTCCTTGGGCTCGCGGCCCTGCGCTATCAGCCGCTCATTGAGCTGGGCGACCTTGGCCTCGAAATCGGCGCGCTTGTCAGCCTTGGCCTGCGCGTCCTCATGCAGGTTGATCGCCTGTTCCCAGACTTGGGCCGGGCCGGGCACCGCGCCCAGCGAGGTCTGCACCTGCGGTGCTAGCATGCCCCACAAGACCAAAAACCCCGCAATGGCGAGCAGCGGCACGATCAACAACCGCCAGATCTCTTGCAGCTGGGCACGCGGATTGTCGCCGGCCGAAGCGCGCAGCAGGGGTGTCAGCCAAGAGACGCCAAGCACCTGAAACCATTTGTCAGCGGCGGTTATGCGAGAGAAAAGGCGCTCACGCCGGGCCTGGCGGTCGGCGCTGGCCTCAAGCATCTGCGGATCGGTCGCGGTCATAACGGGCTCCGTGGATCGATGCGTTGAAACGACGCGTCAAGACGCGTCTGAGACGGGCTGGCTGTCACATCCGAGGGGGTGGCGGGGGCGCCAGAGCGCCCCTGCTTGGGTGGCGGGTTGCATGGCCGCGGTAATGCAGGCGGAGGTATTGCAGGCGGAGGTAATGCAGGCCGGCGCGGTCTCGACATGCACGGCCGCCAAGCCGTCGCTCCCGCCGCGCACGGTCCTTACGCGCCGGGTCCCGGTATGCCGGGTCTCAGCCCTCGACCTCATTGCCGACCACGCGCTGCTCGCCCTTCAACCCAATCGGCAGGCTTTCCAGATAGGCGTTGGGGAACCGGCCGTCATAGGGAATCTCGTCGATGATATCCTTGGCCGGTGTTGCCTGCTTATAGCCGTCGCTGTCCCAGGGGAAGTCGACCTCATTGGCCAGGCCCTCATCGACCAGCATCCGCGCCGCGCTCAGATAGATGTCGGGCCGGTACACTTTCTTGGCGGTTTCGTGATACCAGGCATCGGGCTTGTATTCGGGGATCTGACCCCAGCGGCGCATCTGGGTGAGATACCAGATCGCGTCTGAGTAGAATGGATATGTGGCGTTGTAGCGGAAGAAGACGTTAAAGTCGGGGATATCACGCTTGTCCCCCTTTTCGAATTCAAAGAACCCCGTCATCGAGTTGGCGATCACCTCATAATCTGCGCCAACATATTCGGGTCGGCTGAGGATCTCCACGGCTTCGGGGCGGTTGGCGTTCTCGTTCTCGTCAAGCCAGATCGCGGCGCGGATCAGCGCCTTGGTCACCGCAAGCGTGGTGTTGGGGTACTGCTCGGCAAACGTGGCGGTGATTCCGAACACCTTTTCGGGGTTGTTTTTCCACAGCTGGTAGTCGGTGATCACCGGCACGCCGATACCTTTGAAGACGGCCTGCTGGTTCCAGGGCTCGCCCACGCAATAGCCATGGATCGTACCGGCTTCCAGCGTGGCGGGCATCTGCGGCGGCGGCGTGACGGACAAGAGCACATCGGCGCCGATCTGGCCGGTGATGTTTTCGGGGCTGTAGTATCCCGGCTCCAGCCCGCCGGCAGCCAGCCAGTACCGCAACTCGTAATTATGGGTCGAAACCGGGAAAACCATACCCATCTTAAAGGATTTGCCTTCGGCCTGGAACTCCTCGACGACCGGCTTGAGCGCTGCAGCGGAGATCGGGTGCACCGGGCGGCCGTCATCCATCGACGGGATGTGAGGGCGCATCTTTGCCCAGATCTCGTTGGAGACGGTAATGCCGTTGCCGTTCAGATCCATCGAGAAGGGCGTGATGATGTGCGCCTCGGTGCCGAAGCCGATGGTTGCAGCCAGCGGCTGACCGGCCAGCATATGCGCCCCATCGAGCTGACCGTCGATTACACCGTCGAGCAGAACTTTCCAGTTCGCTTGCGCTTCCAAGGTGACGAAGAGTCCCTCATCAAGAAAGTAGCCCTGCTCATAGGCCACTGCCAACGGCGCCATATCGGTAAGCTTAATGAAACCGAAGGTGAGCTCGTCTTTTTCCAGGTCGAGCATTTGCGCGTTGCCTGGGCCGGCCAGCAGCGTGACCGCCACCGCCGACAAGAGTAGGTGTCGCATGGGTCATTTCCCTTCTCGCATGGCCCGGGTCATGAGAGGTCCGGGCACGAATCAAAAAGCCGCCAAGACGCCCCGCGCTCTCCGCGTGGTGTCGAGCGGCCTCGCTCGAATATCCCGAACTGTGGGAAGTGCTGACCGGAGACCTCCTTGCCTCCGACATCCCCAGATAAGCACCTCGCTTCACGCGCGTCAAATAGAGAGTGCCCAAACTCCGCCCACTTTTTTGCAAGCAGCCGGTGCTGTACCCCGCCGATGCTCAAAGAATAAGCGCTATACTTCGGTGGGATCAAAAATTCGGCGATCGCAGAAGGTGTCGGGTTCGAGGATGACGCGCCCTGCGGTCGAGGCCACGGCTGTGGGGTGGCGAATCGCGCCTTCGATCTTCTCCGAAGCACTGGGAAGATCGGCGCCCATATCGGCAAGCTCGCGGCGATAGAGATCGCTGCGAAACACCCGCGAGGCCGTGTCAAGCGCCAGCGCATGGTCGAGCCCGTTGCGTTCGGCAAGGCGCGTTGCAATCCACTTCGCTTGGCTTCGCCAGGGAAAACTCGCCGCACCCTGGCTGAAGACCAGGAAATGCGGCAGCCTGCGCTGCTCGCCTGTGCCGGAGACCGTGAACTGACCCGTCAGCGCACGATCGATTAGTTCCGGGCTGACATCGAGATAGCTCGGGCGCGCCATCAGCTCGGCCGCGGTCGTGCGGCTTTCGGGCTGGCCAAGCCAGCGGCCGGCCTTCCAGACGGCCCGCATCAGCCGACCCAGAAGATGTGGCTCGGTCTCCGCCCAATCAGTGCGCACAGCAAGCACCTTTTCCGGCGCGAAGCTCCAGATCGCCTTGCCCGGCAAAAGCAGGGCGCCCGCCCCGCGATCGACCGAGACCGAGCCCCATGGCTCTCCCACGCAAAAAGCGTCGATTTCGCCCGATGCCAGAGCCTCGGCCATCAGGGGCGGCGGGATAGTGCGAATGGTGACGGGGAACGCTGCCAAATCGGTCGCTGCGAACCAATAATTCAGAAGCTCCACATGCATCGAAAAGGGAAACGGCACGCCGATCGTCAGGCTGTCTTTCAGAACGCTGGAAAGGGCGCTGCCGGCCTTGGCGGCATCGGCAAAGTCAAAGCCATGTCCGGCATCGCGCAAGCGCGCCTCTACGCTTCGGCTGACGCCTATGACATTGCCGTTGACCGAAAGGACCGATACGGCCGAGATCGCGGTGGCCACACCGCCCAGCCCCAGCGCCATAGCGATCGGGACGGGCGAGAGCAGATGCGCCGCATCGACCCGTCCAAAGGCAAGCATGTCGCGCACCGAGGACCAGGACGGTGCCGCAACCAGGTCCAGCGTCAGCCCTTCGGCCTCGGCAAAGCCCATCTCGCGCGCAACGATCAGCGGCGCGGCGTCGACCAGCGGCATATAGGCGACGGGCAAGGTGACGGTTTTCATGAAAGCAGCCCGGAGGCCGTGACCAAGGCCTCGGCCACATCGGCCACGCGACGCCCCTGGTCCATCGCCGTCTTGCGCAAAATCCCGTAGGCCTCCTCCTCGCCAACCCCGCGCGCCTTCATCAGCAGCCCCTTGGCCCGGTCGATGACCTTGCGCTCTTCAAGCGCACGGCGCGTCTCGTCCAATTCGGTGCGCAGCTCGCGTACCATCTGAAACCGGGCGATGGCGGTGTTCAGAACCGGCATCAGCCGTTCGGGCTTCAGCCCATCGACGACATAGGCCGAAACGCCCGCCTCCACGGCGGTCCGGGCAAGCCCGCTGGCTGCGCCCGAGACGAACATGGCGACCGGGCGTTCGAGCGGACCGGAGGCAAGCGTAAGCTCCTCCAGCACATCGCGGGTGGGATTGTCGATGTCGATCAGAACGACATCGGGCGCATGCGCGGCGATCCGGCGGGCCAGCCCTGAGACATTGCCGATCACGAACACATCGCACTCGCCATTTTCCTTCAGCGCATCAACGATCGCGCGGGCGCGCTCGCGGTCTTCCTCGACAACGACGATGGTAATCGGATCGCTCATGCGCAAAGAAAAGCAGAGCCGTTCCCGACCCGGCAAGTCTGCCCAAATGGGCGGCGAGCGGCAACCGTCTGATTTGCCTGAAAAATGAGCGTCTGCCCGGCAATCTGCGCTGGTCGATGGCGGGAAGGGATCTTGCATTGCAACATATCGACCCCAAGGCCGGGGCGGCAGCGTCGCTCTGATCGGTCTGCTAATATCTTGCCAGCCTGGCTTCGGCCGCGCTTAACAGCCGCTTGCGAAGAAGCACCGGCTCGCTCGCAGCCACGCCTCGACGGGCTGCGTTCCGCACCGCCCCGCGGTTGAGACGGCGGACCCGTGCCCTAGGCGCAGGGTCAAGGTTGCTGCACCCTTTTACTCGGGCGGGCTGTGGGGCACGCCGTCGGGCGCCGCTCGTTGAGCCTGGGCTGCTGCCGGCGCCGCCGCGTTCTGCGCCGCACCGCCCAACACCCATGTCAGAAAACCCAAAAGGGCGGCGTTAAAGACGTCCGGGTCGTTAAAGAAGGGGGCATGCGCGCCGTCGGGAATGTCATGGGGCGCGCCGGTCCAGATCCGCCCATAATTCAGTGAGGCAATGTAGCGGTGATCGAGAAACGGGTCGTCTGCGCCATTGAGGATGGCAAAGGGGATCGACCCCTCGCGCAGCATGCGCATCTGCCGCGGCCAGTCGACGACCGAGAGTTTGGAGATGCCATAGATCCGGGTGCGCCCGTCGGTGCGGTTGATATTGGCGTGCATAAAGGCGCTGTCGGGCGAAAGGGGGGCCGTGGCCGAGCCGGCGAAACGCCGTTGTTCTTCGGGCGTGAAGTATTGCTTGCCGGCCAGAACGACGTGCGAGGCGGCGTCATAGCCACGGGCGAAATCCTCCGGCACGATGTTGAGTGGTGCTGTGCCGGTGATCGCCAGCCCGGCATAGGCGGCCGGGTTTCGCGCCGTCAGCTCCAGCGCCACATAGCCGCCCAACGACCATCCCAGCACCACCGGGGCCTCCGCGCCCAGCGCGGCCAGCACATCCTCGGCCACATCCGCATAGGCGGGCACATTGTAGCTTTCCTCCGGATCGGCATTGGCCGAGGCGCCATGACCGGGCATATCGAATGCGATGACCCGGCGGCTGTCGCCAAAGGCCGCGAACTGGTGGTGGAAGGCTTCCTTGCAGGCCGAATTGCCGTGGATCATTAGGATCGCCGGCGCGTGCTCCGGCCCTGTGGCGCTGACCGCCACAGCGCCGTGGCGGGTGGGGATCATCCGTTCGGGCGCGCCCATCCGAGCCTCGCGCACCGCCTTACCGGCCACCCGGCGCCGCCGCACCCGCCAGGCCGATATCGCGACCGTAGCGACCTCGCGCAGCTCCTGGATCAGCGCCCAAAGCCCGCCGGGGTAAAACACCATCACCGCGACGATCAAAAGCGCCATCAGGATCTCGCGCCAGAACCCCAGATCGGTGATCGCCTCCGACAGAAAGGTCAGCGCGAAGGCCGCGACGATCGGACCCCAGATCGTGCCGGCCCCGCCCACCAGCAAGATCGACAGGATCAGCGTGAGCGGGCCCAGCCCGAAGATGTCGGGCGAGGCGACGCGGACATAGGCGGCGTAGAACCCGCCGGCGATCCCGGTGAAAAGCGCACTGGCCGCAAGGGTCAAAAGCCGGGTGCCACCCTCCGGCGCGCCGCGCGAGATGGCGTAATACTTGGCATCCCGCATGGCGATCACCGCGCGGCCAAAGCGCGAGCGGGTGAGTTGCCACAGAAAGCCCGCCGCCGCGACCAGCAATGCCAGAGCGGTATAAAAATACCCGATCCGCCCATCTCGGGTGAAGCGGTAGCCATCGACCGAGAGCGCGGGCAGGGTGACCATGCCCGAGGTGCCGCCGGTGATCTGAGACTGGCTGATCACGATCTGAAAGAGCAGTTGCGAAAAGGCCAGCGTCACCAGGATCACATAGATCCCGTCGAGCCGCAGCACCGGCAGCGCGACAGCCGCGGCAAAGATCATCGCGACGGGACCGGCGGCGAGGATCGCGAGCCAGGGGCTGACCCCCAGCGTCTTGGCCAGGATGGCATAGGTGTAGATCCCCACGGCAAAAAGCGCGACATGGGCGAAGTTGAAAAGCCCGCCAAAGCCGAAGCTGAAATCCCAGCTTGCCGCCACGATGGCAAAGACCATGGCCAGGATCATCATGTGGCGCAGATAGGACGCCTCGAAAACAAGCGGGAAGAGCGCCAGAAGCGCCAGCACCAGAAGGGCCGGGCGCAACCCGTTGGAGCGGTGAAAGGGCGGATCGTAGCGCATCAGAGGGTGCGCTGATGGCTGGTAAAGAGGCCTGAGGGGCGAAACACCAGCACCACGATCATCAGCGCGAACAGCACCGCGGGGGTCCAATAAAGCCCCAGCTGGTAGTTGGAAAACGCCTCGACCATCCCCACGATCAGCGCGGCGTAGATGGGCGAGGTAAAGCGCGCCACCCCGCCCAAGATCACCACGATCAGCGCCTTGAGAAGCGGATCGGTGCCCATTGTGGGCGTCATGAAGCGGATCGAGCCGACAAAGAGCCCGGCCAGCCCGGCCATTGCGGCCGAGAGCCCGAAGGCCGCGGCGTAGAGCCGGGGCACGTCGAGGCCCATCAGCTCGGCCGCCTCGCGGTTCTGTGCCACGGCCCGCATCGCGCGCCCGGTCCGGGTAACGGCCAGAAACCAGCCCAGCCCGCCCAGGATGGCCACAACCACAACCAGCAGCACGACATCGCCGCCGGACAGCACCACGGGGCCCAGCGCCACCTCGCCCTCGGCCAGCCGGGGAAGTTGTTTCGACCGCGGACCCCAGATCAGGCTGATCCCGTTCTCGACGATCGCGGCTCCGGCCAGGGTGGTGATGACCGAAGCCGCGACGATGTTGGGCTGGCGCTCGAAAGGGCGCACCAGCGCGATGTGAAACAGGACCCCGACCGCGAACATCGCCAGCACGGCACCGACCGCCCCGGCGACGAGACCCAGCCCGGAGGCATCCTGATGCGCCAGCTGCCAGCCGATATAGGCACCCAGCGCGATGAAGGCGCCATGCGCGAAATTGAAGATGCCGAGCGTGGTCCAGACCACGGCCAGACCCGCGGCCATCAGCGCATAGATCGCGCCCAGAACCAGCCCGCTCGAGGCCACGACCAGAAACGTCTCCAGGCTCATGCAGGCTCTCCGAACAGCATGGTCATCAGCTTGTCATGGCTGGGGATTTCGTCGCGTGGTAGCCGGTGCGAGATGCGGCCGTGATCGAAGAGATAAAGCTCGTCGATGAGTTCCTTCAGGAAGCCCACATCCTGATCGATGAGAATGAGCGGGGTGCCCGCGGCGCGCACCGCCCGAATGGCATCGCACAGCTCGCTCCGCAGGCGCGGCGAGAGGCCCAGGGTGGGTTCATCCAGGATCAGCAGCTTGGGCGCCGCCATCAGCCCCGCGGCAATCGACAGCATCTGCCGCTCGCCCCCCGACAGATAGCGCGCCTTGTGCTGCCGCCGCTCGGTCAGCCGGGGGAAGAGCCGCTCCACCTCGGCGCGGCGCGCGGCTTCGTTCCCGCGATTGCCCGCGGCGATGGGCGCGATCGAAAGCGTCTCCTCCACGGTCATTTCGGGAAAGAGCAAGCTGCCCTGGGCGACATGGATCAACCCGGCGCGGGCCACGGCCTTGGGATCCATCCGGCGTGCCAGGATCGCATCATAGTTGAAGTTGCGCCAACGCCGCGAGCCGCGCGCAGCCTTGCGGTTCATCCGGCGCCCGTCGAAGACAACATCGCCGCGCCAGGGTTCGAGCACCCCGCTGACCGTCTTCATCAGCGTGGTCTTGCCATGGCCGTTGGGACCAAAAAGGCCAATCGCCCCGTCATGCGGAACCGTCAAATCCACATCCTGAAAGATCTGGATCGGGTCATAGCCGCCGCAAAGGCCCCGAAGCTCCAACAACGCGGTCATGGGCCGGCTCTCATCTGTCCGAGCTCATGGAAAGGCCTTCATACCGCGGCCCCCAGATAAGCCTCGACGACGCGGGGATCGCGAATCACCGTCTCGGGCGCGCCAAGTGCGATCACCCGGCCCTGATCCATGACCATCAACCGGTCCGACACGCCCGAAAGCAACGGAAGGACGTGCTCGATCAACAGGATCGAGACGCCGTGGTCGCGCAGCTTGAGGATCAAGAGGCGGATGCGGTCAATCTCCTCAGGCGTGAGGCTGGAGGCCGGTTCGTCAAGCAGCAGCACCTTGGGGCTCATCGCCATCGCCGCGCCAATCATCACCAGCTTGCGCAGGAAAATCGGCAGATCGCCGGCGCGCCAATTGTGGAGCGTGGCCGGAAAGCCGGCCAGATCGAGCGCATGTTCGGCCATCGCCACATCGCGCTCGAACCCGGCGCGACGGGCGCTGTTTTCGATGGCCATCAACACATTGTCGATGGCGCTGAGGGTGGGAAACACGCTTTCTCGTTGAAAGGTGCGCACCACGCCGCGGCGCACAATGCGGTGCGGGGCCAGCCCGTGCAGCGGCGCGCCGTCGAGCAGAACCACCCCGCCATCGGCGGCAAACGGGATGCGGGTGATGGCGTTAAAGAGCGTGCTTTTGCCCGAACCGTTGGGCCCGGCGATGCCCAAGATTTCGCCGCGGCGCAGATCGAAGCTGACCCCATCAACGGCCCGCAGCGCGCCGAACGCTTTGCGCAGATCCGAAACCAGCAGGATGGGCTCATCCATGGGGTTCACGCACCCGGTTTGGGGGCGCCCGGTTTGGGGCGCCCGCCTCCGTCACTGAAGCCAGGGCGGCAGCTGGAAACTGCCATTGGCATAGACATTGGGCTCGAACAGCACCCGAGCGCCATCGGTCTGGATCTGCCAGAACGAGACCGGGATATGATCGTTCGACTGAATCGCCACATGCGTGGCGGGGTCGAACTCCAAATTGCCGGCCGCGGTGGGTTTTTTGATCGTGCCGATGGCGGCGGCCACCGCCTCGCGATCGGCAGGATCGCCGGTTTTGGCCAGCGCGTCGAAATAGATCCAGCCCATCTCGTAAAGCCCAGTGCCGTAGGGCCCCGGCTCGCGGCCGTATTTCTCAACGAATGCGGTGGTCAGCATCTGGCCGCGCGGCCAGCCATCGCTGTTGAGCGGCGCATTGATGAGATTGTAGAGCACGCCATTGGAGTTTTCGCCGGTCAGCTTGACGAATTCCGGCACCGACGGGGCGTATTGCAGGAACACCAGGCTCTCGGTCGGGGCTTCCAGGAACTGGTTGAGAAAGAGGGCCGAATTGCCCGGCAAGTAATCGGTGTTGATCACCAGATCGGGGTTGGTTTCGCGCACCTTGGCCAGGATCGCGCGCCAATCGCCGACCTCGCCGAAGGGCACCAGCTCATCGACCACCACCGTCCAGCCGCCCTCCTCGAACGAAACCTTCATCCCTTCCGAGATGGTCTTGGAATAGGCGTTGTCCGAGGAAATGATCGCCACCGTCTTGTCGCGCAGCGTGATCTCGCCGCGGGCGGCTAGGGCTTCGATGGCTGGGCGGACATCGGTCTCATAGCCCTTGAAAGAGGCGGTGAAGGACCAGCAGCACCAGTACTCCTCGATCGCCTGGGTGGTGATGGCGGCAAAGGAGGGCGAGGGACCGGCCGCGATATAGGGCATGCCGGCCTCGGCCATCATATCGACCTCGAACATCGACAGGCTGGCATAGCCGGTCAGGATGACCTCCACCCCGTCGGTGCCCAAAAGCCGCTCCACCGCGCTGGAGACATTGGCCGCCGAGTGGTCTTTGACATCGGCCACGACCATCTCGAAGGTATAGCCGGCGATGCCGCCCTTGGCGTTGGCCTCTTCGATCGCCCAGGCCAGCCCATCGACGAAATCCTGCCCATCGGCGGCCGACGGGCCGGTAACGGGGGCCAAAAGCCCGATCTTGATCGTGTCAGCAGCGGCCGGCAGGGCCGCAACGACCGCAGCGGCACAAACCGCCGCAAGGCGCATGAGTTTCATGACAGCTCCCTGTTTCGAAGGCATTTGGATGAGTTTGCGCAAGCCGGGATCGCGCGGTAACCTATCTGATCTTGTAGTTTCGCCGCGAAGCCGGGCGGGCGAGGGGAGGGGCGCATGCAGGGGACGCTCCGCGACGTCGTGGAAAATCCGATCGGTTCGGGGGCGGATCTGGACGGTCTGCGCCGCGATCTGGCCGCCTATGCGCAAGAGCTGGGCGCGCGCTATTACTCCTATCTTTTGATGAAGGGCGGGCGCGGTGAGGAAACCGCGGATGCCGACAGCCTGGTCACCAATTACCCGGCCGAATGGCAGGCGCGGTATCAGCGCAAGCTTTATCGCTTTTACGATCCCGTCGCGGTCACCACCCGCGCCTCGCGCCTGCCCTTCTTTTGGGATGACGGCGCCTTCTTGCGGCGGTTTCGCAAGGATCAGCGGATCGTGTTTCACGAGGCGCGCCTTTTCGATATCGGGGCGGGCTATTCGATCCCCATCGCCGGGCCGCGCGGCGATCTTGGGGTGTTTTCCATCGTCACGGCGCGGCGCGGCGATATCGAGGATGTGGTTCTGGGCGCGGGCGGCACCCTCTATCTGCGGGCGCTGCAGATGCATGATCTGATGGCAAGACGGCTTTTTCCCGCCCCGGCCGAGGCCGATCACGGTCTCTCGGCGCGCGAGATCGAATGCCTACGCTGGACCGCCGACGGCAAGACTACCGAGCAGATCGCGCATCTCACCTCGATCTCGCCGGCGACGGTGAACTTCCATCTCAAGAACGCGACCCGCAAGCTCGATGCCGCGAACCGGCATCATGCCGCCATCATTGCCGTACGCCGCGGCTTAATCTAGGGCTTGTGGACATTCATCGTGAGTTGATGAGGGCGGAACACAGATTGATCATTGCTGCGTAGGACGCGTCTGTCTTGTCTGAGCGCATTGCTATGCCTTTGAATTTCTTGAGCTTCTGGAAGTCGTTCTCGATCAGGT
>JBCDAZ010000016.1:0-80583 GCA_039184655.1 Pseudomonadota bacterium | reverse complement strand
CTTTCGGGACGAAGCTCTAGCCGCTGGCCGCTTGGCCGCAGGCAATCGGCACGGGCAGCATTACCCGCCCCGTCAGCACCGCAAGCGCATCCGGGCCGATCAGCGCGGCAATCTCCGGATGGCCGATATCGAGCCCGCCGGTATAGGCGCCGAAGGCCGGCAGGATCACGCGATGGCTATCGATCAGAAAGACCGGCCGCGTCAGCCGCCGCCCGCGCAGGCTCACCGAGGCTTTCGGATGCCAGTGGCCCGACACTTCGCCCTGCGCCTCGGCCTGTGCGATATGGCGGAAGGTCAGCGGCCCCAGCCGGAGCGCCTCCAGCATGCTGCCCGGTAGATCGGGCGGTACGGGGTCGTGATTGCCAGCCAGCCAGATCCAACGCCGCCCGGCCATCGCCACATGCAGGCGCGACCGGGCATCGCTGACCAGAGCGCTGTCGGCATACCGATCGTCGAAGCTGTCGCCCAGGCAAAGCACGATCGCGGGATCCCACAACGCGATCTCGCTTTCCAGCCGCGAAAGCGTCTCTTCCACCTCATAAGGGGGCAAAAGCGCGCCGCCGATGCGGGCGATCCGCTCGGATTTGCCAAGATGCAGATCGGCCACGCAAAGAAGCCGATGGTCCGGCCACCAGAGCGCGCCTGAGGGGCAGGCCTGCAAATGGGCGCCGGAGAGGTTGAAGGTATGGCTGTGCATCTTTGATACAAAACGCGAACAGACGCCCGGCATCAACCCCTTTGAGCGCCGCAATGCCAGCCGCCGGTCCAGCGCAACGCGCCCTATGCCGGTCAAGCGCGCTCCGGCCCCGGCGCGCGGGGTTGGACGGGTGGGCAGCGGCTTGCGGGGCTTTTGGGCAATTGTCGCGCGCTAGTCCGTGTGGAGGACTTCGACGATGATGAAGGTCGCGGCGAGTGCGACTATTGAGCGGAAGTTTCTTGCGGTCTTCTGGCAACGCATAGCGGCGATTGGTCTTGAAACGCTTTGTCGGACCACAGCAGGATCGCCTGCACGGCCTGAGACAGGGCCAAGGTCTCGGCCGGAACGGCCTCCAGATGCCGGTCCATGCGCAAGAAGCTGAAACAGGCGCGGATCCCGCCCTCGGGATCGAAGCGGAAGATGCGGTACTGGTTGGCCTCGGCCGCCTCCAACCGATCCAGAAGCGGGCCGAGATCGGGGATCATCGCGTCCAGATGCGGCACCTCGCGCAGCTCCGCCCAATCGCGAATGAAGAAGATGAGGAAGTTCGCACCCAGTTCGGGGTCAAGCTCGGCCATCGGATGCCCGGCCAGCGTCGCCAACGCCTCCACCCCGCCCTTGATCACCGGCAGGCTCGCCTCCTCCAGCCCGAAGACCACCGGCGCAATCGGCCGCCCCCAGCGTGCAAAACTGTAGGTCCCGTCCGAACGGGTGAAAAGTGCGGTGACCGCTTCGGGGGTCATGTGCCGCTGTCCGAGCGGATGAGGCCCGAGAAGCCGGCAACCGCCAGCAAGGACAGCGCCCAGCCCAGCCCGATCTGAACCCACAGGTAGATCCGCGCCCAATAGCCGAAGGGGTGGTCCTCATCGGGGATCCAGAATTCCTGCATCTCCAGCGCCACGATGGGCAGCAGGGTGTCGAGCGAATAGATCGCCGCGTTGAAGCGCGGATAGCTCACCGCCTGGGGCTGGGCGCGGAAACAGTCGTATTGCGTGGGGTAAGCCTGGGTGCCGGCACACCCGACCCACTCCGGCGCGCGCAGGACAAAGGCATTGTTGGGTTTCAGCGCGCCCTGGTTTTGAGCGGTCTGGAAGACGATGAGACCCAGCAGCCAGAAACCGAGCAGCCAGGCAAAGGCGAGGAAGGGCTGCCGCCCATAGCGCACTGTGGTTCCCAATAACCAGTCGCGCACGAACAATAGAAACCTAACCACCCCGCCGAAGTTCGGGTTGCTCTTGTACGCGCGGCGCCGGGCCGCAGCGCGCTGCAGCCGTTCCTTTTCGATCATCACCCTGCGCGCATCGGCCTCATGCCCCGTCTCGCGCAGCACCTTGGCAAGCTGTTCATAGGGCTGGGGCCAGAAATCGGCGCCCCAACGCGTGGGATCCTGCAACGCGAGCCATTTCAGGCGCTGCCGTGCATCGACGGGCGAGCGACCCAAGAACGCATCATAGGTACATCGATCCAGAAGCAGCTCCCCCTCTTTCTTTGGCCAGCAGTCCGGATCGTCATTTATGACGCCAAGCTTCGCTGCTCTCAGATCCATCGCGCCCTCGATGCGGGTCCCTTCTCGCCAGAAAAAGCCGCCCAAAACCTCTGCCCGGTTGATGGCGAGGGCATCGTTTGGTTGCCCCTTCTCATCATTTACAGGATTTTCGAACCGCCCGCCATCGCAGGCCAGATCACCGCCGATCCGCGCGCCGAGGAGGCGGGTTTCCCCGGTCACCTGCACCTGGCGCAGAAAGACGGCACCGGTGGTCTGCATCCCGTCGGCGGCGAGGCCAGCCATGAGGTGAGAGCCATGCAAGTTCAGCGTGGTGAGGGAAGCGCCGCGCAGCAGGACCATGTCCGGGAAGCGGCAGAAGGCAAGGATCAGGTCGCCCCGGATCGTGCAGCCTTGGAGGTCGAGACCGGTCGTATGCTCCGCATTGTAGGGCGTCGGTCCATCGCCTTGGATAAAGGCGCCCTGGACCCGCAGGCCTTTCTCATGCATGCGGGTCTTCGGGGTCTCCTCCTCCGGCCCACGCAGGATGCACCAGCGCAGGAAGCTCGCGCGGATGACGATATCCTCGGGCGGGTTTTCGGGCGGCACCTCTCGGCCGATGATGCAGGGCTGCCCGGTGTCGAGTTCGGCCAGAAGCTTCTTCTCAGCGGGCAGCAGCTTGCCGAAATCGGCGAGCTTGCGCGGCTGGGTCGTCCAGCTCATCCCTCGCCCCCGAAAAGATCGGTCTGGCCGGGGGCGGGCGGGGCGCTGAGGCCAAGATGACCCCAGGCCTTCGGGCCCAGAACGCGGCCGCGGGGCGTGCGCTGCAACAGACCGGTTTGCAGCAAGAAGGGTTCGATCACCTCCTCCAGCGCATCGCGGCTTTCCGACAGGGCCGCGGCCATGGTGTCGATGCCCACGGGCCCGCCGCCGAAGTTTTCCGCGATCATGGAGAGGTAGCGCCGGTCCGCCCCGTCCAAGCCCAGATCGTCGACGCCCAGCCGCGACAGCGCCATGTCGGCCAGCGCCCGGGTGATCCGCCCGTCGCCCTCCACCACGGCGAAATCGACCACCCGCCGCAGCAGCCGGCCCGCAATGCGGGGCGTGCCGCGCGCGCGCCTTGCGATCTCATGCGCGCCCTCGGGGTCGGCCTGGGCGCCGAGCAGCCGGGCGGCGCGGGCCACAATGGCCTCCAGCTCGGCAACCTTGTAGAACTCCAGCCGGGTCGGGATGCCGAAGCGGTCGCGCAGCGGGGTGGTCAGAAGGCCCAGCCGCGTGGTCGCACCGACAAGCGTAAAGGGCGGCAGGTCGATGCGGACCGTGCGCGCCGACGGGCCTTCGCCGATCACGAGATCGAGGGCGTAATCCTCCATGGCGGGGTAGAGGATCTCCTCGACCACAGGGTTGAGGCGGTGGATCTCGTCGATGAAAAGCACGTCGCGGGCATCGAGATTGGTCAGGATCGCCGCGAGATCGCCCGCCTTGGCCAGAACCGGGCCGGAGGTGGTGCGGAAGTTCACGCCCAGCTCGCGCGCGACGATCTGGGCGAGCGTGGTCTTGCCCAGCCCCGGCGGGCCGTAAAAGAGCGTGTGGTCCATGGCCTGGCCACGGCTGCGTGCGCTTTCCACGAAGACCCGCAGATTGGCGCGCGCCTCGGCCTGACCGACGAAGGCCTCCAGGCTGAGAGGGCGGAGGGCG
Source organism: Pseudomonadota bacterium (assembly GCA_039184655.1). Lineage (GTDB taxonomy): Bacteria > Pseudomonadota > Alphaproteobacteria > Rhodobacterales > Rhodobacteraceae > J013. The sequence continues at coordinate 76,705 of JBCDAZ010000016.1, read as the reverse complement.
CGGTCGGCGGCGCCGAAATCTTCGTCGGTTTTGTCGGGGCGTAGGATGGGGTCCGGGTCGGTCACGAGGTCAGTTTGGGCGGATCAGGTTTTGGGAGCAAGCTGCCGCAATGCTGCGCGGATCAATGCGGCCGTATCTGCGTCTGGTGTCGCGTGCGCGGCTTCGGCGAGGGCTGCGGCCGCATCGCCGGCTGGGTAGCCGAGATTTGTCAGGGCGGAGAGCGCATCGGCGGTCGGCGTCGGGTTCAAGGCTTCAGGAAAGGGCGCCGGGCCGGCCATCCGCGCCGACGGCGCGGCAGCCGGAGCAGGCTCCGGCAGGGGTTCGGGTGCCGAACCCATGGCCGGCCTGGTCTGGCCCGACCCGATCGCCATCAGGGCCGGGGCTTTGTCCTTCAGCTCAGCGACGATCCGGGCGGCGAGTTTCGGCCCCACCCCGGGGACGGCGCGGATGCTGGCGCTGTCGCCCAGCGCGAGGGCCCGGGCTGCGTTCTCGGGCCGCAGATGCCCCGTGATCGCCAGGCCAAGCCGGGCGCCCACGCCCTGTACCGCGGTGATCATCCGGTAAAAGTCGCGCTCTTCGCGGGTTGTGAAACCGAAAAGCTGCAGCAGATCTTCGCGCACCAGCAGCTCGGTGAAAAGAGCAGCCTGACCGCCCGCGACCGGCAGCTCCGCCAGCGTTCGCTCCGCGCAATACACAACATAGCCCACACCGCCGGCGTCGAGAATAACATGCCCCTCGGCCTTCAGCGCAACCGTTCCGCGAAGCATTCCGATCATGCGACGCCGTCCGTCCGCTTTGTTGCTGTGCCGCGCGCCAACGCCGCTTCTAGCCGACCGGCAAAGCGGGCATGCTGGGCGTGGCACAACGCGACGGCCAGCGCGTCGCTGGCATCGGGTCCGGCAATATGGCAGCCCGAAAGCTGCAGCTGCACCATTCGCTCCACCTGCTCCTTTCCGGCATGGCCAACCCCCACCACGACCTTCTTGACCGCGTTTGGAGCATATTCCGCAACCGGCAGCCCCGCCCGGGCCGGCACCAAAAGTGCAACCGCGCGAGCCTGTCCCAGCTTGAGCGTGCCTGCGGCATCCTTGTTCACGAAGGTCTGCTCGACCGCGGCGGTGTCCGGGCGCCAGGTCGCAAGCACCTCTTCGAGCGCAGAAAACAGGCTCAATAGCCGCTCTGAAAGGGCCTGCCCCTGCGAGGTGCAGACGCCGTTTGCAACATGGGCGACCTGCCCGGCCGCGACATCCAGCACGCCCCAGCCCGTCCGCCGAAGTCCCGGATCGATCCCGATGACCCGCAATTCCTGGCCTCCGTTGCGCGGTTGCATCGCCGCTTCGCCCAAGGGGTTAACACGACGCCCGCCGGCCTGGCCAGAGCCGGCGCCCGATGCAGCGAAAAGGCCTTGGAACATGGCGATTTCGACACCGGTTTGTCGATTTGCGACATCGCTCGGCGAGCGGCGGCAACCGGCCCGCCCCATGCCAGTTTATTTGCAAAAAACGCATGGCTGGCATGCGTTTGGCCTGGATTGCTGCGTGGCCAAACCGCCTCTATTTCCCGCAAACCGGTGCCCTGCCGGTAATTGCCGAGCCTAAAGGAGATGAGTGCCATGGCATCTTTTGACATGTCCGCCGTTGCACACGGCGCCGCCGCCCCCCGGACCGGGGTTCTCCGGATGCTTGCTGCGCGGTTTCGCGCCTGGCAGACCGCACGCCGCACCGCGGCCGCTTTGCGCGCGCTGTCGCCGGCCCTTTTGGACGATATCGGCATCGAGCCCGGCGATATCGACGGGTTCGCCGACCGCATGGCAGGGCGCGGCCGCTGACAAGCCCGTACGGGCGCAGTCTCGGGCAGCTTTCCCGGACGGCTTAGCCGCTGACTGAGCAAGCCGCCAGCGCGCGGCGACGGCCGGCCCGTCTCGCTGACCCTCCTAAAGGTCGCGCATCTTTCGCACCCAAGACCTGCGCCGGGCGCTGCCGCCTCCGGCGCAGCGTGAGCGTCGACCAGCCGTCCAGATGAAGGACGGCGTCCGTTCCGAACCCATGCCCGGCATAAACCGCCTGAACCGAGCGGGCCTGGCGGTCGAGGATGCCCGACAAGATGAGCCGCCCGCCCGGCGCGACGCCCCGTGCCATTTGGGGTGCCAGCCGCCGAAGCGGCTGCGCCAGGATATTGGCCAGGACAAGGTCTTGCGCAGCATGCAGAAGCGGCGCACGAAGCCCTGCGGCCTGCCCGACCCGCACCAAACCGGACACACCGTTGATCGCGACGTTCGCTCGGGCCGTCCGGACCGCGACCTGATCGATATCGCAGGCTACCACCGAGCGTTTCCAGAGCCGTGCCGCGGCCATGGCCAGAACGCCCGTCCCGCAACCGATATCGGCCACCCGCCCCGGCAAAAACCCCGTGGCTGCAAGCGCCGACAGCGCCTTCAGACAGCCCAGCGTGGTCGGATGATGCCCGGTACCAAAGGCCATCGCTGCCTCGATCCTTAACCCGATCAGATTGATCGGGACGCGATGCGCATCATGCGGCCCGAACAGAAAGAAACGTCCGGCGCGGATAGGATGCAGCTCCCGTTGCACCTGAGCCACCCAGTCGCGCGGGTCGAGCCGCGAGATCGCGAATGCCGCGGCGTCATAGAGGGTCGCGACCAGCGCCAGGCCGGCCGGATCGGGCCTTTGGGTAAAATAGGCCGAGACCTCCCAAAGCCCGCTGCCATCCTCGATTTCGAGGACGCCAACGCCCTGGGGCGCGGGACGCAACCGCTCCAACGTCGCTCCGAGCGCTTCGGCGGCGCCCGCGCCGGCAAGGCGTGTAACCGCGGTATAGGTCGTCATCCGTACCGGCCCGTTTTTTGGCACTTGCGTAAGCGGCCTCGGGCCGGATCTTGGACGGGCAACCGTAGCGCTGGCACACAGCGACCGGGTAAGGGGTGCACGGGCGAGGCCTGCACGGGCGACACGTTCACGGGCGACGCCTGCGCGGGCGCTGGACGCCGACCGCTCAGGCCGCGGCGCCCGTGCCGATCGGGCAGGTCACCCCGGTGCCGCCCACCCCGCAATATCCGCCAGGGTTCTTGGCCAGATACTGCTGATGATAGTCCTCGGCATAGTAAAACGCCGGCGCCGGCAGGATCTCGGTCGTGATATCCCCAAAGCCTGCCGCCCGTAGCTTGGGTCCAAAAGCTTCGGCGCTGGCCTGCGCCGCGGCTGCCTGAGCGGGTGAGGCGGTATAGATGCCCGAGCGGTACTGGGTGCCGACATCGTTGCCCTGCCGCATGCCCTGGGTCGGGTCGTGCCCCTCCCAAAAGATCTTCAACACGTCCTGGTAGCGCAGCTGGGCCGGATCGAAAACGACCAGCACCACCTCATTGTGACCGGTGCGCCCGGTACAAACCTCGCGATAGGTCGGGTTCGGGGTCGCCCCCCCCGCATAGCCCACCGCGGTGACCCAAACGCCCGGTTGCGACCAGAACATCCGTTCCACGCCCCAAAAACAGCCCATCCCGAAGATGGCCGTCTCGTGACCTTCCGGGAAAGGCGGCTTTAGCGGCCGGCCACTCAGGAAATGGGTCTGGGCCGTGGGAATGGCCTCGGCCCGACCCGGCAAGGCCTCGGCGGCGCCGGGGATACGCATTTTTTCGCGGGAGCGGAAGAACATCGGAATCTCCTTGAGCGGTTGGCGGCCGGGCCAATCCCTACTCGGCGGGCTGTATGCCCGAAGACAGGCGAGGCGGCGCCTTGGCGGTCATAAGCCGAATATAGCGCCAGCCGGCCAGCGCGGCTAGCGCTCCGGCCAGAATGCCGGCCAGCGCCTGGCCGTAAACTGCACCGGGTGCCGCAAAGGGCATAGTCATCGCCCAGCAGATCGGCAGGGTCAGCACCCCGTCGCGCAACCAGTTAAAGCCCGTTGCCCAAAGCGGCCGGCCAAGATTGTTAAAAGCGGCATTGGCGACGAAGAGGGCGCCGGTGAAAACGAAAGCCCCGGCCGCGACATAGCTGAACGCCTCGACCACCGCGATGCCCTCCGGGTCGAGATTGAAGCCCTCAACGACCAGCGGGGCGAGCGCAATTAGCGCCATCCAGGTGGCGAAAGTGTAAATGGCGCAAAAAAGCAGCGCGTTGAGGTAGGCATCGGCCACCCGGTCGATCCGCGCCGCGCCATGGTTCTGCCCGATGATCCCGCCGATGGCGCCGGACAGCGCAAAGATGCCGCCGAAGGCCAGGATCATCAACCGTGAGACCACAGACCAGCCCGCCACGGCCGCATCGCCGAACCCGGCAACAAAGGCGGTGACGAAGAAATTGCCCATCGGGGTGGACATCTGGGCGGCCATCGCCGGTGCTGCGATGCGAAAGAACGGCCGCGCGATGCTGCGGATCTGCATCAGGCTTACGGGGCCGACCAGATCATGAACCCGGATCAGCCAGTAAAAGGCGACGAGCGACATCGCTAGGCGCGAGATCACCAGCCCCCAGGCCGCGCCGTCGACACCAAACCCAAAGCCGATGGGAAGAACGATGGCGCCGCGCGCCAGCACCACCTCGTCGAGAATAAGAAGCGGATCGACGATCAGCGCGACAAACCCCGCAGTCATCGTCACGCCCATCGCGCGCAGCGCATCGCCCGTGGCCCGCAAGCCGGCCGCCGCCACCATCCCCGCTGCCATCAGCGGCAGCGAGGGCAGCGAGACCAAAAGAAAGTCGCTGGCGATTCGCAAGGTCTCGCCCGATGCGCCGAGCGCGCCCAGGATCGGGTCGCGCAGCGCAAACACGACCGATGCGATGGCGGTCTGCAGGCCGATGGTCAGCGTCATTGCAGCGCTGCATTGACGCCGTGCGCGTGCCCAGTCCCGCGCGCCGATCGCGCGGCTAACCATGGCGACGGTCGCGATCATCAACCCGATGCCGGTCGAGATGGTAAAAAACTGGATCGTCCAGGCAAAGCCGATCGCGGCAACCAGGATCGGCTCGCCGATCTGACCGACCCAAAACAGGGTCACGAAATCGACGAGAAAGGCAAAAGTCAGGCCGATCGAGCCGGTCAGGGTCATCACCACCACATGGCGCATGGTCGAGCCCTGGGTGAAGCGCGCCTCGCGCGGTGCCCCGGCCGTCGGTTCTGTTCTTGCCATACGGCCCGTCCTCACGCCCTAGATCAAGGGTCTACGCCACAGCCCGCCGCCCGGATCGCCCCCGTCGCCCCCGTCGCCCCAGTCGCCCCCGTCGCCCTCGTCGCCCCCGTGCGGCGCGCCCCGGCCCTTAACACGTGCCCGCCCGCGACGTGCTTTTGCCGGCGACGTGCTTTTGCCCGCGACGTGCTTTTGCCCGCGACGTGCTTTTGCCCGCGACGTGCTTTTGCCCGCTGCGCGGCTATTCGGCCGGCTGCGCATAGGGCTTGGCTTTGCGCAACACCGTCTCTTGCCCCGGAAATGGATGACGCGGGATTAAACATGCGAGCGCAAGCGAGACCAGCGACATCGCCGCCGCTGTGACAAACACAAGATCGGGCGCAAACAGCCAAAGCAGCCCTAGCGGTGCCGGCAAGGCGACGGCCGCGATGTGGTTAATTGTAAAGGCCACAGCCGCCGACGGGGCAATCTCGCTCGGTGCGGCGATCTTCTGGAAGTAGGTCTTGATGGCGAAGGCCATGGCAAACAGCAGGTGATCCACGACGTAAAGCGCGCAGGCGACCCACAACGGCCAGTCATACCAGTAGAGCCCGGCATAAAGCACGAAGACGCCAAACAGCCCGGTGTATTCCAGGATCAGTGCCCGACGCTCGCCGAAGCGACCGATCAGGCGCCCGACAAGCGGTGCGAACAGCATGTTCGCGATGTAGTTGATGAGAAATAAGGCGGTGATCTCGTGGATCTTCATGCCGAACTTCTCAACCATCATGAAGGCCGCAAAGACGACGAAGATCTGCCGCCGGGCCCCGCTCATGAACTGCAGCGCATAATAGAGCCAGTAGCGTTGGCGCAGGATCAACCGGGCGATTTGCGGATGCGGCGCCTCAAAGCGCGGATAGGCGATCCAGCAGAAGATCGCGGCGGCCATAGTGACCCCGCCGCTAACCCAGTAGGCAACCGAATAGGGCAGATCCCAAAGGCGCCAGGCAACCACGATGGCGGCATAGGCAACCAGCGAGCCGGCCGAGCCGGCGGCCAAGATCCAGCCCAGCAACTGAGGGGCGCGCCCCTTGTCCAGCCATTGCAGCTGCAGCGACTGGTTGACCGTCTCGTAATAGTGAAAGCCCAGCGAGCCGATGAAGGTCGTGATCAGCAAGCCCGCAAAGCTTGGAAACTCCGCCGTGATCGCGGTGCCGGCCCCCAGCAGCAGGAGCGAGATCAGCGCCAGCCGCTGCTCGTTCAGGACAGCGATCACCAGGATCACACCGACGGCAAAAAAGCCGGGGATCTCGCGCACGGTCTGCAAAACGCCGATCTTCCAGCCGTCGAAGGCGGCGACCTCGATGACGAAATTATTCAAGAGAGCCGACCAGGTCGCAAAGGCAAACGGCATGGCTGCGGCCATGACGATCAGAAGCGTCAAGGGCCGGCGCCAGACGGGCAGCGCGTCGGCGTCCTTCAGGGGCATGGCGGCAGGCATGCGCCGGGCTTACCGCGAATCCTCCCGGTTTGACAGGGGATTTCTCGACGCCGCCCGGCCTGTCCGCGGTACCGGCGCACGGGCCGACATAGCGAATTACGCGAAGTCACTTTTTCGCACACGCAAAGGGAGAAAAATCACAGAAAATGTAACACCCCGCCGCCTGTCGCGGCCAAGTCAAGACTGTTACTGCGTTAGGAATTCGGGTTAACCATCCCGTCGGGTGGAGTGACCCGAGCGACAGCGCCTGAGGCGCTTGTGGCAGAGTAACGGCTGGGAGCTGAAGATGACGAACTTTCTGAACGCATTCTACAATGTTGATAATGAGACCGACGGCATTGCCGGCGTAACCGAGATGAACGAAGCGCGTGCTGCGCTCGGTGTAAACACCAGTGGCGGCAGCTATGTCTACGTGGCCGGTGAAGGCGATTCCGGCATCCAGATCTTCGAGATCGACCGCAACGGACAGCTCTCCCAGGCCGGCAGCCTGATCGATGATGGCGCGAGCGACATTACCTTTCCCACCGATCTCGATCATTTTCAAATCGGCAGTGACGATTACGTGCTGATCAAGGGGTACTTTTCGCTGACAACAGCGTTGATCGACCCCGACACTGGCGCGCTGACCGTTGTCGATACCGAAACCGACGATGCCGCGACCCAGCTTCAGGGCTATTCGCATGTGGCGATGTACGAGCTCAACGACCGGCTTTTCGCGCTGGTGACCTCCGATATCGAGGATGCGATCAGCGTCTTTGAGATCGATGACAACGGCATTTTCATTCCGATCCAAGAGATCGACGACACCGACAGTGTGCTCTACCAGCTTAACGGTGTGGACAATGCCGTCATCGTGGAAACGGGCGGCAATACCTTTGCCGTCACGGGCGCGCAGAACGACAACGGGCTAAGCGTCTGGCAGGCTGCAAACGACGGCACGCTGAGCAATGTCGACAATGTGCAGGATACCGCGACGCTTGAAATTGACGGTGTCCGCGGTCTTGGCGCGGCCGAAATCGACGGCATCATGTATGTTTATGCTGCGGGCCGTGACGACAACGGCATCAGCGTCTTTTCAATGAACGGCAATGGTATCCTGACCAATGTGCAGAACTACAACTTTGGCTCGGGCAGCGGGGTGCTCGACGGGCCCGGCTATTTCTCGATCCGTGAATATGAAGGTGCCGAGATCATGGTCGTCCCGGCGCAGGATGACGACACTCTGGTGGCCTACTCGCTGAACGCCGGTGGCGAACTGGTCGAGATCGGCCGCCTCGTCGATGCCGGAACGCTTGAGCTGGACGGCACATTCTACACCAGCTTCATCAATGTCGACGGCACAGACTTCCTGCTCGCCACCGGCTTTAACGATGATGGCATCAGCGTTTTCGAGGTCGGCGGCGACGACGATGTCGTGGGCGGCACCGATGAGGTCGATTTCGTCTTCGGCTTTGGCGGCGATGACGTGCTTGCGGGCCAGGACGGCAATGACAGCCTCTTTGGCGGCGACGGTGTCGATGTGCTCACCGGCGGGCGCAACCGCGATCTTCTTCACGGCGGCAAGGATGGCGATTTCCTCATCGGCGGGCTGGGCGACGACACCGCCTCCTATCGCGGTTCGAGCCAGGCCGTCGAGATCAACCTCTCCATCGGCCTGGCCACGGGGGGCGATGCGACCGGCGACACGCTGCTGGAAATCGAGAATCTCACCGGGTCGGACAAGAACGACATTCTGACCGGCGACAGTGGCAAGAACAACCTTGTGGGCGAAGACGGCAACGACACCATCGACGGTCTGGACGGCAACGACCGGCTGGTCGGCGGCCAGGGCAATGACGATCTGACCGGCGGCGAGGGCAATGACCGCATCAAGGGCAATGATGGCGGCGACCTCCTGATCGGCAATGCCGGGGTCGATCGGCTGATCGGCGGCGCTGGGTCGGACGCGATGTTCGGCGGCTCGAACAACGACATCATGTTCGGCCAGTCGGGCTCGGATGCCATGCGCGGCGGTGGCGGTAATGACGAGATGTATGGCGGCGGCTCGAACGACACGCTGACCGGCGATGCCGGCGACGATACGCTGACCGGCGAGGCGGGCGCGGATGTGTTCGTGATCAACGATGGCGACGGCTCGGATTTCATCACCGATTTCGAGAATGGCACCGACCTGATCGATCTGAGCGGCAACAGCGCCAGCAGCTTCGCTGCTATCTCGTCGATCCAGTTCGGCGATGATCTTCTGGTCACCGTCGATGGGACCGAGACGATTGTTTTGCAGAACTTCCTGAAGGCCGATCTGAACGGCGCGGACTTCATCTTCACCTGATCGCAACGCACCCGCCCGCGGTACGGGCTGCGGCAGTCGAGGGCGGCTTACGGGCCGCCTTTTTTAATAGCCGCGCGGCGTCCTTGCCCTTGCCTGTACGACCCGTGCGGCAATGATGGCCAAAGGCCACGCCGACGGACGGAAGGGGGAGGCGGGTGGGGAGATGCCGATGACGGTCCTTTATGCGCCGCACGCCCTTTTGCCGGCGGGTTGGACAGCCGATGTCCGGGTTGCCCTGGACCCCGATGGGCGGATCGCCGCGGTCGCGTCCGGACAGCCCTGCGCGCCGGGCGATGAGAGGCTACAAGCGCCCTTGCTGCCGGCCTTGACGAACCTGCACAGCCACAGCTTTCAGCGCGCCATGGCGGGTTTAAGCGAAACGGCAAGCGGCGGCGGCGACGATTTTTGGTCCTGGCGGCGCCTGATGTACCGGTTTTTGGACCGCATGACGCCCGATCAGCTTCAAGCTGTGGCCGGCCAGGCCTTTGTGGAAATGCTGGAGGGCGGCTTTGCGGCCTGTGCGGAGTTTCACTATCTTCACCACGGGCCCGACGGCACGCCCTATGCCGATAGCGCCGAGATGTCCGGGCGGATCTGCGAGGCGGCTCGCCAGAGCAGTATCGGGTTGACCTTGCTGCCGGTGTTCTACGCCCGTGGCGGGCTCGACGGCAGGCCGCTGACGGGCGGCCAGCGCCGGTTCGGCTGCGATCGCGCGGGCTATGAAGGGTTGATCGCGGCCATTGGCCCGCATCTGCAGGGCGCCGGGCTCGGCGTTGCACCGCATTCGCTGCGCGCCGCCTCACCCGAGGATGTCGCCTGGGCGGCGGAGTTGCTGCCCGATGCGCCGGTGCACATCCATGTCGCCGAGCAGCGGGCGGAAGTGGATGCGGTCCAGGCGGCGCTGGGGCGTCGACCGGTCGAAACGCTGCTCGACCTCGGTGCGGATCCGCGCTGGTGTCTGATCCACGCCACCCATATGAGCGATGCCGAAACCGCGGCGCTGGCGGCGTGCGGCGCGGTGGCGGGGCTCTGTCCGGTGACCGAGGCCAATCTGGGCGACGGCGTTTTCCCGGCGGCGTCCTACGTGGCGCAAGGCGGCCGCTTCGGGGTGGGCAGCGACGCCAATACCTGCATCGATGCGGCGGGCGAGCTGCGCCTCTTGGAATATGGTCAGCGCCTGACCCGCCAAGCGCGGGCGGTGCTGGCGCCATCGGGCTCGGTCGCAACCGCGCTCTGGCAAGCCGCAACGGCTGGAGGGGCGCAGGCCGCTGCCCGCGATTCGGGCATGATCGCACCGGGACACCGCGCCGATCTGCTGACCCTCGGCCCGGCGCCGGGCGTGGCACCCCTGCCGGCGGCGGCGCGTTTGGACCATGCGGTTTTTGCCGCCCCGCGTCTGCCTCTTGACCAGCTCTGGGTTGGTGGGACATTGGCGGTTGAGGGGGGCGTGGCCCTGGCGCGCGATCGGCTGCGCCCGGCCTTTGAGACGGCCATGGCCGCGCTCGTCGCGACGATATAGGGAGAGGCGGTATGCGGCGGGTCATCGCGGATGTCGCGATCTGGGGAGCAGCAGGGGATCGTGTCGGCATTGCCGATGGGCGGATCGCCTGGCTGGGCACGGCGCCGGCGGGCTGGGAGGCGGTGCCCGTCACGCGCTATGGCGGCCGGCTGCTCACCCCGGCCTTGGTCGACTGCCACACGCATCTGGTCTATGCCGGCGATCGCGCGCGTGAGTGGGAGATGCGGCTGGAAGGCGCGTCTTACGCAGCTATTGCCAAGGCCGGGGGCGGCATCCTCTCGACCATGCAGGCGGTGCGCGCGGCGGCGGAGGATGCGCTTCTGGCCGAAAGCCTGCCGCGGCTCGACGCGCTCCTCGCCGAAGGGGTGGGGACCGTCGAGATCAAATCGGGCTACGGGCTGAGCATTGCCGATGAGATCAAGATGCTGCGGGTCGCCCGGCGTCTGGGTGCGATGCGGCCGGTGCGCGTGGTAACCAGCTGGCTTGCCGCCCATGCGGTGCCGCCTGAATATCGGGGTCGCGCCGACGCCTATATCGACGAGGTTGCCATTCCGGGTCTGGCCGAGGCGCATGCCCAGGGTCTGGTCGACGCCGTCGACGGGTTTTGCGAGGGTATCGCCTTCAGCCCGGCACAGATCGCGCGCGTCTTTGAAGCCGCCCAGGCGCTGGGGTTGCCGCTCAAGCTGCATGCCGATCAGCTTTCAGATCTCGGCGGCGGCGCGCTTGCGGCGCGCTTCGGCGCGCTGTCGGCCGATCATGTCGAATACCTCTCCGCCGCCGGCATCACGGCCATGGCCGAGGCCGGCACGGTCGCGGTATTGTTGCCGGGCGCGTTCTACATGCTGCGCGAAACCCAGGCTCCGCCGGTCGCCGGGCTACGCGCCGCCGCCGTGCCGATGGCCGTCGCCACCGATGCCAATCCCGGCTCTTCGCCGTTGCTCTCGCCGCTTTTGGCGATGAATATGGCCTGCACGCTGTTCGGACTGACACCCCAAGAAGCGATGGCGGGCGTCACCCAGCATGCCGCACAGGCCCTCGGGGTCGAGACCGGCCGGCTCGTGCCCGGCGCCCCGGCGGATCTGGCGATTTGGGAGGCCGCCTCGCCGGCCCATCTGGCCAATGCGATGGGACATCGGCCGCTTCATCTACGGATCCATGGCGGCGCCGATGTCTGAGCCTATCGTACTCCAGCCCGGCGCGGTGACGCTTGCACAGCTGCGGGCGGCTCTGGCCGGCGCGCCCGTGCGCCTCGCTCCGGATTGCCAGCCGGCGATTGCGGCCTCCGCGGCCCATGTCGCGGCTGCGGCGTCCGGGATGGCCGCGATCTACGGGGTGAATACGGGCTTTGGCAAACTCGCCTCGACCCGGATCGCCCCGGCCGACACCGCGGCACTGCAGCGCAATCTGATCCTGTCGCATTGCGCCGGGGTCGGTCCCGCGCTGGATGTGCCGGTCGTGCGGCTGATCCTGACGCTCAAGCTGATCTCGTTGGGCCGCGGAGCCTCCGGCCTGCGCCCCGAAACCATGGCGCTGATCGAGGCGCTTCTGGCCGCGGGCGTCACGCCGGTCGTCCCTGCCCAGGGCTCGGTGGGAGCTTCGGGCGATCTGGCCCCGCTGGCGCATCTTGCGGCAGTGCTGATCGGCGAGGGCGAGGCCGAGATCGCCGGCCGCCGTTTGCCCGCCGCCGCGGCGCTGGCCGAGGCCGGGCTGTCGCCGGTCACTCTGGGCCCAAAAGAGGGTCTGGCGCTGATCAACGGCACCCAGGTTTCGACCGCGCTGGCGCTCGCGGGGCTCTTTGCGGGCTGGGATGCGGCCTGGTCGGCGCTGAGCACAGGCGCGCTGTCCACCGATGCCGCGATGGGCTCGACCGCACCTTTCCGGGCCGAGATCCACGCGCTGCGCGGTCATCCCGGCCAGATCGCTGCGGCCGCCTGCCTGCGAGGGTTGCTGAGCGGCTCGGAGATCCGCGAAAGCCATCGCGACGACGACAGCCGAGTGCAGGATCCCTATTGCATCCGCTGCCAACCTCAGGTGATGGGCGCCTGTCTCGACCTTTTGTCGGCGGCAGCCCGAACCCTGATCATCGAGGCCAATGCCGCCACCGACAACCCGCTGGTGCTTGCCGATGGCACCATTGTTTCGGGCGGTAACTTTCATGCCGAGCCGGTGGGGTTTGCCGCCGATCAGATCGCGATGGCAATCGCCGAGATCGGGTCGATCGCGCAGCGCCGGATCGCAATGCTGGTCGATCCCACGCTCAGCCATGGGCTGCCGGCCTTCCTCGCCCCCGATCCAGGTCTCAATTCCGGGCTGATGATCGCCGAGGTCACCTCCGCGGCGCTGATGGCCGAGAACAAGGCGCTCGCCAATCCCCGCACGGTCGACAGCACGCCCACCAGCGCCAATCAGGAGGATCACGTGTCCATGGCCTGCCATGCCGCAAGGCGGCTTGCCGAAATGTGCGCCAATCTTCGCAACATCTTGGGCATCGAGGCGGTCGCGGCCGCACAAGGCGTACGTCTGCGCGCGCCCCTCAAAACCGCCCCCCCGCTTGCCCGCATCTTGAGGGGCATCGAAACCGCCATCCCGCCGCTTGGCGCCGATCGGTTCCTTGCGCCCGATCTTGCCGCGGCGGCAGCGCTCGTCGCCGAGGGCGCGCTGATCCCCGAAAACGCGCCCGGTCTCGACGCGCCGCTTGCCTATGAAGCCAAGGCATGACCCGGCTCAGTTTGCAGCTCAGTCTGCGGCTCGCAGCACAAAGCGGTGTGCAACTCGAGGCGCGGCCCCAGATCCAGCGCCGCACCCAATGCCGGGCCCAAATCCTGCCTCTTCTTCTTGGCCAAAATACTCCCGCCGGAGGCGTCCGCCGCCGCCCAAAGGGTCACCGGCGGCATGCCGGGCGCGCCTGTCGACCAGACCGCTGCCGCACTGCAAAGGATCCGTTCCCCATGCCCTCTGCCGACGCATGTTTTGCCTGCAGGTCCGCGTTCCGATGACACGCCCGGACCCCGCCATCATCCACGAGGGCGAGGGCCCTGTGATCCTGGGCATGCCGCATGGAGCCACTTGGCTGCCCCAAGACGTCGCCGCAACGCTCAACGAAACTGGGCAAGTGCTCGCCGATACCGACTGGCATATCGACCGGCTTTACGATGGGCTGCTTCCTTCCGCCACGATCGTTCAGGCAACCGCGCATCGCTACGTCGTCGATGTAAACCGCGATCCCGATGGCACAAGCCTCTATCCCGGCCAGAACGGCACCGGGCTGATCCCGCTTACCGATTTCGACGGTCGGCCGATCTGGACCGACCCGCCCGACGGGAAGACCGCAGCGTTCCGGCGTCTCAACCATCACATGCCCTACCATATGGCGCTTGCCGTCCATATCGCCCGGCTGCGCGAACGCTACACCCATGTCGTCCTCTACGATTGCCATTCCATCCGCTCGGCGATCCCGTACCTCTTCGACGGCACCCTTCCCGACCTCAATATCGGCACCGATGGTGGGAAGACCTGTGCGCCGGCCATTGAGGCAGCGGTGGTCGAGGCGGCCGCCGCGTCGGATTTTTCCCATGTGCTCAATGGCCGCTTCCGCGGCGGATGGACCACCCGGCATTATGGACAACCGGCCAAGGGCGTGCATGCAATCCAGATGGAAATCGCCCAATCGGCCTATTTGGAGGCCGAAGTCCCGCCCTGGCGCTATTCCCAGGCCAAAGCCGCGCGGCTGCGCGCTCTGCTGGGAGAGATCCTGCACCGCCTCGAAGCGCTCGTCCTCTCCGGAGAACTCACATGACCGACCGACCGCATTCGCGCCACAACACCCGCATCGTCCGCGCGCCGCGCGGTCCGGAGATCTCCTGCCGGGCCTGGACCACCGAGGCCGCGCTGCGCATGATGATGAACAATCTCGACCCCGAGGTCGCCGAGAACCCGCAGGCGCTGGTCGTTTATGGCGGCATCGGCCGCGCCGCGCGCAGCTGGCAGGATTTCGACCGCATCGCGTCGGCCCTCCGCACCCTGCCCGAGGACAGCACGCTGCTGGTGCAGTCCGGCAAGCCGGTGGGCGTCTTCCGCACCCGTACCGACGCGCCGCGCGTGCTGATTGCCAATTCCAATCTCGTGCCGAACTGGGCGAGCTGGGCGCATTTTCACGAACTCGACCGCAAGGGGCTGATGATGTACGGCCAGATGACCGCCGGCTCCTGGATCTATATCGGCACGCAAGGCATTCTGCAGGGCACTTATGAGACCTTCGCAGAAGCTGGGCGTCAGCATTATGCGGGCAATCTGACCGGGCGCTGGATCCTTACCGCCGGCTTGGGCGGGATGGGCGGCGCGCAGCCACTGGCGGCCGTTTTTGCGGGCGCGTGCTGCCTGGCCGTGGAATGCGACAGCGACCGGATCGACTTCCGCCTGCGCACCCGATATCTCGACGCCCGCGCCGAGACCCTCGACGAGGCGCTGGCCATGATCACGGGCTGGACCGGGTCTGGCGAGGCGAAATCTGTGGGGCTTTTGGGCAATGCCGCGGAGATCTTTCCCGAGCTTGCCCGACGCATGGCCGCCGGCGGCCCGCGTCCCGACATTGTCACCGATCAGACCTCGGCGCATGATCCCTTGCATGGCTATCTTCCCGCAGGCTGGACGCTGGGGGAATGGCGCGCGCGTCAGGAGAGCGACCCCGCGGCGGTGGAGGCGGCGGCCCGCGCCTCGATGCGCACCCATGTCGATGCGATGCTCGCGTTTTGGCGCGCCGGTGTCCCGACGCTCGACTATGGCAACAATATCCGCCAGGTCGCTAAGGAAGAGGGGCTGGCCGACGCCTTTGCCTTTCCCGGATTCGTGCCGGCCTATATCCGCCCGCTCTTTTGCCGCGGGGTGGGGCCGTTTCGCTGGTGCGCGCTGTCGGGCGATCCCGAGGATATCTACAAGACCGATGCCAAGATCCGGGAGCTTTTCCCAGACAACACCCATCTGCATCGCTGGCTCGACATGGCGCGGGCACGGATCGCGTTTCAGGGCCTGCCGGCGCGGATCTGCTGGCTGGGCCTGGGCGAGCGCCATCTCGCGGGGCTGGCCTTCAACGAGATGGTGCGGTCGGGCGCGCTCTCGGCCCCGATCGTCATCGGGCGCGATCATCTGGACAGCGGCTCTGTCGCCAGCCCCAATCGCGAGACCGAAGCGATGCGCGACGGCTCGGACGCGGTCAGCGACTGGCCGCTTTTGAATGCGCTCTTGAATACCGCTTCTGGGGCGACATGGGTCAGCCTGCACCATGGCGGCGGGGTCGGGATGGGGTTTTCGCAACATGCCGGCATGGTGATCGTGGCCGACGGGTCGGTCGCGGCCGAGCGCCGTCTGGCACGGGTTCTCTGGAACGACCCTGCGACTGGGGTGATGCGCCATGCCGATGCGGGCTATCCCGAGGCGCTTGATTGCGCCGCCGCCCAGGGCCTCACGCTTCCGGCGATCCTCGGCTAACCCCAGGGCCGGCCCCGACGCAGCGGCCCGCCCGCCCTCCCCCGCCGCGTCGGAGCCGGCACGACACTTTCGCGCGTCCCGCCAGTGCCCGCCCCGACCGTACAAACATTGGCGCCGCCTTACTTCTTCTTGGCCAAAATACTCCCGCCGGAGGCGCCCGAACTCGCCACCGATGCGACCATGGCATCTGGGCGCAGCCCCTACCGCGGTGCTTCAGCGCTCGGGCAGGGGGATGAACTCCGTCCTGTCATCGGGCGGCAACTGGAAACGGCCATGCTCCCAATCGCCCGCGCGCCAAGCCTCTTTTGCGGCCTCAATGCGCTCCTGCGACGAAGCCACGAAGTTCCACCAGATATAGCGCGGGCCCGACAGCGTCTCGCCGCCCAGCAGCATCAGCCGTGCCCCCTGCGCGCCCGCATGCAGCGATAGCCTATCGCCGGGGCGGAAAACCATCATCTGGCCGGGCACAAAGCTCTGCCCGCCCACCGTAACCGAACCCGAGACGATATAGGCGCCGCGATCCTCATGCTCATCGGGCAGTGGAATGCCCGCCCCGGCGGCCAGCACCACATCGGCGTAAAACATCTCCGAAAACGTGCTGACCGGCGCGCGCTCACCCCAGCCCGAGCCCATGATCAGCCGCACCGCTTTGCCCTCGCCCTCCAAAAAGGGCAGCGCCTCGCGGGCGTGATGGTGAAAGGAGGCGGCCCGATCCTCCTCGGCCTCGGGCAGGGCCACCCAGGTCTGGATGCCAAAGAGCGTGCGGCCGGGCTTGGGCCGCTCCTCGGCCGCGGTGCGCTCGGAATGGGTGATCCCGTGGCCGGCCACCATCCAGTTCACCGCCCCCGGCTCGATCGAGGCCGCCGTGCCCAGCGAATCCCGGTGAAAGATCGCGCCCTGAAAAAGATAGGTCACCGTGCCCAGCCCGATATGCGGGTGCGGGCGGACATCCATGCCCTGATCGGTCAGAAACTCCGCCGGCCCCATCTGATCAAAAAAGATGAATGGCCCAACCAACTGGCGCTTGGGCGAAGGCAACGCGCGCCGCACCTCGAACGCGCCGATGTCATGGGCGCGCGGCACGATCAGCGTCTCAATTGCGTCGATCTCGTCGCCGGTTGGGCAATGGGGGTCGAGGGCAGGGTTCCAGCTCATGGCGCGTTCCTTGGGTCGGCGAGTGCCTTGGTTGCGGTCAGTATTGTTTCTAAGATGCGACCTAGGATCGGGCGCGCGCCACAGCAAGCTTGCATACCGCAACAATTTGTTTGCGTAGCGGCGCAACGGGTGGTCTGGGTCGGCAGAACGCAAAAAGGGAGCGGCATGATGACGGATGACGCCTGGGCTGGACATGGGTTCTTGACGGTTTCCGACGACGCGCTGGCCGCGCTGGGCATCGGCACAGACGCCGTTGTCGAGGCCATCGAGGCGGCCATTCGCGCCGCTGCGGACGGGGCGCTGCGCAGCCCGCCCAAGGCGGCGACCACCGCGCCGGGCGGGCGCTACTACATGACCACGCTCGGAACCGCCGATGCGCCGGGGGTAACGGTGGTCAAATCCGTCATGGTCAGCCCACGCAACCCGGCCCGAGGCCTGGGCGGTGTCGAAGGGGTTATTCTGGTCCAGGACAGCGAGACGGGGCTCGTGCAGGCGGTGCTGGGCGCGGGCTGGATCACGGCAGTGCGCACCGCGGGTCTCTCGGCCGTCGCGGCCAAACGGCTGGCCCGACCGGATGCGCAATGTGTCGCCTTTGTCGGCTGCGGCGTGCAGGCGCGCAGCCATCTGGACGCGCTCGCTGCGCTTTTCCCGCTGGAAGAGATCCGGGCGGTCGGCCGGGGTGCGGTGAATGTCGACCGGCTTTGCGCCCGTGCCCGGTCCCTTGGGCTCGCGGCCCGGGCTGCGACACCGCGCGACGCGTTGGAGGATGCCGATATCGTCGTCACCTCGATCCCGCTCGATCACGATACGCCAGCCTTTTTGGATGCGGGCTGGCTCAAGCCCGGGGCGTTCGCCGCCATCACCGATCTCGGCATTCCCTGGCATGACGCATCGATGCCTGCCTTCGGCACGGTGATCGTAGACGATCGCGCACAGGAAGCGGCCGCGCCGGTCAAGCTTGTGGAGCCTGCGCTGGTCACGGGCGATCTGGCCGGGCTCGTCACCGGCAACTGCCCCGCCCGCTACGATCCCCAAAAAGCGGCCGCCTTTGTGTTTCGCGGCATGGCCGTGGGCGATTATGCCGCCGCCGCGTTGGCATTCGCGCGAGCGCAGCGCGCCGGTATCGGCACCAAGGTGTCGATGCCTCCGGCGACCGGGCTGTAGGCATCCCGGACCGACCAGCCCGCCCTGGGCCGGCGCCCGCCTTGCCCTAGAGACCCCCCATAGGAACTTCCGGGGATTCCATGGGGCTTCCCAGACCTGCACCGGACTTACATCGGTGTTTCCCGCGCTTGCCCCGGCCGACCGCTGCTCCCTCGCTGCCCCGGACGGCCCCGTCCAGCCCTAGGTCGTTATGCAATGGGTCTTTCGACCCTTCAATCAGCCGATCAGCATGCGCAGCCCCTGCGTGACGTCGGCGCGGATCGCCAAACGCAGACCTGGCTCGTCGCCCGCGCGCAGGGCAGCCAGGATCTTGCGGTGATTGGCCGTCGCCTCGCTGCGCTGCCGCCGTGCGTAAAGCGCCCGCATTGTGGGGCCGGCTTGCAGCCAGATGCTTTCGGTCAAGGCCAGCATGGCAGGTGCCTGCGCCCGCAGATAGAGCGTTCGGTGGAACTCCAAATTGGTGCGGATATAGCCCGGCACATCGGTTTTCACGATCGCTTCGTCGACCCTGTGGTTCATGATGTCGAGCCTGTCGATCAACGCCAGATGCGCCCGGGGCAGGGCGCGCGCGCCCAGCTCGGGCTCAAGCAAGGCGCGGATCGAGGCCAGCTCCTCAAGCCGTTCGTCGCTTAGCTCCGGGGCCGAGATCCGGCCCGAGGCAGAGACCGAGAGGGCGCCTTCGGCGGCCAGCCGACGCACGGCCTCGCGTACCGGGGTCATCGAAACCCCAAGTTCGGTGCCCAGACCGCGCAGGGTCAGCGGTGCGCCGGGCATCAGCAAACCCCACAGGATCCGGTTGCGCAGCTGGCGATAGACCCGCTCATGCGCCGGGAGTTGTGCATCTGCGCCCGTTGGCTGCGCTGGCGCTGGAGAAGGCGTCATGGCCACAGTCTGTGATCACAAACGCCGTTTGGCAAGCTCGCGGCTTGCCCGCTGCGCCTTATCAGCTTCGCCGCTCCGGTCGCGCCTTGCCGGACGCGCCGTACCGGACGCGCCGTACAGGTCGTACCGTACCGGTCGCGCCCTAGCCGCCGTTGCGCCATAGGTTGGGTACCCCGCGCTTGAGCCTTGACGGGGCCGGCACCCTTCGCGTCTGGTGACGGCGACCGATGAGGGACAAATGTCAGACTTTCGCCATGGCTATCCCGATCCCCATGGGGTGGGCGGGGCCACCGATCCGATGTTCTCCGGGCCGCTCAGCTTCTGCCGACGGCCCTACGCGGTCGATCCCGCTGGAGCCGATGTTGCGGTGATCGGCGTGCCGCTGGACAGCGCGGTGAGCAACCGGCCCGGAACCCGCTTCGGCCCCAGAGCGATCCGCGAAGCGTCGACCAACCTAGCCTGGGCGCGATGCTGGCCCTCGACCTTCGACCCGTTCGAACGCTTAACGGTGATCGACTGGGGCGACGTGGCGCTGCCTTATGCGCGACCCACTGAAAACCCCGCGGTGATCGAGGGCGCGGTGGCGCAGGTGCTCGATGCGGGCGCGCGGGCGTTGCTGTTGGGCGGGGACCACTTTGTCACTTATCCCAGCCTGCGCGCCCATGTTGCCCGGCACGGGCCACTCGGCCTCGTCCAGATCGATGCGCATACCGATACCTGGGAGGGCGAGGACGCAGCCGAGATCGACCATGGCACAATGTTTTATCACGCCCTAGGAGAAGGGTTGATCGACCCGACCCGCTCCATCCAGGTCGGAATTCGCACGACCAACGATGCGCCGATGGGCATCGAGATCCGCGATGCGATTGCGGTGCACGAGACCCCGCTTGCCGAAACCGTCGCGGCGATCCGTGCCCGGGCGGTTGGGCCTTGCTACCTGACCTTCGATATCGACGGTTTGGACCCCGCTTTCGCGCCGGGCACCGGCACGCCGGTGGTCGGCGGGCTCTCCACGCATCAGGCGCTGGGTATATTGCGCGGCCTTGCCGGCCTCGACATCCGCGGGGCCGATGTGGTGGAGGTCTCGCCGCCCTTCGATGCGGCCGGCATCACGGCGCTGGCGGGTGCTACGATCGCGCTGCAGACCCTCTGCCTTTTTGCCGAGGCGCCGGCCTGATGGCTGCAAAATCGACAGGCGGCGCACTTGGCACAGGCGCGATCGCCGACGCGCTTGCCGCGATGCCAGATGTGCAAACCCTCGAGCTTGTCTTTGCGGATATGAACGGCGTGGCCCGCGGCAAGCATCTGCCAGTCGATCAGGCGGAAAAACTCGCCGGCAAGCTGCGCATGCCCGCCTCGCTCTTTAATCTCGATATTTTTTCGGCCGATGTCGATTCGGCCGGCATTGCGATCGCGCGCGGCGATCCCGATGCGGCCTGCCATGCGGTGCGGCTGGGCCCGGCGGCCTGGTCGAACGGACGGCGCGCCGTTGCGCTGATGACGATGTGCGCACCCGATGGCAGCCCATCGCCCTACGATCCGCGTGCCGCCCTGGCTGCCGTGTCGGACCGTCTTGCCGCGCGTGGGTTGACCCCGGTGATCGCGCCGGAGCTTGAGTTTTACATCGTCGATGCGGCCCGCGACGCGCAGGGCCGCGCCCAGCCGCCGCGCTGTCCGTTGAGCGGCGAGCGTCTGAGCGGCGCGCAGATCTACCGGCTGGGCGTCCAGAACCCCTTCTCGGCGCTTCTGGATGCGATGATCGCCGCGGCCCGCGCCCTGGGCTGCAATGCCGATGTTGCGCTGGCCGAATACGGTGCGGGCCAATTCGAGATCAACCTCGCCCATACCACCGGTGCGCTCGAAGCCGCCGATCAAGCGCTTCTTTTGAAGCTGGCGATCCGCGAGACGGCAAGGATCCTGGGATTTGACGCAAGTTTCATGGCAAAGACTTACGGCGATATGGCCGGCTCCGGCCTGCATTTTCACGTCTCGCTCTTGAACGAGGCGGGCGATAACGTCTTTTCGGGCGCAACCGAGGACTTGCCCAATGCAGCGCTGCGCGGTGCGCTAGGCGGGTTGATTGCGCAGATGCCGGCCTCGGTGCTCGGCCTGGCTCCGCACCTTAACTCCTATCGCCGGCTAGGTCCGGGCACCTACGCCCCCAGCCAGGCGGTTTGGGGGCTCGACAACCGCACCACGGCCCTGCGGGTGCCGACGACGATCGGCCCAGCCGCGCGGTTCGAGCATCGCCTGGCCGGGGCCGACGCCAACCCGTACATCGCGTTGGCCCTTATCCTGCAGGCGATGCTGGAAGGGATCGAAACGCAGGCCGATCCGGGGCAGCCGGTGACCGGCGAGGCGGGTTTCGACCGCGGTCTGCTTCCGCCTATGCCCCTGCCGCTGGGCTGGGGCCGGGCCCTGGCCGCGTTTCGCGAAAGCGCATTCCCGGCAAGGGCGCTGGGCGCGGAGTTTGTCCGATGCTACGGGCTGATGAAGGAGCAGGAGCTGGGCCGGCTCAACCAGCATGTCTCGGCCATCGAATATGCGCTTTACATGCGTTCAGTCTAAGCGGCGATCACAGGCCCATTTCGGAATCCAGCAAGGCCTGCAAGCCGTTGCGGTAATCTGGATAGGCGAGGGCCACGCCCAACTCGTCCCTGATCCGCCGGTTCGAGACGCGCTTTGACTCCGCGTAAAAGCTGCGCGCCATCGGGCTCATTTCGGCCGTTTCGAACGGAACCTCGGGGGGCAGCGGCACGCCCAGCAGGCGGGCGGCCTCGGCGATGACATCTTGGGGCGGCGCGGGGTCGTCGTCGCAGACGTTGTAAGCGGCCCCGGGATTGGGCCGCGCAATCGAGGCTGCGAGTACCGCGGCAATATCTTCAACATGGATGCGGCTGAAGACCTGACCCGGTTTGATGATCCGTCGCGCAGAGCCGTCGCGAACTTTTGCAAAGGGGCCGCGCCCTGGCCCGTAGATCCCTGCCAGGCGGAAGATGTGAACCGGCAGCTGGGTGTCTTGCATTAGGGCCAGCCAGGCATCTTCGGCCGCAATCCGCGCTTTGCCGCGGGCGGTTCCGGCATCGCGCCGGGCGGTTTCGTCGACCCAGCCGCCTTGCCGATCCCCGTAAACCCCTGTTGTGGATAAGTAGCCCGCCCAAGAGATGTGCCCGGCATGCGCTGTCAGCACGTCACGGTGGTCTGCCAGTAGCGGATCGCCGTTTGGCCCCGGCGCTGCGGACAACAGCAGATGCGTGGCCGCACCCAGCGCTGCATCCAAGGCCGCCCGGTCTGCCGGCCAGAGCATCGCCTCGACCCCAGCATCGCGCAGTTCCGCTGCCCGCTCGGGCTTGCGCGTCGTCCCGACCACGCGCCAGCCCGCACCGACCAAGAGCCGGGCGAGCGCACCGGCCGAATAGCCATGCCCGAAACTGAACAGGCAGCGTCCTGTCACGGTGATCCCTTCACGCATGCCCTCTTGCCATCGCCCAAGCGCCTTTGGCGGTCATGCGCGCGCTTCGATGCCGGCCGGTGCATTCACGATCCGTCATTTGCGCTTGCGCCTCCGCAGGGCTATCTGATGGCCAGAACGTCTAGCTTGCGAGGCGCCCGGATGCGAGCCCTAACGACCCTCCTCCCGCTCTTGTTGCCGCTCGCGGCACCGACGGGCCCCGCCCTGGCGCTGACGTCGATGGCCGACTGCATGCAGCGCATCGCCCAAGACCCGCAGCGGGCCCGGGAGGAGGCAGCGCAATGGCTTGTTTTGGGTGGCGGCGCCGAGGCCCGGGCCTGCGAGGCGCGCGCTCTTGAGGCGCTGGGGGCGAATGTCACCGCCGCGGCCATCTTGGCCGAGGTCGCGGCCGATTGGGGTAACGGCCTGCCGGCCTTCAGCCGGGCGGCGATGATGCGCGACGCCGGGCGGCTTTGGCTGGCAGAGGGCAGTTACGCGATTGCCGAGCAGGCGCTGACCCAGGCGATCGCCATCGGCCTGGACGATGCCGACACAAGGGTCATGCGGGCCGAGGCGCGCGGGCGACAGAATCTTTGGGACGGCGCGATCGAGGATCTCAACACGGCTTTGGCCGAGCATGTCCAGCGTCCCGACCTCCTTGCGCTGCGCGCTGCGGCGCACCGCAAATCGGGCGATTTCGATGCCGCATTGGCCGATGCCGAGGCCGCCCTCACGATCCTGCCAACCTATCCCGAGGCGCTGTTTGAAAGAGGAGCCGCGCTTGCCGTGACGGGCCGGGTCCCCGATGCGCTGGCGGTTTGGTTCGAACTGATCCGACTGCACCCCGACAGCCCGATGGCCGAGCTTGCCCGGCGCAACATGCAGCAACTTGCCGGCAACTGAGCCGGCGCGCACGCCCTAGCGGCCCGGGTCCGGCAGCGCCGGCATCGGAAGCGGAGCCGCCGCAAGGCGGGTTTCCGGCGCTTTTTGGCACTGCGCCAAGCGGGTCAGCGCCCAGCAAGCGGCATCGGCAACCACCGGGTCGGGATCGCTGCAATGGGCTTTCGCCGCGCCGCGCAGCCGCCGATCGCCCGAATTGCCGATGGCATAGAGCACATTGCGCAAAAACCGATTGTGGCCGATCCGTTTGACCGGTGTGCCGGCAAAACGCGCCCGAAAGGCTGCGTCGTCGAGCGCAGCCAACTCCGCCAGCGCCGGCACCCGCAGGCCCGCTCGCGCGGCATAGCCGGCATGGGCGGTTTGGCTGAATTTGTTCCAAGGGCAGACAGCCAGGCAATCGTCGCAGCCGAAGACGCGGTTGCCCAGAAGCGGGCGCATCGCAAGCGGTACCGGTCCCTTGTGCTCGATGGTCAGATACGAGATGCAGCGCCGTGCATCGAGCTTGAAGGGGGCGGGAAAGGCGGCTGTAGGACAGATGTCAAGACAACGCCGGCAGCTGCCGCAATGCGGGATTTCGGCCGGATCGGGGTCAATCTCCAGCGTGCTGAAGACCGAACCCAGAAACACCCAGTTGCCCAAATCGCGCGACAAGAGATTGGTGTGCTTGCCGATCCAACCCAGCCCGGCCGCCTGGGCCAGGGGTTTCTCCATCACCGGGGCGGTATCGACGAACACTTTGATCTCGCCGCCGGCCTGCGCGATCAGCCAGCGTCCGAGCCGTTTGAGCCGCTTCTTGACCACGTCGTGATAGTCGCGGCTTTGCGAATAGACCGAAATCGCCGCGCGGTCGCGGCGCTCAAGCTGGCGCAGCGGGTCGCGCGTCGGCGCGTAGCTGTCGGCCAGCATCACGATCGAACGCGCCGCCGGCCAGAGCGCTGCGGGATCGCCGCGCCAGTTTGCGCGGTCGGCCATCCAGGCCATCTCGCCGTGATACCCGTTGGACAAAAAGGCCTGCAGCCTTGCCGGCGCTTGGGCGATCGCGCTTGGCCGGCAGATGCCGCAAGCCGCAAACCCCAGCGCTGCCGCTTCCGACTTTACGGCATCGGCCAGCGAAGCGGCATTGTCCGAAGCCATCAGAAATCGAGATCGGCGTAGTGGTCGGGCGCGCGAAACCCAGGCAGGCTGTCGGCCAGAAGCGGGCGAAAGGCCGGTCGCGACTTGATCCGTGCATACCAGATCTTTGCGTTCGGCACCCTTGCCCAATCGACATCGCCGATATAGTCGAGGCAGGAAAGCTGCGCGGCCGCAGCAAGATCGGCCAGGCTTAACCGTTCGCCGCCCAACCAGCGGCGGTGATCGGCCAGCCAATCGATATAGTCGAGATGGTAACGGATCGCCGCCAGACCGGCCTTCAGCCGGGTGCTGTCGGGATGCCCCTCGCGTGTCAGCCGCTTGGTGACCCGCTCATGCAAGAGGTTTACCGTCACTTCATGGTGAAACTTGTCGTCGAAATAGGCCACCAGCCGTCGGATCTCGGCCCGCTCGGCCGCGCTGCCGGCGATCAGAGGCGGTTCGGGGCGCGTCTCCTCCAGATATTCGCAGATGGCGGCTGAGTCGCCCAGCACCAACCCGTCGATCTCGAGCACCGGCACCTTCCCGGCCGGGTTGATGCGCAAGAACGCGGTCCGCCGCTCCCAGTACCGCTCCTCAATCAAAGCAGTCTCCACCCCCTTTTCGGCCAGAACAAGCCGCAGCTTGCGGCAAAAAGGCGACAGTTTGTGGTGATAAAGGCGTTGCACCGGTTCACGCGTCCTGCGGTTTGCTTTGCGCCATGCGGAAAGCATCACATGGCCTCAGCCTTGGGGGGATTGCAAGATCAAGCGCTTCTCGTCAGGGTATTGACGGTGGACTGACGACAAAAACCGGGGTTTTGCATGTCTGGCCTCACTTCAGTTACGCAACACAAGGCGTCGCAGGAGCGTTGTTCGACCTGCCCGATCCGCGATCGTGCTGTTTGCGCCTACTCCGCGCCGAACGAGCTGTCGCTGCTTGAAGCCATCAAAAGCTACCGGTCCTACCTGCCGGGCGAAGAGATATCGGCGACCGGTCAGACGGTGGGTCAGATCGGGTCTATCGTCGACGGCGTCGTATCGCTCTCGCGGATCATGGCCGATGGACGGCGTCAGACGGTCGGCCTGTTGTTTCCGGGCGATTTTGTCGGCCGGGTCCAGCATGCCAACGCGCATTACGACGCCGTGGCGGTCGGCGAAGTCAAGCTCTGCCTTTTTGATCGCCGCCGGTTCGAGCGCTTGTTGAACGACTCGCCCGATCTGCGCCGGCGGCTTTTAGAGATGACACTGGATGAGCTTGATGCGGCGCGGGAATGGATGGTGGTTCTGGGGCGAAAGACGGCGCGGGAGCGGATTGCAAGTTTCCTGCACATCGTTGCAAACCGGCACGCCGCCCTTGCCGGTCGACCCATCTGGGACGGTATCGAGCTCGCCCTACCGTTGACCCGCGAAGCGACGGCGGACTATCTGGGGCTGACGATCGAAACGGTCAGCCGGCAGATAGGCGCGTTGAAAAAAGACGGGATCATCCGGCTGAAGGATGCGCGGCTCATCGCGATCCCACATATCGAGAGGCTGCGCGCTGTAGCCGGGGACGACGACTGAAAGCGCTGGGCAAACCGGCCCGGCCGACCCTTTGCGGCGCGCCCACGGCCGCGGTCAGCCGCGCGGTGGTACGGCGCCGGGGTAAGCGAGCGTCTTGACGGCATGGTGGTTGGCCGAACGGGCCGCGGCGGCGGGGTCCGCACCCCCGCATAGGGCGGCCAGAAAGGCCGCGTTCCAGCTGTCGCCCGCACCTGTGGTATCAACGATCGGACCCGTCTGCGCGCCGGGGATATGCCGGGTTTGGCCCTCGGTCCGGATCAGCACCCCCTCTGGGCCGATCTTCATCGCAACCTGGCCCGATCCGGCCGCGGCAAAGCCGGCCAGGGCCTCTTGCGGGCTGCCCGCCGGATGCGCAAGCAGCACCGCATCGTCGGGATAGCTGGGCAGGAGCCAGGCCGCGAGGCGCGCCACCTCGGCAAAAGCCTGACGCGCGGCTGCGATACCGCCCCGCTCGGCCCAAAGATTGGGGCGGTGATTGGGATCGTAGACCGCCCTTGGGGTGGCTTGGGCGGCGGCCTTGTTGAGCGCTGCGGCGCTGGTCGAGATCGCCTGGGTGATACCCGACAGCAGCACAAAGCGCGCCGTGCCCAGCCAGGCCGCATCGAGATCGCCCGGTTCCATCCGGCTTGCGGCACTGCCGGCGCGGCGATAGGAGAAGCGCCGCTCGCCGGCCGCATCATTGGTGATGAAGTAGATGCCGTTTTCACCGTCGACGAGGGGGGCGTGAGTGAGATCGATCCCCTCTGTCATCCAGCCTTCGCGCAGCCAATCACCGAAGGCATCGTTCCCGATCCGGCTCTGAAAACCGACCCGCAATCCCAGCCGCGCGGCATGAACGAGGCTGTTCATCACATCCCCGCCCCAGGCCATGCGCATCAGATCGGTGCGTCCGGCCAGCGCCTCGGGCCGGAACTCAACCATGCATTCGCCGATACCGATGAGATCGAGCGCGCTCATGCGTCCCAGTCGGGCGCCCAGTCAAAGGGCGTGCAGAACCGCTGATGGTCCCGGGTGCAGGCGGTGATGGCCGCCATCTCCGCCTCGGACAGGGCAAACGCCGTCACCGCCAGATTGGCCTGCAGATTGGCGGTCTTGGTCGACATCGGGATCGCCGTGACCCCCTGCTGCACGATCCAACGCAGGGCGATCTGGGCTGGCGTTTTGCCCAGCCGTTCCGCGGCTGCTACGACCGGCGCGAGGTCAAAGACCCGGCCCCGCGCAATCGGCATATAGGCGGTCAGCCGCACCCCCAGCGCATCGGCCGACGCCTTCAGCCGCGCCTGGTCGATCAGGGCGTGAAACTCCACCTGATTGGTCAGGATTGTGGCGCGCCCCGCCGCCGCCGTCAGCATCGGCACGTTGAAGTTCGACACGCCGATATGGGTGGTGAGCCCGGCCGCGCGGATCTCCTCCAGCGCGTCGATCACCGCTTCGGTGGCCACCCCCTTGGGCGGCCAGTGAACGAGAACCAGATCCGCCGGACCGCCCAGCTTGTCCATGCTGCGCTTGGCGCTTTCCAGCGCCGTACCATCGACGAAATGGTCCTGCACGACCTTGGTGGTCAGAAAGATCCGGTCGCGCGCCACGCCCGAGGCGGCGATACCCGCGCCGACCTCTGCCTCGTTCTCGTAAAGCTGTGCGGTGTCGATATGCCGGTAGCCCATGCTGAGCGCCTCGGTCACCACATCGCGGCACTCGCTGCCCTTCAGCGGCCAGGTGCCCAGCCCGATCAGCGGAAAATCCATCCCTGTCTCCTCATCCCTTGCCGGCGCCTCTGGCGTTCAACCCATCTCGGCCAGCCGGGCCAGCGCGCCGCGCAGCCTGGACGCTTCGCCCTCGGCCTCCGCGAGACGCTCGCGGTTTTCTGCCACGACGTCTTCGGGGGCCTTTGCGAGAAATGTGGCATTGCCGAGCTTGGCCGTCAGCCCCTTCAGCTCCTTGTCGACCTTGCCCAGCGATTTTACCAGCCGGGCCTCTTCCGCGGCGATATCGACCAGCCCTTCCAGCGGCAGACACAGCGTCGCGCCCGGCGCGGTCAGCGTCACGGCACCCTTGGGCGCCGCGGCGATCCGGGTCATCTGCGGCACCCGCCCCAGCCGGCCGATCAGGGCGGCATGCCGGTCGAGCCGTGCCGTCTCCTCCTCCCCGGCCTGCACGATCAGAAGCGGGATCTGCGCCGAGGGCGCGACCGACATCTCGGCCCGCACCGAGCGGATCTCCTCGATCAGCCCGACCACCCAGCCGATCTCGGCATCCGCCTCAGGGCTTTGGGCGTCAAACTCCGGCCAATCGGCATGGACGATCATCTTGGTCCGCGCGCCCGACTGGCCCCAGATCGCCTCGGTCACGAAGGGCATGAAAGGGTGCAGCAGGATCAGGCATTGATCGATCACCCAGCCCAGAACCGCCTGGGTTTCGGCCCGCGCGGGATGCCCCTCGGCCAAGAGCGGCTTGGCCAGCTCCAGATACCAATCACAGACCCGGCCCCAGACAAAGGCGTAAAGCCCGTTCGCCGCATCGTTGAAGCGGAATGCGGCCAGCCCAGCATCGCAGGCCGCCCGGGCCCGCGCCGTCTCGCCGATGATCCAGCGGTTGAGCGTCTCATGCGCCTCCGGCAGCCCGTCGCCCGTCCAGCCCCGCGCGCCATTCATTTCGGCAAAGCGGGCGGCGTTCCAAAGCTTGGTAACGAAGTTGCGATAGCCCGCAATGCGGCTGGTGGAGAGCTTGAGGTCGCGCCCCATCACCGCCATCGAGGCCAGGGTGAAGCGCAGCGCATCGGCCCCGAACGCATCGACCAACTCCAGCGGGTCGAGCACATTGCCAAGGCTTTTCGACATCTTCTGGCCCTTGGCGTCGCGCACCAGTGCATGGACATAGACCGTGTGGAAGGGCACCTGCGGGGCGCCATCTGCATCGGTCATGAACTGGGTGCCCATCATCATCATCCGCGCGACCCAGAAGAAGATGATGTCGAACCCGGTGATCAGAACCGAGGTCGGGTAATAGCGCGCAAGCTCCTCGGTCTCCTCCGGCCAGCCCAGCGTCCCGAAGGGCCAGAGGGCCGAGGAAAACCAGGTGTCGAGCACGGCTTCATCTCGAAAGATGGGAACGTAGTCTATTTCACCCTTCTGAAGCCTATTGAATTCAACGAGAAATGCCTCTTCGCTCGGTGCCACTTGAACAGGCGCGCCCCAAATCTGCGTGAACCAACTAACCGCCTCCTCCTCAGTAACAGCGCATTCCCAGTCGTAGCCGCCAGTTTTTGTCGACTCGGGCACTTGTGGGTTTTTGGTATGTTGATGGATTGAAAACCTGTCGCAGAGAGGGTGGTCCGCATGGTTTATCATGTGCGGCCCATACCAGACCGGCACCTGATGCCCCCACCAGAGTTGGCGCGAGATGCACCACGGCTCGATCTCGCGCAGCCAGTTGAAATAGACCTTTTTGTGCTGCTCGGGCAGGATCTTTGTGCGACCATCCTCGACCGCCGCAAGGGCCTCGCGGGCCAGTTTTTCGGCATCGACGAACCACTGATCGGTCAGCATCGGCTCGATGACGACCTTGGAGCGGTCGCCAAAGGGCTGCATGATCTTCTTGGCCTCGACCAGCGGGATCATGTCGGGCGCGTCGCCTTCGGGATCGTAATCCGGATTGAGGATCGTGACGGCCAGCCCCTCGGACGTGATCTGGTCGATGACGCGTTTGCGCGCCTCGAACCGGTAGAGCCCGCGCAGATCGTCGGGGACGAGGTTTAGGAGATCTACTTCCGCTTCGGTATAGTCATCACCCTCTGCAATTTTTCGCGCACGCTGTGAGCAATCGACGTAAGGTTTCCCGTCGTCGCGCATGTGGCCTTTCGTGTCCATAAGCCGGTACATCGGGATGTTGCCGCGCTTGGCGACGGTATAATCATTGGCGTCATGCGCGCCGGTGATCTTCACCGCGCCCGAGCCGAATTCCGGGTCGGGATAGGGATCGGTGATGATCGGGATCAGCCGGCGATGTTCCTTGGGCCCCACCGGGATCTCGCACAGCTTGCCGACAATCGAGGCGTAGCGCGCATCCTCGGGATGCACCGCGACCGCACCATCGCCCAGCATGGTCTCGGGCCGCGTGGTGGCGATGGAGATGTAGTCCCGCTCCTCGCGCAGGGTGACCACGCCCTCGGCATCCTTCTCGACATATTCATAGGTCTGCCCACCCGCGAGCGGGTATTTGAAATGCCACATGAAGCCGTCGACCTCGCGGTTCTCGACCTCCAGATCCGAGATTGCGGTTTCAAAATGCGGGTCCCAGTTGACCAGCCGCTTGCCGCGAAAGATCAGCCCGCGATTGTAGAGCTCGACAAAGACCTTCAGGACCGCGTCGTGGAAATTGCCCTCCTCTCCGGCCGGCGCGCCGGGGGCGCCCGACATGGTGAAGGCCTCGCGCGACCAATCGCAGGACGCGCCCAGCCGCTTGAGCTGGTTCTTGATGTTGTCGCGTGAGCGGACTTTTTGCTCCCAGACCAGCGCCACGAAATCCTCGCGCGAGAAATTGGTGCGCCGGCGGTTGGTCTTGGCCAGCTCCCGCTCCACGACCATCTGGGTGGCAATTCCCGCATGGTCGGTGCCCGGCTGCCAGAGCGTGTCGAATCCGCGCATCCGGTGCCAGCGGGTGAGAATGTCCTGCAGCGTGTTGTTGAAGGCATGGCCCACATGCAGGGACCCGGTTACGTTGGGCGGCGGGATCATGATGCAAAAGGCCTCGGCGCCCGGGCGCGCATTGGCACCGGCCGCGAAGGCACCCGCTGCCTCCCAGGCCGCATAGATTTCGCGCTCGACGCGGCCCGCATCGAAGGTCTTGTCCATCGTCATGACGTCACGCCCATCTCTCAGAGTGATCGCTCTCTAGCGTGGCGGGCCACAATAGGAAAGAGTGGCGCCGGAGACAGGCGTTGCCAAAAGCCGGGACGGCCTTTGCGGCGGGGTTTACGGCGCATTTTTCGGCGGGGGACTGCCCGGGCCTTTGCTTTGGCGAAGGCCGGGGAGTTGCCGGGTTGTCGGTGCAGGGGGGCATGTGGACGGGGCAAGCGAAGGGACGGAGCGGGTTTCGGGGTCGGGTGTCGTGGATGCCCGGCCGATGCTCGGTGTGGCGGCAATGCTGGGCAACACCGTCCTGATCCCGCTGATGGCGGTTGCCATCCGGTTTTTGGCCGAGTTGGATGTCTCTACGCTGGACATGCTGGCCTGGCGATCGGTGCTGGTTTTTGCCGTTCTGATCCCCATTGCGCTGCTGCCACGATTTCGCCGTGAGGTGATCGCTGCCGACCGGCGTGCGCATCTGGTCCACGCCGCCTTCACGATTTCGGCGATGAGTTGCTTTTACGTCGCAATCCAGAGCCTGCCGATCGCGACAGCAACCGCGATCACCTTCACCACGCCGATCTTTGCGCTGATCTTTGCGGCGCTGCTGTTCGGCGAGCGGGTTGCAACGGTCAGCTGGATCGCTGTTGCCGTTGGGTTTGGCGGTGCTGTCCTGATCCTGCGTCCCGATGCCCAGGGTATCTCCATGGGCGCTGGCATCGCGCTTCTGGGTGCGCTTCTGGGGTCGGGCATGACGCTTGCCGTCCGGCGCATGCCGGCGCGCAGTTCGAACTTCGCGGTGATCTTTCACCTCTCGCTCTTCGGCGCCATGCTCTTCGCGCCGGTCCTCGTGATCGAACCGCGTCTTCCCTCATCGGCCGCTTGGCCCTGGATCCTGATGCTGGCCGCCGTCGCCTTTGGCATTCACAATCTCGTGGCGCTCGCCTACCGGTTTGCCTCGTCGATGCTTGTCGGTGGTCTCGACTATGTTCGGCTCATCTGGGCGCTGGGCATTGGTTATGTGCTGTTTTCCGAGGAGCCGGACGGGATCGACTTTCTCGGCATCGCCCTGATTGTCGGCGCGGGTCTCTTCATCATGCTTCAGGAGATGCGCCCGCGCCGCAGCATCCCCGAAGCCGGCTAGATCGCCATCGTCCTGATCCGGGACGGCGTCCCGGCCCTGCGGTTCGGCCTTGCATCGAAGGTCCGTGCGCCTAGGGTTTCGGCGGCAAGAGACCGATGCGGAGACGACCATGACCCTGAACGTCTACCTGTCCGGCGAAATCCACACCGATTGGCGGATGCAGATCGAGACGGAGGCCAGCGGGTTGGACATCGCCTTCTCGGCCCCCGTGACGGACCATGCCGCATCCGATGATTGCGGCGTGGCGATCCTGGGCGCGGAGCCGAACAAGGTCTGGCACGACCACAAGGGCGCGATGGTTAACGCCATCCGCACCCGCAAGGGTTTGTCGGAGGCCGATATCGTGGTGGTCCGCTTCGGCGAGAAGTACAGGCAATGGAACGCGGCCTTCGATGCCGGATATGCCGCGGCCCTGGGCAAGTCGCTGATCGTGTTGCATGGGCCCGAGCATGCGCATGCGCTCAAGGAGGTCGATGCAGCGGCCCTGGCGGTTGCCCAGACGCCCGAGCAGGTCGTGGCGATCCTGCGGTATGTGCTGACGGGTCGTTTGTCGGCGCTCTGAGAGACGCCGGGGCGACCGCGGCCGAACCAGGCGGCGCGGATGTTTTATGCCGGCTGGATATTGATCGTCACGTTGGATCGTTACGTTGGATCGTCACGGCGGATCGTCACGGCGGATCTTCACGGCGGATTGTCATGGCGGGTCGGTGGAGCGGGCGGGCGGGCGCGGTCTCAGGCGGTTCGGGCCTGGGGCAGGGTTGCCATAGGCCGCCAATGGGCGAGATCGCGGCGGCGTAGCACCTGCCGTGCGGTTGGTCCGTAGCCGCAATCGACGGGGCTTTGTCCTTGTAGCACATGGGCCAGGCGCGGCATGGCGGCGAGCAGCGAGACGCACTCGCGCACCGGTAGAAAGCGCAGGCCCATCGGGCCGGGATAGAAGCTTTCGGTTGCAACGCCATCGGCGAAAATCACCTGATGGCGCGCGAAGAGGAGGTGGATATAGCGCACGCCCAGCGCGGTTTGGCCGACAGAGACGCCGGGCAGCCGACCGACCAGATGCTTGGCCCGCACGAAGACCGGGGCCTCGCCGGGCAGGTCGGGCGCATCGATCAGGAAGCAGTGTTGCGGCGAGACGCGCAGGGTTTGGCTGTTGCCCAACGCGCCGGGCGCAACCTCGATGGGCCGGCGCCGCGCCTCATCTGTTTCGCATCGGCTGTGCCCGACCCAGAGCACCGGCTGCGGGCCTTCATCGGCCGTGGTGACCAAATCGCCGGCGCGCAGGGTTTCGATGGCAACGGCGCCGTGCGGGGTTCGGATCGGGGTGCCTGGGGTAAAGCAGGGGATGCCCATGGCCATCAGCACCTGCTGATCGTCAACTGCGCTGGGTGCGACGCCAGTCAGCGTGACGGATTCGCCATTGGGGAAGGTCAGAACCGCATTTCCCGAGCCGTCATCGCTTACGGTGACGTCCTTCCAGTCGACCGGATCGCCGGAGGCGTCGGTCAGCCCGCTGACATCGAGCACATCGAGCGGTGTCATGCTTGGCAGAGAGCCATCCCAGCCCAGCGGCAGTTCGAAATCGGTGATCACATCGTTGCCGGAGCCGTCTGCGATGACGAAGGTGTCGTTTTCGGTGCCGCCGGAAAGGGTGTCGTCGCCGGCGCCGCCTTCCAGCCGATCGGCCCCGCCATAGGTCGAGATGCTGTCATCGCCGGTGGAGCCGATGATGGTGTCTGTGCCGGTTCCACCAATGATCTCGTCGACGCCGATCAAGGTGATGCCAGAGAAGTCGAGATTTGCGGTCGGGTCGTTGGTGCCGAGCTGGTCACCCGTTGTCCCGCTGCCATCGATGATCTCGATGCCGCTGCTGGCGGCCGAGAAGTTGTCCTGAACGCGGTAAGATCCGGCGCCGGTGGAAAGTTCGATCACATCGATCCCGGTGCTGCCGGTGTCGGTGACGACATTGTCGTTGCTGGCGTCCGCATCGTCGAGCTGGTAGGTATCCGAGCCTTCGCCGCCATCGAGCGTGTCGCCATGCTGGTTGCCCGCCAGAACGTCGTCGCCGGCGCCGCCATAGAGCGTATCGAGGCCCTGTCCGCCATAAAGCGTGTCGTCGCCGTCGCCACCGAACAGGGTGTCGTCGGCCTTGCCGCCATAGATCAGGTCGGAATCCGCCCCGCCAAAGACCGTGTCGATGCCGTTGCCGGCCCAGAGGTTGTCGTTGCCGGCCCCGCCATCGAGCAGGTCCTGGGCGCCACCGCCGATAATGTCGTCGTCGTCGGCACCGCCGTATAAATCGTCGTTGCCGCCCGCGCCGTTAAGTGTGTCCTGCCCCGTCCCGCCAAAAACGGTGTCGCGGAAGTTGCCGCCGACGAAGCTGTCCTCTCCGCCATGCGCAAAAATGGTCACGCCGGCCGTGTTGAGCGAGCCGTCGACGGAATCGTTCTGCTCGGTTAGATCCAGAACCTCGACACCCGCAAAGGTTCCTGAATCGCCGTCAATATCGGTATAGGTACCCGCCTCGTCCCCGGTAAAGGAGACGGTGAGCGCATCATCCATGTCATAGCCGCTCAGCGTATCGCTGTCGACGCCCCCATCGCCGCCGAAAAAGGTGTTGACGTCCGCGCCGATCTCCATCGTGTCGGAATCGTCGCCGCCATAGAAAGTGGCGTCGCCCGAGCTGTTTTCGAAGAAGTCGTTGCCGGTCCCGCCATAGGCGATGTCGGCGCCTTCTCGCGCATCGAATGTGTCGTTGCCGTCGCCGCCCCAAATGGTGTCGTCGCCGGCCCCGGCCAGGATCTGATCGTCGCCGGCACCGCCGAAGAGCTCATCCGACCCTCCGTTGCCCCGAAGCGTATCGTTTTCCGTACCGCCGTAGACACTGTCGTTGCCATTGCCGCCTTCCAAAACGTCGGCACCGGCGCCGCCCTCGATGGAGTCGTTGCCGGTGCCGCCGAATACGGTATCGGTGCCGGTGCTGGCGGTGATTGTGTCGCTGCCATCGCCGCCAAAGATGGTGTCGTTGCCGCTGCCATCAACGAGTGTGTCGTCGTTGACGGTGCCCGTGATGGTCTGATCGGTCATAGATCACCCGCCTGTCCTGCACCCGAAGACAGCTTGCCGCCAAGGTCTAAACAGAAGCCTAAACCGCCTGGGTTAGGCTTTTGCTTGGCGGTGCCGGGGCGCGACGTTTCCTAGCGGGTTTGACACGGATCAAGGTGCGGCGGCACG
Organism: Pseudomonadota bacterium; assembly: GCA_039184655.1. GTDB lineage: Bacteria > Pseudomonadota > Alphaproteobacteria > Rhodobacterales > Rhodobacteraceae > J013. Next base: position 41,310 of record JBCDAZ010000016.1, on the reverse strand, counting down.
GCAGGCTTTAAGCGGAGAAGAGCAAGCCCCTTCGGAGTGCAATTCGGATGAGCGCGATGACCCGCGATGACGCGACAGGCAGCCTTTACGCGGCGCGGGTGCCGATTTTTCCGCGCCGTGTGCATGGCTGGTTTCGCAACCTCAAATGGTGGCTGCTCGTCGTCACGCTGGGCATCTACTACCTCACCCCGTGGATCCGGTGGGATCGCGGACCCAACCTGCCCGACCAGGCTGTACTGGTGGATTTGGCGAACCGACGGTTTTTCTTTTTCTGGATCGAGATCTGGCCGCAAGAATTCTACTATGTCGCCGGGCTGCTGATCATGGCCGGGCTGGGGCTTTTCCTGTTCACCTCGGCGCTTGGGCGGGTCTGGTGCGGCTATGCCTGCCCGCAAACGGTGTGGACGGATCTCTTTATCCTGGTCGAACGCTGGATCGAAGGCGATCGCAACGCGCGGCTGCGTCTTTACAAGCAAGGCTACGACGCCCGCAAGCTGCGCCTGCGCCTGACCAAATGGACCGCCTGGCTGCTGATCGGGCTCGCCACCGGCGGGGCCTGGGTGTTCTATTTCGCCGACGCGCCGACCCTGGCTGCGGATCTCGTGACGGCAGAGGCGCATTCGGTTGCCTACAGCTCGATCGCCATCCTGACCGCCACGACCTTCGTCTTCGGCGGGTTCATGCGCGAACAGATCTGTATTTACATGTGTCCCTGGCCGCGGATCCAGGCTGCGATGATGGATCCGCACACGCTGACGGTCAGCTACCGGGACCACCGCGGCGAGCCGCGCGGAAAGCACCAAAAGCGCAGCCCCGCGCCCCTTGGCGACTGCATCGACTGCAATGCCTGCGTCAATGTCTGCCCGATGGGGATCGACATCCGCAACGGCCAGCAGCTTGAGTGCATTACCTGCGCGCTCTGTATCGATGCTTGCGACGATGTGATGACCAAGATCGGCAAGGCGCGCGGGCTGATCGACTACGTCACCCTGGCCGACCAGGAAGCCGAGGCGCGGGGCGAGACGACCGTGCCCGCCTGGCGCCGCGTCGTGCGACCGCGCACGCTGCTTTACTTTACGCTTTGGGCGGGCATCGGTCTGGCGATGCTGGTGACCTTGTTCATGCGCGACAGTATGGGCCTTACCGTTGCCCATGACCGCAACCCGGTCTTTGTGGTGCTCTCGGACGGTTCGGTGCGCAACGGCTACACGGTGAAGATTGCAAATCGCAATGCGGTGGAACGGATCTATACGGTCTCGGCCCGCGCCCCGATGCCCGTGACGGTGACCGTGCTGGGCCAGGAGGGGACCGATGTAGCCGTACGACCCGACGCGATCCGCGAGATCCGCGTGTTTCTGACCGGCGACCGGGTGTTCAAAATGATCGGCGACAATCCGATCGAGATCTGGGCCACGGACAGCGTCACCCGCGAGCGACAGAGCGCCGAGAACTTTTTCATGGGGGCGGAGCAATGAAGCGGCGAAACGAAATCCGAACGCTCGACGGCGCCCGCCCGCTGACGGGGCGCGTGGTTGCGATCGTTGCAGTGTCGGCATTCGGCGTGATCCTGGCGGTCAATTTGACCATGGCCTGGTTTGCAACCAGCGGTTTTCCGGGTCTGGTGGTCAAGAACGCCTACATCGCCAGCCAGGGCTGGGACCGCAATCGCGCGGCGCAGAACGCGTTGGGCTGGCAGGTGACCGCCGCGCTGGCCAACACGGCACTGAGCGTCGAGATCCTGACCCGCACCGGGTCTCCGCTTGGCGGTCTGGTCGTCGAGGCAGAGATCGCCCGGCCGACCGCGTTGGAGGGTGCGCAGACCGTTTTGCTTCGCTTTGACGGGGCCCGCTACCGCAGCGAGGTGGATCTGGCCAGCGGGCGCTGGGCGGCGGCGCTGACCGTCACCGCCCCCGACGGTGCGGTCTGGACCGGGCAGGCCGCGCTCTGGCGCGACTGACGATGCCCCGCGACGATACAGCCCCACCCGCCGAACCGGCCGTGCCCCGCCCCGCCCAGATGATGCGCGACGCAACCGCGGCACCGCCGGACCGCCTGTTGCCGGGTCGCCTGCCGCCGAAACGCCTGCCGCCGGATACCGATCCTCCACGGGCGGAGGAGGGCGATGCGGCGGACCTGTTTGCCAGGGACAGGGTCGATGGTCTCAAGGAGATCGATCTGCTCTTGCCCGGCGTGCATTGCGCCGCCTGCATGCGGCAGGTCGAAACCGGCATCGCCGCCGTCCCGGGCGTTGCCGAGGCGCGCCTCAACCTCTCGCTGAAGCGCCTGACCATCGGCTTTGATGCAGCGCGCGTGTCGGCCTCGGCCATCGTAAAACGGCTCTCCGAGATCGGCTATGCCGCACGCCCGCTTGATGCGGACACGCTGCGCGATATCGGGCGCGATGCCATCGGTCGCGATCTTCTGGCCCGGCTGGGCGTGGCGGGATTTGCGGCAATGAACATCATGTTGCTGTCGGTCGGGGTCTGGGCCGGGGCCGATGCCGCAACCCGCGATCTTCTGCATTGGGTGTCTGCGCTGATCGCGCTTCCGGCCATCGCTTTTGCCGGGATGCCCTTTTACCGCTCGGCCTGGGCTGCGCTACGGGCGGCACGGCTCAATATGGATGTGCCGATCAGCCTAGCGCTTATACTGGCCTCGGCCGTTTCGCTTTCCGAGACCTTGCAGAGCGGGGCGGAGGCCTATTTCGACGCGGCCGCCATGCTCGCCTTCTTTCTGCTGCTGGGCCGGCTCCTAGACCATCGAACGCGACGGCTCGCCCGCTCGGCGGCTGCTGAGCTGGCCAGCCTGACGGCGCGCAGCGCCCAGCGTCTGACGGCCGAGGGGCCGGTTCTGGTACGGGTGGAGGATTTGCGCCCGGGCGATCTGATCCGGATCGCAGCAGGCGAGACGCTGCCTGCCGATGGCACGGTGGTCGATGGGCAGACGGAGATCGATCGCGCCATGGTTACCGGCGAGAGCCTGCCCGAGGATGCCGGCCCCGGCGCGACGCTGCATGCCGGAATGGTCAACCTGACGGCGCCGGTCACCCTAAAAATTGCCGCGGTCGGTTCAGGGACCCTGATCGCCGAGATCGGGCGCATGGTCGCGGCGGCCGAGACCGGGCGCAACCGCTATACGCGGCTTGCGGACCGTGCTGCCCGTATTTACGCGCCGCTTGTGCATTTTGCGGCGGCTGCGACGTTTTTCGGCTGGCTTGCGGTTGGGCTTCCGGGGCGCGAGGCCCTGCTTATTGCGGCCTCCGTGCTGATCATCACCTGCCCCTGCGCGCTGGGTCTTGCGGTTCCCGTCGTGCAGGTCGTGGCCGGGGGGCGGCTCTTTCGCGCGGGTGTGTTTGTCAAGGACGGCGCTGCGCTCGAACGGTTGGCCGAGGTCGATCTGGTCGTTTTCGACAAGACCGGCACGCTCACCCGCGGGCGCCCGGATGTCGTCGCCATGCCCGAGGGTCCTGCGCATCGCGCCGCGGCCCTTGCTCTGGCCGAAACCTCGCGGCATCCCTACGCCAAGGCTATTGCCGTGGCCCTGCGCGCCCGCGGGGTGCGGCCGGCCATGCTCTCGGACGTCGCCGAGCATCCGGGGCAGGGCCTCTCTGCGCTTTTGCAGGGGCACGAGATACGGCTTGGCCGGGCTGACTGGTGCGGGTGTGCGGGCAAAGGCGGCGCTCTGGATATCGGTCCTGCTGGCACGACCGAAATCTGGCTGGTCGGGGTCGGCGCACCGACCCGATTTGCGCTCTGCGACGCGCTCAAAACCGACGCCGCGGCCGTTGTGGCCGGGATTCGGGCACAGGGGCTTGGGGTCGCGCTGCTTTCGGGGGATGCCGCGGCGCCAGTTGCCGCCGCCGCCGCTGCGACAGGGATCGCAGCGTGGCGCGCGGACCTCACACCAGCCCAGAAACGGGCGGCTCTTGCGGCTTTTGCTGCGCAGGGCGCTCGCGTCTGCATGTTGGGCGACGGGATCAACGATGCCCCCGCGCTTGCGGCCGCGCATGTCTCCATCGCGCCTGCATCGGGGACCGACATCGCCCGCAGCGCAGCCGATCTGGTCATCCCGCAAGACCGTCTGGCGCCCCTTCTCTTGGCCCGCGCAACGGCACTGGCAGCACGACGCCGGGCGCTGGAGAATTTTGGCATCGCTGCACTTTACAATGCTCTGGCAATCCCACTGGCCGTTGCGGGCTTCGTCTCGCCACTGCTCGCCGCGCTGGCCATGTCGGGTTCATCGGTGCTGGTGACGCTCAACGCCTTACGGGTTGGGCGCAGGGGCCGCTCATGACAGCGCTTGCCTGGCTGATCCCGGTATCGCTCCTGCTCGGCGGGGTTGGGCTCGCGGCCTTTCTGTGGTCGCTCCGATCGGGGCAGTTTCGCGATATCGAGGGCGACGCCGCGCGGATCCTGTTGCCTGAAGATCCTGAGCCGAACTTGCCCGGCAAGCCTGGTCGCGCGCGTCGCAAAAACAGCGACAAAGACGCCAGTAAGAACACAGTCGATGTCGCGGCCAAGTAAGCGGCGCGCCGACCCAGCGTCCCGAGGGTGCGCCCCTAAGGCGCGCCCGAGACGATCATGCGACCGGCCCGTTAGGGACGGTCTCCTTTTGGTTGCCGCTCCTTGCGGATGCGCAGATCGGACCCGCGCCTTGCATCGCGGCGTCGCGTACAGGACGCCTCAGGGATCCTGCGCTGCGGTTTCGAAGGCCTCCACGCGGCGCAGACGATAAACAGGCCGCCCGGCCATGCGATCGGGCGCAATCTCCGCCCCGATATGATCGTTGGCTCTGTCGACAGCGTAGACCGCCTCCGGCGCCACCGCCTCTGCAACATAACGCTCGGCGCGAAACGTGCCGGGCGCTGAAACCTCGCGGAGCGTCTCCAGAAAACCCTCCTCAAACACAAAGGCTCCATCGAACTCGACCGAGCGCAGGCTCGCCCCGGAAAAATCGACATCGAGCAGGACCGCACCGGCAAAACTCGCCGCATCAAGCGATGTCCCGGCAAAGGAAACATCGGCCAGAAACGCCCCGTCGAAGCGGACGAAATAGGCCGCCGACCCGTCGAATCGCACCCCATGCAGAAAGCTGCGCGAAAAATCCGCCCCGGTTAGATAGGCGGGTAAGTCGATCGGCGAAGGGCCCAGCGGCGGCGGGACCTCCGCGCCCGGCACGGCGGCAAACTCGGCCCTCCGGATCACCGCATCGTCGAACCTGGTGCCGTAAAGCGTCGCCGCCCCAAAGCGGGGCTCGATCATGGTGGTGCCGGAAAACTGGGCTTGGGACAGCAGCAAATAGCGAAAGGTCGTCGCAAAGATCTGCTCTTGCCGGATCTCGGAGAAGGAGAAATCCGCGCCGCGCACCGCCAGCCAGCTCAGATCGCGCACCCCATTGTTGTAAAGCGTCGAGATCAGAAGTCCGCGCTCGGGGCTGACCGGCTTGCCGATCAGCACCGTGGCACCGGGCGGTCTGTCGGTGGCGCCGATGGCCGCGGCAAATCCGGGAAGATCCGGTCGCAGCGTGGTGGCTTCGAGCATCGCGGCGCGTTGATCTCGGGCGGGTTCGGCGACGTTGAGGTAGCGATAGGGCCGCACCGCGAGGCTTGCCAGAACGATCCGGTCGACAAGGCCCGGGCTGAGATGGCTGGAGAGCGAGAAGGGCGGGCCCAGCCCGGCCGAGCTCGCCTGCGCGGTTTCTTGGGAAAGCTGCGCTGCGATCGCCGCGATCTCGGGCAGGAAGCCCGCGCTGCGCTGCGCCTCGCTCAGCTCGATCGAGGCGGCAATCCGCGCCGTCTGATCCTCCAGCAACACATTCTGCTCATGCAGCCGCAGCGCCTGCTCGCCGATCAGCTCGTTCTGGCGAAAGAGCAGCGTCGTGCCGGCCAGGGCCGCCAAGGCGGCGACCAGCGCGGTCAGCGCCCCGATCATCCAGCGCCGGCCCGAGATCACCGCATAGCGCGCCAGCACCGCCTCGGCCAGCGCGCGCCCGGCGCTCACCATCCCTTCCTCGTCGCGCTTGACCGCATGGCGCGCAAACTCGGCCACCGGCGCGGCGAGGCGCGAAACCTCCGTATCCGTCACGTCGAAAAGCCAGGCCAGGATGCGGCGACGAAAAAGCACCAGCGCCAGGCCGATGCTGCTGATCACAAAGGCGGCCGCCAGAAACGCCGTCAGCACCACCGAAAGGCGCACAAAGAGAAAGCCCTGGCCCGAAAAGGCCAAAAACATGCCAAGCCCTAGCCCCACACCGAAAAGAAACAGCCCATAACCGCTGGCAAAAATGGCCCGGGCCGAGCGCACCGCCGAACCCGTTGCCGAACCCGTTGCCGAACCGGTCACAGGCTGGGCCGCAAACCGGTCCGCTGTGCTGTCGGGCCTCGGTCGCGCCGGCCCCTTGGGGTCTGCCTGGCTTGTCTTCACTGTCCAGCTTGCCTCGTTTTTCGCCGCCGCAGAATGGGCGAAGCTGCGGAGCCGGGCAAGCATCCGACGTCAACGCCTTCCTTTCCGTGCCCGGACCGGACCCGAGAGGTGCAACAAAACTCTGCGGCTTGCCCCCATGGCTCTGCTAGACTGGGGCGAGGGGAATCGCAGCAATCGCACTGGGAGAGCCTGCATGCGCGCCGTCACACTCATCCGACCGCTTCTGATCCTTGCAGCGATGGTCGGAGGCGGGCTGCCGGTCGGGGCGCAGGACGGGCTGTCGCCTATCCCCGAACGGCGGGCCATCGCCGTGCCGGACACCGATTTCTTCGGCGGCGATCTACGATCGATCTTCGATACCGAAATCGCGCTTTGCGAACGCGCCTGTTTGGCAGAGAACGCCTGCCGCGCCTACACCTTCAACGGCCGAGCCGCGGCCTGCTTTCTCAAATCGGGCGTCGAGCGTATCGAGCCCTTTGAGGGCGCGTTGTCGGCCGTCATCGTCGACACAGCGCAGGCGCTGCGCGATGAGGCCGCGGAACGGGCCGCAGCGCTGGCGTTTCTGCCGGAAGGCGATCTAGAGGCGGCCCGGGCACAAGTCCTCGCCCTGGGTCGCGAAACGGCGCTGCCCGTGACCTCGGTGGCCGAGATCGGCGAGATCCCGCAGACCCCCACCCAGGGGCTCAACGACATAGCCACATTGAACCGTCTCGCCGCGCGGGTGAATCGCTCGGACGCCGCGGCGGACTGGCTGGCCTATGGGCGCCTGGCACTGACGATCCGCGGCAGCAGGAGCCGCCAGCGGGCGATGCGCCGGCTTGCGACCTCGGCCTACATCAATGCCTGGCTGCGCGGGCAGGCCCCCTACGTGCGGGGCATGGCGATGATGGGCCTGGCGGAAGTGCTGGAAATGCGCGGCCGCGGCAAGCTCACGATCCCGGCGCTGCGCCTGGCGGTGGCGGCCGATCCGCGCCCGCTGAGCGAGCAGGCGCTGGCGCGCGCGCTGCGGCTTTACGGCTTTCAGGTGACCGAGACGGATGTGCAATCCGACGCCGCCGCCCCGCGGATCTGCCTGACCTTTTCGGAGGATCTTGCCGCAGCGGGCGTCGACTACGCCCCTTTTGTCCGCATGGGCTCGGATGATCTGCCCGTGACCGCCGATGGCGCGCTGCTTTGTATCGACGGGGTGGTGCACGGCCAAACCTACAGCGTTCAGCTTCGCGAAGGGCTGCCCTCGGCCAGCGGCGAAACGCTCGATGCGCCGGTGGATCTGGAAATCTATGTGCGGGATCGCACGCCCAGCCTGCGCTTTACGGGCCGTGCCTATGTGCTGGCAAAATCGCCCGACGCGTCGATCCCGCTGGTGTCGGTCAACCTTGCGGAAGTGGCGCTGGAGATCCACCGCATCGGCGCGCGCAACCTGATGCCGGCGATCCAGGACGGCACCTTCGGCGCATCGCTCGACAGTTACCGCGAAGGCCGGCTGGCCGCGCGGATGGGCGCGGCGGTCTGGTCCGGCACTGCCGAGGTGGCCCGGCGTGTGAATGCTGATGTCACCACCGCACTGCCCATCGGCGAGGCGATCGCGGATTTCGAACCGGGGGTCTATGTGATGACCGCCCGGGTACCGGGCGATCCCCGGTTCTGGCGTGCCGCAGCCACGCAATGGTTCGTGGTCACCGATCTGGGGCTTGCCACGGTGGCAGGCACGGACGGGCTGCATGTGATGGTGCGGGGTCTAACGGACGCGGCGGCACGCCCGGATGTGACGCTGACGCTTCTGGCCCAGAACAATGAGGTGCTGGGCCGCGCGACCACCGACAGCCGCGGATACGTGCAGTTTGCGCCGGGGTTGACCCGCGGCGTGGGTGGCATGGAGCCTGCGCTGCTGACGGCCGAAGACGCGGCGGGGGATTTTGTGTTCCTGAGCCTTGCTGATGCGGCCATGGATCTGTCGGATCGGGGGGTTGAGGGCCGCGTGGCACCGCCGCCCATCGATGTTTTTTTAGCAACCGAGCGCGGGGTGTACCGGCCCGGTGAGACCGTCTACGCCACGATCCTGGCGCGTGACGGTCAGGCGCGCGCGGTGACCGGCCTGCCGCTGACCGCCATCATTCGCCGCCCCGACGGGGTCGAGCATAGCCGCATCGTGTTGCCCGATACCGGGGCCGGCGGGCGGGTTTTGACCCTCGCCCTGCCGGGATCGGCTCAACGCGGCGGCTGGCAGATTGCCATCCATGCCGACCCAAAGGCCGCGCCACTGACGACCGCCAGCGTACTGGTCGAGGATTTCATCCCCGAACGCATCGATTTCGACCTGACCCTGGATGAGGGCCCGGTGGACCTTGGCGCAACGCTCGAGATCGCGGTCGATGCGCGCTATCTCTACGGTGCGCCGGGCGCGGATCTTGCCATTGAGGGCGAGGTGACACTGGCCGGGACGCGCGAGTTGCCGGGTTGGCCGGGCGTCACCTTCGGCCTGGCCGATGAGCAGGTCTACCCGGTTTCCGAGAGCCTGGGCGGGATCCGGACCGGGCCGGAGGGCCGGGCGCTCATCCCGCTGCCGCTGCCCGATGCGCCATCGGTGACCCAGCCGCTTTCCTTCACGGCAACGATCCGGCTCACCGAAGGCTCCGGCCGGCCGGTGGAACGAAACCTGACCCGCCCGGTGGCCCCCAGCGGCCCGATGCTGGGTATTCGCCCGCTATTCGAGGATGTGGTCGAGGAAGGCGGGCTGGCGCGGTTCGAAATCCTTGCGGTCGGCCCCGATCTGCAGGCGGTCGACATGCCGCGGCTGGGCTGGACGGTGAACCGCGTCCAGACTCGCTGGCAATGGTACCAGCTCGACGGTCGCTGGAACTTCGAGCCGATCACCCGCAGGACCCGGATCGCCAATGGCGAGATCGCGCTCTCGGGCGGGCCGGTGCGCATCGAAGCGCCGGTCGAATGGGGGCGCTATGAGCTCAAGCTGGTCAGCCTTGAGGATGGCGCGGTGCAGGCGAGCACCGTCTTTTCGGCCGGATGGTACGCGCCTGAGGCCGGCACCGACACGCCCGACCGCCTGACCGTGGGGCTTGACGCGGATCGGTATGCCCCGGGCGACACCGCGCGGTTGCGTATCGAGGCCGAGGAGGCCGGCACCCTCGTCATCTCGGTTTTCACCGACCGGCTGGTCGATTTCCGTGCCCAGGCGATCAAGCCCGGCGTCACCACCATCGATCTGCCGGTGACCGAGGGCTGGCATCCCGGCGCCTATGTCTCGGCCAGCCTGATCCGGCCCATGGATGCGCGGGCGGGCCGCAATCCCAGCCGCGCCATCGGCATTGCCTGGGCCGGGATCGATCCGGGCCCGGCAGCGCTCGCGACGCGTTTCGACATGCCGGCCGAAGTCGCGCCGCGTGCGCCGATGGAGGCCGTGCTGCGCGTGGATGCGCCCGCGGGCGCCGAGGTCTGGGCCACCATCGCGGCCGTGGATGTCGGCATTCTCAACATCACCGGGCATGCGGCGCCCGACCCGCAGGCGCATTACTTCGGCCAGCGCAAGCTTGGGGTTGAGCTGCGCGATCTCTACGGCCGGCTGATCGACGGTCTGGCGGGCGATCCCGGGCGGCTGCGCGAAGGCGGGGATGGCGATCTCGACCGCAGCCAGGCGGCACCCCCGGTCGACGAACTGGTGGCCTTCTTCTCCGGCCCGATTCGCGTCGGCCCGGATGGAACGGCGCGCGCGGTCTTCGAGATGCCCGATTTCAACGGGACTGTTAAGCTGATGGCCGTCACCTGGTCGGAGGCGGGCATCGGCCAGGCCGAAACCGAGCTGTTGGTGCGCGATCCGGTGGTGATCACCACGGCAGCGCCCCGCTTCCTTGCGCCGGGCGATAGTAGCATCCTGCGCGTGGATCTGGCCCATGCCAAGGGCCCCTATGGCGACATGGCGCTGGAGATCACCGCCGATGCAGCCGTCTCGCTGCCGCCCGGACTTTCCGGCACCGTGCCGCTGGCCCGGCTGGGACGGGCCGAACTGGAGATCCCCATCGAGGCGGTGCGCGTGGCCGATGCCGCCGTAACCGTGGCACTGACCACGCCCAACGGCACGCGGCTTGTCAAACGCCACCTGATCGGGGTGCGGGCCTATGATCCAGAGATCGCCCGGACCTCGCGCATCCCGCTGGCGGCGCGTGACGGCCGGCTGGTTCTCGATGCGCAAGCCTTTGACGGCATCATCCCCGGAACCGGCCGCGCAACCCTGGCGCTGGGGCCGTTTGCCCGCTTCGATGCGCCGGGGCTGCTGGCCGCCCTCGACCGCTACCCCTATGGCTGTACCGAACAGATCACCTCGCGGGCGCTGCCCCTGCTTTATGTCGGCGAGGTGGCCCAGGCGATGGGGATCGTCGATGCCGCCGACCCGCTGAACACCCGTATCGCCGCGGCCATCCAAGCCGTTTTGGCCAATCAAAGCGGGGCGGGCAGCTTCGGGCTCTGGCGTCCGGCAGGCGGGGATCTGTGGCTCGACGCCTATGTGACCGACTTCCTGTCGCGGGCGCGCGCGCTGGGCCATGCGGTGCCCGACATCGCCTTCCGGCTTGCCGTGCAGAACCTGCGCAATGGCATCAACACCGCCTCGGATTTCGAGCGCGGCGGGCAGGGGATCGCCTATGCGCTGATGGTGCTGGCCCGCGAGAATGCCGCGGCCATCGGCGATCTGCGCTATTATGCCGATCAGAAGGCCGATGATTTCGCGACGCCCCTGTCCCTGGCCCAGCTGGGGCTTGCCCTGGCCTATTACGGCGACCAGCCGCGTGCCGACGCCCTCTTCCGGATGGCCGGCCGGGGGCTGGAGCAGGAGGACGATCTGGGCTGGCGGGTCGATTATGGCAGCCGAGCGCGCGATGCCGCCGCGATCCTGACCCTGGCGGTCGAAGCGCGCAGCGACGCGGTCGACCGGGGCCGTCTGGCCCGTATTGCGCTGCCGCGCGCAGGGCAGCTGCGCCTTCGCTCCACCCAGGAAAACGCCTGGGCGCTGATGGCCGCCCATGCGCTGATCGACCAGGCCGAGGGGATGGGGCTGAGCATCGACGGTGTGCCGATGACGGGACCGCTGGTGCGGCTCTTTGAGCCGGGCGACGCTCGGGTGATCATCGCCAATGAAGGGCCGCAGCCGGTCGATGCGGCGCTTACCGTCTTCGGTGTGCCCGATCAGCCCGAACCGGCGGGCGGGGATGGCTACAAGATCGAGCGCGCCTATTACACGCTCGACGGCGCGCCGGCCGACCTTGCCGCGGTGCCGCGCTCGACCCGGCTCGTGGCGGTGCTGACCATCACGCCCGAGCGGGATCGCGAGGCCCGGTTGATGATCAACGATCCGCTGCCTGCCGGTTTTGAGATCGACAACCCCAACCTCCTGCGCGCGGGTGACATCACGGCGCTCGGCTGGCTCGATATCCCGGATGTCGCGCGACATGCGGAGTTCCGGGCCGAGCGGTTCCTGGCGGCGGTGGACTGGCGGGGCACCAACCCCTTCCGTCTCGCCTATGTCGTGCGCGCGGTCTCGCCGGGCGACTTCCACCACCCGGCGGCCAGCGTGGAGGACATGTACCGCCCGATCTTCCGCGCCCGCACCGCGGCGAGCCGTCTGGTCGTGTCGGAGTAGTGGGCATCCGTCCCCGCTGGATGGCGGCGCTGTTGGGCGCCGCTCTCGCCATGGCCGTGCTGGTCGCGGGCGATCGCTGGGTCGACCGCACCGACATGCCGCCGCTCACCCCCGCCACCGCGCCGGTGATGCTTGACCGCGAGGGTCGGCTGATGCGCGCCTGGGCGGTGGGCGACGGGATCTGGCGGCTGCCGGTTGCGCTTCGCGATGTCGATCCCGACTACGTCGCGATGCTCACCGCCTATGAAGACCAGCGGTTTTTCTCTCATGCGGGTGTCGATCCGCTTGCGCTGCTGCGGGCGGCCGCGCAGGCGGTCTGGCACCGGCGCGTGGTCTCGGGCGGTTCGACGCTGACCATGCAGGTCGCCCGGCTGCTGGAATCCTCGGGCACCGGACGGCTTTCGGGCAAGCTGCGCCAGATCCGGCTGGCCCTGGCGCTGGAGCGGCGTCTGTCCAAGGCACAGATCCTGCGGCTTTACCTGCAGCTCGCCCCGATGGGCGGCAATCTGGAGGGGGTACGGTCGGCCAGCCTGGCCTATCTGGGCAAGGAGCCGGCGCGGCTGACCCCGGCCGAGGCGGCGCTGCTGATCGCCCTGCCGCAAGCCCCCGAAGCACGTCGCCCGGACCGCGATGCAGCCGCAGCACGGATCGCCCGGGACCGGGTGCTGGCGCGGCTGACACGCCTCGACCGGCTCGATCCGGAGACCGCAACCGCAGCGCAAAGCGAGCCGGTGCCGCCTCGCAGGCGGGCTTTCCCGCGCCACGCCCCGCATCTGGCCGACCGGCTGCGCGTGCATGGGCCGATCCTCCGCACAACGCTCGATCGCGATCTGCAGGCGGGTCTGGAACTGCTGGCCCTGAGCCATGCGCAGGCGCTGGCCCCCGAGGTCACCGCCGCCATTCTGGTCGCCGATCACCGGACGGGCGCCATTCTGGCCGAGATCGGCTCGGCCGATTTCCTCTCCACCCGGCGGCGCGGCTTTGTCGACATGACCCGGGCGCCACGCTCGCCCGGATCGCTGCTCAAACCCTTCATCTATGCGCTGGCCTTCGAGCAGGGGCTGGCGCATCCCGAAACGCTGATCGAGGATCGCCCGATGCGTTTCGGCGTCTGGGCGCCGCAGAATTTCGACCGTCGGTTCCGTGGCACGGTCTCGCTGCGCCGGGCGCTGCAGCTCTCGCTCAACCTGCCGGCCGTGGCGGTGCTGGAGGCGGTGGGTCCCGCCCGGCTGATGGCCATGCTGCGCCGCGCGGGGGCCGAGCCGGTGCTGCCGCCGGGCGGGCAACCGGGGCTTGCCATCGGTCTGGGCGGGCTGGGGCTGAGCCTGCGCGAGATGACCCAGCTCTACGCGGCCCTCGCCGCGGGCGGGCGGCTCACGCCCCTACACACCAGGGCCCCGGCCCCCCAGACGCGCCCGCTGATTGATCCGCTGGCGGCCTGGTACAGCGCGGATATGCTGGCCGGTGTCGCCCCGCCCCCTTCGGCCGGTTTCGACCGGCTGGCCTACAAGACCGGCACCTCTTATGGCCATCGCGATGCCTGGGCGATCGGCTTTGACGGGCAGCATGTCGTTGCCGTCTGGCTGGGGCGGGCCGATGGCACGGCTCTGCCGGGCATTCTGGGCGCGGAGGTGGCCGCCCCGCTTCTTTTTGAAGCCTTTGCGCGGCTCAAATCCGTGCCGGTTCCGCTCGACCCGCCGCCGGCGGCGGCGCTGACCCTGCCCAATGCCGCTTTGCCCCCGCCCCTGCGGCGCTTTCGCCCGCGGGGCCTGCCGGTCGATGCGCCGGGGCTGGAGATCGCCTTTCCGCCAGACGGCGCCCGGCTCGATCTGGGTTTGACGCGGGGCGAAGACGATCCCGTGCTGACCGTCAAGCTGCGCGACGGCGCTCCGCCCTTCACCTGGCTTCTGGACGGGGCGCCGCGCGCGGTGCCGCCCTTTGATCGCGAGGCGACGCTGACGCCCGACGGGCCCGGCTATGCGGCGATTGCGGTCATTGATGCCACCGGCGAGACCGTGCGGATCCAGGTCTATTTGGAGTGATCAGCGGCCTTCGAGCCGGGAGAGTGCCGCGATCATTGCCAGCAACACCAGGCAAACGAGGCTGAGAGCGGCGAGCGAGACCGAAAAGCCGCCGCTCCATTCGGCCAGCGCCCCGAAGGTCAGCGGTCCCAGAACCCCGCCGATCTCGGCGGTGGTAAAGAACATGCCGCCGGCCAGCCCCAGACGCTCGGCCGGCACCCCGCGGGTCTCCATCAGCAAGAGGATCGCGATGGTCATCATCGAGCTGCGCGCAACGCCCTGCAGGATCAGACCCAGGATCAGCGGCGCGCCGGGATCGCGCTGCAACAGAAGACTGGCCAGAAACGACGCGCCAAAGAGCGCCGCCATGATCGCCAGCCGCCGCGCAGGCGTGGCCAGGCGCGGGATGATCAGCGCCCCGGCAATGCCGATGACGGTGGGGATCGAGGCCCAATAGCCCGCTTCGGCCGGGCTCAGCCCGCGCTGGCGCAACATCTCGGGCAGCCAGTTGTTCAGCGCGTGGTTGAGAAAAAAGATCCCCACGCTCATCAGCAGGATGAGCCGGACCGCGGGCAGGCGCAGGATCTCTGCAAAGGCCGCCAGGTTGAACTTCTTGCCCTCGCCCGGGCCTTGCACCGCATCCCGCGCCGCCCAGGCAATGGCCAGCCAGATCGCGCCGCCCGCCAGCACGATGCCGGCATAAAGCATCAGAACCGCCCGCCAATCGCCCCCCATGGCCGGCATCGCGACACTGTTGGTCAGCGAGAGGGCGGCGATCCCGCCCAAAGCGGGGCCGGTGATGTAGAGGCCCATGGCCGTTCCGCGCGCCGGGCCGGTGAAGGAGCGGGTGATCAGCCGCGGGGCACCCACCGAGATCAGCGGCCCGCCGATCCCGAACAGGGCCACGGCGGCAAAGAGCGCCTCGGGGCTTTCGGCCAGCCCGCGCATCAGGCCCGACAGCCCCATGACCAGCGTGGCGAGCGCCAGACAGATCCGCTCGCCCAGCCGGTCGAGCAGCATCCCGCAGGGGATCGCGGCGGCAATGTAGACCAGCGGCCAGGCACCGAGGATCGCCCCCATGCCGGCCGGACCGATGCCCAGCTCGGCGCTGATCGGGGCCACCAGCGGCCCCATCGCCGCGATGGTCAGCCCAAAGCACAGATAAACGAGCCAGACCCCGCCGAGCAGGGCCCAGCGGCCCCAACCGGCCTGCTTGGATTGACTCGCGGCGGTGTCTTGCATAGCGCCCCGCCTAGCAGCCCTGGCGCCGGACGCAAGCCCGCACCGTCATGCCCACCGCCTCAGATCTCGTGAACCTCCAGATCTTCGGCAATCGCCACAATGCCTGAAAACACCGCCGCCATGGCATCGAGAGCGGCCTGGATGTTGCCCGGGCTGTCCATATGGGCGCGGAAATGGGTGAGCATCAGCCGCTTCACGCCGGCATCGGCGGCCATGGCGGCGATCTCGCCGGGCGTCGGGGTGACCGAGGCCATGCCCGACGGTGCGGCCTCGCCGTCCAACCGGTAGCACCAGTGCAAGAGGAGATCGGCATCCCGGGCCAGCGCGCGCAGCGGGTCGCAAAGCCCGGCATCGCCCGAATAGACGAATTTGCGCCCCTGGCTTTCCATCGCAAAACCCATGCAATCGAGGATCGGTTGCGCATGGGGCACCTCGCAGGCGGTGACGGTCCAGCCATGACCCTCGATGACATCGCCCGCCGTGATTTCGACGATATTGGGAACCGGCCAGGGCCGCGGCAAGGTCCCGCCCCGCGCCACCCAGACATCCTGGCTCGGCTTTAGGTCGGTGCGGGCATGCAGATCGAAGGCGAACGCACCGTCGGGGCCGAAGAAGCGCTTCGTGATCTCGGCAATCGGCTGCGGACCGTAGACCTTGAGAGGCGGCGCCCCCGCATCCCAGGCCGCATGCACCAGTCTGGCATAGTCCATCATGTGGTCGGAATGCAGATGGCTCAAGATCAGATGCGTGATGTCTTCCGGCAGGCGCCCGCTGCGGATCAGGTTGCTGACAACGCCGCCGCCGCAGTCAAAGAGGATCCGGTCGGCCCCGATCTCGACCAGATAGCCCGAGGAGGCGCGGCGCGGTGTCGATTCCGGAGAGCCGGAGCCGAGGATCGTCAGTTTCATGAGCTTACCTTTGGGGGTGGGGTTGCTGCGGAGGCACCGAGGTTCAAGGCCGCGTCGCGACCGCCGACGCGTTCGATCAGGGCGGCCTGGTCCGCAAAGGCCTGCGCGTCTGCTGCGTCCGGGTCGACGATGTCGCGCAAGGCCGCCTCCATTTCGGCCAGAACCGCGTGATAGCCCGGATCGCCGGCAAGATCGCGGCGTTCTTCGGGATCTTCGCGCAGATCGAAGAGTTCGGGCGGAAAGCCGATATAGTGATGGTACTTCCACCGACCGCGCCGAAGCATGAAGGCCCCGGACACGGCTCCGGCTGCGTGATACTCCGAGAAAACCGGCCGCTCCGG
Organism: Pseudomonadota bacterium; assembly: GCA_039184655.1. Lineage (GTDB taxonomy): Bacteria > Pseudomonadota > Alphaproteobacteria > Rhodobacterales > Rhodobacteraceae > J013. Next base: position 24,729 of record JBCDAZ010000016.1, on the reverse strand, counting down.
GTTCGGCGGTGCTGTCGCCAGGGCGCGCAGATCGTCCGTGCCCGGGGCCTCGATCTCGGTTCCGAAATGCCGTGCGATGGTCTGGGAGAGATCGATCAGGCTGACCGGTGTCGCGCAGATCCCGGTATCGATCCCCGGCCCGGCCATGATCAGCGGCACATCGACGGATTCGCGATAAAGGTTCGACTTGCCCCAAAGCCCGCGCGCCCCGGCATTGTCGCCATGATCGGAGGTGTAGATCACGGTGGTGTTGCCCGCCAGACCGGTCTCCTCCAGGGCGTTCAGGATCTGTCCGACATTGTGGTCGAGCCAGCTGCACAACCCGTAATAGGCCGACAGCGCGGCCAGCCGCTCGTCCCGGTCCCTGAACTTGGCCTCGCTGTCCATGAACGCGTTCTGGCGTTCCACCCAGGGATGCCGGGCATGGCCGTCGCGCGGATGCTGCTTGGGCGCGGGCAGCGTTTCGGCGGGATAAAGATCGAAATAGGCCTGCGGGCAGACCAGCGGGAAATGCGGCGCGACCAACCCGACATAGAGACACCAGGGCCCGGTCGGCGCATCGCCCAGCCATTGGACGGCGCGCGCGGTCACTGCAGCGTCGTACGCGGTATAGGTGCTTTCGCCGGGGCCGATATAGGGGCCCAGCATGCGACCCGGACGGCTCACCCGTTCCGCCTCGCGCCGGATCGAGGCCCAGACCATGCCGACGCCGCCCGCGACCATCATCGGGATATGTTCGGTGTCGAAACCGGCGGGATCCTCCTCGGCCCGGTAATGCAGCTTGCCGATGCTCTCGACCCGCACGCCCTTGGCTTGCAGCGCATGGCCCCAGCCGGGGATCTGCCCGGCATAGGGCATCGCGTTGTCCCAAAGGCGGGTGCGGTGCACCGGCCGCCCGGTGGCAAAGCTCGCCCGGGCCGGCACGCAGATGGGCGAGGGCGTGACGGCATTGGCAAAGCGCATGCCGCGCCGGGCGAGCGCATCGAGATGCGGTGTGCGGATCAGCCCGGCAAGGTCGGGATGCCCGGCGCAGCCCAGCGCCCGGGCCTGATGCTCATCCGACATCAGGATGAGCATGTTGCCGCTCGGTTGGCTCATCGGGTGGCCGCCGGGCCCTCGGGGGCGGCTATAGCGGCTGTCGTCGGGCCGTCGCTTCCAGCTACGGGGGCGGTCGCCGGGCCGTCGCTTTCGGCTATGGGGGTGGCCGTCGGGCCGTCGGGGGTGAACTCCGTCCGGTCGGCGGCCTCACTCAGCCGGTCGAGCAGCGGAAAGATGAGCGCGCGCTGATCGGGGCTGAGGCAGTCCATCAGACGTGCCTGGCGGCGCTGCATGATCGGCAGAAGACGGTCAAAGAGCGCCCGGCCCTCGGCAGTCAGATGCAGCAGGCTCTGGCGTTGATCCTCCGGATGCGGCCGCGCCGCGATCAGCCCTGCCGCCGTCAAACCCTTCGCACAACGGCTAAGCTGGCCCTTGTCGAAACCCGCTTGCCGCGCGATGCCGCTCAGCGTGCGCTCTGCGTCGGGCCCGATAAGCGTGATCACCCGCCATTGCGTCAAAGACAGCCCGGCCGCGTCGCGCAACATGCGGCTCGCTTGGGCGCTCAACCGCCAGGAGGTGCGGGTCAGCCGATAGGTCAAAAACGTCTCGATCGGGTTTGCATCGCCCGCCTGGCGCGCATCGCCCGCCTGGCCCGCATCGCCTACTTCACCCAAATCGCCAGGGCATCCCCGATGGCCGGGATCGCTGGCTGCGCCGGTATCGCTGGCTGCGGTCGCGTCGTGCCTTTGGGTCATCCTTGCCTCCCTCACCGCTAGCTTCGTCAAGATAGTTGACAGGTCAACAGAAATCGACCTTAGTGGCGGAAATAGACGACAAATGGGAGGAGATGATGAAGCGCATTCTGAGGGCGGGGCTTGCGGCCCTTGCGATGGCCGCCACAGCCACCGCATCCTTGGCCGACTGGAACCCGCCAGGGCCGATCAAAATGCTGATCGGGTTTCGCGCTGGCGGCGGGGCCGACACCCAGGCAAGGCTGATCGCCGAGGCGCTGGAGGACAGGTTGGGCTGGAAAATCATCCCCGAGCAGGTGACGGGCAAGGGTGGGCTGAACCTGGCCGCGGCACTCAGGGATGCGCCCAGCGACGGCACGGTGATCGGCTTGGCGGTGACCGAGACGCTGGGCTACAATATGGCCGCAGCGAACACCGATATGACGCCGTCCGATTTCACCGGCATCGCCACCACCGCCGGTTTCCAGATGGGCATCGTCGCGCTCAGCACCAAAGGCTGGACCGACTTCAACGATGTGATCGCGGCGGCCAAGGCCGGCGAACAAATCCGGTTCGGGGCGATGAGCCCCAAGCTCGCCGATCTCGCCTATCTTTTGGGCAAGGCCAACGGGGTTGCGTTCAACATCGTCGTCGTCCGGGGCGGCAAGGCGGTGATGGATGGCGTCACGGCCGGCGATCTTGATCTGGGCTTTATGGCCGGGATCCAGAACAAGGGCGTGATCGCGGGCGATCTCGTCAACCTTGCCTCGGCGCTGTCGGTGCCGCTGGCGCTCAGCCCGGACGCGCCGACCTTGAGCGATTTGGGCGTGCCCTTCAATGCGGACGGGTATTTCGTCTTCATCGCCCCGGCGGGCCTGCCCGAAGAGGCGCGCGCCGCCCTTTCTGCCGCCATTGCGGATGTCGTCACCGATGAAAGCACCAAGGCCCATGCCTTCATCTCCCGGGCGTTTGGCGCGCCGACCGTGATCTCGGGCGGGGATCTGTCCCAGATGCTGGCCCGCGATTATGACGGGGCCACCGAATTGCTCGACGCCTCGGCCGAGTAATCCCCCATGCAGCGAGCGCGGCGGCCGGGTTCGGCCGCTGTACCCTCTCCCGCCGTTCCGCAGAAGGAAGGACAGGTCCTGTGCGCGACCGCAGCCATCTGGTGCTGGGGCTGGGCGTTGCCGCCTTTGCGCTCCTGCTTCTGACGCTTTGGATCCCGCTTGATGCCGAGACCGGGCTGATCGAGCGGGTGCGCCGCCGGGTCAGCATCGGCGATGCGCTCGCCCCCAGCATCGCCGGCGGCTTTTTGCTGCTGGGCGGGCTGCTCCTGGCTCTGGCCGAGCGCCCGGGGCGCGGCACTCCCCGGCTGACCGGTGCGCTTTTGGGTCATATCGCGATCAGCCTTGCGATCATCGCCCTGGCCACGCTGATCATGCGCTATGCCGGCCCCTTGAGCGTCGCGCTCGCCAATCCCGGCGGCGCCGAGCCTTTGGAGTATCGGCTTTTGCGCGACACGCCGCCTTGGAAGCATATCGGCTTTCTGCTGGGGGGCGTGGTGCTGATCGCCGGGCTGATCTGGCAGGTCGAGCGGCACCTGACCTTGCGCATGCTGCTGCTGGCCCTTCTGGCCACGCTTGCCATGATCGCGCTTTACGACCTGCCCTTCGACGATCTGCTTTTGCCGCCCAATGGGGATGTGTGATGGGCCTGGGCGAGCATATCTGGCTGGGGCTTCTGGCGGTCTTTGACGGGCCGATCCTGTTCAGCATCGGCGGGATCGGCATGCCCATCACCCCGGTGATGGTGCTGGCCGGGTTTTTGCTGGGCATTATGGTGGGCGCGACGCCGGGGCTGGCCGGGCCCATCGCGATGGCCATCGCCTTGCCGATCCTGATCTCGATCTTTGGCTTTTCGGTGGATGCGCTCTTGCCGGTGATGGGGTTTCTCATCGGCGTGATGAAGGGGGCGACGGTCGGCGGCGCGGTTCCGGCCATCCTCTTCAACACGCCCGGTACGCCCGATGCTTTCATGACCACGCTCGACGGCTATCCGATGACCCGGAAGGGCGAGGCCCGCCGGGCGCTGCGGGTGGCGCATCTTTCCTCGGTCACCGGCGACACGTTTTCCGACATTGTGCTGATCGTCGGCGCGCCATTCCTGGCGATCCTGGTCGAGGCCTATCTCGACCTGCCCGAAAAGACCGCGCTGTTGATCCTGTCGCTGAGCTTCATTGCCGCCGTGGTCGGAGGCTCGGCCGGCAAGGGGCTGATCTCGGCCGGGCTGGGATTGCTTGCCGCCTATATCGGCACGGGCGAGGATTTCTACCCGCGCCTGACCTTCGGTCTTCCGGCGCTGTCGGACGGGTTTCCCATCGCCGCGGCGGTTCTGGGTGTGCTGATCATCGGGGCGATCTTTCATGAGATGGCGGGGCTGGCGCGCGGCGCCGGCGCAAAGGCCGGCACGGGCCGCGCCGGGGGCGACGGGCTGCAGCCGGGCGATATCCGCCGGATCCTGCCTTATGTGGGCCGCTCGGCGGTGATCGGAACCGCGATCGGCGCGCTGCCGGGTATCGGGTCCACGCTGGCCGCCACCATGGGCTATGCGATGGGCCGCCGGCGCCATGCGCGCCGCAAACCGCCCGGCGCCCCGGATTTCGGCGAGGGTGCGCCGGAAGGCGTGGCCGCCACCGAAGCCGCCAATTCAGCGGTCTCGGGCGCCAATTTGATCCCGGTGCTGTCGTTGGGCATTCCGGGCAATGCCGCGGCCGTGTTCCTGATCCTGGCCGCCGACAGCATTGGCGGCTTCAACCCCGGCCCGCAGGTCTTCCGCCTGCCCTCCGAGGGCATCAACCCCGAGCTGGTCATCGCCTTCGGGCTTTTTGCCACAATGTTCCTGGCCAATTTTCTCAACTGGACGGTCGGCGGGATCTTTATGCGCGGCATGGGGGTGATGACCCGCCTGTCCAAAGCCAGGCTTTTGCCGGTGGTGCTGCTTTTGACCCTCACTGCGATCTATGTGCAGGAAACCTCGCTCACCGCGCTCTGGTTTGCCATCGGCTTTGGCGTGCTGGGCTTTTTTATGCGAAACCTCGGTGTCTCGCCCTTGCCCTTCGTAATCGCCTTCATCCTGGGCGGCACGCTAGAAGCGACCGCCCGCCAGGCCTTTGCCGCGACCGGGGGCGATCCGTTCTTCCTCTTCACCCACCCAATTGCCGCGGTGTTCATGGCGCTGGCCTTGGCCGTGATCGTCCTGACCGCCCGCGGCCGAAAGCTGCCCGCATGACCCGACCGAACATCCTGCTCATTTCCGCCGATCAGCAACGCGGCGACTGTCTGGGCGTGGAGGGCCGGCGCATCAAGACCCCGCATCTCGACGCGCTGGCCAAGGCGGGGACGCGGTTCACCGCGGCGATCACGCCCTGTGTGGTCTGCCAGCCGGCGCGCGCCTCGATCCTGACCGGGCAGTTGCCGCGCACCCATGGGGTGCATGACAATGGGATCGATCTCGACCCGGAGACCGGCGGGAAAGGCTTTGCCGGCATGCTGGGTGCGGCGGGCTACGACACGGCCTTTTTCGGCAAAGCGCATTTTTCGACTTTTCACACCTATGCGCCCACCGGCACGCCGGAATGCCTGACCTCCTCGGCGCAATGGCCTGCCGACTGGAACGGGCCCTATATGGGTTTTGCGCATGTCGAGCTGATGCTGGTTGGCCATAACTGGTTTCCCCCCGAAAAACCCCCGGCAGGCCAGCATTACGAGCGCTGGTTTCACGCCGATGGGCAGGGCGATGCGAAAAACGCGCTTTATCGGGAGAATGCCGGCGACACCAAGGGCGCCGCACAGACCTGGCATTCGCGCCTGCCCACGGCCTGGCACAACTCGACCTGGACCGCCGATCGTGCGATCGACTGGCTCAAACGCCGCGACGACACGCCGTTCTGCGCCTGGGTGAGCTTTCCCGACCCGCATCACCCGTTCGATTGTCCCGAACCCTGGTCGCGCCTGCATGATCCCGCCGAGGTCGATCTGCCGCCCCATCGCGAACGCCGTTTCGAGGGCCGGCCCTGGTGGCATGAGGCGGTGCTGACCAAGGAACCGACCGGATCGGCCACATCCGCCGAGATCCGCAAGAGCTATAGCCGTATCGGCGAACAGACCGACGATCAGCTGCGCGAGATCATTGCCAACACCTATGGCCAGATTGCCTTCATCGACCATCAGCTGGGGCGGCTGATGATCGCGCTGGCCGAGGCGGGGCTCGCCGAGAACACGCTCATCGTCTACATCTCCGATCATGGCGACTGGCTGGGCGATCACGGCCTCGTTCTGAAGGGGCCGATGCATTACGAGGGGCTTTTGCGCGTGCCGCTGATCGCTGCGGGTCCCGGCGTGCCGGCGGGCAAGGTGGTGGACCAGCCCGTGTCGACCCTCGATCTGACCGCGACTTTCGCCGATTATGCCCAAACCCAGCCGATGCTCGCCCAGCATGGCGTCAGCCTGCGCCCGCTCATTGAAGGCGATGCGACCCGCGAATTCGCGCTCAATGAATGGGAGCTCTTGCCGACCCGGGCCGGTGTGGCGCTGAGCCTGCGCACGGTGCGCACCCGGACCCACAAGATGACCGTCGATGCGCAATCCGGGGCCGGCGAGCTTTACGATCTTGTCGCCGACCCGCATGAGACGACCAATCTCTTTGACGCGTCCGAGGCCGCCGACATCCGCTCTAGCCTCGAGGCGATGCTGGCGCGACGACCCAACGATATCGGCCCGAACCGGGTTCAGGTCGGCATGGCCTGAGCGGGACGCCGGTCTGCACACACCCGGTTTTGCTCTCGCCTGGCCGGGCCTGGCGCGCCGCTCAGGGCTGCCACCAATCCTGCCGCAACCGCTCCCAGATCTTCTCTCCGATCAGGCAGTCGTAACCCTCGCGCGCATCGCTGGCCTGGATCAGCTCGGGCGTCACCGGCGGCGCACGCCCGGCAAGCTCCAGCACCAGCTTGCGCTTCACGGCCGCGGCGAACTCATCCCAGTCCAGGACCGGGATGACAAAGGCCATCGGCCCGCCGATCACGCATTCGCGATAATAGTCGTCGAGATCGTCGAGATGCCATTGGCTGCCCATCCCCTCGCGGGTCATCAGCGGCAAGCCGTTGATCACAATACCCTGGGCCAGCACGGCATCGCGCGTCGGCACGACCGGCTCGCCCTGATTGTTGGGGCCGTCGCCGGAGACGTCGATCACCTGGCGCAGCCCCTCAAACCCGTTATCGGTAAAGAGCTTTGCTGCAAAGCCGAGCCCACCGGAGATGGAGGTGCGCCGCAGCGCGGGATCGAAGTTGGCGGTCAGCTTTTCGGCGAAACTGCGGGCCGAGGCGGGCCCGTCGACCAGCGTCCAGTCGACGATCACGCGCTGCGAATAGGTGCCGGCCCATTCCATGTAAATAATCGCGACCCGGCCCAGCATGCCGGTTTCGATGACCCGAATGACCTCGTCGCTGGACAGGGCCTCGGCATAGCCACGGCGCTGGATCTCCAATTCGCGCGGGCTCATCGAGCGAGAGACGTCGACGGCGAGCACAAGCTCGACATCGACCTCCATGGGCTCTGCATAGGTCTCGGCGGAGGCGGTTTGCACACCGAGAATAAGGCCCAATACAGCAAGTATCCGATGCATGTGAGAAAGACTGCCCGCCGCACTTCCGCACTGTCGAGCGAAACCGCCTCTGGCCCCGGTCACGTTTCCGCGCAGTGATGTGGCGCTGCACAAAATGATCTCGCATGCCGTCTGGTGCAGCACAGCGTCGCCTGCTCTAATGCCGCTGCAGAAGGGGAGAGACGCATGAGCCGCGCAGATGCCATGGCCCGGGCCTGGGCCTATTTCGACGATGGCGGGTTTGAAGCCGATCTGGGGCGCCTGGTCGCGATCCCGACGGAAAGCCAGACGCCGGAGGGCTTGCCGCACTGCCAGCGTTATCTCGAAGATGCCATGCTGCCCGCCTTTCATGCGATGGGGTTTGAGACGCGGATCTACGCCAACCCCTTGCCCGGCTGCGGGCCGGCCCTGCTGGCGACGCGGATCGAGGATCCGGCCCTGCCGACGCTTCTGGGCTACGGGCATGGCGACGTGATCCGCGGTCTGGCACCGCACTGGACCAAGGGCGCGGGCCCCTGGCAGGCCGCGCGAGAGGGCGATCTGCTTTACGGGCGCGGAACGGCCGACAACAAGGGCCAGCACTGGACCAACATGATGGCCCTGAAATGCGTGCTGGAGACCCGCGGCCGGCTGGGCTTCAATGCCAAGTTCCTGATCGAGACCGGCGAAGAGAACGGCTCGAAAGGCCTGCGCGAGATCATGGAGGCGGATCTGGAAGCGTTTCGCGCCGATGCCTTCATCGCCTCGGACGGGCCGCGGGTCCACCCGAGCCGCCCCACCATGGCGCTGGGTGCGCGGGGCGGCATGAACTTCGATCTCGTCTGCGATCTGCGCGAGGGCGGGCATCACTCGGGCAATTGGGGTGGCGCGCTGGCCGACCCTGCAGCGCTGCTGGCCCATGCCATCGCCTCCATCGTCGGACCGACCGGGCAGATCATGGTGCCCGAATGGCGCCCCGAGATGCCCTCCAACCTGACCCGTCAGCTTCTGGGCGGGGTCGAACTCGATGCCGGGCCCGACGGTCCGGTGCCCGATCCCGGATGGGGCGAGCCGGGCTTCACGCCGGCCGAGAACGTCTATGCCTGGAACTCGTTTGCCGTTCTTGCCATGCTGGCGGGCAACCCGTCCGGGCCGGTCAATGCCATTGCGCCGCGGGCCCATGCCCATTGCCAGCTTCGCTATATCGCCGGGACGGATGCCGAGGACATCCTGCCGGCCCTGCGCCGGCATCTTGCGGCCCATGGTCATGACCGCGTGATTGTCGAGGACGCGCCCGAAGGCAACCGCGCCGGTTTTGCCGCCAGCCGGACGGAGATCGACAATCCCTGGGCCGACAAGGTGCGCGCCTCGATCCGCGATACCACCCGTCAGGACCCGGCCGTCTTGCCGCAGATGGGCGGGTCGATCTGCAACGAGCTTTTCACCGACCTTCTGGGCATTCCCGCGATCTGGGTGCCGCAAAGCTATACGGGCTGTTCGCAGCATGCGCCCGACGAGCATGTCATTCTGCCGCTTTGCCGCGAGTCTCTGGGGATCATGACAGCGCTTTACTGGGATCTTGCGGCGTGAGTGCGGAGACCGCGCGGGCCCGGGCGCTGGCGCAGTTCGACGATCCCTCGGGCTATCTGGCCGCTTTGGCGCGCCTTGTCGCCGTTCCGACCGAAAGCCAGAACCCCGACCGTGCGGCCGCGCTGGCGGTCTACCTGACCGATGCGGTCGGGCCGCTTTTCTCGGCCTTGGGATATGCGCTGCGGATCTTCGACAACCCCCAGGGCGGTCCGATCCTGCTTGCGGAACGCGACGAGAAAGCGCCGCTGACCGTGCTCTCCTACGGTCATGGCGATGTCATTCGGGGGCAGGAGGGGTGCTGGCGGAACGGCCGCTCGCCCTGGGCCTTGTCCATCGAGCAAGACCGCGCCTATGGCCGCGGTGTGGCCGACAACAAGGGCCAGCATCTGGCGCATCTGACCGCCCTGTCGGCGATCCTGGCAATGCGCGGCCGGCTGGGGTTCAACCACCGCTTCATCATCGAGATGGGCGAGGAGAACGGATCGCGCGGTTTCCGGCCCATCGTTCAGGCCGACCCCACACCGTTCCAGGCGGATGTTTTCCTGGCCTCGGACGGACCGCGGACCGCGCTGGCGCGGCCCAACATCACCCTGGGCACGCGGGGTGTCGCCAATTTCGATCTGGTTTGCGAATTGCGCGATGGCGGACATCACTCGGGCAATTGGGGCGGGCTTCTGGCCAATCCGGCGTTGATCCTTGCCGGTGCGATTGCCGCGATCTGCGACCGGAAGGGGCGGATCCGCGTGCCGGGCTGGGAGGCAGGGCCGGTGCCCGGGGCCGTGCGGACAGCCCTTTCAGGTCTGACCCGCGATGCGGGTGAAGCCGGTCCGCGGATCGATCCCGACTGGGGTGTTCCGGGGTTGAGCGCGATGGAGAAGGTGACCGCCACCAACACCTTCGAGGTGCTGGCGCTCCTCTCCGGAACGCCCGATCAGCCGGTCAATGCCATCCCGCCGCGGGCGCGGGCGGCCTGCCAGCTGCGCTATGTCGTCAGCACCGATCCAGAGGCGATCCTTCCCGCCCTGCGCGCCCATCTCGATGAAAACGGTTTTGCGAGTGTCGCCATCGAGGCACCGGACCGGGCCAATGCGATCGCGTTTCAGGCAACGCGGACCGATCCGGCCGATCCCTGGGCCGTCTGGGTCCGCAAGGCCGTCGAAGCGGCCAGCGGTCGGGCCTGCGGTGTCCTGCCCAACTCCGGCGGGTCGAACGTCACCGAGGTGATGCAATACGATCTGAAGATGCCCACGGTCTGGCTGCCCCTTTCCTATGCCGGCTGCAATCAGCATGCGCCGGACGAGCATATCCTGCTGCCGCTGATGCGGGAGGGCATCGATATTGCGACCGCCCTCTACTGGGATCTGGGATCGCCCGACGGATACCGTCCGGAACCGGCATGAGGGCTGAGGGCGATCCGATACAGCGCGATGCATGTCTCGGTCAGCTGGAGCAGGCGCTTTCCCGGGATTTCGAGCGGCTCAATCATCCGCCGACCCCCTGGCTGCCAGAGCGGATGGGGCCGGATGGGCGGCCGCTGGCGGATGTGTTGCTGGTTGGTGCCGGGATGAACGGTCTGGCGGCTGCCTTTGCGCTGCGCCGGCTCGGCCTGCATGCGATCCGCCATGTCGATGCCGCGCCGGGGCGCGAGGCCTCCGGGCCCTGGCTGACCTATGCCCGTATGACGTATCTGCGTTCGCCCAAGCATCTCACGGGTCCTGCCATGGGCCTCGCCAACCTCACCTTCCGGGCCTGGTGGGAAGCACAATTCGGGGCGGCGGGTTGGGCTTCTCTGGGTTTTGTGACGCGCCAGGATTGGGCGCGTTACCTGGCCTGGTATGCGCGCGTCACCGGCGCCCAGATCTCCTGGTCGGTGCGGCTTTTGGGGCTTGACCCGACGGCCAGCCATGTCACGGCCCGGCTGATGGGTCCTGATGGTCCCGAGACGGTGCATGCCCGAACCGTGGTTCTTGCTACGGGGCGGGAAGGCCAGGCCCGCCCGCGGATCCCGCCGCCATTCGCACCCTTTTATGGGTGCGGGGTGCAGCATAGCGCGGAGCCTGTGGATTTCGACGCTCTTGCCGGTCGTCGCGTTGCGGTGGTCGGGCTGGCGGCCTCGGCTTTCGACAATGCCTGTGCCGCAGCCGAGGCCGGTGCGCAGGTGACGCTGATCGGACGCGCGGGATCGGTTCCGCGGCTCAACAAGATGCGCTGGACGGTGTTTCCGGGCTTTGCGCACGGGTTTCCCGATCTCCCTGCGCCAGAGCGTCTTGCCTGGCTTCGCCATGTCGCGGCCCATCGTATCGCGCCGCCGCGACACACCGTGCAGCGTGCGGCCCGGGCCGGCGTCCGTCTCAAGAGCGATGCCGAGATCCTGTCGGTCCGGGGCCCGGACCCGTTCCGGATTGCCACAAATGCCGGCGAGGTTACCGCGGATCATGTGATCCTTGGGACGGGATTTGCGTTCGATCTGGCCGGCGCGGCAGAGCTGGCCACGCTCGCCCCGCAGATCCGGTGCTTTCGCGACAATGATGCGCAGGGTCCTGAGGACGCGTATCTCGACTGTCCCGATCTTGGACCGGGCTTCGAATTCCAGCCCATGCCGGGCGCGCCGGAGGGCATGGGTCGCATCCGCTGCTACACTCATGCCGCGCAGCCCAGCCTGGGCAATCTTGCCAACGACATCCCGCATTCCGGCGAGGGTGCAGACCGCTTGGCGCGCCATGTCGCGCGCGACCTTTTTGTGGAGGCCGCGCCGGTGCTGCGGGAGGGGTTGGAGGCCTACGAAGCCCCCGAACTGCACGGCGATGAGTGGCCGAGCGCTTTCGGCCAGGGATGAGGCCACCGCCGCAGGTGGCTTCTGTTAGGCGGGATCTACGGCAAAGAGCGAGGGGAACAGGGCCCGCTTGGCGTCCTCATCCATCTCGGTCTTGAAGGCATGGCTTTTGGCCAGCGCATTCGCCCGCTCCGCTGCTGGGCGCGCGTTGATCTCTCCCACCAGCCGTGCAATCGCCGGAAAGCCGTCCATCGCGTTCTCATCGCCTAGCATGAAGGAAATGCGCGTCGCCCAGCCCCAGACGGCCATATCGACGATGCTGTAGGTCTCGCCCAGCATGTAGGGCACCTCGGTCAGCCGTTCTTCGACGATGGCCCAATGCCGCCGCGCCTCGAAATCATAGCGCTTCAGACCATAGGCGCGCTGATCGGCCGGCGCGACATAGCGGAAATTCACACATTGCCCCGCATAGGGGCCAACCCCGCTCGCCACGAACATCAGCCATGAGAGAAGCGCACCGCGCTCGCTGGCCGGCGGCAGAAACTGGCCGGTCTTCTCGGCCAGATAGAGCAGGATGGCGTTCGAATCGAAGACCGGCACCCCGTCATCGACAATCGCCGGCGCTTTGGCGTTGGGGTTGATGGCCCTATAGGCGTCGCTGTGCTGATCGCCCTTGCGGGTGTCGAGGGGCACCGGCTCATAGGCCAGCCCCGCCTCCTCCAAAAACAGCGCGACTTTCATCGGATTCGGCGCGGTATTGTAGTAGAATTTCAGCATATCCCGGTCTCCCTTGCGCGTGGGCGGCATCATTGCATGCCGGCCGGCGGGCGCAAGGGGCGCGGCAATGCGTTACAGAAAACGCGTACTTTTGGCTCACGTGTAACATTTTATTTGTCCGCCTCGGGCGGGTCTGCTAGAGCGAGTCTGGGAGGAAAATGGGATGACGGCATATATTTGCGACGCCGTGCGCACACCGATCGGGCGCTTTGGCGGGGCGCTGGCGGCGGTGCGGACCGACGATCTGGCGGCGATCCCCATCGCGGCGCTCATGGCGCGCAATCCCGGCGTGGAATGGGCCGAGACCGACGATGTCGTGATGGGCTGCGCAAACCAGGCCGGCGAGGACAACCGCAATGTCGCGCGCATGGCTGGGCTGCTCGCCGGGTTGCCCACCGCTGTGCCCGGCTGCACCATCAATCGGCTCTGCGCCAGCGGGCTCGATGCGGTGGGGATCGCCGCCCGGGCCATCAAGGCGGGGGATATGGATCTGGCCATTGCCGGCGGGGTCGAGAGCATGACCCGCGCACCCTTCGTGATGCCAAAGGCGGACGCGGCGTTCTCGCGCGCCAATGCGGTCTATGACACCACCATTGGCTGGCGCTTCGTCAATCCCAGGATGAAAGCGCAATACGGCATCGATTCGATGCCGGAGACGGCTGACAATGTGGCGGCCGATTTCAACATCGCCCGCGCGGATCAGGACGCCTTCGCCGCCCGCAGCCAGGCGCGCTGGGCCGCGGCGCAGGAGGCCGGGATCTTCGCCGATGAGCTCACCCCGGTCACGATACCACAGCGCAAGGGCGATGCGGTGGTGTTCGATCGCGACGAGCATCCCCGCCCCGGCACCGGCGCCGACAAGCTCGCCAAGCTCAAGGGCGTGAACGGTGCCGAATTGACCGTGACCGCCGGCAACGCCTCGGGCGTCAATGACGGGGCGGCCGCGATGATCCTGGCCGGCGAAGCCGCGCTCACCCGCCATAGCCTGACCCCCATGGCGCGGGTCCTGGCTGTGGTCGCGGCAGGGGTGGAGCCGCGGATCATGGGCGTGGGTCCGATCCCGGCGGTGCGCAAGGCGCTGGACCGAGCCGGGCTGACCCTCGACCAGATGGATGTGATCGAGCTCAACGAGGCTTTTGCCGCCCAGGCGCTCGCCGTCACCCGCGCCTTGGGCCTGGCTGATGACGCGCCGCATGTGAACCCCAATGGCGGCGCGATTGCGCTGGGTCATCCGCTGGGCATGTCCGGGGCGCGGCTGGTGCTGACGGCCGCCTATCAGCTCAAGCGTTCGGGCGGGCGCTATGCGCTTTGCACCATGTGCGTGGGCGTCGGCCAGGGCGTCGCGATGATTTTGGAGCGCGCGTGACGGCGCGCGGGTTTGAAGAGCCCGACACCATGTGCAACACCCCGCTTTTTCTGCGCGCCGATCCCTATCAGGATGACGTTCTGGCGCTTCCGGTTGTCGATATCGATCGCGCGGCCGCGTGGTACGGGCCGGTTTTCGCGCTGAGCGAGGTGGCGCGGCGGGATGCGCCAGTCCCGGGGGTGATCATGGCCCGCGACGGGGTGCAGATCGGCTTTGCCGTGACCGGTGGCGACCCCGAGCAGGATGGCGCGGCGATCCGGGTCGCGGATATCGCGCGCGCCCATGCCGAGCTGGTCGCGACCGGGGCAAAACCCGGCGCTATCAAGACCGAAACCCGGGATGGGCGCGAGGAGCGGGTCTTTTTCGTGATCGCGCCGGACGGGCTTTGTTACTACTTCTATCAGCCGATCTGAACGCAGGTCTCCCAGCCTCACTCAGCCAGCAAGGGATCCACGCCAATGTACGCACAGATGGTCAAATCCACCGGCGCCGGCGTCAAATCGCGCGACGCGATGTCCGCGCAGGAACGGGCCTTTCAGGACCGCATCGATGCCGGCGAAAAGATCGAGCCCAAGGATTGGATGCCCGAGGGCTATCGCAAGACGCTGATCCGCCAGATCGGCCAACACGCCCATTCCGAGATCGTCGGCCAGCTGCCCGAAGGCAACTGGATCACCCGCGCGCCCACGCTGGAACGCAAGGCGATCCTGCTCGCCAAGGTGCAGGACGAGGCGGGCCATGGGCTCTACCTCTATTGCGCCGCGGAAACCCTGGGCGTGTCGCGCGACGCGCTTTTCGAGGCGCTGCATGAAGGGCGGATGAAATACTCCTCGATCTTCAACTACCCCACGCTGACCTGGGCGGATATGGGTGCCATCGGCTGGCTGGTCGATGGGGCGGCGATCATGAACCAGGTGCCGCTGCAGCGCACCTCGTTTGGGCCCTATGCCCGGGCGATGATCCGCATCTGCAAGGAAGAGAGTTTCCACCAGCGCCAGGGCTTCGACATCATGATGAAGATGGCCGGCGGCACGCCCGCCCAGCGCCATATGGCCCAGGATGCGCTGAACCGCTTTTGGTATCCCTCGCTGATGATGTTCGGGCCCTCGGATGCCGACAGCGTGCATTCCGCGCAGTCGATGGCTTGGAAGATCAAGATGAACTCCAATGACGAGCTGCGGCAGAAATTCGTCGATCAGACCGCGCCACAGGCGGCCTATCTGGGCCTGACCATCCCCGACGATGCGCTCGCCTGGAACGCCGAGCGGGGGCATTACGATTTCTCACAGCCCGATTGGGCGGAGTTCTTCGAGGTGCTCAAGGGCAACGGCCCCTGTAACCGCGAGCGGTTGGGCGCGCGCATCAAGGCCTGGGAGGATGGCGCCTGGGTGCGCGACGGGCTGATGGCCCATGCCGCGAAGAAACGCTCGGCCAAGCTGGCGGCGGAGTAACCATGGAGGCCCCCTCGACACTTCTACGCGCGTTGCTGCTCATCTGCGTGGCGTTCTTTCTGTGCATGGGCATGGCGCATTTCATCGGGCTGAAATGGCCGGTGCTCTTCGTCTATTTCGACACACCCTATTACGCCTATCAGGACCGGATCATTTCCTTCACCCTGATCACCTACGCCGCACTCTTTTTCGCGGCATCGCGCCACCGGGTGATGGTGCCCTATGCGCTCATCTCGATCTGGGGCACGGTGGCGGGGCTTGCCTATGTCAATGTCTCGCCCGCCCTTGCCGCCGCGCTCGCCGAGATGACCGAAGGCGCCGGCACGCTTCTCTATTGGGCGCAAACGGGGGCCTTTGGCGGGCTCGCAATCATCCTCACGCTCCTTTTTCTGCGCGAGCGCCCGGCATGAGCACCCTGCGCGCCATGACCGTGCTCGATGTCGCCGATGTGCCGGCCTCCGAGGCGTTCTACGCGACGCTGGGCTTTGATAGCCACGGCATCTGGCAGCATGATGGCGTTGCCGAGTTCTGCATCGTTCAGCGCGGCGATGTGACCCTCGCGCTCAATCGCGGCCACGGCCCCACCCCCCGCAACCATTACTGGGCGGCCTATCTCTATGTCTCGGACGTGGCCGCGCTGCATGCCGAATTTGCCGCGCTCGATCTGCCTGAGCTGACCGAGATCCGCCGCGACAACCCCTATGGCTGCGACGATTTCGATGTGGTGGACATCGACGGTCACCGGCTGGCTTTCGGCCAATCCCACAACCCAGACCCCGGCCCCGGTCTCGATCAGACCCGCGGCCTCGGCTAGGCAGGAGAACAGCATGTCAGCAGAATGGCCCCTTTGGGAGGTGTTCATCCGCGGCCAGCATGGCATGAGCCATCGCCATGTCGGTTCGCTGCACGCCGCCGATGCCGAGATGGCGATCCGCAACGCCCGCGACGTCTACACCCGCCGCAATGAGGGCGTGTCGATCTGGGTGGTGCCCTCGGCCGAGATCACCGCCTCGGCACCCTCCGAGAAAGGCCCGCTCTTTGAGCCTGCCAATTCCAAGGTCTACCGCCACCCCACCTTCTTCGACATCCCCGACGATGTGGGGGCAATGTGATGCTGGATGCGCCGATGACGCGCGAGGCGGCCCTTTTTGAGGGGTTGCTGCGGCTGGGCGACAGCACGCTGATCCTGGGTCACCGGGTCAGCGAGTGGTGCGGGCATGCCCCGGCTCTCGAAGAGGATATCGCGCTGGCCAACACCGCGCTCGATCTGATCGGGCAGACCCAGCTTTGGCTGGGGCTTGCCGCCGAGATCGAGGGCAAGGGTCGGACGGCCGATGATCTGGCCTATCTGCGCGAGGCCTGGGAGTTTCGCAACCTCTTGCTCGTCGAACAGCCCAATGGCGATTTCGGCGTGACGATCATGCGGCAATTCTTGTTCGATGCCTGGTACGGCCCGCTCCTGACCCGCCTGGCCGACAGCGCCGAGCCGCGCCTGGCCGAGATCGCCGCCAAGGCCGCCAAGGAGGTCGCCTATCATCTGGAGCGCTCGACCGAGCTGGTCATCGGCCTGGGCGATGGCACCGAGGAAAGCCATGCGCGCATGCAGGCGGCCCTTGACCAGCTCTGGCCCTATGCGGGCGAGATGTGTGCTTCCGATGCCGTCGACGCCATGCTGGCCGAGGCCGGCATTGCCCCCGACCCGGCGGCTTTGCGCCCGGCCTGGGAGGCCCGGCTTGCCGATGTGATGGGCAAGGCCAGGCTCACCATCCCTCAAAGCCGCTTTGCGCATCAGGGTGGGCGCACCGGCACCCATACCGAACATCTGGGCTATATCCTGGCCACCATGCAGTGGCTGCAACGCGCCCATCCGGGGGCGACATGGTAACCACGCTGCCCTCGACGGCCGACATCTGGGCCTGGCTCGACGCCGTGCCGGACCCCGAGATCCCAGTGATCTCCATCGTCGATCTGGGCATCATCCGGGGCGTGGCCTGGGAGGGTGACACCCTGGTCGTGGAGGTCACGCCGACCTATTCCGGCTGCCCGGCGACATCGGTGATCAATATGGATATCGAAACCGCCCTGCGCGCCAAGGGTGTCGAGCGGTTGGAGCTCCGCCGTCGGCTTTCGCCACCCTGGACGACCGATTGGCTCTCCCGGAAGGGCCGCGCCCGGCTGGAAGCCTACGGCATCGCCCCGCCGCAGCCCGCCGGCGGGCCGCAGCGATGCCCGCATTGCGGGGACAGCGAGGGGCTGGAGCGCATCAGCCAGTTCGGCTCGACGCCCTGCAAGGCGCAATGGCGCTGCCGGTCCTGCGGCGAGCCTTTCGACTATTTCAAATGCATCTGAGGGCGCGCCCCCCACGGCACCATCCGGGCCACGCATCCGGTCACACCGGCGACGGTGCACCCAACGCGCCATGCGCATCTTTGCGGGTTTTTTGGTGATCGCGGGGCCGGCCGGGGGTGGTATCGCCATCTACAGCGCCCTGCGACATTTGTGAGCCCCCAGTCCGAGGAGGTTTTGATGGCCCGTTTTCTCCCGCTGACCGTGACGGCCGTGGAAAACACCATCCGCGAGGCGGTGGTGGTCACGCTGCGCCCCGACGATCCGGTGGCGTTTCGCTTTATCCCCGGCCAGTATCTCACCTTTCGCCAGACCATCGCGGGTCAGGAAATCCGCCGCTCCTATTCGATCTGCGCGGGGCTTGACGATGGCGTGCTGCAGGTGGGCATCAAGCGGGTGGAGGGCGGCGCTTTTTCCTCCTGGGCCAATGGAACGCTCACCCCCGGCATGACGCTCGAGGCGATGCCGCCGGCGGGCCGGTTTCACACTCCGCTCGACGCCGGCGCGGCGCGGCATTTTTTGGGCTTTGCCGGCGGCTCGGGCATCACCCCGGTGCTGTCGATCCTGCGCACGGTGCTGGCGCGCGAGCCGCAGTCGCGCTTTACCCTGGTCTATGCCAACCGCGCGCCGCACACGATCATGTTCCGCGAGGCGCTGGAGGATCTCAAGAACCGCCATATGGGCCGGCTCAATGTCATCCATGTGTTGGAGACGGGCCAGGAGGTGGAGCTTTTCACTGGCCGGGTCGATGGCGCGAAATGCGCCGATCTTTTCCGGGTCTGGATCGACTTGGCCGATATCGATATGGCCTTTATCTGCGGGCCCGAGCCGATGATGACGGCGATCTCGGCAAGCTTACGCGCGCATGGCCTGGCCGAAGACCGCATCAAATACGAGCTCTTTGCCGCGGCCCAGCCCGGGCGTCTGGCCCGCCCCGTCGCATCCGGCTCGCCCGAAGCTCAGGCGGTCTGTGCCGCGACCGTGACCGTCGACGGGACGGCCCGCGCCTTCGACATGCCGCGCGCGGGGCAGACGGTTTTGGATGCCGCGCTCGAAAACAACCTCGATGCGCCCTATGCCTGCAAGGCGGGGGTCTGCTCGACCTGCCGAGCCAAGCTGATCGAGGGCGAGGTGGAGATGCTGGCCAACCATGCGCTGGAGGATTACGAGGTGGCGCGCGGCTACATTCTGACCTGTCAGAGTGTACCGCGCACGGCCCGTGTCATCGTCGATTACGATCAGTAGCGCCGGAAGGAATCGCGACCGTGGCGATCGTCGCGGCCGGAGCTGACCAGTAGGACAAACCGCAATCGATGCATGCGCCGTGCATCCGTCAGTCCACCAGGCGGTATTGTTTGCCGGTGTCAAGCGTATCGACCCCGCCTTGGCAGGCACCCAAGAGATCCGCTTCGGTGAACCGGATCGCGCTGCCGGCCTGGATCGCGATGCCTTCGGTTTCGCCGGGCAGGCCCTGCAAAGTCACCGATCCGTTTGCCACGACCTGGACGCCGTAAAGCCGGGCGTCGTCCAAAAACCGCACCGCGTCGCCCGAAATCACCTGAACCCCGCCGCGCGGCGCACAATTGTCGTTGCGGCCGACCCTTGCCAGACCGTTGAACTCGATGCTGGCGCTGGAGGCGATGACGACATCGCTCAGTAGGATGTCCGCGGCCGTCACCGGGCAATTAAAGATCACCACAGCCCGGCTCCAGGCAGCGGCGGCCGGCAGATCGAGCGCGGGGCTGGCGCCGCAATCGACGACATGCACCCGCCGCTCTTCCAAATCGGAAAGGTCGTCGCCCGCCATGTGGGTTAAGACGGGTTGGGCGATGTCGATGTAATCGGGCATGAAATCCGGATTGAGGATACTGAGCTCGCCCAGGATTTCGGCGGTCTCAAAGGCCATTTTGGGTTCCAGCCAGCCCTCCCTCGGTTCGAATGTTGGGTCGAGCGGGACACCGTTCCACAAAAGATCGTCGAGATCGGGCATGCTCGGCTGCGCACGCGACAAAAAGACGGCCGAATCGCCGATCGTCAGCCCTTCTTGCCCGTGCACGCAAAGCCCGTCACGAAAGGTGGTCGGGGCCATCACCTCGACCCTGGTGCCGCTGATAACGCCATTTTGGATGCAAGGGCGTTCGACATTCGTGGCCACGCTGCTGCTGGCGATGTTCCAATAGTCAAAGCCGATCAACCGCAGAAATGTGGTGGGCAAGGTGTTCTCGTTGTCGGCCGAGCGGCGCACCGTGACCTTGATGGCATTGGGAGCGTTGCCGCCGAGGGTCTGCAACCCGGCGCCGTGGGGGTCCCAGCGGCCGAACCGCACATCGGCGGTCGCCAGAACATCGCCGTGAACCGCCGGGTTCAGATTGTGCGCGGCAAAGGTATCGGCCGAAGCAACAGCGTTCGCCATGTCCGGTAGATCGATGATCGCCGCCAATGCGGCAGCGTCGGCAGTCGACTGCAAAAGCGTCTGCATCCGGTAGGCATTCGAGACGTCGACGGTCAAACCGGCAAGGATCATGAATACGATCGACCAGCAGAGGTTCCAGATCGTGATGGACCCGGCCTCGCTGCGCGCGAACGCCGATGGCGCCCCAGATGCCGGCGTCCTGCCAGCTTCGGCCCCGCCAGCTTCCATCCTGCCCGATACCGCTTCGCCGGGCGGTATCCGGCAGGACGGTTGCGTTGCGGCGTGCACTGCCAGCACCGGAACCGGATCGTATTTGCACCGGGTCAATGCGATCATCATCGAACCCCCAATCGGATCGGAAGGAACGCTCCAGAGCCGATCCCAAGCTGTGACTATAGGTTGTACCACACTGCCTTCAGCGAGAAACCTGCGTGCAATTTCAGGCCTCGACTCAACCAGAAGGATACATCATACGCGCCATAAGTAAATAGGCGGGTCGATCGACCGTCTTGTGCCGGGCAAGGGCCCCGGTCAGGGCGGCGCAGCCTGGCGTTCCGCTCGAACGCGCTGGCCACGTCCCTCACGCCGACGGCAGAAATGGTGTGAGGCCGCCAGGTCAGGCGACGGGCGGGTGAACGCGTTTCCAATGGCGGGCAATCTGCGCGCGCGTTGCAACCCAGGCGCCGCCGACGCGGCCGATATGGTCGATAAAGCGCTTGAGGGCGAGCGCGCGGCCGGGACGGCCGACCAACCGGCAATGCAGGCCGACCGACATCATACGCCCACCTTCCTCGTGAAGCATGTCAAAGCTGTCGCGCAGATAGGCAAAGAACTGATCGCCGCTGTTGAACCCTTGCGCGGTTGCAAAGCGCATATCGTTTGCATCGAGCGTGTAGGGAACGATCAGAAACGGGCCGTCGGGCCCCTCGACATAATAGGGCAGTTCGTCCGCATAGCTGTCGGCCGAATAGGCAAAGCCCGCCTCCATCGACAGGCGCAGCGTGTTCTCAGAGGTGCGCCCCTGGTAGAACCCCTCCGGGGCCGCGCCGGTGATGTCGGTGTGGATCCGGATTGCGTCGGCGATATGGTGCCGCTCCTCGGCTTCGGGGATATCGCGATAATCGATCCATTTTAGGCCGTGGGAGGCGATCTCCCACCCTGCGGAAAGCATCGCCCGGACAACGGCCGGATTTCGCTCCATCGCTGTGGCGACGCCGAATACGGTGACGGGCAAACCGTATCCGGTGAAGATCCGATGGAGCCGCCAGAACCCGGCGCGCGCGCCGAACTCGTAGAGCGACTCCATATTCATATGGCGTTGGCCGGGCCATGGCGCCGCCCCGACGATTTCCGAAAGGAAAGCCTCGGAGGCCGGGTCGCCATGCAGGACGGAGTTCTCGCCCCCTTCCTCGTAATTGACCACGAAATTCACCGCAACGCGTGCACCGCCAGGCCAACTGGGGTCTGGCGGTACCGCACCGTAGCCTGTCATGTTCCGCGGATACGCGTCCGGCGCATCTGTGCTCATCGCGTTGTCCCTTGGAACCGATCGCAAGCATCGAGCAAAACCATACGCCTGCGTGACGCATTCTTACAACTGCGCTACGGAGCACTGTAGGGCGGGATCGTCCATCGAAGCGTGCGCCGGGAGGAGCACCGACGCGCTTGCGCAACTTGCCCGATGTTACCTGTAACCCGCCACCTCTAGAACGCTTAACGCGTAAAGGCTCACCACACTCCCACCAAGAACGCTGCGCCTACAGGTGTAGGGTTGGACGAGGAATGAGACCGGATTGCGGCGAACTGGAGGAAATCCGGTGGTCGATGCGCCATCGCATTGCCACATTTGGCATAAGATCGCCGGGGTCGCGGAAGATCCGGCACCGCAAGATGCGGCATACAAGCCCCTGGTTTTGGCGCTTAGCCCCTGCTTTTGCAGGCAGCTGCGGCATCCGCCAGGGCGTCGGGTAGGGCGGATGCGAGCAGCAAAAGATCGCTGTTTCGCCCAGCGCTGACCCGGATGCAGCGGTCTTGCGGGGCGACAAAGGGCATGCGTACAAAAACCTGCCGCGCGGCCAGGCCGGTCACCAGCGCCCGCGCGAATGCACCGTCGCGCCCGGTGTCGATCGCCATGAAGTTTGTCGCCGAGGGCAGCGCCGCCAGACCGTTCGCCGCCGCAATTTCGGCCAGTTGAGCCCGCGCCGCGGCAACCTGCTCGCACACCTGCGCGACCCAGCCCCGATCTGCCAGCGCCGCGCAGGCGCCGGCCTGAGCCACCCGGTTCACGCCGAAATGGTTGCGGACCTTGTTGAAGGCAGTTGCAAGATCGCGATGCGCGATGGCATAGCCGACCCTGGCGCCGGCCATTCCATGGGCCTTCGAGAAGGTGCGCATCCGGATGACCCGCGGCTCGTCGGGGTCGATCGGCGGTGCTGTGCCCTCCGGTGCAAACTCGATATAGGCCTCGTCCAGACAGAGCACCGCGCCATCCGGCACGGCCGCGATCATCGCTGCAACCCGCTCAGCTGTGTGGCAACTGCCCATCGGATTGTCGGGATTGGCAAAATAAATCAGCGGCGCGCCGACCGCCCGCGCACGCGCTAAAAGCGCTTCAGGATCTTCGGCGTCGTCGCGGTAGGGCACGGTCTCCAAGCGCCCTCCGAAACCCGCGACATGGTAGTTGAAGGTTGGATAGGCGCCTGCCGAGGTCACCACCGGCGTCGCTTGGCTGACAAGCAGACGGACCAGATAGCCCAGAAGCCCGTCGATCCCTTCGCCGACGACGATGTTTTCGAGCGCAACGCCATGCGCCTTGGCCAAAGCGGCGCGCAGCGCGTGGTTCTCCGGATCTCCGTACTGCCAGACCTCGGCCGCAGCGTCGCGCATGGCCTCGATGGCCCGCGGGGAGGGCCCGAAGACGCTTTCATTGGCACCGATCCGCGCTTCGAACGACTGGCCGAGGCGGCGCTCCTGCGCCTCGGGTCCTACAAAGGGTACGCTGGCGGGCAGAGAGGCGGCAAGCGCTGTGTAACGCGGTGACGACATGCTCGCGGCAATACGGTTTGCCGATCGCCCAGGCAAGGATGTTTTGCGCCCTCGCCACGGCCGATGTGGGACCCTGACGCGGCCTTAATGCCTTACCGGCGCATAGCGCATCGGGTCTTGGGTCACTTTGAAGTCTTCACCGCTTGACACGATCCCAGCAATCCCGGTGCGGCGGTGCCATACTTTAGGGCATGACAGACAATGCCAAGAGACCCAGAGACGCCAACCAGCTTGCCAAGTTCATTGTGGATTTGACGACAGGTGGGGTTGACGACACGCAGCCCAAAAAAGCCGAGGGACAGCGCAAGGCTGGGCTTAGGGGCGGCAAGGCGAGGACCGAAGCCCTCAGCCCAGAAGAACGCAGCGCCATCGCCAAGAAGGCCGCTAAGGCGCGGTGGGGTTAACCGCCTGCGGCTTTTCGTTTCTGCTTCTACAGGAAGGCGTACAAGTACATTTCCAGCTCCTCCAGCCCTTCGGCAGTCATGTCGTCGGGAAATAGAAAGGTCACATCACCCTCAGAGACAGGGAATACGGCCCTCCGCTGACTATGCCGTGGCTCAGCTTCTGCGGCCACTTCCGGAGGTGGCGTTAGATTTTTCGGTGATACCGCGTTTTCTATGATCACTTCGCTCATCGGTATCCCTGTCGCGCTTCCCTCGACGGCGATGAAGCCAACAGCATCTGCGCAATTGCCCGGATCGCGGACGTGTCCGAGAACACCGTCAACAAGTTGCTGATCGACGCGGGGAAGGCTTGCGAGAAGTATCACGACGGAAACGCTCGCGATGTGAAAGCCTCGAGCATCCAGTGCGACGATATCTGGTCGTTCACCTATGCCGAGGCCAAGAACGTTGCTGCGGCTAAGGCCGCACTGGAAGGCGCAGGCGACACCAGGACCTGGACGGCCATCGATCGCGAAAGCACGCTGATCGTGTCCGACATGATCGGCGGTCGTGACGGTAAATACGCCATTGGTTCCGTGGACAATTTTTGGGCGCGTCTGGCCAACCGGGCATCAGCGTCTCCGCAACGATCCGCAGCTTCTCCTCGATCGGCCAGAAGCGCCGACGTCCGGCGCCGGTGATCGCCTCAACGGTTGGCTAGTCTTCCGACATTGTCTTAGCCCCCTAAAACTGCGCCAACTTATGGTTCGATTGAGAGGTGGTTTTGATGGCGCGGGAACGGCATTTGGACGAGGACATCCTGCGGCTTTTAAGGGAGATCGAGCTGAGCCTGGCGGCTGGGTCTGACGTGACGTCCGCGTGCCGATCTGCAGGCGTGAGCGACGCGACCTACTATACTTGGCGCAAGCGTTTCGGCGGCATGGGGCGATCTGAACTGGCGAACTTGAAAGCGCTTCAAAAGGAGAATGATCGGCTTAAGAAGATCGTGGCGGAGCTCGAGCTCGACAAGCTGATCTGAACTGGCCCCCGTTTGGATCGGACAGTGCGGCATGAGCAGGGAGGCTTGGGGATATCCTCAGGCACAGGCTTATGTCGGACGACTATCAACGTATTGAAGTCATCACCGGGACGGCGCGTCGTCGGCGTTGGTCTGCG